>JAZRCT010000058.1:0-5645 GCA_045659905.1 Eubacteriales bacterium | reverse complement strand
AATCTCCCTCGAGGAGATTTTTTATTGCGTCAAGGTCTGCGTTAAGAATGAATATTCCGAGCGCAACGAGAAGAAGCGCGGATATAAGATTAAGTATTCCGACGCCGCTGCTCTCTGTAAGAAGAAGCATCGAAAGAAGTACTCCGAATACGGGAGTAGTGAAGCTGAATACGGTTACCTTTGACACGGGGTTGTACTTGAGGAGAATTCCCCAGAGCGAATATGCAACTGCTGAGAGAAGAGCGAGATATATGAGAAGAAGCACGGATTTGAAGCTTTCAACGGTGATTATACCGCCTGTGGCAAGTCCGATTACCATCATAACCTCACCGCCGAGGATAAACTGATAAGCGCTGATGGTTACAGGATCCTCATGCTTTGAAAATCTCTTTATAAGCGTCGAGGAGAGAGCTAAGGATATCGCGGAGAACACACAGAATGCGTCTCCGAGGAAGTTCATAGAGAGCGAAAGTCCGTTAAGATTTATAACGACAATGCCTGCAAGACCTAACACGCATGCCACTATTTTCTTAGTATTGAGCTTTTCCTGTCTGAAAATAAGCGCCGCGATAAGAATTGCGAAGAAGGTCGAAGAGCCTGTGAGAATAGTGCCCTTAACACCGCTGGTGTTTGCAAGTCCTACGTAGAAGAATATGTACTGGAGAACCGTTTGTACCAAGGAAACGATTCCTACTCTGCCTAAGTTGTTAGCCTTAGGAAGAATAAGCTTTTTACGTGCTATGCTGAAAATTATTACGGTGAATACTCCTGCGAAGAAGAAGCGAATGCCTGCGAAGAGTATCGTCGAGGGAACGTCTTTATCGGGAAGCATAAGCTCGTATCCGATTTTTATAGCGGGGGTTGCGCTTCCCCAGAGCGCACAGCACAAAAGAGCTATAAGCACTATTGTGATAGGGCTTGAAAAGATTTTTGATTTAGAGTCCTGAAGCTGCATTTCCGATTAGCCCTCGTAAAGCGGATACTTGGCAAGAAGCTTTTTAACACGCTCTCTTACCTCGTCTGCGTTGTTGTCGAAATCCTTAAGGGTAAGTCCGATAAGCTTTGCTACCTCGGTAAGGTCCTCGGGGCAAAAGCCTCTGGTGGTAACGGCGGCAGTGCCAAGACGGATACCGCTGGTGACGAAGGGCTTTTGAGTGTCGTAGGGGATAGCGTTCTTATTCGAGGTGATGCCGACCTCGTCAAGAAGATGCTCTGCCTCTTTACCCGTAGCGACCTTCATACCCGTAAGGTCTACGAGCACGAGGTGGTTGTCAGTACCGCCCGATACAAGACGGAAGCCTTCGCCTATAAGACCGTCTGCAAGTGCCTTGGTATTTTCGATTATGCGGGCTGCGTACTCCTTAAATTCGGGCTTAAGCGCCTCGCCGAAGCATACCGCCTTTGCGGCGATTGTGTGCATAAGAGGACCGCCCTGAGTACCGGGGAATATAGATTTGTTGATAAGCTTTGCAATTTCCTCGTCGTTAGAAAGGATAAGACCGCCTCTCGGACCTCTTAAGGTCTTGTGAGTGGTAGTGGTGGTAACGTCAGCGTAGGGAACGGGCGAGGGGTGAAGACCTGCCGCTACGAGACCTGCAATGTGCGCCATATCTACCATAAGATAAGCGCCTACCTCCTTGGCGATTTCCGAGAACTTCTTGAAATCGATGATTCTGGGATATGCCGAAGCGCCTGCAAGGATAAGCTTGGGCTTGCACGCAAGCGCAAGACGTCTTACTTCCTCGTAATCGATGGTCTCGCTGTCGCTTGATACGCCGTAAGGAACAATGTTCCAGTACTTGCCCGACATATTTACAGGCGAGCCGTGGCTAAGGTGTCCGCCGTGAGCAAGATTCATAGAAAGCACGGTGTCGCCGGGGGTAAGGAGCGCAAAAAATACAGCCATATTAGCCTGAGCGCCGGAGTGAGGCTGTACGTTAGCGTAGCCTGCGCCAAAGAGCTGCTTTGCACGCTCGATAGCTATGCTCTCAACTACGTCTACGTATTCGCAGCCGCCGTAGTATCTCTTAGAGGGGTATCCCTCTGCGTATTTATTGGTGAGAATAGTGCCGTTTGCTTCCATTACGGTGTCCGAAACGAAGTTCTCCGACGCAATAAGCTCGATTTTGTTCCTCTGTCTGCCAAGCTCCTTCATTACCGCTTCGTAAAGCTCGGCGTCGTTTTTCTTAAGAAGATTGTAATCCTTCATTCTAAAGCTCCTCTTTTTTATAAAATAAAAACTTATCATTGATTATACCAAAAGCCGGGCAGGTTGTCAAGCCATAAACGGAATTTAAGAACGATAACCGGAATTTAAAAGCCACGAATGAAATTTAAGAATAACGAAGCCGCAGTGCTTTTAATTGGCTTATCGTAGCTTTACCCTTGCGTGCTTTTCTTACGCAACGCCTGCACGGTGGTCGCATTTGACGAATTAAGGTATAAAAACGGATAAAAATAATGCGGACTAATCTTGCACTTAGTCCCCATAAAATATTAAAAATGAGAATATTTATTTACAATTTCTTGGGGTAACCTGCGATATCACGCTCGGGTATAAATTTGTCGTCGAGCGGTATTCCGTAGACCTCCTCGTACTTAGCACGCTTAAGCTCATTGTCCTTTTTCCACATTGCGATGCGGTTCTCTCTTGGGGAGAGCGAGGGGTCGGGATAAATAGGCGGCATAATATGAAGTATATGCTTTATCGGAAGAAAGCCGTCCTCACCGCACTCGCCGTCGAGATTTCTCATTTCGGTAAAGGTGGGGATAATGGGTACGCCGAATTTTGCCGCCCAGTGGTATACGCCGTCACGCAAGGCTCTCGGCTTCTTATAGTTGTACCACATTTCCTGCTCGGGGTATACCAGAATAAAATGCTCCCTTGCCAAAAGCTCCGACAAGGCGGGTGTGAGCTTGTTTACGGTATATTCGGCAAGCCCCGAGACGGGCAGGGTGTTTGCATTCTTCATAAGGAAGCCGAAAAGTCCCGTCATAAATATATTGGACTGCTGAACGACTATATCGTGAAGCTTACGCTTGCCGCATTCGCAGGCAAGCATTCTTATCGGGGTTGAATCGGTGGGATTGTAATGGTTGGCGGTAATGAATGCGCCGCCCTCTATCTTAAGGGCGTTCTCTACGCCGACAAGCTCTGTATCGCTATTCACCTTTTTAGTGAACGCCTCGGCAAGCTTCCTTGCAAGATACGCCTTTATTTTATTGATAGGCTTCTTTCTCAGTAAATCAAACGGCAGAATAATCCGTCTTACTTCCTCGTCGGTGATTATCGGGTCGAAAAGCTCTACCTTGCGGAAGGTATCGCCCTCCGAGAGCGCAGCTCTTATATTTTCGATTACCCTTGCTCTTTCTTCGTTAAGACTCATAATGCATCTCTGCAAGACGTGTCAGTTGACAGCGCTCGCCAGCGCTCCGCCGAGTGCAGAGAGAAGCGCACGGCTCTGCGCCGATTCAAAAATCGGAGCTTCGTTTTCAAGAATATCGGCAGCGCTATTAAGAAGTCTGCCTGCAGCCTCGTAGTCCTTCGCCTTCATCTCGTCGGTGTAGTCCGCCTTTTCGCGCCTTAAAAGCTCCTTTGAGGGCGTCATATCAGCATAGCGCCAGAAATGCGCCTCGTAAGGCACTCCGTCATATCTCCAAGGCTTGTTGAACATATTAAAATGCACGAGATAAAGTTCATCCTCGGGGATATCTCTGCCCGCAATAGCGTGCTTATTCCAGCCCGAGGGAAGATATCTTACCTTGCCACGGCAGAGGAAATTCAGATAATCCTGGTCGGGAGCGACGGTCTTGAAATTGCGTGTGAGCAAAAGCTCTCTGAAGCGCTCCTCTATGCGGTGGCGTCTGAAGCCGTCAAGGTCCATAAGCAAAACGCCCGAATTAAAATAATGATTTGCCGTGCGGGTGCCAACGTAGCCCTTTACGTAGCTTGAGAAAATAGGCACGCTGATAACGCTCTCGTCTGTAACAGCACCCAGAATTTTGCCGTAAAGCGGTGTAAAGAAAAGCTTTGCTACGTCCTCAAGCAGGACTATGTCGGAATCGAGATATACCGCTCTTTTGAGATTTTTAAACATCGAGGGGATAAAAAGGCGGTAATATATCGTCTCGGAATAGTAGTCGCGAAGTCTGAGCGCAAGCGCCTCCTTAATGGGGGCGATAAGCGAGGTGACGTCGTCAGCGGTCACCCTTACGTTGTCCTTAACAAGTCCTCGCAGGCTTTCAAGACTTGCCTCGGAAAAGCCGCTTGATAGGATATGGACGTCGTAAATGTATTCGGGAGATGCGTGCTCGGAGAGCGACGCTAATGACACCTCAAGATAGGGGAGATACCCGTCGTCAGCCGCAAAGAATACGCTTACAACCTTGCTTTCGTCATAGATTTTCTTCATATTTTACCTCATTTGGCACACGTTGCAAGCTATAATTTAAAAATAGGATTGCAACAGCCTTAAATTTATTTTGCATTAAAAAAGCGGCGATTTCGCCACACATCGACATTCTACCATTAAAGCCGAAAAAAATCAAGACTTTTCCCTCTAAGCTTGATTCCACCTAAAGTAGAATTCTCGCAGGAGCTGAATTTTGGAGTCCAATGCCACTCCACAAAACTGAGAATTAAGAAAAAGCGCATTGACAAACGCGCGTGCGTGTGATAGAATGGTTACGTAAGCAACTAAAATCATAGCCGTACGAATTTACAAAAAAATGCAAAAAAGGACGGATTAGATATGGAAAACATAAAGGAAATCATTGCGGCAAACCTCGTCGCTCTGAGAAAGGACCGAAAATACACCCAACAGGAGCTTGCCGCAAAGCTTAATTATTCCGACAAGGCGGTATCACGCTGGGAGCATGCGGAGACGCTCCCCGATATAGAGACGCTTTGCAAAATATGCGAAATCTACGGAGTTCGATTTGAGTACCTTCTTCAAAAGGAGCAACCGAAAAAGAACAATCCTTACGTCGTAAAGCGTGATACGCCGAATCAGATAATAATCACTCTTATCGCTATGGCGTCGGTATGGATTGCGGCGACCGTCGCTTTTTCGTATATGAATATAGTGCTTTCGCAGAATATGTGGTCGCTTTTCATATGGGCGATTCCCATTACGGCGGCGGTGTGCGTAATATGTAATGCGTATTTTTTCAAAAGCCGGGTATTTCAATATCTGCTTTTGTCAATAATAAACTGGACGGTCATACTGTCGATATATATTGAGCTTTTGGAAAACAATTTCTGGCTTCTCTTTATAATAGGTATTCCAATTCAGCTGATAATCATACTTCTTGCTATACTTAAATATAACAAGCGCTGAATTTAGGAATTTCAATTAAACCGGCGGCGCTTTGCCTAGGCGAAAATAAAAGATAAAAAGAGAAAGCCTTTGCTACAAAATCAAGGAAAAAGCAAAGCTTATCTTGATAAAAAGCCGGAAAAGCGAAATTAACCCACAACGGAGAAAACTAAAATGAAAGAGCTGTATATTGTGCTTGGCGCTGCCACGCTTTTGATAATATCCTTTTTTGTAGCCTGCTACGTAGGCTACCGCAAAACCTTTTACAGAAGCAGCAAAAGGAAGCGTCTTGACCCAAAGCGAGGACTTCACCTTAAGGGCTACGCT
>JAZRCT010000057.1:0-27187 GCA_045659905.1 Eubacteriales bacterium | reverse complement strand
CGGGACGCAGAAGTCGCACGTTCAAATCGTGTCACTCCGACCACCTAAGGCTTTGAGAGAACTTCTCAAAGCCTTTTTATTTGTTTATGGTGTATGAATTTTTATCATATAAAACGATAAAAAGGGCGGTACAATCAGCATTAACATAGAATAAAACTATGTCCGTTTTGCTTATAGCGTTTGATGATGATTGTCTGCTCGTTATTATAGGAAAACCGATATTTTCTTGCTCAGCACTCTCTTGTTTGCGTATGAAAACGAGGTCACCGTCTTCAATTCCGGATTGAATCATCGATTCACCATAGACACGAAGCAGAAAGGTCTGTCATACATTTCCGGAAATGCCTCTAAAATGGTTTTGCTATTTGGGAATAAATACATTTCTCACCGTGTTCCGCTGCGAGCGCTTACTTTGACTGCATAGAGATGATTTTGTAAAAAAGAAACAGTGGACTCCGGAAAGAGCCCACTCTAATCTTAATTTGAATTACATAAGCTTGAGATAAAGATTTTTAATTTCTTCTACACTTGTTTCGCGGGGATTACCGGGACGGCAAGCATCTGCGTACGCAGACTCGGCAAGAAAATCTAAATCCTCAGCCTTAACGATATCCTTGAGGTCTGCGGGAATTCCGACGTCGAGAGAAAGCTGCTTTACCGCATTGATAGCCGCACTTCTTGCCTCTTCAATAGTCATCTCGGAAACACCCTTAACACCCATAGCAACTGCGATATCTCTGTACTTCTCTCCGGTTGCGGGAGCGTTGTATTCCATTACGGTGGGAAGAATTATAGCGTTAGCAACACCGTGGGGGGTGTCGTAAAGTGCACCGAGGGGATGAGCCATAGAATGAACGATACCAAGACCTACATTGGAGAAGCCCATACCTGCGATATACTGACCGAGAGCCATACCCTCTCTACCTTCATCAGTATTGGCTACCGCACCGCGAAGGCTCTTCGCAATAATCTCTATAGCCTTAATGTGGAACATATCAGAGAGCTCCCAAGCACCGCCGGTGATATAACCCTCAATAGCGTGAGTAAGAGCATCCATACCGGTAGCCGCAGTGAGTCCCTTGGGCATCGTAGCCATCATATCGGGATCAACGACCGCAACCACGGGAATATCGTGAACGTCAACGCAAACCATCTTTCTGTTCTTTTCCGCATCGGTTATAACGTAGTTTATAGTAACCTCCGCTGCAGTACCTGCCGTGGTGGGAACTGCGATGATGGGAGTGCACTTATTCTTGGTGGGAGCGACGCCTTCGAGGCTTCTTACGTCGGCAAACTCGGGATTCTCAATTATAATGCCGATAGCCTTTGCGGTATCCATTGAAGAACCTCCGCCGATAGCAACGATGCAATCTGCGCCGCTCTTCTTGAATGCTTCAACACCGTTCTGAACGTTTTCAATGGTGGGGTTGGGCTTAATGTCGCTGAACATCTCGTATGCAATCTGCGCCGCATCAAGGATGTCGGTTACCTTCTTCGTAACGCCAAACTTAATAAGGTCGGGGTCGGAACATACAAAAGCCTTCTTAAATCCTCTTGCCTGAATTTCGGTAGCGATAGCGCTTATTGCGCCCTTACCGTGATAGCTCGTTTCGTTGAGTACAAATCTATTTGCCATTCGTAATAACTCCTTTTATTTTAGCAAGCGTTTCTGCTGCTTTGTTTATATACATTATATCACAAAGCCTTAAACAAATCAAGAGTTTGAGACAAATTTACAAGTTAGATATTTATCTCAGAAAACAATTTGGCATTTAATTTTCTTAGTAATAATTGAACTTCATTTACACAACCGTTTTATCATAAAGTTATTGACATTTACAGTGATTTTGTAGTATCATTGTCCATAATAGGTGAAAAATGAATATTTCATTATTTAATTTCGGCTCGCAAATCAAGAATAACGCCCTTCTTTTTAGAGGGCGTTATTGAACGTGCTGTAGTAAAACAAAATCAACATTGGAGGTTTTGCATGAACAATCCCGATAAATACTTGGCAAAGCGCTATGATACTCCCAACCGCTGTAAAGCATTCACTGATACTGTATATAGCGGTGAAAGCGAGACCCCTTCAGAACTAAAAAAAGCTATGAACGCTGCACAAAGAAGTCTTGATCCGCCCCCTCCGGATTTTATTCCTCTTACAGGCGAAATGCACGGTCATTCTAATCTTTCGGACGGTGTTCCTGACATTGATACCTTCTTCAAAAATATTCGTGATATCGCAAGATTGGATTTTGCTGTGCTCACTGACCACGACCATGGCGGAGTAGGCAAAGCTGAACTTTGGGTTGGCTCTCCGTCAAAATGGGATATAATTCGAAAAAAAGCTGTTGAACACCGCATTGCCGGAAAATTTTCCACCCTTCTGGGTTATGAGAGGGACTCCTACCCCTTCTATAATAATCTTGTTCTTTATTTTTGCGACGATGATGCAAAAATGGTCCGCGGTAAACGTGACGGCGAGATCACCGAAGAGGAATTGCGAGCTCTTTTAGCAAGAGATGATGTAATTCTCTGTCCGCACGATACGTATTCATTTACTTCAAATGCGGATTTTATTGCTCTCCCTACCGATTTAATTACTCCATATATCGAGATAATCTCTCGCGGCGACGCTGCTGAATATATGGGAAATCCTGCCGGATCCCAATCAGTCTGCTGCGAAGGTGGATTTTGGCAAGACGCTCTTCGGAAAGGGGCAAAGATCGGAGTTATCGCCGGTAGTGATGACCATCATGGAAAAAACGGAATGGTACTTGAAGCAAGTGAATACCCTTATAAATACCCCGGTGTTACAGGTGTATGGGCGGCTGAAAACAGTCCTCGAGCTATTTTTGAGGCACTCAAATCCGGTCGCACCTTCGCATATATGCTGGGACTTCCCGAAGGAGATATGCATGGCCGTATGGAAATTGACTTTCGGATAAACGGACACTATATGGGTGAAACCATTGATAGGCCCGAATTTCACGATCTTCATATCTTCTATTGTATCAAGTCGGACGTTCCAATCAAATCTGTAACGTTAGTCAAGAATTGCCGTAATTATATCTCGCTCCCCTATGCATCCGAAATCATTCTTGATTATAAGCAAGAAAATCCCACAGACTATTATTATCTGCGAGTTCTTCTGAAAGACGGACGCTATGGATGGACAAGTCCGATATGGGTGAATGGCTAAATTACAAAGCCTTAAAATCTGATGCGAGCATATTGATTAACCTCCGTTAGTTTTAGTGTTGCAACTTTATTCTAACAGATTTTTAATCTTTATGCTCGTCTTTTTTTATTTTTGTTGAGCATATACCCCAATATTTATTATAGAACCAGTCCTCCAAATATTTTCAAAAAATTCAAGTCTTTTTTCTCTTGAAAGAGTTTTTTATCAATGCTTTAATTTTTGCCGTTGCTTTAACCATACCTGCAAGTGTGCATTCTAAGCAGCCGTATATTTTAAACAATAAGCGATATCAGGTAAATAGCAACCAGGTGCAAGGGATAAAAGAGGTAAAACATATATTTTAAGCGAAGCTTCCCTCGCTCGCCGTTATACAGCATAAGAAGCACTACCGGAACGAGGGTGAACCAATGTATCCAGCAGCTTACGTACGCTCGATAAGAAAGAATAATCGCCATAGCGCCGATTTTCCACCATTTATTAGGCATATAGTAAACAATTATTGGCAAAATGAAAGCGTATTCCCCGTAATCAAACATAAATCCTTGCTTTTCTAAAAGCATAGGAAGCACAAGAGAAACGAATGCTGAGACAATAAATCCAAGCGCCCCCAGGACTATAAGCCTTGCCCTTTTCCCTTTTATTATCAGGTCTAAAGAGAATATTGCGAGTATAGAAAAGGAAAAAGCCAGAAGTATATTCTGATACATAGAGCGCTCGGCTATAAAGTACACAAGCTGGCACAAAGCGCCGAGCGAAAATATCGAAAGCAGATACTTAATTCTGTTCCTCGTATACAGGCACCCCTCCGCAATCATATAGGCAAAGATAGGAAAGGATATTCTGCCTATCGCTCTTAGGGCGATTACCGACGGAAAAAGGCTTAAGCCCATATGGTCTATAAGCATAGTGAGCATTGCTATGAATTTAAGCTGATTGTTGTTAAGCCCGAATTTTCGTTTTGTGTCGAGCCGATTATTGACCTCACCGTTCACGGCGGTATCACCTCCCCTATTATGATTTAAGCGCAGTATAAGACTTTATTATTACGAGCCGGCAGATTTATATTTTGATAAGCCAAAGCGAAAGGCAAGGAGCGCAGGCAGTAGCAACAAAAATCCCAAAAGCGGCAGGAAAATATATAAAACGCTGTCGCTTTTGCCGATAAGATAATTCAAGGGATAATATTGGAAAAGAGCGATAGGAACGACGTAGGTCAAAAACTTAAGAACCCCCTCGCCGTAGATAGATACGGGATATTTACCAAACTCTCTTGCTCCGTCGGTAAAGACGTTCATAAATTCGAGTCCCTCAATCGTAAAAAAGCTTATCGCAGCGTAGATTATAAACAGCGCCGTAAAGGTCGCAATTCCACCTACAATCATAAATACAAGACAAACGATTTTATCAAAGCTGAAATATATTCCGCTGGTCGGAATTGCGATAGCCATCATAATCACCGCCTGAAGAAGTCTTCCGAAGCGTGAAAATTCTATATTCGAGGTAAGCACCTGGAAGGCAACGCCTCTCGGGCGCACCAGAATTCTGTCAAGCTCGCCCGATTTTATAAGCCTTGGAAAGACGTCAAAGCCACGCACGAAGCATTCGGTCAGCGAAAACGCCATAAGCACGACAGAAAAGCAAAGCAAAACCTCGGGCAACGTGTATCCCTCTACGGCGTTAAATCTGTCAAACATAAACCATACGCCAAGGAACGCCGTAAACGATACGATAAACTGACCTATGGCAGTCATAAAGAAGGATAGCTTATACTGCATCTGGGATTTTAATATCATCGACACGTATTTGAAATAAAGCTTCATCGATTATCCTCCCTGCACGACCACTCTTTTAAGAGCTTTTATCAACATTAATTTACCTATCATAACCAAAACAGCTATCCAAACAATCTGACCTAACAGGCAAAGCAAAGCCTTATCCAGCGACATTTGTCCGCTGTAAATCAAAAAGGGCGATGACTGCATATAGGCAAACGGCAATGAATAAAACACCGGCTGAAGCCACTCGGGGAAGAAAGGTATAGGTATTACGACACCCGCAAAAAAGTCGCCGACCGTCGTTACGATAATTTTAGTGCCCATAGGCGATACCGTAAAGAACGCCGATATATATACTATCATAAGAAGCGCCACGACGAGCAGAAATGCGAGGACGAATGATAATATAAATATAAGGAAATGAAGCGGACTTTCGGGTAGCGACAGTCCAAAGGGATATGGCAGAAGCGACGCCAAAATCAGCATTGGAATTGAGCGCAGTGTAGCGTTTGCCATTCTCATGGCCATATTTTTTACAAACCACAGTCCGTAAATATCCAAGGGGCGGGATAGCTCGTAGGCGATATTTCCCGAGGAAATGCTGTCAAAAATATCGTTGTCAAACGACCACAGCACGAACATAGAGAAGAACGCCTGTCCAAGCCATATATAGCTTGAAAGCTGAGAAAATTCCATAGGAAAGCTCTCGGGGGCGGCTCTGTAAAAGGCGTCGAACATAAGAATAAGCATAACGCCCCAGATTAGCTGCGTTATGATTCCCGCCAGCGCCGCAGCTCTGTATTGCAAGCTTCCTATAAACCTCATTTTGAGATAGGATAAGTACTTTTTCATATCTTGAAATCCTTATAAAGCGACAAAACAAGCTCGTCTATCGTCTGCCCGGTCACGCTGACGTCGGATATTTCCGCCCCATTTGATACTAGCGACAGCACCTCGGGGACCGATATCTCCTCCGTGTCTACGTCAAGCTCTATATGATTGGGGAGCGACTTAAGCACGCTTACAGCAGGAATCGTCTCGGGAAGCTCTCCCGTGTAGCTGAGCGTGAGTTTTTTATTTCTCGAGCCACGCTCCTTAAGCTCGGAAAGCGAGCCGTCAAGCAGAATTCTTCCCTTGCCTATAAGCATAATGCGCTCCGTGAGCGCCTCTATGTCCTGCATATCGTGCGTAGTCAGAATTACGGTGGTTTTATTTTCCTTGTTGATGCGCTTGATAAATTCACGGACGGCTATCTTCGATACAGCGTCAAGACCTATCGTCGGCTCGTCAAGGAAAAGTATTTTAGGCGAGTGAATGAGAGACGCCGCAATTTCGCAGCGCATTCTCTGTCCGAGCGATAGCTGGCGTGCGGGAGTTCTTATAATACCGCCAATATCAAGCATTTCAACTAAGGTATCGAGTGTGCTTTTGTATTTCGCACCGTCAACCTTATAGACGTCACGCAGAAGCTCAAAGGTATCTACGACGGGAACGTCCCAGAAAAGCTGCGAGCGCTGACCGAAAACTACGCCTATTTCTCTTACGTGCGCCTTGCGCTCACGCCACGGGACACGCCCCGCTATGACACACTCTCCGCTGTCGGGAGTAAGCACGCCGCTCATTATTTTTATCGTACTGCTCTTACCTGCGCCGTTTGGCCCTATGTAGCCTACCATTTCGCCCTCGTTTATTTTAAACGAAACGTCCGAAAGCGCATTTATATAGCTGTATTCCTTTTTGAAAAGCGAACGGACAGCCTCTTTCAGCCCTGCGTTTCTTTTTGCTACCTTAAAGGTTTTTGATATGTTTTTTAATTCAATCATAGCTACCCCACGGAAGTTCTAAGGTGTTTTTTATAATCCTTATAGATTTTATCACAAAGCAACGCAAAAAGCAATAGTAAATAAATCAGGGGGCTGTCACATTTTGTGATCCAAAAAAATCTACCTATCCACAAAAGGTTAGGGTACTTTGCAGATAAAGCATCTTTTAAAATTCAAAACGTTTTCTATATTTTCTTTCTCTAAGCGGCACCCGACTTTGCTCTTTGGCGACTATGGATTTTTTTGCAAATTACAATCTCAGGGAAAAAGCAAATAATACCATTTACAATTTTAAGTATGCGTGGTACAATTATATTAACACCTCACGTGCTTGCTATTAACAACGGAAGCAGGTTTTTAATATTATGTCAAACGATTTACAAAATTATAAAAGGCTTACGTCAAGCGACGTGCTTGGTTAAGAGCGCATTTTGCACTCGTTTATCACGCTTTCTGACTTGATAGACGACGAAAGCGCAGAGCCTAAGCTTTTTTGCTCCGACTTTTTCGAAATTTCGTTAATCGAAGAGGGCACGGGAATCCACTGTGTGCTTGACAAGCGAATTCCGTCCAAGTCGGGCGACATATACTAACGCCGCCTGACGTACCGCACGCATTTTTTAATGCAGAAGCTGGAGACAATCTGATTATAAGGAAGCTTTGCTTCTCTCCCGAGGATTGGTTTAAGGCAGACACACCAACGGCAGGAAGCAAGCGCTACTACGGCATTTTCGGCGACGGCTCACCCGTTGCTTATGCTATGCTCAATTCGAAAATGAGAGAAAAGATTGGCACACTTCTTGACAGCATCGAATACGAGCTGCAGGATAGGGATGACGAATGGCGCACGCTGGTAAGAACCTATCTTATACAGCTATTTGCACTTACAGCAAGATACATAAACAGCTCGTTAAAAAATCCGCCCGTAAAAAGCAAGGATTTAGACACCGTATTCTCTGCAATCAAAATTCTTGAAGCCGAGTATGCAGATTGTGAGCTTTCGCTGGATGCAATATCAAAGCGTCTTTTCGTAAGCTCCTCGCATCTGTCACGCAGCTTTAAGCAGCATACCGGGCAGCTTTTCTCAGAATATTTACGTGAAATCAGACTGAAGCACTCGGCAAAGCTCCTTTTGGGAAGTGAGCTTGCGGTGGAAAAAATCGTATCAAAATGCGGCTTCCGTGACACGTCGGCATTTTACAGAAATTTCCGTGAGGCATTTGATATGACGCCTCAGATTTACAGACAGGTATCTAAAATATCTGCCACAGTGGCAGAAGAAAATATATGTAAAGAAAGAGAGAAAGAACAAAAAATGAGCATTTTAAACGAAATTTCAGCAAACGTACAGATTGGAAAAGCCAAAATAGTAAAGGAGCTTGTTCAGTAGGCAATAGACCAGGGACTTGCAGCAGGCGATATTCTCAACGACGGTCTTCTTGCAGGTATGAGCATCGTTGGCGAAAAGTTCAAGAACAATGAAATCTACGTACCCGAGGTTCTCGTTTCCGCAAGAGCTATGAATATGGGTGCAGGACTCCTTAAGCCTCTTCTTGCCGCAAGCGGCGTTGTCGCTACCGGAAAGGTAGTTCTCGGCACGGTTCAGGGCGACCTTCACGATATTGGAAAGAACCTTGTAAAAATGATGCTTGAGGGCAAGGGACTTGAGGTTGTAGACCTCGGCACTGACGTTGCTCCCGAAGCATTCGTTAAGACCGCAATCGAAGAAAATTGCCAGGTAATCTGCTGTTCTGCCCTCCTTACTACCACTATGTCGGTAATGGAGGACGTAGTTAAGGCAGCCGAAGCTGCAGGCGTCCGTGACAAGGTTAAAATTATGATAGGCGGCGCTCCCGTAAATCAGGAATTCTGCGACAAGATTGGCGCTGACTGCTACACCGTGGATGCGGCAAGCGCAGCCGATGCGGCAGTAGAGTTCTGCAAGGCATAATTTAAATTACCGGTAGATTTTGACAAAGCAACTTTACATAATGGGTATATATTATGGTACAGCTTGCTGAAAGAGAAAGAATGCTGAGAACCTACAAAAGACAGGAGGTTGACCGCATTCCCATGGTTGATACCGCTTGGGAGGGTACCAAGCGCAGATGGGCAAAGGAGGGCTTACCTGCTAACACCGAATGGGAAAGTCACTTTGGCTTTGATAAAACCATCAGGGTTTGCCCTGACAACTCTCCGAGGTACGCAAGAAAGGTTCTTGAGCAGAACGACAGATACAGAATAGAGACAACGAGATGGGGCAACACCCAGAAGGTATTTAACGAGCTTGACTCTACCCCCGAGGTGCTTAATTTCTACTACGACGATTCTGACAAGTGGGAAGAAGCAAAGACGGCGATGATGACCTACCACGAAGACAGAATCCCTTGGAAATACCTTGAAGAAAACTATCCGAAATGGAAGGCTGAGGGCAGATTCACTCAGCTTCTGGTCTGGTTTGGCTTTGACGTCGCTCATTCAAGACTTACGGGTACTGAGAATATGCTTATCGGTATGTACGAGGAGCCCGAATGGGTTACCGACATTTTCGATACCTATCTTACTACCTCTTTAAATCTTTGCCAGAAGATACTTGATGCAGGCTACGAATTCGACGGAATTTTCTGGTACGACGATATGGGATATAAGGGCTCGCCCTTTTTCTCGCCTCAGATTTACCGTGACTTACTTAAGCCTTATCATAAGAAGGCTGTCGACTGGGCGCACGAGCGAGGGATGGTTACCGAAATGCATTCCTGCGGATTTATCGAGCCTCTCATTCCCGATATTATCGAAACGGGTGTTGAAATGCTCAACCCTCTTGAAATCAAAGCGGGTATGGACCCCTTCAAGCTTAAGGAGCTTTACGGCGACAAGCTCTGCTTCCACGGCGGAATCAACGCTCAGCTATGGGACGATATCGACCGTGTCAAGAGTGAGATGGAGCGCATAATTCCCGTAATGAAGGAGGGCGGCGGATACGTATTCGCATCCGACCATTCAATCCCCAATTCTGTTTCTTTCAGTAATATGACCGAAATATCAAGGCTTGCTCACGAGCTTGGAAGATATTAATTTTGGAGAAAACAAAAATGAAATACAATATGAAAAATTGGCTAAGTGAGGTTATGGCGGCTAAGAAAAAGAAGGCGTTTCCCGTGCTTTCATTTCCCTGCGTCAGCCTCCTTGGAATTACTGTTAAAGAGCTTATCTCAGATAGCGAGCTTCAGGCTAAGGGTATGAAGCTCGTCGCTGACAGAACCGACGCTTTAGCATCTGTAAGCTTTATGGATTTATCGGTAGAGGCAGAGTGCTTCGGCGCTACCGTCAGCGTATCCGACGATGAAGTACCCACTGTAAAGGGCAGACTTATAGGCGATATGGACGAGGCAGAGGCGCTCGAAGTACCCGCAGTAGGAAGCGGACGCACTAATCTTTATATAGACGCGATAAAGAGCGCCGTCAAGGAAATCACCGACCGCCCCGTGCTTGCGGGAATGATAGGTCCTTTCTCGCTTGCGGCAAGACTTCTTGACGTATCCGAGATAATGATTGACTGCTACGACGACCCCGATATGGTACACCTCGTGCTTGAAAAGGTTACCGATTTCCTCATCGAATACGCTAAGGCGTATAAGGAAGCAGGAGCTAACGGAATAGTGATGGCAGAGCCTGTTTCGGGACTTCTCTCCCCCGCTCTTGAATCGGAATTTTCAGCTCCTTACGTAAAGAAAATCGTTGATGCCGTTCAGGACGACGAGTTCATACTCGTATATCACAACTGCGGCGGCAACACGCCTCTTATGGTAGAATCCTTCCTTTCCTTCGGCGCTGCGGCATACCATTTCGGCAACGCAATCGATTTAAAAGATATGCTTGATAAATTCCCCTCCGACGTACCAGTTATGGGGAATATCGACCCTGCGGGAATACTTAGAATGGGCACTCCCGAGAGTGTAAGAGAGGCAACGCTTTCGCTTATGAACGAGTGCGCAGCTTATCCTAATTTCGTGCTTTCCTCGGGCTGCGATATGCCTCCTATGACACCCTGGGAAAATATAGACGCCTTCTTTAAGGCAAGCAATGAATTTTATGGAAAATAATACCGAGCTTTTTAAAAATCTCATTGGTATCCCGTATAAGCTCGGCGCAAATTGCGCCGAGCTTATACGCACGTGTGACATAAGGCTTGACCGAGCCTTCCGTGACATGTGCGCCAAGAACGCCTGCGGAATGTACGGCAAATGCTATATGTGCCCGCCTGACGTTGGAGATATAGACGCTCTTATGGCGGAGCTTAAAGCCTACGATTACGCTCTCGTATACCAGACCGTAACCGAGCTTGAGGACAGCTTCGATTTTGAGGGAATGATAGAGGCAAGAAAGAAAATGCCCGCTATATCAAAAAAGCTTCGTCAAGCCTTTTTGGATATAGGCATATCCGATGCGCTTCACCTAGGCGTAGGAAATTGCGGAATGTGCGAAAAATGCGCAAAACAAGTAGGCGAGCCCTGCCGCTTCCCCAACCTTGCTATACCCTCGCTTGAAGCCTACGGCGTAGACGTTTCGGCGCTTGCTAAGGCTGCAGGAATGAATTATATAAACGGGCAGAATACCGTTACCTACTTTGGAGCGGTTATATTTTCTCTCAAAAGCGAGGCGGCAACCGTCAGCTTTAACGGCGAATCCATAAGTGTCCCCCTCGGCACTACCGTCTCCGAAGCGATAAGCGGCGAGCGTCCCTGCGGCGGACACGGAAAATGCGGAAAATGCAAGGCAATAATCAGGGGAAACGTATCTAAAATCACCGATACCGAGCTCAAGCTTCTTACCGAAGCCGAGTTAAATGACGGCGTACGCCTTGCCTGCCTCACCGAGGTAGAGGGCGATTGCGAGGTGCTTTCTTACAGAAGCGAGGGGAAGGCGGAAATCCTTACCGACGGCGCTCTGCCATATATTGAGCTTCAGCCGTCCTTTGCGAATTTTGGCGTGGCAATAGACGTCGGCACTACCACGCTTGCCGCAAGGCTCTACGACAAAAATGCAAAAATGCTCGCCGACACCTCTATGCTTAACCCTCAGTCCGAATGGGGAGCTGACGTAATATCAAGGATAGAAAGCGCCCTCGGCGGTAAGGCATCGGAGCTTGCAGGCGCTATAAGAGAAGCTATCGACGGTATGATAACCGAGCTTGCCGACAAGGCGGATATAAATTCAAGCGAGATAGACGGCGCTGTAATAACCGGAAACACCGTAATGCTCTCGCTTCTGACAGAGGAATCAACCAAGCCGTTTTCTCACGCTCCTTTTCTTGCAAAAAGACTATTTGGCGAAATTATAAAAGCTGGGAATTTAGGCTTAAAAAACATAGATAAGGACACTATTGTTTACATTCCTCCCTGCATTCACGCTTTCGTAGGAGCTGACACAACCTGCGCTATTATAGCAACAGAGCTGTGCGATTCTGACGAAGCGGTTATGATAGCCGACATAGGCACGAACGGTGAAATGGCGCTTTATCACGACGGCAAGCTTACCGTCTGCTCCACTGCGGCAGGTCCTGCCTTTGAGGGCGTTGGCATCTCTATGGGAATGAGGGGCGCTGTCGGAGCTATTGACAGAGTAGAGGTCAAAAACGGAGTATTCAAGGCTCACGTCATAGGCGACGTCCCGCCTATTGGCATATGCGGCAGCGCACTGGTTGATGCCGCCGCTTGTATGCTTGATGAGGATATAATTGACGAAAGCGGCTACCTCGAGGACGAGGAGTTTACGGTAGCCTCTCCCGTTGTCCTCACTCAAAAGGATATCCGTATGCTTCAGCTTGCAAAGAGCGCAATCTGCGCAGGTCTTATGTCGCTTATCAAGCATAGCGGCATTTCCCAAAAGGACGTCAAGAAACTATTTATAGCAGGCGGATTCGGTAATTATCTCGGCATAAAAAGCGCCGTAAAAATAGGTCTTTTGCCGAGCGAGCTTGCAAAGGTCTCCTCTGCCGTAGGAAATTCGGCTTTAGTTGGCGCATCAATGCTTCTGCTAAGCTCGTCCCTCCGTGAAAAGAGCGAGAATATCGCATCAAAGGCTGAGGTTTTGGAGCTTTCCTGCGATAAGGTCTTCTCGGATTTCTACATTTCGGGAATGATATTTGACGAAATCCACCAGTAAATCCGTAACCGGAAAAATCTTATAGATATTGTGAGGTTTTTTTATGGATGCTGTAACTTTAAAAGACAAAGAAATACTGCGTGAGCTTGCCTCTCGTAAGCTTGCTCTTGCAACCAACGCACGCAACGGCGAAATTCTCGCTATGTGGGATAAGCAGGCAAAGGGTATCAAGGATTCCCCAACCGTCCGTCTGCTTTTCTCGAACTTCCGTCACGAGGTTATCGAGCCTCGTCTTCGCTGCGAAGGTGAGGATGCCAGAAAAATCGAAAGACGACTTCTTTCTTCTATGGTAGGTAGAGAGCTTTTCGACGACGATACCCCTATCTCAAGCACCTTTGACGTAGATTTATTCACTAGAGTTTCTCCCTTTGGTACGAATCCTAAAAAGATATACGCCCAAGGCTCGGGCGGATTTCATATCGAGCCGCTCACCGACGATATTGAATCGGATATCGATATTTTTCTCAAAGGAAATTTCTCGGTAGACCTCGAGGGCACTAAGGCGTTTTGCGATTTTGCCGACTCAATATTCGGCGATATTCTTCCCTCAAGAATCACCCAGTCCTCGCTTACCGGCGCTATCACCAACCCTCTCGTAATGCTAATAAATATGGAAACCTACTATATGTCTATGTACGACTATCCCGAGGCGCTTCACGAGATTATGGATGCGGCAACTAAGGTTTACGAGAAATATTACGATTACCTTGAAGAAAACAAGCTTCTTTTGCCTACCAACAACTATTCAGGTGTTGCGCAGGAATCATTCGCATCCACGGACGAGCTACCCGCAACAGGACCTATTACCTCGACTAAGCAGGTATGGGGCTTCCTTGAATCGCAGGAGACCACTGCGGTTTCTCCCGCAACCTTCGGGGAGTTTGTATTTCCTTATCAGGACAGACTCGTCAAGCGCTTCGGTCTTCTCTCCTACGGATGCTGTGAGCGAGTTGACGCTATATGGCCGGATTACCTTTCAAAATGGGGAAATCTTCGCAAGCTTTCCGTTTCTCCCTTCAATAATGAAATGCAGGTAGGTGAATATCTGCGAGGAAGCCGCATAGTTTATTATAGCAAGCCGAGAGCCGAATACGTAACCAATCCGGGACCTCTTGACGAAGAAGCTGTAAGAAGATGCTTCCGTGATATATGCAAGGCTTCAAGCGGCTGTCTTTTTGAGGTTGCGCAGCGTGAGGTCGGTACGATTTTTGGAGACTTTGAGCGTGGAAAGCGCTACGTTCAGCTCGCAAAGGAAACCATAGCCGAGCATTGGCAGCCTTGATTTTCTTTTCTAAGACGAATAAAAAAGGGCGAGGAATTTTAATAATTCTTCGTCCTTTTAATATTACTATTTAACTATTATTAAATTTCAAAAGCTGCCCTTAAGAGTAAGTTCCGTTTCCTTGCGCTCTTTCTTTCTTAAGAGCCTTTTAAGAAGCGATTTAAGCATCGGGGTGTTGTGCCTTAATACAATGGTAGGCAAAATATTCAAGAAAAGATTAACGACCGCAACCGGGAGCGCTATCGTAAGGGCGGGAATTCCCGGGAGCGTAAGCATAGCCAAAAAACCGACAGGATAAGAAAGTCTGTGCGTCATTACGCCCTTATTACATTCAATTATAAATTTCTCTATGTATTCGGGATTGTCAGGCTCTCTGACGCTTTTCTTGCTGAAGCCGCCAAGCGAGCCAAGCTCCCAAACCTTAGTTGCCCAAAGTCTCACTCTCAGACTTTTATATAAAGCTCTTTCCCATTCCGATACACGGAACAAGGGATTGTCTATCCCGAAGCATTTGTCCGGAAATCTGTTTACTACGAAAGCTACTATCGCATCAAGCGCAAACTGCAAAGCGGTACAAAAAACTACCGCAATTATAACGTAATGCGCAGCAGCGACCTGAAAGCCTATATTAAGCGCCGATATCAGCACCATCGCTATTCCAATAACCGAAAAATATAATTTCATAAGAATTCTATGCCCAGACGGACACCAAGCTCCCCTTGTAGCAATTAACCGTGGCAATAAAATCGCCATTACAATTGTATCACAACAAAAGAAAATAGTCAACAAAATTCTCTAATCCCAAATAGCGCATCGGATTTCCAAACAAAAACTAAGGAGCTTTGGGTCTTCACGCAGAGAAGGTCTGCTACGTTCTCAAAGCCTTGGAGCGTGAGCTTTGGCATATGTTAGCGGCGAACGGACGGCATTACTCGCAAGCTGCCGCAGAAGACGTTGAACGAGCTTTTAAATAATTAAAAGCATCTATGAAGGATAGTCCTGCATCATTTAGGCATAACCGAACGGAAAAGAGCAAAGATACTTTAAAACAGCTATCTTTGCTCAAATCCATTTGCTCCTTGGTTCTGATATTGTATTTTACTTTAAAAGCGATATCGCATCTCCTATGGTCTTTTCAAGTGCTTCACGACCGTACTTATCAACATCGGTTTTGTTCTTTTCTCCGTGAGTGAGACAGCCGGCGCCACCAATGCAACCGCCAACACAAGCCATACCCTCAATAAAGTTACCGTCAAGCACACCTTTGTTCAGCTTGAGAAGCGCCATACGGCAGGCTTCGATTCCGTCGCATACAACGGGCTTTATATCGAAGTCAATGTTTTGCTCTTTCATAGCCTGAGCTGCCGCATCGGTAAGACCGCCGCTTCTTGCAAATATGCGTCCAAAGTAGGAAGCGTTATCAAGAACACCCTCCTCGAGCGTTTCAATCTTGATATCACGGCTATCAAACAGCGCCTGAAGCTCCTCAAACGTAAGTACGGTATCCACATATGGCTTAACCTCTTCAAGCTGTGCCTCCGCCTTTTTAGCGGTACACGGACCTATGAAAATTACCTTTGCGTTAGGAGTCGTTTCTTTTATGTATTTCGCAAGAACTGCCATCGGTGACATATTATGCGAAATATGCTCTATAAGGCTCGGGAATGCAGTCTTTATGTACTGAACGAACGCAGGGCAGCAGGAGCTTGTCAGAAGTCCTTTTTCGGAAAGCTCCTTAGCTTCTGCCATAGCAACCATATCCGCACCGAGTGCCGCTTCAATAACGTCGTGGAAACCGAGAGTTTTCAGTCCTGTCACGACCTGACCGAGCTTTGCATAAGAAAATTGGCTCGAAATTGAAGGAGCAACGACAGCGTAAACCTTGTAGCTACCGCCTCTTGTATTCCGCTCGCTCTTTTTCAGGATATCGATGGCGTTAACCATAAAGGATTTATCCATAATTGCGCCAAAGGGACACTGATATACACACGCACCGCACTGTATGCACTTGGAGTTGTCGATTTTAGCTGCCTTCTCCTCGTTCATAGATATTGCCTTTACCTTGCAGGCGTTCTGACAAGGACGCTTACGGCTGACAATTGCGGTATAGGGGCAAACCTTAGCACACGCTCCGCATTCCTTACACTTGGATTTGTCAATGTGCGCAACGTGGTTGTGATCAAAAGAAATTGCCCCGAACCTGCAAACATCCTCACAGCGGTGAGCGAGGCATCCCCGGCAGGCGTTTGTTACTTCATAACCGCCAACAGGGCACTCGTCGCAGGCTATATCGATAACCTCAATAATATTGGGATTATTCTTATCACCGCCCATAGCAATCTTAACACGCTCGCCGAGAATGGCACGCTCCTTGTAAACACAGCAACGCATCGTTGCTTCCTTTCCCGGCGCAAGCTTTGCGGGAATATCCATAATATTTTCAAGCAGTGCGTCATTCCACGCCAGACGTGCGACTTCACGTAAAACTTTATATTTTAGATGCTGTACTTTAGTATCAAATTTGCGCATAATTATTTACATTCTCCTTAAAAATAACTGACCTTAATGCGCTTGCCCATCTTCTTCAGGCATGCGGACAACTCCTCAACCAAATTCATTTTGATATTGAAGTTAATGGGAAGGTCGGGATTCTGATGGGCGGGATTTACCGCTCTGCCCACGTAGAAATTTATATCCGTTGCCTCCTCAAACAGAAGTCGGCTGATAAGAGAAGCTCCGTCCTTCTTAAAATTCCATTCTTCATAAAGCTCGTTCTCTCCGAGATAATCCTTGGCATACTGAATAACCTTGTTCATCGTAATAACGCCCTCGGTAACAAGATCCACTCCCTCGATATGCGCAATGGGCGGAACGTCGCTGCGCTCGAATTTTAAGCTCGCCTGAACAGGCTTGCCGAGATACTTCGCCGCAATAGATGAGGTCGTACCTCCGCAGATGATGTGCTTTCCTTCTTTAGAGAAAAACAGAGACATCATTCGGTTTGCGTCATCTCGGTTTGAAGGAGGGCCGAACAGAATATTCATAGGCTCTCTCTTACGAATTTTTACAACACATGCGGTTGTGTCATCTCCCGGCTTATTACCGTAGAGCTTATCACACTCGTCTACGAGCATCGTTGAAAGATTCTTTGCCGTATAGCCGCCGACAACAAGCGCCTGCATAAAGCCTGCGATATCCTCACGCTTCCAGCCAAAGTTATATCTGCCGCCCATACCTGCGTGGGGACATCCGTCGCTCATTGCAATGAATACGTCATCCTCCCTGAGCTTAATCGTGGATTTATATATTTTTTTGCCGCCGATGTTCATTTCCGTCTTGGGATAATCGTAAATATCAAAATCTCTTATAACGATTACGTGAGGATTATCGTACTGAATTATATCGGCTACTTGGTTATTCAACAAATGAATAATCGTAAACGTGGAATATGCCACGCCTCGCACCGAGCATACGGGCAAGGTTGCTGCAATAGTAGACACGCATTCCTCAATAGGAAGTCCTGCCGCCATCATCGTTGATATTATCTTGGAGGTCAGAGTTGACAAGATACTTGCCTTAACGCCCGAGCCAAGACCGTCTGCAAGCACGATTACGGTAGAATTCTCATTTTCCTCTACTACGTCTACGTGGTCGCCGCAAAGCTCTTCGCCGACATGATTGATGCTTTTATATCCGATATCTGCGCACAAATCATTCATCGCCGATAGACTCCTTTAGTTTAGTCAAGGCAATCTTGGTCTCCGCTGCGGTTTCTCCGAGCAAGGAAGCAATTTCCTGAACGATTCTCATCTGCTTTTCAACAACGGTGTCGGCAACCTCGACCGTCTGCTTATTGATCCTTGCCTTTTTTTCTCTGTCGGCCTCCTCGTCGGTGATATCACGCATAATGCCAATCAGCATACGGGAATCGGGATCGTAAACCACGGTCTGCTCAACGTACTTTTTGTATTCTGCAAGATACGTGCGCTGATTGCGTACAATTCTGCCGCTGTTTCTGACCTGAACGAATACGGTAGGATCGAGTATGCGAACGACCGGCTCACCAAGCACGTCGGATGCCGCACGGATATTCATAATTTTTCTTGCTGCGTTGTTGATCTGCTGAACCTCGAGATTTTCATTCAGAACGATAAGTCCGTTGGGAGTGTTTTTGACAATAGTGTCGGAGAAGCTTTCTGCCTTGTCCTTAAGGAACGGCAGGCACATAGAGATTTCTGCCTTGCCTTGAATGATAGCGATTGCTTTTTCACGACAGGAGTTATAGCCGCACGAGCCGCAGTTCAGCTCGTCGGCAGGCTTGAACTTACCCATCTGACGCAGAACCGTCATAATCTCGTTTTCCGAAGGAGCCTGGAGCTTTTTCTCAATCATAGAAAAATGTTTTTTCAGATTCATAGGAGCAGGCTGCTCAACCTCGAAATCGTACTCACCGGCATAATCAGCCACAGTTACATAATCCTTAATCGGCGAGGTGCTATGGTATTTTTCCATAACGGGACCGCCGATGCAGCTGCCAACGCAAGCGGACATTTCTATGAAGCATTTATGTATCTTACCGCTTTCAATATCACGAAGAGCGGAAATACAGTTTTCCACACCGTCAAGTGCAATATAGGTATATCCGGGAGCATTCTTTGCCATCGTCTTAAGTACGCCTCCCGTTGTTGGGAAGAAGCGTGCACGGCTCTTTGGAGTTTTATCCATTTCCCGTTCAAGCTCAATACCCTCGGCTTTAAGCCAATTGGTAAGCTCCTCGAAGGTAAGAACCGCATCGACAAGCCCCTCATAGTGCTCAGCCTCATCCTTTTTGGCAACGCACGGACCAATAAATACGGTCTTTGCGTTAGGCATTCTTTTCTTAATATCTGCGCAATGTGCCTGCATAGGCGACATAACGTCTGCGAGATATTCAAGAGAGGACGGGAAGTATTTTTGAATAAGCAAATTGACAGAGTGGCAGCAGGAAGTTATAATTATATCTCGCTCCTCCTCGGCAAGCATACGCTCGTATTCCGTCTTAACGATGGTTGCACCGATTGCTGTTTCCTCAACGTCGAAAAAGCCAAGCTTTTTAAGTGCTCGGCGCATAGACTCTATTCCTACACCTTCATAGTTAGCAATAAAAGAGGGAGCAAGGCTGACAACGACGGGATCTCCGCTCTGAAGCAGAACTCTCGCCTTCTCGGTACCGTCAACGATCTCCTTAGCATTTTGAGGACAAACAACAAAACAATGACCGCACAAAATGCACTCATTGCCTATGATATGCGCTTGGTTTCCGGAAAAGCGAATTGCCTTTACGGGGCAGTGACGGATACATTTATAGCAGTTTTTGCAGTTCGATTTTTTTAGTGTCAAGCAATTTGCCATAATCGTCACTTCCTTTCGTTTTCTATAACGTCAAGTATATTCTTCTTGAAAAATTCTCTGAAATTTTCTCTCGTCACGCCTACGTGAACATCGTCGTTTACCTGCACGGTAACACCGATACGGTTGCACTTTCCGATACAAAAGCTACCGGAAAGCACGACCTCATCCTCGATGTGATATTCCTCCACGGCTTTCTCTAAAAGCTCTACTATATCCTGCGAGCCCTTGAGGTGGCAAGACGAGCCAACACAAACCTGAACGATCAACATATTTTTATACCTTTGCCAAAACTTCTTTAGCGAAGAAATCTCCTACGCTATCAGGTGTAACGGAATGAAAGCAATCGTTTACCGTTACGCATACGCCCTGCTGGCACTTACCCATGCAAAAGGTGCCGCCAAGCTCTACCTTATCACCGATATTGTTTTCAGCAATCAGATACTGAAGCTGCTCTACTACCTGTCGAGAACCCTTAATGTGGCAGGAGCTTCCGATACAAACTGTAATTTTAAGCATAATATTTACCTCTATTGATTCATTAAATTTTGAGTACAGCGGGAGTCGTTGGGACCCAAAAACAAACTAAGTGAGTTTTGGAGTCCAAGCTCACCCCCGCCCTACGGTATAACCTTTAAACACTTTTGAACGAGTGGATTTTCAGATAGAAGCGACGTTCTTTGACCCGAACCAGCAGAAAACTATTGCGAGCCTTGGTCTAAAACGGCGGTTATAGCAAAAATGCACCGCTCAAAATTATTGGTAATCGACAACGCCGACCCAACTCATAAGGAACTCTCGCTCGCTTTCGTTGCCCTTAACGGACTGGGAAGCGGCAACGATAGGCATCCACTTCTGAACGTACTGCTTTGCAGTACCGCTCTTTTGGCAGAAGGTATCAAGATAAAGCTCAGCACCGGAAATATCTCCGGCGAGCCAGAACAGAAGATAGGTACGTGCAACGTCAGCAGAAGCGTTGCCCTGCGTTGCGTGAGACCAGTCGAGAATGTAAGGAGTTCCATCCTCGGTTATGATTATGTTGGAGGGGTTAAAATCTCCATGGCACACCTTATTATGCTTGGGCATACCCTCAAGACGGGTGTGAAGATCATAACGGGTGGTAGCGTCAAGCTCGGTTGCTGCTATCTTACGGCTCATCTTATCCTTCAGCTTGTTAAGAAGCGGAGACGTCTTTGCGTGGACTTTCATCTGAAGATCAACGAGAAGCTCAATGTACTCGCCCTTCTTCTCGGGATTTTCTTCCATAAGCTGCGCAAGTGTCGTTCCTTTGATATACTCGGAAACGATTGCCCACTTGCCGTCGAGCATAGTAACCTCGAGCACCTTTGGAATATTCAATCCGGTTTCTTCGATTCTTGCCTGATTCAGCGCTTCATTCAGGACGTCTGCCTTTGAATACTCTGCGTTAAATACTTTAATGCATCTGTCACCGTCACGGTAGATAGTCTTATTATTTCTTACTGCAATCACTCTATCAAGTTTCATCTGTTTTTCCTCCTTTAATTACGCCTTTTTTCCCTTGCGGTAGGTAGCCTTAATGGGATCAACCTTTGCCTCATCGAGAACGGTAGCGGGCATATCCTCCTCAACGAAGTGCTTACCGTAGTAAGCGTTGAGGTACATCTGCTTGATTTCGCTCATAAGAGGATAACGGGGGTTTGCGCCCGTGCACTGATCGTCGAATGCCTGCTCAACCATATCGTCAAGACGGTTAAGGAAGTCCTGCTCGTCAATGCCGTAGTCCTTGATGGTAGCCTTGATGCCAACCTTTGCCTTCAGCTCGTTAATAGCACTAATGAGATTCTCTACCTTCTCCTCATCACTCTTACCGCCAAGTCCGAGGAAATCTGCGATTTCTGCGTATCTTGCAAGAGTGTGGGGATGATCGTACTGCGAAAACGTACCCATCTTAGCGGGAGCTTCGCTTGCGTTGAAGCGAATAACCTCCTCTATCATCAGAGCGTTAGCAACGCCGTGAGGCAAGTGGTGGAACGCACCGAGCTTGTGCGCCATAGAGTGGCAGATGCCAAGGAATGCGTTTGCGAACGCCATGCCTGCGATGGTAGCTGCATTTGCCATCTTCTCACGAGCGAGAACGTCGGTCTGACCGTTCTCGTATGCTCTCGGCAGGTACTCGAATATATTCTTAAGTGCCTGAAGCGCAAGTCCGTCGGTATAATCGGTTGCAAGCATAGCAACATAAGCCTCAACTGCGTGAGTTACAGCATCAATACCCGAAGCCGCAGTCAATCCCTTGGGAGCGGACATATGGAAGTCGGTATCAATAATTGCCATGTTGGGAAGAAGCTCGTAATCGGCAAGAGGATACTTAACGCCGGTTTTTTCATCGGTAATAACTGCGAAAGGAGTTACCTCGGAGCCGGTACCTGCAGATGTGGGGATTGCTATAAAGTATGCCTTCTCACCCATCTTCGGGAAGGTGTAGACTCTCTTACGGATATCAATGAATCTCATTGCCATATCCATAAAGTCTGCCTCGGGATGCTCGTAGAGAACCCACATAATCTTCGCTGCGTCCATTGCTGAACCGCCGCCGAGCGCGATAATGGTATCGGGCTGGAATGCTCTCATAAGAGCAGCGCCCTCGGTTGCGTTTTCAAGGGTAGGATCGGGCTGAACGTTAAAGAAAGTTGTGTGCTGAATGCCCATTTCATCGAGCTTGTCGGTGATCGGTCTCGTGTAGCCATTCTGATAAAGGAAGCTGTCGGTTACGACGAATGCCTTCTTTGCGCCTCTAACTGTTCTCAGTTCATCGAGAGCCACGGGGAGGCAACCCTTCTTGATGTAAACCTTTTCAGGTGTTCTGAACCAAAGCATATTTTCTCTCCTTTCGGCTACTGTTTTAATATTAATAAGGTGCTTAACACCTACGTTCTCGGATACGCTGTTACCGCCCCAGGAGCCACATCCAAGCGTGAGCGAGGGAGCAAGCTTAAAGTTATAAAGATCGCCGATGCCGCCTTGAGCGGAGGGAGTGTTAACGAGAATACGGCAGGTTCTCATTCTTGCCTCATAAGAGGCAAGCTTTTCCTTTTCGGTAATCTCGTTGATATAAAGAGAGGAGGTGTGACCGAAGCCTCCGTCCTCAATAAGCTTATCCGCCTTATCAAGGGCTTCTGCAAAGGTCTTAGCCTTATACATAGCAAGCACGGGAGAGAGCTTCTCGTGAGCGAATTCCTCGGAAAGCTCAACGCTCTCGACCTCACCGATAAGTATCTTGGTGCCGGCAGGAACGGTTACTCCTGCGAGTTCTGCAATCCTAACAGCCTTCTGACCAACAATCTTTGCATTAAGCGCACCGTTAATGATAATAGTCTTACGAACCTTTTCGGTTTCCATAGGATTAAGGAAGTAGCATCCTCTTGCGGCGAATTCGGCCTTTACAGCATCATAGATAGACTCAAGAACGATAACCGACTGCTCGGATGCACAAATCATACCGTTATCAAACGTCTTTGAGTGAATAATCGAGTTAACAGCAAGAAGGATATCTGCGCTATCGTCAATGATTGCAGGAGTGTTACCCGCACCAACACCAAGAGCAGGCTTGCCGCTGGAGTAAGCAGCCTTAACCATTCCGGGGCCACCGGTTGCGAGGATGATGTCAGCCTCTTTCATAACCGTGTTGGTCATATCGAGGGAAGGTACGTCTATCCAATCTATAATACCCTCGGGAGCGCCTGCGGCAACAGCAGCTTCAAGAACAAGCTTTGCAGCTGCAATGGTTGCATTCTTTGCGCGGGGGTGAGGGCTGATAATGATAGCGTTGCGAGTCTTGAGTGCAAGCAAGCACTTAAAAATTGCGGTAGAAGTGGGGTTGGTCGTAGGGATAACGGCAGCAACAACACCGATAGGCTCTGCAATCTTTCTGATACCGAAAGCCTTGTCCTCCTCAATCACACCGCAGGTCTTAGTTTCCTTGTAAGCGTTGTAAATGTACTCAGCAGCGTAGTGGTTCTTGATTACTTTGTCCTCTACGATGCCCATTCCGGTTTCCTCAACCGCAAGCTTTGCAAGAGAGATTCTTGCCTTGTCTGCGGCAGATGCCGCTGCTAAGAAGATCTTGTCAACCTGCTCCTGAGTATAGGTTGCAAAAAACTTCTGTGCCGCTCTTACACGAGCGATCGCCTCGTGCAGTGCTTCTACACTGTCTACGATCTGATAGGTTTTGAGTTCCATTTTTATGTCCTCCTAAATATTATCTACTGATTTGGTTGTTAAGATATGCGAGTGATAATGCTAAATTCTCTTGCTTAAGAAATACTCCGTTTGGCACTTTCAAGCTAACGGGGGCAAAATTCCATATCGCTTTAATGCCACTTTCCACGAGCTTGTCGCAAACGTCCTGTGCCGAGCCCTGTCCTACCGTGATAATTCCAAGCTTCACGTCGTGCTCCCGACAGTACCCTCCTATATCTCTAATGGGAAGTATCTTCCTTGCGCCCTTTTTTATTGCAGTTTCGTTACAGTCAAAGCCTGCTGCAATCTTCACTCCGAAATTTTCGAATCCGTCGTAATCAAGAAGCGCTCTGCCGAGCTTTCCCGCTCCTACGAGAACCGCATTTGTCAGCCTCTCATACCCGAGATGACTTTCAATGTCGGTAATCAATCTATCGGTTTCATAGCCAATCCTTGGCTTTCCGGCTCCGCTAACAGTTGCAAGATCCTTACGAACCTGAACGTCGCCAAGCGATAACGCCCTTGCAATTGCGGTTGCCGATATTGTACGGCGTATTTGGGGTAGGCTTCTTAAATATTCAAGATACTGCGGAAGCCGTCCAAGCGTCGCCTTTGAGATAGAATATCCGTTCATTCGCCGCCTCCTTGTTTGATTGTTAATATTTTAACACAATACCGCTTGCTTGGGAATAATCAAAATGTTATATCGGTATTATACGTATCGATATAATGATAATCGATAAAGGTATTATCAATAAAAATAAGCAGTTTCATCGATTTGACGAAACTGCCTATGCACTCTATGTAATTTTATTGCTTGGTACGATGGAGAAGTCGGAAACGTCATCACAACTGCTGTCTCTCCCGTATTAGTTATTTTAATCATATTTCGAGTGTTATTTCAATATCTATTCGGTAAACCGTTTTATATTACTATAAATGAAAGGAAAGACGCCTTTCCTCAAAACGACCTTTCACCTGATATTCTGTCTCAAACAAGTGCCTTTGACGGTTTTACCTAACGAACTTTCTTCTTGCATCACAAAGCGCAGTAATGAAATCCTTATCGAGCTTTGTGAGCTTATATCCTTTATGATAGATAAGGACATCTCTATATACCTTTTTATTGCCCTCACACACACGTTGAACAAGATTATACCTATCAAGTATCTGCTGCGAAGCAGGCGATACCCACATAAAGGTTCTGGGATTCTCTGAGAGCAAATCGAATTGACTTGCCCGTTCAAAGACAAATATTCTTTGGTCTACCTTGTCGGGAAGCTCCTCACGGAACACCTTTGACATTGAAAGCGTAGGAACGTAAGGGTCTGCGTGCGCAATCTCGATGCAATCGGAAAGGTCCTCGTAAGTAATCGTTTCCTTTGCAGCAAGAGGATTCTCCTTACTCATAAGAAGAACGTAAGAAAACTCTGCTACAAGCTCATAAGTAAGACCTTTTTCTTCAAGCATATCCTTGTAATATTTATCATAATTATCCGAGTAACGAATGATACCGAGCTTATATTCGTTTTCAAGAAGCTTTTTTATGGTCTTTTTTGAGTTAGTTTCCTTGTAATATATTTCTACGGGAGTATCTCCAATGTTTTTTGAGAATTCCGCCATAGCGGCAGAAATATAGCACGCACGGGGAACGGAAATCGAAAACTTACGCTTTTTATGTGAGCCGTCACGGTATGACTGCTCAATCTTATCGATACGGTGAAGAATGTCACGTGCGCAATCCATAAACTCCTCGCCGTCGGGAGTCAAAACCATTCCTTTAGCGCTTCGCCTGAATATGGTAATTCCAAGATCAGCTTCGAGCTCTTTAATAGAGCGGCTGATATTGGGTTGTGCAACCATAAGCGTTTCCGCTGCTTTATTCAGCGAGCCGAGTCTTGCAACCTCGACTGCGTATTTCATATGTAAAATATTCATATACAAGTCCTCATCACCCAGCACTAATTGTGTATTTGTCTTATTATACCTCAAAAGTGTGAATAATTCAAGGCATTTCTTTTCATTTATCTTGCTAAGTACCAAGTCATAACCACGGACTGTGCCGGTGGCTTGCACAGCCCCCTTAGGGCGTAACACCGGCTCGGTGAGCCTATAGCCGCTATCAAAGCGTGATTGACACGCCGAGATAGCGGCTTTTTCTTTTTATTCGCGGGCGGGAATTTTTGAAAATGGGGGTGCGGTTTTGTCTTTTCCAAGGCTTCTATATGAGGGGATTCTCAAAGAAAATTGCAGTTGAGCCTACGAATTTGCCTGTTGTCAAGGCTATTAAGTAGAGAATATTTTCGTTTACCCCGTTTAATTTCGGCAATTCCTATGGCTACTAAGTGAGGGATATTGGGCAAAAAATATCGAGTGATAAAACTTGAACTTGCGTTGCGCCCTTCCGAAAATATAGTCGCAATTCTCACGCTCGATACACTCTCGCTCTATTGCTTCTTATTTCCGTTACACGCTTCTCGAAAACGCTTATCAACCGTTTTCGCTCGCTCACCCCACTACCCAAAGTATTCAGCGTTCCGCTGAGCTTTGGGGTATCGCCGACCGCAAGTTCAAAAGCTGTAACTTAAAGCAAAAAAGACCAATCCAAGAAAGGACTGGTCTTTTTTGGAAAAGGGAGAAGATATTGATATAAAAATAAGGTCGGTTTCAAATTGGAAATTTCGGTTTCAAAGTCAAAATTTTTGTTTCAAACTCAATTTTTTTGTTTCAAAGCGCTTTTTTTGGCGCTAAAATCAACGAAAATAACCAGTTTTGTCGCTCCCCGGGGATAAGAAAATGCCGCTTACATCGAAAATGGTGTAGGCGGCATTTCTGTTTTTTGTTAGCTGCGATAATCGGCTGAGAGAATATCTATCGCTATGTTCGCCCCGAGCCGGAACGCATACACGAAAATTGACTTTTCAGCAAGACTCGCATACTCGCTCCAACAATCGTCGAACGCTCAAAAATATCCTTTTGCTCGTCCGTCATTGTCGTCATAAGAGTGTCGTGGTGCCGGGACATGTATTCCATCAAGCGCTTCATCTCAGGCGTGTTGGTTCGGCTGTCTGTCTCCGGACAAATATTTCCGTACCACAATTCTTCAAGCGTACTTCTCATAAACTCACCTCCTTGTAGCATCATACATTACCATAAGGCGGGAGACATATCAAGATAACTTTTTGTGAACGAAAATGTGCTAGCGCGTACAGTAAAAACATGAAAATGTAAACGTAAAATGTATTGTAAAAAGTCGAATTTTGTGATATAATGAAATCGAAGATTGATATGTAGTAAACAAAGACGGGCTGTCGGATATGGTCGTCTTTTT
>JAZRCT010000056.1:0-1846 GCA_045659905.1 Eubacteriales bacterium | reverse complement strand
TGCTTTTCGACCTCGGCGGGCTTCGCTTTATTGAAGAAGCAATTGATTAGGATTGCGAAAAGCGGCACTGTAAGAAGTCCAAAGAAGCCAAAGAATGAATATCCCGCATAGAGCAGCACTATCGTAATAAGCGGGTGAATTGCGGGATTTTTGCCGAGGATCTTCGGCTCGGCAAGCTGCCTTATAATTACGTTCACAACGAAAAGCACAAGCAACCCTACGCCTAGCCTTATATCCCCCGTGGCAAAGGATATTACGCTATACGGCACGAGCACCGCTCCTACGCCGAAAAGCGGCAGTATATCGAGCACTGCAAGTGAAATTGAAAGAAGCAACGCATATTTTACCCGAAGCGCACTGAAGCCAATCAGCATAAGCGTGAAGGTTATCAGCATAATTATGAAATACGAGCGCATATACCGAAGCACGACGCTGAGCGAGTTTTCCTTGAATTTCATTATATAAAGCTTTGCCTTTTCAGGTAGGATTCCCACAACGAAGCCGTTTATCTTGTCTATATCATAGCAAAAATACACCGTCGATATCAGCGCAACCAATACGAAGAAAAGTATTTTGGGAATAGCGCTCACAACAGCCCCTACCAGTGAGGCAAAACCCCCGAGAAGCTCGGATGCTAAATTTTCAAGAGTGCTCCCCAGATATTCTTCAAGCTCCCTTGCATATTCTCCGCTGAATTTTCCCTCAAATGGGTTAAGAAGCCGTGAGATAATTTCGTCAAGCCTGCCGCTCTCGGCAAGCTCGGATAAAAGCCCTATCCCCTGCGAGCCTATTGCCATAGCAAGCCCCACAGCCAGCGTCACCAAGGCGGCAAGCAGAATTATTGCTATAAGCGGCGTAGCTATGCGCCTCGGTATACGAAGCTTCTTCTCAGCAGCTCTGCCAAGCGGTCTTACCGCAAGAGCTATCGCCCAGCCTATGATAAACGGCAATGCGATAGGCAGAATATATTTTATCCCGACGAAAGCAAGCAGAATAGCTCCTATAATCAAAAGCGTGATATAGGCAAGGCGGGAAAGCTTTTCGTTGCTCATATCATTTCATCTCCCTCTTTTACTTAAGCAATAAAGAATAACTAATAGCATTTTATGCAAAAAATACATAATTAAAACCGAAAGGATACAAAAATGATTGTTATTGAAATGGAAAACGGCGCTAAAATAAAGCTTGAGCTTTATCCCGACGTAGCGCCTATCACGGTGGCAAACTTTGAAAAGCTCGTAAAGGAGGGCTTTTACGACGGTCTTACCTTTCATAGAGTAATTCCCGGCTTTATGATTCAGGGCGGCGACCCGCTCGGTAACGGAATGGGCGGTTCTGACGAGAATATCAAGGGAGAATTCAGGAAAAACGGCGTGAAAAACGACCTGAAGCACGCACGCGGCGTTATATCTATGGCTCGTGCTCAGCACCCCGATTCAGCCTCTAGCCAATTCTTCATTATGCACGCCGACGGATTTTTCCTCGACGGTGATTACGCCGCATTCGGAAAAGTCGTAGAGGGCATCGAGGTAGTTGACGAAATAGCCGCTATACCTACGGGCTTCTCTGACAGACCTAAGGTAAGAGTAGCTATGAAAAGAGTATATATAGAGGATTGACGGCGTAGGCTGACCAATTCAAAAAGCTAAGGCTTCACGGAAATTTCCGTGATATAAAGGGGCTGTCGCATTTAGGCATAACCGAATAAAAAACGAGGGGTATTGTGAAAGAAACACAGTACCCCTCCCGATAATAAGCGTAATTTTGAGGAAATTAAGGTTGAAAAACTCTTGTTTTTCCTCTTTTTTATTTGTTTTTTATTCTACCGCCGTTTGCTGAACTCTCG
>JAZRCT010000055.1:0-55323 GCA_045659905.1 Eubacteriales bacterium | reverse complement strand
TCTTTGCTTTCGCAAAGAGTGATATTGCCACCTCTGTTGGCAGTGATATTCCTCACCCCAGTGAGGAGTGATATTCTTCACTTGCGCAAAGAGTGATATTGCCACAAGGCAATAAAAAAACACCCCAAATGCTTTCGGGGTATAAGGGGGACTTTGGCTGCAAAGTCCCCCTATTAAATATGCAAGGACGCTTTGGCTTCAATGCGTCCCCTTCCTAAATACAAAGCGTCCCTATTCCTCGTTTTCTTTACTATTGCTTTTTTCTTAGCTTTATGCTACAATATATAAAAATAAACCTTGGAGGCTTATTATGAAATTTTCGGTGCTTGGCGCAGGAAGGTGGGCAACCTTTATATCCTGGTATCTTGCGAGACAGGGCATCTCGGTAAAGGAATGGGGCAGACCGGAAAGCGCTTCCTTTTCGGAGCTTTGCCGCACCCGCAAAAATGAATACGTGGAGCTGCCGCCCGAAATAGAGCTTACCACCGACCTTTTGTACGCCGTATCCTCCTCTGACGTTATCATAATTGCCGTAAAATCGCAGGCGCTAAGAGAGGTTGCCTTGCGTGCGGCAGAGGTTGGCGCAAGAGATAAGGGCGTAATTTTGTGTATGAAGGGTATCGAGGAGAGCACGGGAAAAAGACTTACCGAGGTAATGCTTGACTGTGGGTACGATAAGGATAAAATTGCCGTTTGGGTAGGCCCCGGACACATTCAGGAATTTACGCAGGGACGTCCTAACTGTATGCTTATAGACGGATACAGCCGTGATTTCGTTGCCTCGCTTGTGGACACGCTTAAGGGCGACCTTATAAGATTTTATCTCGGTGACGATATAATAGGCAGTGAGGTTGGCGCTGCGGCAAAGAACGTTATGGGAATCGTAGCGGGATATCTTGACGGCGCAAAAATGGCGTCGCTTAAAGGTCCTCTTATGGCAAGAGGCGCAAGAGAGGTAGCAAGGCTGATTCGGGCTATGGGAGGAAACGAGCTTTCCGCCTATGGGCTTTGCCATCTCGGCGATTATGAGACTACGCTCTTTTCGCCGCATTCCAACAACCGTGCCTTTGGCGAGGCGCTTGCTGTGGGTAAGAAATTTACAAAGCTTGCCGAGGGCGTTACTACCGCTAGGGCAATGGTTTTACTTGGTGAAAAATACGGAGTTGATTTGCCGATTACCAAAGCCTTATATAACGTGCTTTACGAGGGCAAAAGTCCCAAGAACGAGCTTTCGGCACTCTTCACAAGAAGCACAAAGCACGAATTCTGGGTATAGAGAATTCAATGTGAAAAAGAGAAAAACAAACCGAGGAAAGCGTTTGCTGTTCCTCGGTTTTATCGTTAAATGTAAATAATAATTGTCAATACTTATATCAATTCAAGTGATTTCATAAATTCCTGCGTCTTACTGCTTTCCGATTTGTCAATCGCTGCGGTTCGCTTAAGCTCGGATATTGAGCGCTTGGCTGAGCCTTTTTTGAAAATCAGATTAGCAAAGCGTCTGAGCTGGTAAAGGGGGGTGAGTATACGCTTTCCCTTAAGCGAGGGGTAGACGTCCGTAAGCTCGGCGTAGGAGAGAAAAATTCTCGATAAGAGATACTTGAATTTTGAGCCTCGCTTGGCTGAGTGCATTGCGATATAATTATCAATATTGCCGTAAACGCCGCCCGAAAAAACGAAGTCCTCGGAGGCCTTTGTCAAATGAGTGTGGCTGCCGTCCGAAAACCATACCGTGGATAAATCCTCCTGCACCTCTGAAAAGACCTTAAGCCCACATTCGGTGAGCAGCTCGTCGGCGGACGCCTTATCGAAAAGCGACGCTTTCTTCATTACGAAAATATCCATATACGGCTTCACTCCGCAGCCGCCGTTTATGAAATGCTTTGCCATATGCGCTATATGATAAAGGTAGAAAAATTCTCCCTTTAAGCGCCGAAGATGCGAGTAGCCCTCCTCGGGGTAGCTGTAATCCCACGCCTCTGAAAGCTTAGCCTCCGAGCGCTCGCCGTTGTAGCTTTCCATAAGCGAGTAGTGAAGCTCAAGGTGTACGCCGCTTTCCGAGCGGTAGGAAACGTCGTGGGCGTTTTTGCTGCCGCCATCGTATTTAAGTGCCTCGGTGAGCAGACGGTCGCAGCGTGCGAGGTCCTCCTCACGTACTAATATATCAATATCACAGCTCGTCCTGATTTTGGGATTCTTGTAGTAAAATTTCAGCACAGAGCCCTTAAGCGGAATAAAGTCAACGCCCTCGCTTTCAAAAAGCGTGCTGATGCGCTTAAGCTCTGCGTCAATGCGGATAAATCTTACGACGCTCAGCATAAGCGATTTTTCAAAGCGCTGCTTAAGCTCGGTAAGCTTCGTATCGTCAATGCCGTCGAATGCCTTAGCACGGCTTAGCGCCTCGGCGGGGATATGCGCCATATCCTGATTTTCGGAAAGGGTATAAAGCTTTGATAAAAGCAGGGAATACTCCTCGCTCCCCTTGGTTATCGCTTCCTTTTCGAGAAAAGCGGCAAGACGCTCTTCGGTGTAGCAATCGCCCTGAAGCGCATACTTGATAATATCTAAAAGAATCAGCTTTGCCTTACCGTCCATACCTTTTCTCCTTTTCCTGAAATTTTGAAGCTGTGTAAAAAGCCGAAGCGCCGTTACGGTTAAAGCTTAGATGCCGGCACTTTTGGCAAAATTTTTACTTGAATATCTTTTTGAAGAAGCTTTCCTTTTTGCCGCTGTTGCTCTCACCAAGCGAGGATGCAAATGCCGAGAGGAGCTTCTTTTGCTCCGCTGTCAGATTCTTCGGCGTCTCGACGTTGACCGTGATTATAAGGTCGCCACGGCGCTTGGTGTTGACATCGGCGATGCCCTTGCCACGCAGAGTAAAGCTCGTGCCCGTCTGCGTACCCTCGGGAATCGTATATTTCTCGGTCTTGCCGCCGAGGACGGGAACGTCTATCTCCGCTCCGAGCGTAGCCTCCGCAAAGGAGATTGGCACGTCGCAGTAAAGATTGTTGCCCTCACGCTCGAATACTGCGTGCGGACGAACTCTTACGTCGATAATCAGGTCGCCGTTGACGCCGCCGTTCCTGCCCGCAGAGCCTTGACCTCTGAGAACTATGCGCTGAGCGTTGTCTATTCCCGCAGGAATTGAAACGTCAAGCTTCTTATTAATCTTGATAAAGCCCTTGCCGTTGCAATTCTTGCAGGGCATCTTTATAATCTTACCCGTGCCTCGGCAATTCTGGCAGGCACGCTGAGTCTGCACGTAGCCGAACATTGACTGTTGCTGAACGGTAACCGTGCCTCGTCCGCCGCAGGCAGAGCAGGTCTCGGGCTTAGTACCCTTAGCCGCACCGCTTGCTCCGCAGTCGGGGCATGCCTCGATTCTTGAGAAGGTGACCTCCTTTTTGCAGCCGAACGCCGCCTCCTCAAAGGATATGTTTACTCTCGTGAGGATATCCTCACCGTCTATAATATTGCTTGCTCTTCTTGACGACGAGCCGCCGCCGAAGAACGAGGAGAATATATCGCCGAAGTCAAAGCCCTCGCCAAAGCCCGAAAATCCGCCGCCGAAGCCGCCGCTTGCGGGGTCGAACGCTGCATGACCGTATTGGTCGTATTTTGATTTTTTCTCGGCGTCCGAAAGCACTGCGTATGCCTCGTTGATTTCCTTGAACTTAGTCTCCGCATCCTTATCCCCGGGGTTGTGGTCGGGGTGGTATTTCATAGCAAGCTTTCTATACGCCTTTTTTATTTCGTCGTCAGAGGCGCCCTTGGTAATGCCAAGGACCTCATAATAATCTCGTTTGTTATCTGCCATAATGTTCCTTCTAGAATTTCCTTGCCGTGCAAGGGAATGTGCGCAGTAATAACCGACCGCAAGCGGCTATTGTTAGCCGTATTTTTTGTGAGCGGTACTGATGCTATTGTAATTGAGTTTTGCAGGGCTGCCGTAAAGTTAAGTTTGCGACAGCCCCTATTTATTTTGTGTATTCAGTAATTTTTTCTTTTGAGGAAAATTAGGTTTTATCCTCGAAATCTGCGTTGTAGTAATCGCCGCCTGCGCCATTTGTGTCAGTGGGGTTTTCGCCGCCCTGTGCACCCTGTGCCTGCTGCTCCTTGTATATCTTCTCGGCAATAGGATAGAACGCCTTCTGAAGCGCCTCGGTGTCAGCCTTTATAGCCTCGGTGTCGCCGCCTGCGACGGTGGACTTAAGCTTATCTATGGCTTCGTTTACGGGTGCTTTGTCTGCATCGGTAAGCTTGTCGCCAAGCTCGTTCATGCTCTTTTCGGTCTGGAATATCATATTCTCGGCCTGGTTCTTAGCCTCAACGGCCTCCTTCTGCTTCTTGTCCTCCTCGGCAAATTTCTCTGCCTCACGCACTGCCTTGTCGATATCCTCCTTGGACATATTGGTAGAGGAGGAAATAGTGATATGCTGCTCCTTGCCCGTGCCCTTATCGAGAGCGGTAACGTTTACGATGCCGTTTGCATCGATGTCAAAGGTTACCTCAATCTGAGGAATTCCTCTCGGAGCTGCGGGGATTCCGTCAAGCGAGAATCTTCCAAGAGTGGTATTGCCTGCCGCCATCTCACGCTCGCCCTGGAGTACGTGAATTTCAACCGAGGTCTGATTGTCAGCCGCAGTGGAATATACCTGGCTCTTCTTTACGGGAATGGTGGTGTTCCTTTCAATAATCTTGTTGAATACTCCGCCAAGAGTCTCGATACCGAGAGAGAGGGGAGTTACGTCAAGAAGAAGCACGTCCTTGACGTCGCCACCAAGCACGCCGCCCTGAATAGCAGCGCCGATAGCAACGCACTCGTCGGGGTTGATTCCCTTGAAGGGCTCTTTGCCGATAAACTTCTTAACCGCATCCTGAACTGCGGGAATTCTGGTAGAGCCGCCTACGAGAAGCACCTTCGAAACCTGAGAGGGCGAAAGCTTAGCGTCTGCAAGCGCCTTCTTGGTGGGTATCATAGTAGCCTCTACGAGGTCCTCGGTAAGCTCGTCGAACTTAGCTCTGGTAAGAGTAGCCTCAAAGTGCTTAGGACCTGTTGCGTCTGCGGTAATGAAGGGAAGGGAAATCTGGGTGCTCATAACGCCCGAAAGCTCAATCTTCGCCTTTTCAGCCGCATCCTTAAGACGCTGAAGCGCCATTTTGTCGTTCTTAAGATTGATTCCGCCGTTCTCCTTAGCGAAGCTGTCTGCCATCCAGTTGACGATTCTTTCGTCGAAATCGTCGCCGCCAAGGCGGTTGTTACCTGCGGTAGCGAGAACCTCGAATACTCCGTCGGAAATATCGAGAAGCGATACGTCGAACGTGCCGCCGCCAAGGTCGAATACCATTATCTTCTGCGCTTCTTCCTTGTCGATGCCGTATGCAAGAGCTGCGGCGGTAGGCTCGTTGATAATTCTCTTTACCTCAAGGCCTGCAATCTTACCTGCGTCCTTGGTAGCCTGACGCTGAGCGTCGGTGAAGTATGCGGGAACGGTGATTACCGCCTCGCTTACGGTAGTACCGAGATAAGCCTCGGCGTCCGCCTTAAGCTTCTGAAGAATCATAGCCGAAATTTCCTGAGGGGTGTACTTCTTGCCGTCGATATCAACCTTCTTGTCAAGTCCCATGTCACGCTTGATTGAGCTTACGGTCTTGTCGGGGTTGGTAACCGCCTGACGCTTTGCAACCTGACCTACGAGTCTTTCGCCGCTCTTTGCAAAGGCTACGACGGAGGGGGTTGTTCTCGCTCCCTCAGGGTTGGTGATAACGATGGGCTCGCCGCCCTCGAATACTGCTACGCACGAGTTGGTCGTGCCAAGGTCAATTCCTATAATCTTTCCCATTTTAATTTTATCCTCCTTAAGATGCCCGATATCGGGCGTATTAACTAATTAATTTACCGTCTTTACCATTGCAAAGCGGATTATTTTGCTTTTCGTCTTGTAGCCCTTTTCAAAAACGGCTACTATCTCGCCCTCGCCGAGACTCTCGTCCTCGTCGTGCAGGACTGCGTTGTGCAGATTTGGGTCAAAGGTGTCGCCTACCTCGCCTACCGCCTCTACGCCGAGCTTCGAGAATACTCCCGATACCGACTTCAGCGTGAGCTGTAAGCCCTCCTTAACCTTTTCGCCGTCGTCAAAATTTGCCGCGCGCTCAAGATTATCTATAATAGGAAGAAGCTCGCCTACCGTGTCGGCAACCGCCTGAGCGTAAACGCCCTCACGCTCCTCTCTTGAACGGCGCCTGAAATTCTCATATTCAGCCGCCATACGCAAATGCGTATCGTCCTTTTCCTTGATAAGCTCGTTAAGCTCGCATATCTTAGCTAAAAGCTTATCGGTCTCGCTTGCCTCGCCCTCAGGCGCTTCGGATTTCTCCGCAGCAGTTTCGGTTGCTTCAAGCTCTTCGTCTAATTCCTTGCTTTCCATTCTCAGTACCTTTCTTAAACTATTCTTCGCCGTCGCCGAGCAGCGATACGTCCTCGCCGAACATTCGGTCGATTCCCGAGGTCAGTCGGTTTAGCATCTCAATTACCTTTTGGTAATTCATTCGCTTAGGACCTATAACGCCTATTGCAACCTTGCCGCCGCCCACGGTGACGTTCTTGAAAATCATAGTGGTGTTGCTCATTACGTCGGCTTCGTTTTCCGCTCCGATATATACGTTGATACCGTCGTCGGTGACCTCTCGCTTCGATATGACGTCGAGCAATTTGTCCTTCTCCTCAAGCACCCCGAGCAGACCTCTCAGCTTTGATACGTCGGAGTATTCGGGATATTTTAAAAGCTTGTTTACACCCTCGACCTTTATGTCTGCCGTGTCAAGCTCGTTCATAGCCTCGTACACCGCCTTGATAACCGGATGCACGATAGCCGAGGACGGCCCCATAATGCTTTCAATCTTCATTATGATAGGCATAGTGATTTCGTCGCAGGTGAGATTGACGAGGTATAGATTCATAGCCTCGGTAAATCTCGTAAGCTCGCTTCTCGATACGGCAAAGCCGAGCGAGAAGGTCTTGGACTTTACAATCTCTCCCGAAAAGGAAATCACGAGATGAAAGCTTTTCGGTGAAATGTATACCGTGTCGAAGCGTGAAATTCTCGCCTTGCCGCCGCCCGTCTTAAAGGCGAAGCCCGTGTAGTCCGAAAGATACGACGCAAGATGCGACGCCTCGGATAATATCTGATCCATTTCGGTGAGCTTGTATTTAAGCTTTTCGTTGATGTCGTCGATTTCGTCCCTCGTCTGGGCGTATTGCCGTACCAATGCGTCTACGTAGTAGCGGTAGCCAAGCTCCGACGGAATTCTTCCTGCCGAGGTGTGCGGCTGTACGAGATAGCCCATAGCCTCAAGCTCCGCCATTTCGTTGCGTATCGTTGCGGCAGAGGCGCTGATGTGGACGTCCTGCGAAAGGAATTTAGAGCCGACAGGCTCGCCGTGGCTGATATGTGCGTCCACTATGGCGCGGAGTATTTGCTGCTTTCTCGAAGACAGATTCTTTTCTTCCATACAGCGCTTGCTTCCTTTCCTTATTTATTCGGTAATCCTTTTGTCAGGCTCATCCTTGAGCGTACCGACGGAGAAAAAGCTGCCGATACGCTGTGAGCCGTCTCATATCTACGAATTTTAGCACTTGAAGTCAGAGAGTGCTAAACCTGACGACTATAATATAATACATTTCCCCCTCCGTGTCAAGGCTTTATTGCTGAAATTTTATGAATTTTTTGTTAATATTCAGCAAAGCAAGGCTGGGAGTGATATTTTTTGATGCGAGTTATCGTTTACTGTGCTTTTTGAGGTATGGATAGGTATATTTTTAACGCAAATGCGACCGAATATAATAGATATACAAAACGGCGCTGTGAAATTTTATCGTATTTAAGATATATAAAAATTATGACTTGACTTTGGATAATATTTATTATATAATATAATAGTACGATTATTCGCTTAAATTTTTTCGTGCGCTGCCATACGTACGAGAGCGTATCTTTTTGTGAGTGTCGTTAGAAATTTTATCTTAAATAAGGATATAGATTACATTTTGTAATCAAGGAGGTGTAAAATGATTGAGATTATCTGGGCTGCCGTCATTGGCGTTGCTGCTCTGGCAGTAGGACTGGTAGTAGGCGTTCTGGCAAGACGCTCGGTGGCAGAAAAGAAGGTTGGCTCTGCGGAGGCGCAGGCGAAGAAGATACTTGAAGACGCTATCAAGAATGCTGAAAGCGCAAAGAAGGAATCTATAATTTCCGCTAAGGAAGAAATCTTCAAAATGCAAAAGGAGGCAGACGCTGACGTTAAGGAGCGCCGCCGTGAGGTTTCGGTGCTTGAAAAGCGCCTTACTCAGAAGGAGGAGGCTCTTGATTTAAAGCTTGACAAGATGGAGAAGAAGGAGGCTGCGCTTGCTGAAAAGCACGCTAAGGCTGATAAGCTTTGCGAGGATGCGGCAGTCGCTCTTGAAAGACAGATTTCGGTGCTTGAAAAGCTTGCGGGACTTTCCCGAGAGGAGGCAAAGGTTGAGCTTGTGGCAAGGCTCGATTCCGAAATGCAGCACGAGACTGCGCTTAAGATTGCCGAGTATGAGGAGCGCTTCCGTGACGAAGCCGACAAAAAGGCAAAGGACATTCTTTCGCTTGCTATACAGCGCTGTGCCGCCGACCACGTGAGCGAGATTGCTATATCGGTAGTTCAAATCCCCGGCGACGAAATGAAGGGAAGAATTATCGGTAGAGAGGGAAGAAACATAAGGACGATTGAAAGCCTTACGGGAATTGAGCTTATAGTAGACGATACGCCCGACGTTATCACTATTTCGGGCTTCGACCCTGTAAGACGTGAGATTGCGAGAATTGCGCTTGAAAAGCTTATTTCGGATGGTAGAATTCATCCCGCCCGCATCGAGGAGATGGTTGAAAAGGCTCGCCGTGAGGTTGAGAATTCTATTAAGCAGGCAGGCGAGAGCGCAGTATTCGAGACTGGCGTTCACGGACTTCACCCCGAGGAAATCAAGCTTCTCGGCCGTATGAAATTTCGTACCTCTTACGGTCAGAACGTGCTCCGTCATTCGGTTGAGGTATCGATGCTGGCAGGCGTTATCGCCGAGGAAATGGGCGTTGACGCAACTATGGCAAAGCGTGCGGGACTTCTTCACGATATCGGTAAGGCGCTTACTGCCGAGGCAGAGGGCTCGCATATTCAGCTTGGTGTGGATATAGCTAAAAAGTACCGTGAGAATAAGGACGTTATACACGCAATCGAGGCGCATCACAACGACGTCGAGCCTACGAGCGTGCTTGACTTCATAATTCAGGCAGCAGACGCTATAAGTGCAGCACGTCCCGGCGCAAGACGTGAGGACGTAGAGAATTACATCAAGCGTCTTCAGAAGCTTGAGGAGGTTGCGGGCGACTTTGAGGGCGTCGAAAAGACCTTCGCAATTCAGGCGGGCAGAGAGGTTCGCATAATGGTTAAGCCCGACGTGGTAAACGACGATAAAATGAAGCTTCTCGCAAGAGATATAGCAAAGAAGATAGAGGACTCTCTCGATTATCCGGGACAGATTAAGGTAAGCGTTATTCGTGAGAGTAGAACGGTCGAATTCGCCAAATAACCCTCGTGATGGCATATTCGGTAATAACCGCCGTTTTCGTACCTTGACGTAGTTTTCTACGTCCGGCGATACGAAGAACGACGCTTCTTCCTCGAATCTGCCAATCACGAACGAGGGGGCATATTTGGTAACAATCGCCGTTTTCGCTCCTTGACGCAAGGTTTCTACGTCCGGCGGAGCGAGCTTCTGCGTATTCAAATGTGAAAATTAAAAAGCAAATTTTAGGGCTGTAAGTCGGCATTTATGCGGGATACAGCCCTATTTACCCCGAGAGGGGGATTATAATAATTAAATCCCATATAGGGATTATAGAAAGCGGAGGCAGAGCCTCCATATTAATATGAAAATTTTAGCAATAGGCGACGTTACAAGCCCTGTGGGGCTTGAGCATTTGTCAAAGAATCTTTGGCATATAAGACAGAAATACGGAATAGATTTTTGCGTAGTCAACGGTGAGAACGCTTCCTTCGTCAGCGGCATTTCAAGAGAGGGGGCAGATATGCTTTTGCGATCGGGCGCTGACTGCATTACGGGCGGCAATCATACTATGCAAAATCACGCCGCACACGCTATGCTTGACGAATACAACGAGGTTCTGAGGCCTATAAATTACGGCGACAGGGCCCCGGGACACGGCTATTCGATAATAGATACGGGTAGCGTAAGAGTGCTGGCTATAAACGCTATGGGCTGCGTGCATATGGAGCCTCAGCTTGATATGCCCTACGCTTATATAGACAGGGTGCTTAAGAATACTGCGGGACAGTACGATATAGCCCTGCTTGATATTCACGCCGAGGCTACGGGCGAAAAGCTTGCGATAGCGCATACCTACGACGGCAGGATAAACGTTATATTCGGCACGCATACCCACGTGCCTACCGCTGACGCTACCGTGCTTCCTCGTGGCACAGCTTACGTTACCGACCTTGGAATGTGCGGCGAGAGCGGCGGAATTCTCGGTATGGATATAGGCACGGTGCTTTATAAAATGCGCACTAAGCTTCCCGGCAAGTTCAAGGCGAGCCTTGGCGAGCCTTATGCCGACGGAGTTATTTTCACTCTCGACGGTGACGGTGCGGCTGTGAGCGCCGAGCGGATTAAGTTTTAAATTTCAAGCGCCTTGGCGCATTGTTGACGAATTTTTATTGGGACAGTACTTTGTTTTGTCGGCCGTAAGCGAGCCTTAATGCTTTTGCAGCGGCTTTTCTTAAGAAAGGTATACTATGAGCGAAAAAAGCACCTCTGTTATCGTAGTGGGCGCAGGACACGCAGGCATTGAAGCTGCGCTTGCTTCTGCACGAATGGGAGTACCCACCGTCATATTCACTATGAATCTCGACGCTATCGGAAATATGCCCTGCAATCCCTCTATCGGCGGAGTAGCAAAGGGGCATCTCGTGTTTGAGATTGATGCGCTCGGCGGCGAGATGGGATACGCTGCCGACCTCGTGACGCTTCAGTCACGCACGCTTAATCTAGGCAAGGGCTCGGCGGTGCATTCAAAGCGTGTTCAGGCAGACCGTGACGCCTACAAAAGATATATGAAAAGGACTCTTGAGAGGGAGAAGAATCTTCGCATTATACAAGCCGAGGTCACCTCACTTATATTTGAGGGCGAGGGTGATAAAAGACGAGTGTCGGGCGTTACCACTGCGCTCGGCGAGAGCTATTCTGCCTCGGCGGTGATAATAGCGTCCGGTACTTATCTTGACGCTCAGATTTTCGTTGGAGATAAGGTGTTTTCCTCAGGTCCTGACGGTATGCTTGCGGCAAACGGACTTGCCGATTCGCTAAAGCGAGAGGGAATCAGGCTTCAGCGCTTCAAGACGGGTACGCCTGCGAGAGTACACAGACGCTCGGTGGATTTTTCACGCCTTGAGCTTCAGGAGGGCGAGCGGGATATAATTCCGTTTTCCGCACGCACAAGTGGCATTTCCTACGAAAGCGCAGCTATGCCCTGCCATATAGTCTATACCAATGAAAATACCCACAAAATAATACTTGACAATATAGATAAGTGCGCTATGTATTCGGGCAATATAGTCGGCACAGGACCGAGATACTGCCCGTCTATCGAAACGAAGCTTGTAAGATTTAAGGACAAGCCGAGACATCAGCTATTCGTCGAGCCCTGCGGAGGCGATACCGAGGAGCTTTATATTCAGGGCTTTTCGACCTCTATGCCTACCGATATTCAGTACGGTATGCTTCGCTCGCTCGAGGGCTTTGAGAATGCCGAGATAATGCGATACGCCTACGCTATCGAGTACGAATGTCTTGACCCTACCGAGCTTCTTCCGACGCTTGAATTCAAGTCGCTCCCGGGACTTTACGGCGCAGGACAGTTCAACGGCACGTCGGGCTACGAGGAGGCTGCGGCGCAGGGACTTATAGCGGGCATCAATGCGGCGCTTTCGGTAAAGGGCAGGGAGCAGGTGGTGCTAAGCCGCTCGTCGTCTTATATAGGCACGCTTATTGACGACCTCGTCACCAAGGGCACGAGCGAGCCCTACCGTATGATGACCTCAAGAAGCGAATACAGACTGCTCCTCAGGCAGGACAACGCCGATATGCGCCTTACCGATATAGGCAGGGACGTCGGACTTATAGACGACGAAAGATACGACGCATTTCTTAAGAAAAGACAGGCGATAGAGGCGGAAATCAAGCGCTGCGAGAGGACCGTAATAGCGCCAAGCGATAGGGTAAACGATCTGCTTTCGTCGCTCGGCTCAGCGCCTATTGATACGGGCGTGCGGCTTTCGGCGCTGATAAAGCGCCCCGAGGTAAGCTACGCCGCCTTAGTGCCGATTGACGAGGGACGCCCCGAGCTTCCCTTTGCGGTAAGGCTTACCGCCGAAATAGATATAAAATACGAGGGCTACATTAAGCGTGAGCTTATGGAGGCAGAGCGCCAGAGAAGGCTTGAAGACAAAAGGCTTCCTCCCGATATGGATTATTCTGCTATCACGGGGCTTCGCATAGAGGCCGCCGAGAAGCTTTCTTCCGTACGCCCCGTAAATCTAGGTCAGGCTTCACGCATAAGCGGGGTAAATCCTGCCGATATCAGCGTGCTGCTTATAAGGCTTGAGGAGCAGAAAAGGGGCAAAAGATAGCGTTGCTATTATGCCCGACGGCGTCGGGCGATTAAGAGGTGAAATGCTATGAATGAAATTCAATATGAAAATCTTACCTTGCGTGAGGCGGACGGCGAGCTTACGGTTGTTGGCTGTGATAAGCAGGCGGTAAGCGTAGCTATTCCCGAGTACGTTCAGGGAAAGCCTGTGACCGCTATTGGCGAAAACGCTTTTGAGGATTGCGATTTGCTTACCGATGTAAGCTTTCCCGATTACGGCGACGATTTCTTCCTTAACGGGTATTCCTTCAGAGAAATAGGCGATTACGCCTTTTCGTGCTGTAAAAGCCTTAAAGGCATCGAGCTACCCTTTAGCATATGGAGCATAGGTAGAGGCGCTTTTTCGGATTGCCGCTCGCTTGAGACGGCAGAATTCAGCGACGAGGTGTACGTAGCGCCCTACGCATTTTACAGATGCGCTTCGCTAAAATCCGTGCCTAAGCTGAAATGTATATCCGAGGGCGTGTTCAGCCATTGTGAGAGCCTTGCGGATTTTCCCGTAGCCGACGGGGCGGAGGTCATAAGCGAGGATTCCTTTGAGCATTGCGATTCGCTTACGGATATAGTGATACCAAGGAGCGTGAAAATAATAGAGCCGCTCGCCTTTCGGGGCTGCAAAAGCTTAAGGTCGGTAACGTTTGAGGACACGGAGGGCTGGTGCGCAAAGAGCGTATACACAGAAAAAGTATACGGTATAGACCTTTCCTTAGCTAGGGAAAACGCAAAAATGCTGTCTCAAATGGATTTTGACGATGGCGTTGGCGGCTGGTACAAAGGCTGAAAAGAAGGCAGTGTAAACAACTATGTGCAAAATTCTAAAGAAACTGTACGATAAAAGCGATATACTGTTTTCCGTCGTATGGATAATTGCATACTGCGTGCTTTTCTCGGTGGGTGATTATCTTTCCGAGCTTATCGGCAAAGGTAAGCTGATTACGCTCATTATAGGGCTTCTTATGTCGGCGCTGCTTTTATTCTTCGTTTATAAAAGCAATTTAGCGGCGGCGCTTGGACTTTGCCGCCCCGCAGTGTCGGCACGCTCGATGCTCTATTACATACCGCTTTTGCTTATGATGGGCATAAATTTAATCTACGGCGTTGCCCTTAATCTTGGCGCGCTTGAGACGGTGCTTTACGTATTGACGATGCTGTGCGTCGGCTTTCTTGAGGAAATGATTTTCAGAGGTCTGCTTTTCTCTGCTATGCGCAAGAGCAATATAACGGCGGCTGTGGTAGTGTCGGCTGTCACCTTTGGTATGGGGCATATAATAAACCTTGTCAACGGCTCGGGAGCAGAGCTTGTCCCTAATCTTCTTCAGGTGGTTTACGCAACTGCGGCAGGCTTTATGTTCGTAATGATTTATTACAGAAGCAAAAGCCTTATTGCCTGCATAGGTGCGCACGGACTGTTTAACGCACTCAGCGCCTTTGCAAACGAAGCGGATATGACGCTTGAAAAGCAGATAATTTCCTGCGTAATACTTACCGTCATTACGGGTGGCTACGCTTTATATATAGCGCTCTTGATGAGAAAGGAAAAAAATAAAAATGAGAGAGAATTATAATATTCGGGATTACGGCAAGGGCAGCCGCAAGAAAATCAAGGATAGGGTAGTAAGAGAAAAATACCCGAACGCTGCGATTTATACGCTTATAGCAAGCGAAAAATTGGAAAAAAGCGAAAGACTTCTTGGTAATATCCTCGGCTTCTTTACCGATTTACCATTCGGTATTCCCGATTTTATAAAGGGTGTAAAAAATCTCGATAAGGAATTTTACCTCGTTGAGGAGGACGAGACCCAAACGATAGTTATGATTACCGACGAGTTTATCGAGGCAAACGTCTTAAGCGAGAAGATAGACAAAAGCAAATTTGAATTCGAGGGCTTCAAATTTATTAAATGCAGGTATGAGGTAAAGTAATACCGTAAAAATGAAAAACAGCTATCCTTTGTAAAATTGACGGATAGCTGTTTTTATATACTATTTTTTCATTTCCATATAGGGAAGCGGCTCGAAGCCGCATTTTTTGTATACGTGTATCGCTCTTTCGTTGTCCTCCTCGACCTCTAGGCGAAAAATGGAATTCGGGTATTTTTCTTTTGCGAAATCCAAAAAGCGGCTGCCGATTCCAAGACCTCGGTATTCTTCCTTTATATATAGGTCCTCAATCCAGATGCAGGGCTTCCCGAATTCGGTCGAGAAGCTTTTTGCCAGCATCGCATAGCCGAGCGCGGTGCTATTATCCTCGAATACGTACCCCTCAAGGAACGGGCAGTCGCTAAGGCAGGCTTCGATATCGGCTTCAAATATTTCGGGCGAGCCGTTCGTCATAACGGCAGGCGAGGAATAAAATACCTGCATCATTTTAATAACCTCGGGCTTGTCCCGTTGCTCCATAGCTCTTATTGAATAATTCAATTAAAACACCTCACGAATGAAAAAATAAAATCTCAAGTGCTTCGCTTAGCAGAGCTGAACGACCGCCTGGGCTGGCTATCGCTATGACGCCTTAGGCTTTCTCGAACATCGTTGATTGGCGGTCGGCAACCGGCTCGGCAGCGCTCATAATCATATCGTAAAGTGCATCCGAAAAAAGCTCGTGCATTTCAGGCGTAGGATGGTTGATTCGATTAGCCAATAGCAGCGTAATGTCCTCGGTGGCAGAAAGAGCCTTCCACTTGGAGTAGCAGTCGCAGACGGGGACGCCTAGCTCGTTTGCTGCTGTGATTGCGGCAGAAACGTATTGATCCATTTTTCCGCTGATTTGCATCTGTGCCGTTTTTATCGCATATTCGTAATGCTGCTTTGGTGTGTCTTCTGCAACCCTTGTATTTAACATATTTGGCGTCATAAAAATAACCTCGCAGCCCGACTCAATGCAACGGCGGAAAATTTCACGAAGCGACGCCGTGTAATCCTCCAAGCTGCCGTTTACGTCGTTAAGTCCGAAGCATACTATTACTAAATCGGGATTGTGATTTAATACCTGACTGTCAAGACGTGCGACGGATGCTTTGGCTGTCGTTCCTCCTATGGAGGCGTTAATCATATTTATTGGAACGTAATCCCGAAATTGATTCAATTTCTTTTTGAGGCGATTCCAGTATACGTTTTCATAATCCATATATTCATTTATCGCACCGTGTGAAACGCTGTCGCCGAATATTACGATATTGATAGGTCCGTGCTTTTCAAGCCCTTTTCTGTCAAGCATAATTTTTTCTTGGATTTTCATATATGTGCTTTTGCCACCTTTCCAAATTTATTATATCACACGTGCGCGAAAATGTAAAGACGTATAAAAGAATCGCACACTAACCTTTCCGTGAGCCGAAGGCTCGCTTCATAAGGTGAAGCCTTGCTTCATTTTCATGCACCTAATGTGCGCTTCATTGAAAAAACGCCCCCGTGCCTTACGGCACTGCGGCTCGAGAGGTTATTCCTAAGGCGGACGAAAAAAAGCACCGCTTTTGCGGAATTCTGCAAGTCCATTGGGATATTCGCAAAGCGAAGATACTCACGCTCTGCGTCTGACGAGCAAGCTCGCCGAGCTTCGAGCGGAGTATGCGAACCTATGTGCCTTGCGGCACTGTGGTTCGAGAGACTATTCCCCAGCCAGACGAAAAAAGCACCGCTTTTGCGGTGCTTCGTCTGGCTGGGGAATAGGGATTCGAACCCCAACAAACAGAGTCAGAGTCTGTCGTGCTGCCGTTACACAATTCCCCAATGTTTCTCGAACGGAATTTATTGTATCACAAGTTTTTTCGTTTGTCAAGGTGTTTTTGAAAAATATTATAAGTTTTAGCAAGGAAGATTTGCGGCGCTGTTTCTTAAGTATTTATTGACACGGTTTGCTTAAATGTGGTAAAATGAAGTCAATAATATTAACGAGTTAATTTAGCGGAGGTGCAAAATGAAATCCAAGGTATATTTTACGAAAGAGATTACTCCGGAAAAGATAGTCGAGCTGTACGGACTTCTCGGAAAAGAGCTTAAAGGCAGAGTTGCCGTCAAGCTTCATTCGGGCGAAAAGGGAAATCAGAATTTTTTAGGCCCGCTTACGTTCAGACCGATAATAGAGCTTGTCGGCGGCACGGTGGTTGAGTGCAATACCGCTTACGAGGGTGAGCGAAATACCACCAAAAAGCATATAAAGCTTATGGCGGAGCACGGCTGGAGTAAGCATTTTAAGGTAGATATTCTCGATTCCGAAGGGCCTGACGTTGAGCTTTCTATTCCTAACGGAGTTGCAATAAAGAAAAATTTCGTCGGCAAAAATATAGCAGATTACGATTCGATGCTCGTCCTTTCGCATTTCAAGGGACATCCTATGGGAGGCTTCGGCGGAGCGCTGAAGCAGCTTTCGATAGGTCTTGCCTCCTCGCACGGCAAGGCGTATATTCACGGCGCAGGCTCGCTCGTGGATTTTTGGAATACCGAGCAGGATTTGTTCCTTCAGGCTATGGCGGATGCGGCGGCTAGCGTAGTGCGCCGTTTCGACGGTAATATCGCTTATATAAACGTAATGAAGAATATGAGCGTTGATTGCGACTGCTGCGCCGTGGCAGAGGACCCCTGCATTGCGGATATAGGAATTCTCGCATCGACAGACCCCGTTGCGATAGACCAAGCCTGCGTTGACCTCGTTTACTCCTGCTCCGACAAGGGCAAGCCGCATCTTATAGAGCGCATAGAGAGCCGCCACGGAATCTACACGGTAGAGGCTGCAGAGAAGCTCGGCATAGGCGTAAGAGAGTACGAGCTTATCGAGGTTTGATTTTGCGATAAAGACCTAATACGGGCGGCGCTTTGCGTTTTGCTCGCTTGAAATTTCAGAAAAGAGTATTTGTATGTTATATGCACCTTGTTACGCAGCCTCGTTTAAATGCATAGCCGATAAATGCAAGAACAGCTGCTGCGCTCAGCTTGAGATTGAAGTAGACGGCGATACGCTGCTTCGCTACGAGGCGCTTTGCGAGCCTCAGAGGGCGAGGATTCTTGATACGGTAAATAAGACCGCAGAGGGCGCTGTGTTTTTCACCGACTGTGATAAGAGATGCCTTAATCTTAATAAGGACGGACTTTGCCGCATAATTCTCGAGTGCGGCGAGGGGTATCTTTGCGATATTTGCAGAGAGCATCCAAGATTTTATAATAGCTTCTCCTGCCACGGCTCACACGGAATTTACAAAAGGCGTGAAATGGGACTTGGTATGGCTTGCGAGGCGGCGGCAGCGCTGATTCTTGAAAGCGATAATTACTCTGATATCCGAGTGTACGGAGAGGATTTTTTCACGGACGATGACGAGATTGCCGAGAGTGAGGTCGATATCCTTGCCGAGCGCAAGAGGATATACGATATCCTTGCCGAGTGCGGTAAGTCCTCGCTTGATAAAATCAATTCTATCTTAAAATTGTATTCTGTGAATATTGATAAAATCGGTGATGCTTCGGTATCCGAGACGCTTTTATCGCTTGAATATCTTGACTTGTCGCATCGAGAGCTTTTTCTGGGCTACAAGAGCAGTCTCTGCGTACCTGCCTCGTTTGATATTTATCTTGAGCGATTCTTTGCATATCTTATCTACCGATATCTGCCCTATGCAAGCGATTCTTACGAGCTTTCGACCTACGTAGGATTTTCGGCGCTTCTTACCCGCATTTTTGCCTCGCTAACACTTTTCTGTAAGGATAAATACGAATGCTACGATATGGCGAGAATTATATCCTGCGAGATAGAATATAGCCTCGATAATATTGACGAAATTATATTCCTGATAGATGCCTTTGCGAAGGAATAAAACCAATAATATGTAAATAATAATTTACTAAAACCCCAAAATACAATAAAAGCGTTAGCCTTAATGCGACTTAGGGCTAACGCTCTTTTTATTCCTCTATTGATATATTTACGCCGTTGACCTCGACTGCGCCCGTTACCTTAATTAAAAGATATTTATCCTCGCCGATAACCTGCGTTGATACTATATCTCTATACTCGGGGGACACGCTGATTTTGACCTCGGGCATACTTAATTTAAGCTTGTCGGTCTTTATAAGATTTTTCGGGGTGAGGGTTGCGTTCTTGCCGAAGCTTTCGTCGAAATTCTCGCCGAGACGCTCGAGCTTATCCTCAGCTATTCCGCAATTTTCAAGCATACCCTTCACGGTTTCCTTGGTGACGGTAAGCGGCTCTTTTATCCCCGATTCCTTATGCGCCTCTTGCATTTCGGAAATCTGCTTTTGTATAGAGCGCACGACCTCGAAGCTAAGCTCCTCCTTTATCGTATCCTCGAGTATTCCCGAGAAAGTCTCGCCCTGAGCCTTTGGCGGCATTGGCGCTTCGGAGGCGAATATCCTATTCGTAAATTCGGGATAGCTTATGCCGAGATTCTTTACGTACATAAGCGCAGCGTAAATGTTGCTTCGTCTGTCGTCAAAGGCAGGGAACATAAAGCCAAGCTCGGGCGGCGCAAGCACGCCTGATGCCGAAAGCAGATGGAAAAGTCCGTCCGTTTGCTTGAAGCTTATCGCCTCGGGAAGACTCTTTATCGGGCAAATTGAAGCCACTATGTATGAGAATACCTCGCTTGAGCCGTCTTGGTCGCCGCTCTTTGAGTACGACGGCACGTCGTAGACGTCGTTTGCAAGCAAAATAGCGAAGCTGCTGTCAAATTCAAGGCTTTCGATTACGCCTTGATAGAATTGGTCAAGCGCCGCTTCGTCCTCAAGTCTTGAATTTTTAAGCGTCATAAGCAGCTTATGCTCGGGGCTGCTCTCCACCTGACGGGTTGAAAAATCCACCGTAGTAAGATTTACGCCGAGCGTACCCGAAAGCGAGCGCTTCATTACCGAAAGCAGCTTCTCGGCTACTACGCTGTCGGACAGCATTATAGGCTGTGATATTTTTGATATAATTTCCTTGTTAGCGTCTACGAGACAGCCGACTATTTTCGTAATATTGCTTCTTTCGGGGCGAAAGCGCCTTTTGATTTCTCTTAATTCCTTATCGGTCATAATCTTCTCCGTTTCGGGCGATGCCGCACGTTTTCTTTTTGATAATTGTAGCATAAAAATGGCGGCAAGTCAAGCGGCACATCCGTGCTCTTCATAAATGAGAACACGCCGGTGAAATGCAGCGGGCTTCTCTTATTCGCAATAATTAAGTAAATCAGGTGATATTTTTAGCCGTGTGGCTAAAAGTTATATGCAAGTATCTTGCGTTATATTTGCCTTAACTTTCACTATAAGTGAAAATATCACTTTGCGATAGCAAAATATCACGCCGAAGGCATATCACTTGCCGTTAGGCAAATATAGTTGTGGCGTAGCGATAAATCCCTATCGCTACGCCACTGACTGCCTTCGGGGTGTAAGCCGGTGCCTTGAATTTAAAGCGCCGACTTATTTGTATTTTTATTCGGTTCTCAAGGCAACCACGGGGTCCTTCTTCGCTGCGCTTGCCGAGGGGATAATTCCCGCAATAAGCGTAAGCAGCACGCTTATCGCAACGAGGATTACCGCACCGCCTATGGGAAGAATGGCGTTAAGATTGGGTATTCCCGTGAGTGCGTGAAGAATAAGATTAATCGGAATGCAAAGCAGATAGGTAACGCCGACGCCGAGAAGTCCCGAGAAAAGACCTATAATAATCGTCTCTGCGTTAAACATACTCGATACGTCACGCTTTGAAGCGCCGATAGCACGGAGAACGCCTATCTCCTTAGTTCTTTCCTGAACCGAAATCAGCGTGATTACGCCTATCATTATCGAAGATACCACGAGCGAGATAGCTACGAATGCGATAAGCACGTAGGTAATAGCGTCAATGATGGTGGTGATAGCGCCCATCATAATGCCGAGATAATCGGTGTAGGAGATTTGCTGCTCCTTGGGGACGGATTCGTTGTAGCTGTCAATTTCGGCAATAATAACGTCCCTTTGCTCAAAGGAAGCCGAGAAAAGGTTGATTTTGCTCGGCGAGTCGAGGTCAACGCAGCCGATTTCGACGAGCACCTCGTCGTAGGTCATAGGCGAAAATTCGGTGATTTCGTCGTAATATACCGCAAAGTCCTTGTCGGCGGTGGTAGTAAGCTCTGCCGAAAGCGCCGCAGCCTTCATATCGTCTGTCATAGCCGAAAGCGCACCCTCGGTCTTGGCTCTGATATTCTTCTTGACCATCTCCTCAATAGACGGACGTATCATTTCCTTAAGCTCGTCAAGCGTAAGCTTGTTAAGATAGGTGGAGATGGATTCCGAGTCTACGTTTGAGGTGGATTCAAGCGTCTTTACTATCATATCGACGACTGTCGCCTTGTCGGTCATCTGCGACATCGTCGTATCAACGCCTGACTTAAGACCTGCCGCCTCTGCCTTTATGCACTGAATCTCGACGTATACCTTAGCCTTTTCCTCCGGCGAGAGTGTGTTTACGTAGCTTAAAAATTCGGTCTTCTTTTCAGCGTCGGAAAGCTTGCCGGTCGAGGACTTGAATGGAAGTCCCGTAAGAACGTCGAAATCGGGGTTAGCCATCTGTGCAATTACCACGTCGGATTTTACCGCCTCGGTGATAATATGCTCTGTAAGCTTGTATGTGTAGCAGATTTTGCCCTTAAGCATCGTGGTGGACGCCGCTTCCTTGGGCTTTATAATACCTACGACCTTAAGGTCGAGTCCCTCTGCGTAAAGCACGTCGAGGATAAGCTGATTGTCGCTGCAATCCTCGAAGATATTTTCATTGCCCTTGGTGGCTCTGAAGAATTCGTAGGGAAGAATAGTCTTGAAATTAAGTGAGAGGATTTCCTCGTATTCCCATTTTTTGAGAGGCTCGCTTTCCTTGTCGGCATCGGTGTCCTCTGTCGATTCGTCCTTGTCTGAGATGCTGTTCATTGCGTCGACCGCATCGTCTATTATTGCGTCAAGCTCCTCCTTAGAAAGAAGTCCGAGTGCGTAAAGGGTAAGGTCGTCAAGCTCGTGCTTGTCGTTAAGCACCAGCACGACCTCGTTCATAGCGCTGGGCCATCTGTTGCCCTCGATGCCGCTAACCAGCTCGTATTGCTCATATAAGAGGTCGTTAATGAGCGGACGCTCGCCGCTTTCGTCGGCAATGCCGGGGAGAAGCTCCTCCCACATCTGCGTGCCCATCATAGAGCCCATCATCATAGAGCCCATACTGCTACCCGACTGCGACTCTTGATTTTGCTGAAGCTGCGAGCTATTGCCGCCTGCGGCAACTCCCATCATAAATTCGGCAAGCATTTCAGCCATAAGCTTGTTGGTATCGGATTTGATTATATCTCCGCCGGGATTTTTCGTGTATATCGGGATATTTATATCGTATGCGTAGGAAAGTCCCGAAATCGCCAGGCTCAGGTCGGACTCGCTATTCTCAAGCTCCTTTTCTATATGAACCTTGAGCGCCTTAAGGTCGTTTGAGTTAGCCTCGATTTTGCTGAGCGCCGTCACAAGCTCACCGATAAGAGGGTCCTTATAAACGCCGTCGTTTTCGTGCTCGGGACCTGAATCGCCGCCGCCCAGTATGCTGTTGATAAGCTCGCTTACGTCGACTGACGTGCTCTCAAGCGTGATAGGATAAGCCGAGAGGGTCGACTCCTGCACGTGATTTATATAAGCGGTCATACCCTGAGATACGGCAAGTATAAGGGCGATACCGATAATGCCTATCGAGCCTGCAAAGGCGGTAAGGGTGGTCCTGCCCTTTTTGGTAAAGAGATTCTTCAAAGAGAGCATAAATGCGGTGAAGAAGGACATCTTCGCACGCTCGTGCTTCTTGCTTTTTCTGCTCTTTTTGATTTCTTTAAGCCTGCGTTTCGGGTTCTCCGACGCCATAGCCTCGTCTATCTCGGCAAGCTCCGCCTCGAACTGAATACGCTTCTGCTCTTCACGCTCGCAAAGCTCCTCCTCCTCGCTAAAGGGGTTGGAATCCTCTATAACCTCGCCGTCGACGAGCTTGATTATTCTTGAGGAATACTGCTCTGCAAGCTCGGGATTATGAGTAACCATTATGACGAGCCTCTCGCCCGAGATTTCCTTGATAAGCTCCATAATCTGCACGCTGGTGACGGTATCAAGCGCTCCCGTAGGCTCGTCGGCGAGCAGAATTTCGGGATTATTGACGAGCGCTCTTGCAATAGCAACACGCTGGCACTGACCGCCCGAAAGCTGATTCGGGCGCTTGTTGTATTGGTCTGAAAGCCCCACTCTGTCAAGTGCTTCCTTTGCCCGTCTTACACGCTCCTTGCGGCTGAGACCTGCTATCGTGAGCGCAATCTCGACGTTGCCAAGCACCGTCTGGTGGGGGATAAGATTGTAGCTTTGGAAGATGAAGCCTACTCGGTGGTTTCTGTAAACCTCCCAGTCACGGTCCTTAAAGGATTTAGTGCTTCTTCCGGTAATAACGAGGTCACCGTCGGTGTACTGGTCAAGACCGCCTATGATATTAAGAAGTGTAGTCTTGCCGCAGCCTGACGGACCGAGAATAGATACGAACTCGTTTTTTCTGAAGGAAAGCGAAACTCCCCGAAGCGCTCTTACCGTCTCGGAGGAGGTTACGTAATCCTTTTTTATATTTTTTAAATTAAGCATCGTTGCACCTTTCGTGGATATTAGTGTGTATTAGATTGTACTATACAATTGTGAACATTTTTTCTTCAAAAATAAAATCTTTTTTTAACATTTTAAAAGCGCTCGCCATATCGTTCGAAGGAAGCTCTGAGGTATATGAAAATCTGCCATCAAGGTTATACGCTTCTTAAATTATTACCCGCACGAAATATGTGCATATTGCATAAAATCCCCCAAAAAATCGCATAAAATTTGTGAAAGCTATTTATTTTTATAACAAATCGTGCTATAATGTAAGAGCAGAGGAAATATTGCGGCGGCAAAGAGGGGTATTAGCCTCGTTTTGGCGGAGTGCCGCTGCCCTCGAAGATTCTCGAAGGAAAGGATTTCCCGAGTCCTCCGCACGGGAACGGTTAGTGAGTATGAAGATTAAGATTTTTGGTAAGCAGCTGACGGTTCGTGAAAGTCTTGCGCTGGCGATTGAAAGGAAGCTTCACAAGTTCGATAAATTCTTCGGTGACGACACCGAGGCGCTTGTGACCTGCAAGGCGAGAAAGGGCGTTAAAATTATAGAGGTTACCGTAAATTACGGAGGCACGATATTCCGTGCGGAGGAGGAAAGCGAGACCTTCCTTACCGCGCTTGACCGTGCGGTAGAAACGCTCGAGGGACAAATACGCAAGAACAAAACCAGACTTGAAAAGCGTGTAAGAAGCGGAGCCTTCGTTATAGGCGACGGCGATGACGACGAATACGAGGAGGAGAGCGAATTCAAAATCAGGACTAAGTCCTTTCCGTTTAAACCTATGTCCTGTGAGGAGGCGATACTCCAGATGAATCTTCTCGGGCACTCCTTCTTTGCCTTTACCGACGCCGAGGATGGAGGCGTGTGCGTGGTATACAAGAGAAAGAATGGCGACTACGGGCTTATCGTTCAGGAAAAATAAGGACTGCGTGTACAGAGCCGATTGATTGAATTTTAGCGGCGTCCGCATTTTGCGGACGCCGCATTTTGTTTGTGTTTGCGAAGCATCTGCAAGGTTGTTAAAGTACAAAAAAGTACACAAACATTTACAATTCACGAATAAAGCCTCCGAAATTAAGAGAAAATAACACTATAAAAAATATCTTGGAGGAAACAAAAATGAATGATACCGTAGCGCTTCTTCGGGAGGTATGCCAGGGCTGTAAATATGCTACTGAGAGCATTGGAATTGCGAAGGGATATGCATCGGACAAGAGTATAGCTATGCTGCTTGAGCGCTCCTCCTTGGAGCACGAAAGGGTGAAAAGGGAGGCGTCGAGAAAAATAAAGGAGCAGGGAGCTAAGGAAATTAACCACCCGAATATGGGAGCGGCTATGACCAAGGCGCATATGAATATATCGCTCTCGATAAGTCCGAAGCCTGAAAGAATGGCGGAGCTTATGATTAACGGCTGCAATATGGGGATTAAAACCATCTCGAAATATAAAAACCGCTATTCTTCAGCATCCGAGGAAAGTGTAGCTCTTGCCGACAGGCTTATCCGTGCGGAGCGTGAGCTTTTGGACGGAATGCTCGGCTATTTGAGATAAGTGCCGGGTGCGCTCCAAGGTGCACTTATCTGCATTTTTGGGGCGCATTTCGCTTATTCCGACGGTTAATTTTGTCGAAAACGGCGCAATCTGCGTTACATACTTATGACCAAAAAGGAAACACGGTATTTGTGCAATGTATACAAATATGATTTATTATAGTTGTTTAAAAGGCTGAAAATACTTTCTTGCGGTTGATTTTTATAAATATTTGTGGTATCATTCCTATTGGTAAAAAGGAGTGAAATCGGACACTTCGGCTTTTGTCGGTGTCCATCCCCACGACGCAAATGACGAGGATTGCGCTGACGGGACACGAAGTTACCGAATGGGAAGGAAAGTGCCGATTCCTTATCCCACAAGAATTTACGGCAAATCAAAAAAAGGAGAAAATATGAAAAACAAGATTATTTGCTTGCTTCTTGCTCTCATCATGGTGCTTAGCGTCTTCGTTCTCTCGGCTTGTAATCAGCCCGAGGATCCCGAAGATCCCAATAATCCCGGACCCAATAAACCTACCGGTCCTACCCTTGATGAAGATTGGTGGGAAGACATCACCTATCCGCAGACCGAGCTCCGCTTTAAGATGACCAAGAACTCTAACCGAGAAGAGCTTGGCTCCGGCTGTGAGAGATATCTTGCAGGCACTACCGCTGAAGATGGTGATATCGACGGATATATCGATGAAAGAAATGAAGACGCACTTTTCAACACCAACGTAACCATTAAGTACGATTACTATGACGACACCTCGGACTACATCTGGTCCAAGTGTATCGACGTAATCTACAACGAAATCCAGTCGGGCTCCTCTACGACACCCGATATGTACTGCAACTTCCTTACCGATATGCTTTCTACCTCGCTTCTCGGTTCGTTTGCGAACCTTTATTCGAGAGAGCGCGGTGACAACTTTATCGACAGATACGCTGAAGGATATATGGGCGAGCTTATGGAATCTCTCACTCTTTCGACTGAGAAGATTTACGTAATTGCATCCGACTACTTCCTTGATCTCATTCGTGCGTTCTACGTAGTTCCCGTTGGACGTCAGCTTTACGATGAAATCGCTGAAACTATGCCCGGTCTTGAAGACTACAACGAAGACGGCGAAAAGGATATCAACGACTTCTTTGAGGAAATCTGGGCTCTTAAGTGGACCTACGAGAGACTTGCGCAGTATTCCGCTAAGGTATACAACAATACCTCCGGTTCTTCTACTCCCAACCTTGGAGATACCCTTGGCTTTGCTCTTTCCTCCTCCTCGGGTCTTTCGGCTTCGGGAATGGTATACACCTCCTCGGTAACGGTTATACATAAGGAATGGAACAATGAGAGAAACGATTACGATTACTACTATCCTGAAAACGGCTCCGAAGTCGTAGCTCTTACCAGCGCTCTTAACACTCTCTTCTCGTCGACGGGTGTTATCTCTGTTATAGACAGTGAGGGACAAAATTGGGGCACTAACTCTCTTCAGGCTATCAGAGCTCAGTTCTCTGCGGGTAAGGTTCTCTTCGGCGGAGTAATCATGCTTGGTTCTCTCGAGTACAGTCAATATCAGGACATGAAGGATAAAGGCGGCTTCGGCGTCGTTCCCGCTCCTTTGTTCAGAGCTACCAATCCCACCACCGGCGAAGCTGAGAAGTATCAGACTCAGATTCACCCCGTAGGACGTGCGGGCGGTATCGCTCACACCACCAAGAAGTTCACTCAGTGCACCGCATTCGTTCAGTATCAGTCCACTCACTCCACTAAAATTCTTAACGAATACTACAACGTTAACCTTGCGTTTGACGTTACTGACGGTGTTGACGGCAACGTTGAGATGCTTAAGCACATCCGTGAAAACGTCCGTTCCTGCTTCGATAAGGTATTTGAGGACTCTATCGGTTTCTTTAACGTAAAGGGCGACAGCGCTGCAGTTGCTAACAGATGGCACAACCTTATTTCTTCTGCAAGATATAAGATGACCAATATGGACCAGAAGTATGCAGAGCTTTACAGCCTTAAGGAGACCTACCTTACCGAGCTTGTAAAGGAGTATGACAGACTTCCTAACTAAGGACAGTTTTTTGGAGGAAAGCGGGTTTCCGCTTTCCTCTTTTTTTGTTAATATAAATTAATGTAAATTTTATATAACGGTAGATAAAATAAAAACCTAAGAAAGAAGCAGTACAGATATGAGAATTATTCTCGCTTCACGCTCACCGAGACGAAAGGAGCTTTTGGCGGCGATTTTTCCTGATTTTGAGATAATTACAGCCGATACGGACGAGGAGCTTTTTGATATGAGCCCACGGGACGGCGTGCGTGAGCTTGCCGAAAGAAAGGGGCGTGCCTTGCTTTTGGCAGAGACTTCTCTTTGCGAGGACTTTTCGGACGCAATGATTATATCCTCGGATACGCTCGTCGAAAAGGACGGTGTTCCGTACGGAAAGCCGAAGGACGGCGAGGACGCTATGCGCATGTTGTGCTTGCTCTCGGGCGCTTCGCACAACGTTCATACGGGAGTTGCGGTGCATTTTCACGGAAAAGTGCTTTCAGGGGTTGCTACGACCAAGGTTAATTTCAGACCTCTTAGTGACGAGGAAATAGAGGAATATATAGCTACGGGCGAGCCTATGGACAAGGCGGGCGCTTATGGAATTCAGGGCGGCGCAGGAAAATTCGTAGAGAGCATAGAGGGCGATTTTGATACGGTCGTAGGACTGTCGCTCAGGCTTACACGCAAGCTTGTAGAAGCTATGCTTTGTGAGGGAAAATGATATGACTAAAAAGGAAAAAAGTGAGCTTCTTGCCAAGCTGAAATTAAGGCTTGCAGAGCTGTATCCTGACGCAGAGTGCGCCTTAAAATACGAGGGCGACCCCTGGCGTCTTTTGATAATGACCAGGCTTTCCGCTCAATGCACGGATGCCAAGGTTAATACAGTTTGTAAAGAATTGTTTGCAAAATATCCAAATATGGAGGAGCTTGCCGCAGCGGATTACGACGACGTGGCAGAGATAATACGCCCGCTTGGGCTTTGGAGGAGAAAATCGCTTGACATCGTTGACGCCTCGGTTAAGCTCATAGTAAGCTTTGGCGGACGGGTGCCGGACAGTATGGACAGCCTCCTTACGCTCCCCGGTATCGGAAGAAAGACTGCGAATCTCGTCCTTGGCGATATATACGGCAAGGATGCGGTAGTGTGCGATACGCATTTTATCTGCATTATGGCGAGATTCGGAATGTATGCGCTAAAGCTTAAGGACGCAACCAAAATAGAGTCTATAATAAGAGAGCTTACGGACGTATCCGACGGAAGCGAATTCTGCCACAGAATAGTTACCTTCGGCAGAGAGTATTGCACTGCGCTGTCGCCGAGATGCGCCGAATGCCCACTTTCTGATATATGCCCGAAAATCGGCGTAAAGGGCAGGGATTGATATGAGTAGCGGTGCGTCGGGGAAATTACCCCGCCTTATATATCCTCTCGTGGTAGAGGGGCGGTACGACAAATCGGCAATACTCGGTATGTTTTCGGGAGCTGTAATCACCACCGAGGGCTTCGGGATTTTTAACAGCAAGGAAAAGCGGGCGCTGATAAGGCGTCTTTGTACCGACAGAATTATATTGCTTACCGACTCGGACGGAGGCGGGCGGCAGATACGCTCGTTTCTTATGGGGATTCTCCCTAAGGAGAAAATTATCAATCTTTACGTCCCTGAAATAAAGGGCAAGGAGCGCCGCAAGACGAAGGCGTCAAGGTCGGGACTTCTCGGAGTTGAGGGAGTCGGCGCCGAGGTGCTTCGCAAATTGCTTTTGCCCTATACAGACGGGGCGGATACGGTATGCGTTGGAGGAATAGAAAGCGCCGATTTTTACCGTGACGGTCTTATGGGCAAGGAATGCTCATCTATGTTGCGTGACAAACTTTGCACAGCCGTAGGGCTGCCGACGGGAATGAATGCAAAATCGCTCCTTTCGGCGCTTAATCTTCTTGTAAATAGGGAAGAATATTCAAGGCTTTGCCGTGAGCTGTCGGCTTCTCGGTGAAATTCGTTAAAAGTTAAACGAATTATTTATTTTAAATAATAAATAAGCCCTTTACTTTTATAAAAAAATGTGCTACAATATCTAAGGTGCAATACTTTTTGCGCACGTATAAAAGATTTACTAAATAATATTTATAAAACGGAGGTTTAAAAATGGTAGAGAGAAAGAAAATTTCTATGGATGGTAACACCGCTGCCGCACACGTATCGTATGCGTTCACGGAAGTTGCTGCCATCTACCCCATCACCCCTTCCAGCCCTATGGCGGAAGTAACAGACACTTGGAGCGCATCCAATAAGAACATCTTTGGCGAGCCTGCTAAGAATATTTTTGGCGAGAACGTTAAGGTTGTAGAGATGCAGTCCGAGGCAGGCGCAGCAGGCGCAGTTCACGGTTCTCTTGCAACCGGTGCTCTTACGACGACCTACACGGCATCTCAGGGACTTCTTCTTATGATTCCCAATATGTACAAGATAGCAGGTGAGCTTCTTCCTTGCGTTATTCACGTATCCGCAAGATGCGTAGCTTCCCACGCTCTTAACATTTTCGGTGACCACTCCGACGTTTACGCTTGCCGTCAGACAGGCTTTGCTATGCTTGCTGAGACCAACGCTCAGGAGATTATGGACCTTGGCGCAGTAGCGCATCTTTCTACTATCAAGTCGAGAGTTCCTTTCCTTAACTTCTTCGACGGCTTCCGTACCTCTCACGAGGTTCAGAAAGTTGCCGCTTGGGACTATAAGGACCTTGCAGAGATGGTTGATATGGATGCTGTTAAGGCATTCCGTGACCGCTCGCTTAACCCCGAGAAGCCCGCTCTTCGCGGCTCGGCAGAGAACGGCGATATCTTCTTCCAGCACAGAGAGGCGTGCAACCCCTACTACGACGCACTTCCCGCTGTTGTAGAGGAGTATATGGATAAGGTAAATGCTAAGCTTGGCACCGATTACAAGCTCTTCAACTACTACGGCGCACCCGACGCTGAGCGTGTTATCGTTGCTATGGGTTCTGTTTGCGACGTTTGTGAGGAGGTTATCGATTATCTTCTCAGCAAGGGCGAGAAGGTTGGTCTTGTTAAGGTAAGACTTTACCGTCCCTTCGTTGCAGAGAAGCTCAGCGAGGCTATTCCCGCTACCGCAAAGCGTGTTGCGGTTCTTGATAGAACCAAGGAGCCCGGCTCTCTTGGCGAGCCTCTTTATCTTGACGTTGTTACTGCTCTCAACGAGACCGGCAGATGCGGCGTTGAGGTAGTAGGCGGCAGATACGGTCTTGGCTCTAAGGACACCACTCCCGCTTCTATCTTCGCAGTTTACGAGAATCTTGCGGCACAGGCTCCTAAGAAGCACTTTACTATCGGTATCGTAGACGACCTTACCGGACTTTCTCTTGACGAGAAGGCAGCTCCCGACACCTCGCCTAAGGATATGATTCAGTGCAAGTTCTGGGGACTTGGCGGTGACGGAACGGTTGGCGCTAATAAGAACTCCATCAAGATTATCGGTGACCACACCGACAAATATATTCAGGCATACTTCCAGTATGACTCCAAGAAGACCGGCGGTATCACTATTTCTCACCTGAGATTCGGCGATTCTCCCATTAAGTCCTCTTACTATATCAACAAGGCTGACTTCGTTGCTTGCCACAACTCGGCATATCTTACCAAGTACGATATGATTTCCGACGTTAAGCCCGGCGGTACGTTCCTTCTTGACTGCCAGTGGACCGACGCAGAGCTTGACGCTCACCTTCCTGCATCGGTTAAGAGCTACATTGCCAACAACAACGTTAAGTTCTACACCATCAACGCAACTCAGCTTGCTATCAACCTTGGTAACGCTAAGGTTAAGAACACCGTTCTTCAGTCTGCATTCTTTACTCTTGCTAAGATTCTTCCCATTGACGAAGCTATCGAGTATATGAAGAAGGCTGCATACAAGTCCTACATCAAGAAGGGGCAGGCTATCGTTGACCTCAACTACGCCGCTATCGACGCAGGTAAGGACGCTATCAACGAGGTTAGCGTTCCCGCTGAGTGGAAGAACGCAGGCGTTACCGCTCCCGCACCTCTTGCTACCGGTAAGAGAGCAGAGCTCGTTGACTTTGTTAACGATATCGTAAATCCCGTAGGCGCAATGAAGGGTGACTCGCTCAGCGTTGCAACCTTTGCTAAGTACGCTGACGGTACGTTCCCCCAGGGCTCGAGCGCTTATGAGAAGCGTGGCGTTGCGGTTACCGTTCCTCAGTGGAATCCTGAGACCTGTATCCAGTGTAACAACTGCGCATTCGTATGTCCTCACGCTTGTATCCGTCCCTTCGCTATGACCGAGGAGGAGGCTGCGGCAGCTCCCGAGGTTACCAAGTTCACTAAGAACCCCGTAGCTAAGACCAACTACAAGTTCACTATGGCAGTATCTCCCCTTGACTGTATGGGATGTACTCTTTGCGTTAAGGCTTGCCCTGTTACCGCAAATTCTGCTAAGACCGGCAAGGCTCCTGCAATCGAAATGAAGCCTATCGCTACTCAGCTTGAGCAGCAGGCGGCTTACGACTACGCAGTAGCAAACGTATCCGAGAAGTCCGAGCTTGTTGCTACTACCATTAAGGGTAGCCAGTTCAAGCAGCCCCTTCTTGAGTACTCGGGCTCTTGCGCAGGCTGCGCTGAGACCTCTTACGCAAGACTTATCACTCAGCTCTTTGGTGAGAGAATGTTCATATCCAACGCTACCGGATGCTCCTCTATCTGGGGTGGCTCTGCTCCCGCAACTCCTTACACCGTAAATAACGAGAGCGGCAGAGGTCCTGCTTGGGCTAACTCGCTCTTTGAGGACAACGCTGAGCACGGTCTTGGTATGTATATCGGCCAGAAGACCATTCGTGAGAAGCTTATCGGTTACGTTAAGGCTCTCCGTGAGAATATCACTGATGCCGCTAAGGCAGAAATCGTTGACAATTATCTTAACACTCTTGACGACGGTAAGGCAAACGAGGCTGCTACCAAGGCGCTCGTAGCTATGCTTGAGGCTTGTGACTGCGATTGCGAGCTTCGTGCTAAGATTCTCAACGAGAAGCAGTACCTCTCGAAGAAGGCTGTATGGATTTTCGGTGGCGACGGTTGGGCATACGACATCGGATTTGGCGGTCTTGACCACGTTATCGCTTCGGGCGAGGACGTTAACATTATGGTATTCGATACCGAGGTTTACTCCAACACCGGCGGACAGGCATCGAAGGCTTCCAACATCGGTCAGGTTGCTCAGTTTGCAGCAGCAGGTAAGGCTATCGGCAAGAAGAATCTTGCAGAGATTGCTATGTCCTACGGCTACGTATACGTAGCTCAGATTGCTATGGGCGCTGATATGAACCAGACGCTTAAGGCTCTTGCTGAGGCAGAGGCTTATCCCGGTCCTTCTATCGTAATCGGCTACGCTCCTTGTGAGATGCACTCCATCAAGGGCGGTATGGCTAACTGCCAGGCAGAAATGAAGAAGGCTGTTGAGGCAGGCTACTGGCAGATGTTCAGATACAATCCTGCTCTTAAGGCAGAGGGCAAGAATCCCTTTACCCTCGACTCCAAGGAGCCCAGCGCTTCCTATCAGGACTTCATTATGGGCGAGGCTCGTTATACCCGTCTTGCTCAGCGCTTCCCTGAGAGAGGACAGGAGCGCTTCGCTAAGGCTGAGGCTACCGCTAAGGCTAAGTACGAGAGACTTAAGAAGCTCGTTGAGTTCTACAACGTAGACTAATCAAAGACAAAAATACCACCGTTTAGCGTAGTGCCTTTAGGGGCACTACGCAACGAAAAGAGCAAGAATAGAAGCCTTCTATTCTTGCTCTTTCTACTTGTAATCGCCAAATCGAGGAGTGATATTGCCTTACGGCAGTTATATTGCTTTGCAAAGAGTGATAAAGAGTGATAAAGATTTACGGCAATATAAACACACCTACATAAATGCTTTCGGGGTGCAAGGGGGACTTTGGCTGCAAAGTCCCCCTTCTTATATCTCACTATTAGCCGTTAATTTCGACGGCGTAGTATCCGTTAAGCTCCGCAAAGGCTGTGGAGGTCATAGGCATACCGTGACGCTTAAGCGCAGCGCCGAGCGCATAGGACACCTTTTGCATTTTCAGCCTTTTTGGCGTGCGGAAATAGAAGCGGCTATGACCGTCCTTGCTTTTTTGTGCGTCAAGGTGCGAGGAGAACGCCTCGGTTATTTTCTCGTAGGAGTTGAAATAAAGCCCCATTTTGCGGTAATAGTTATATTTTGTGGAATTGCATACGAGCTCGGGGTATTCCTTATGAGAAAATTCGTGGTCGAGCCTGATTTCACGGTCGGTGACGTTAAAGTATCTGTACTGCGGATAATCAAGGTCGAGCGTGTCGCCCTCGTCGAAGGTAACGTCAAGGTGGTAGTATTTGCCGCCAAGCTTTACGGCAAGCCAAGAGTGCAGCCTGCCACGCTCGCCCGCATTGGCAAGAATATTCGCTACCTCGAGCCCTCGACGCTGAAGCACGAACTGAAGAAGCTTGATAAAGCCACCGCATACGCCGACGCCGTTTTTAATTAAGCCTACTACCGTAAACTTTTCATAAAAGCGACGGTCCTGAATTACGCTTTCGTCGTCGATTTCGGCTCTGCCGTCAAAGTCGAAGCCGTAGTGCTCGGTTATGTAATCGTGTACTGCAAGCTCAAGCGCAAAGGGGTCGGTTATGCCGTCAAATACGTGGAGAATTTCCTCAAGCTTTGAATCGATTTCCTCAATCTCGCAGTCGGTGTAATCCGAGCCGTCGCCGCCGAAATAAAGAATACAGCGCTCACGGTCTATCTCAAGCTTGTTGTGATAAATGAAATAAAGCTCGGGGCAGTCGTATATCATAGCGCACCAAACCTTGTAATAGTTGATTTTGTCGCCGTGCCTTCCGTAGAAGAAGCTGGGCGCATATCCAACCTCCTCGGGCTTCGGCGCATATTCGGCAGAGGGCAGATAAATTAGGCTTCTATGCCCAAAAATCAGCATCTCTACCCAAAATGCATAAAGCGATTTTTCATATCGATTAAGTCTTTTATAATAAAATCTATTTTCAAGATAAAAGTCGTAAGGTAACATTTAATAACACCGTTTTGTAAATAAATATTGACAAAAATCAATCAATAAAGCAGGCGATAAAGGGTGAGGCTCTTAGCGGAGAAATTAAAAATATCGCTGCTTGCGAGCATTGCATTTGACTGGTCAAACACAAATATGTGCTAAGCCCAAATCCTTATAACAAGCAGAAAGAGCAAACACGCAAGGCGTAAAAAGCTTATGTGTCTACTCTTTTTCTGTTAGTGAAGTTTTCGCTGTCGCAAAAGTGAAGTTGTGTTACGCACAGTGAAGTTAAGTTTGCCCACTTTGCCAAAGGCAAAACTTCACTATCCGCAGGATAACTTCACTTACAAAGTAAACTTCACTTGCCTGTAAGGGCAAACTTAGTTAGCGTGATACTCCGTTAAGAGTATCACGCTAATAGCTACGCCTGCCTTACATTTTATTAGAAAAGTCCTGTGATTTTGCCGTCCTCGTCGACGTCTATTCGGAGTGCGGCGGGGGATTTCGGAAGTCCCGGCATAGTCATAATATCGCCTGTAAGCACGACTATAAAGCCTGCGCCTGCGCTGACCTTCACGTTTCTTACCGTAACGTTAAAGTCGACGGGTGCGCCAAGCTTAGTCATATCGTCGGAGAAGGAATACTGCGTCTTGGCAATGCAGATGGGGAGATTTCCGAAGCCGTATTTATTAAGCGTATCTATCTGCTTTTTAGCCTGAGGCGTGACGACTATTCCGTTGCCGCCGTAAATCTTCTTTACAATCGCTTCGATTCTTTCTTCAATCGTGCCCTCAAGCTCGTAGGAGTAGGTAAAGCTACCCTTTTCCTCCTCGCAAAGCCTTACGACCTCACGGGCAAGCTCCTCGCCGCCCTTGCCGCCGTCAGCCCATACGGTAGAAAGCACTACGTTTACACCTAGCTTCTTACATTCGTCTATTATAAGATTGATTTCGGCATCGGTGTCGGTGGGGAAGCGGTTTACCGCTACGACCGAGGGAAGCTTATATACGCTCTTAATGTTTTTAACGTGACGAATAAGATTGGGAATACCAAGCTTCAAAGCGTCGAGATTTTCCTCGCCAAGGTCGCTCTTTGCTACGCCGCCGTGCATCTTAAGCGCTCTTACGGTAGCTACGATTACCACCGCCGAGGGGGTGAGATTTGCCATACGGCATTTGATATCAAGGAATTTTTCAGCGCCGAGGTCTGCTCCGAAGCCGGCTTCGGTTATAGCGTAGTCGGCAAGCTTCATAGCCATTCTGGTGGCAATCACCGAGTTGCAACCGTGAGCTATGTTGGCAAACGGACCGCCGTGTACGAAAGCGGGAGTGCCCTCAAGCGTCTGCACGAGATTTGGCTTTAATGCGTCCTTGAGCAACGCTGCCATAGCGCCGACAGCGCCGAGGTCGCCGGCGGTGACCGGCTTTTCGTCGTAGGTGTATGCGACGACTATTTTTGCAAGCCTTTCCTTAAGGTCTGAAATAGAGCTTGCAAGACAGAATACCGCCATAATCTCCGAGGCTACGGTGATATCGAAGCCGTCTTCTCTCGGCGTGCCGTTTACTCTGCCGCCAAGTCCGTCGGTGACGAATCTGAGCTGACGGTCGTTCATATCAACGCAGCGCTTCCAGGTTATTCTTCTGGGGTCGATATTCAGGGCGTTACCCTGATAGATATGGTTGTCGAGCATTGCGGCGAGCAGATTGTTAGCTGCGCCTATTGCGTGGAAGTCACCAGTGAAATGGAGGTTTATATCCTCCATAGGAATGACCTGAGCGTAGCCTCCGCCTGCGGCGCCGCCCTTAATTCCGAATACCGGACCGAGCGAGGGCTCTCTTAGCGCAACGCAGACCGATTTTCCTATTCTCCTCATTCCGTCGGCAAGACCTATCGTCGTGGTGGTCTTACCCTCGCCTGCGGGGGTTGGTGTGATAGCCGTGACTAGCACGAGCTTTCCGTCCTTCCTCGGCGATTCCTTAAGCAGTGAATAATTCACCTTTGCCTTGGTGTTGCCGTAAAGCTCGAGGTATTTGTCGTCAACGCCTGCGAGCTTGGCAATTTCGGTAATATGCCGAGGCTTTGCCGCCTGAGCTATTTCTATGTCTGAAAGATATGCCATAATCGCTCCATTCTGCCGCTTTATGCGACATTGTAATTATATCCAAGGCGCCGTCCTCCGACGCCAAGGATTTAGTACAAATTATTTTTTGAAATAGTTGACTGCCGACTCAAACATCTTCATATCGAATTTGCCGAGTACGTTTTTGTAAAGTCCGTCGCCGATACGCTCGCTGTGTCCCATCTTACCGATTACACGGCCGTCGGGAGAGGTAATGCCCTCGATAGCGAATGCGGAATTGTTGGGGTTGTAGCGGATATCGCTCGTGGGATTGCCATCGAGGTCTACGTACTGAGTAGCTATCTGACCGTTTCTTGCAAGCTCTGCGATAAGCTCGTCGGAGGCAAGGAAGCGTCCCTCACCGTGAGAAATCGGAACGGTGTAAATATCATCAACCTCGGTAGCCGCAAGCCAGGGGGATTTGTTGGATGCAATTCTTGTGCGTACGAGCTTTGACTGGTGGCGTGCTATCGTATTAAAGGTAAGGGTGGGGCAATTCTCGTCGGTGTCTATAATTCTTCCGTAGGGAACAAGACCTATCTTTACGAGCGCCTGGAAGCCGTTGCAGATACCTGCGATAAGGCCGTCACGGTTGTCAAGAAGATTGTGAACCTCGTTCTTTACAAGCTCGTTTCTGAAGAACGCCATAATGAATTTGCCCGAGCCGTCAGGCTCGTCACCGCCCGAGAAGCCGCCGGGAACGAATATCATCTGAGAGCTGCGGAGCTTTCTTGCAAACTCCTCGGTGCTTCTCTGTATACCGTCCTTTGAAAGGTTGTTGATAACGAATATCTCGGAATCTGCGCCTGCATCAAGCATTACCTTCTGGGAGTCAAACTCGCAGTTGGTACCCGGGAATACGGGGATAAGAACCTTAGGTCGTGCTACCTTTACAAGAGGCGCTTTGCGCTCCTTTGCACTAAAGGAGAATTTCTCGTAGCTCTGAGTCTCGCCGCCCTCAAGGGTGGGGAATACGCTCTCGAGCTTTTTCTCGTATCCGTCCTCAAGCTCTCCTAAGGATATCTTTTCATTATTATATGTAAATTGACAATTATTATTTACATAACCGATGGTCTTACCCTCTACGCTCTCGTCAACCTCAAGCAGGAACGCTCCGTAATACTGACCGAATATTTCCTCAAGGGTAAGCTCGCTTGCAAATTCAAAGCCGAAGCTGCCTCCTATCGACATCTTGTAAATCGCCTCGGCGATACCGCCGTAGGTGGGGGTATATGCGGAATATACCTTGCCAGCTCTCATAAGAGCCGTTACTTTGACGAAAAGAGCCTTGAGCGAGTCTGCCGTAGGCAGTGTGTCCTCGCCGTATTCGGGTGTAAGAAGAATCACCTTGCTGCCCGATTTCTTAAGGTCACCCGTGATAACGTTCTTCACATTATCGGTAGTAACCGCAAAGGAGACGAGCGTCGGAGGTACGTCGAGATTTTCAAACGAGCCTGACATAGAATCCTTACCGCCGATGGATGCAATTCCAAGCTCCATCTGCGCACGGAATGCGCCAAGCAGAGCAGCTAAGGGCTTGCCCCATCTTGCGCCGTCCTTGCCGGGCTTTTCAAAGTATTCCTGGAAGGTGAGATATACGTCGGTAAAGTCAGCGCCTGCCGCAATAAGCTTTGCTACGCTCTCTACTACCGCAAGGTAGGATGCGTGATAGGGGCTCTGCTCGGCAATATAGGGGTTGTAGCCCCAGGACATAAACGAGCAGGTATCGGTATGCTCCTTTTCTACCGAAATCTTATGCACCATAGCCTGAATAGGCGTCTTCTGATGCTTTCCGCCAAAGGGCATAAGCACCGTGCCTGCGCCGATGGTGGAGTCAAAGCGCTCCGAAAGACCTCTCTTTGAGCATACGTTGAGGTCGGAGGTGAGCTCCTTCATACCGTTAGCGAAGCTCTCGGGGGCTTTCGATTTTTTGAGAGCGGGAGCTTTGGGCGCTATATCTATATGCTTTTCAGCTCCGTTTGAATTAAGAAATTCACGTGAAAGGTCGACTATCGTCTTACCGTTCCATCTCATACGAAGTCTTGGCTCTTTGGTAACCTTAGCTACCACGGTAGCCTCAAGGTTCTCGGAGTAGGCAAGCTCCATAAACTTATCTACGTTGTGAGGCTCGATAACGACAGCCATTCTCTCCTGCGATTCGCTTATCGCAAGCTCCGTGCCGTCAAGGCCCTCGTATTTCTTGGGTACTGAATTAAGGTCAATGTCAAGACCGTCGGCAAGCTCGCCTACCGCAACCGAAACGCCGCCTGCGCCAAAGTCGTTGCAGCGCTTAATCATTTTCGTTGCCTCGGGATTTCTGAAAAGACGCTGAAGCTTTCTTTCCTCGGGAGCGTTGCCCTTCTGGACCTCCGCACCGCAGGTCTCAAGCGAGGATAGGGTGTGCTTCTTCGACGAGCCGGTTGCTCCGCCGCAGCCGTCACGTCCCGTTCTTCCACCGAGAAGAATGATTATATCGCCGTCCTCGGGGCGCTCACGTCTTACGTTTTCCTCGGGGGCAGCTGCTATAACCGCACCGATTTCCATACGCTTTGCGGCGTATCCGTCGTGGTAAAGCTCGTCTACCATACCCGTGGCAAGACCTATCTGGTTGCCGTAGCTTGAATATCCCGCTGCGGCAGTCTGTACGATTTTTCTTTGCGGAAGCTTACCCTGAATAGTCTCTGAAACTGGTCGGGTGGGGTCGGCAGCTCCCGTAACTCTCATTGCCGCATAGACGTAAGAGCGTCCCGAAAGCGGGTCACGGATTGCTCCGCCTATGCAGGTTGCCGCACCGCCAAACGGCTCTATTTCGGTGGGGTGGTTGTGAGTTTCGTTCTTGAAAAGAAGAAGCCAAGGCTCGCTCTTGCCATTGATTTCTACCTCGATTTTTACGGTGCAGGCGTTGATTTCCTCGCTCTCGTCAAGCTTGGGAAGCTTACCCTTTACCTTTAAGTATCTTGTTGCGAGAGTGGCGATATCCATAAGATTCTGAGGCTTGGTTCTGCCAAGCTCGGCTCTTGCAGCAAGATAGGAGTTGTAGGCGTCTTCGAGAAGCTTGTCCTCGAATTTCACCGAATCAATAGTAGTAAGGAAGGTGGTGTGACGGCAATGGTCAGACCAGTAGGTGTCTATCATACGGATTTCGGTGATAGTGGGGCATCTGCCTTCCTCCCTAAAGTATTTTTGGCAGAAGGTGATATCGTCGATATCCATAGCAAGTCCAAGTGAGGAAACGAGTCCCGAGAGTCCGTTTGCATCAAGCTCAAGGAAGCCGTCAAGCGTGCTTACCTCGGTCGGAATTTCGTAATTCATAGCAAGAGTGTCGGGAAGCTCAAGCGACGCCTCTCTTGCCTCGACGGGGTTGATTACATACTTCTTGATTTTGGAAAGCTCATCGTCGGAAAGCTTACCCTTGAGAAGATAAACCCTCGCCGTTCTTATAACGGGACGCTCGCCGCAGGAGATTATCTGTATGCACTGTGCGGCGCTGTCGGCTCTCTGGTCGAACTGACCGGGGAGATATTCGGTAGCAAATACCGTATAGCCATCGGTGGATATCTCCTTCGTCGCAATATCAAGCTGAGGCTCGGAGAACACGCTTCTTACCGCTACCGAGAAAAGCTCCTCCGATATATTTTCTACGTCGTATCTGTTGAATAAGCGCACCTCTTCAAGCGCCTCGATGCCGAGAAGCGAGCGAAGCTCCGAAAAAAGTGACTTAGCCTCGTTGGCAAGCTCTGCCTTCTTTTCTACGTATATTCTGTAAACCATTATTTGCACTCCTTTGCCTTGAGGGCTCTTTGACCTATGTCTTTTCTAAAATATGCGTTGTCAAATTTTATTCTGTCTACCATAGCGTACGCCTTTGATATAGCCTCGCTCAGGGTAGGTGCGGTTGCGGTTGCGCCAAGCACCCGTCCGCCGTTTGTAAGAAGCTTATCGCCGTCAAGCCTTGCGCCTGCAACGAATACGCTTTCTCTTATATCCTCGGGGATAGTCATTTCAAATCCCTTGTCGTACGCCTCGGGGTAACCCTTTGACGCCATTATTACGCAGCAGGCGCTGCCGTCCGAAAACTCCACGCAGGTGTCCTTAAGCGTGCCGCTTGTGGTTGCCTGCATTACCGTAAGCAAATCGCTCTTTAAAAGCGGAAGCACGACCTGAGTTTCGGGGTCGCCGAAGCGGCAGTTATATTCGATAACCTTAGGTCCGTCCTTGGTGAGCATAAGACCAAAATAGAGACAGCCTTTGAAGGTTCTGCCCTCGGCTCTCATAGCGTTTACGGTGGGCAGAAAAATTCTTTCCATACATTCCTTGGCGATTTTTTCGGTGTAGTAGGGGTTGGGCGCAACCGTGCCCATACCGCCCGTATTAAGTCCCGTGTCGCCGTCGCCCGCACGCTTATGGTCCTGAGAGGATATCATAGGAATTACCGTCTCGCCGTCGGTAAAGGAAAGCACCGAAACCTCAGGTCCTTCGAGAAATTCCTCTATTACGATATTGTCGCCGCTCTTGCCGAAGACCTTGTCCTCCATTATGCTTCTTACGGCGTCCTTTGCCTCCTCTCTCGTGAAGGCGATGATAACGCCCTTTCCAAGCGCAAGGCCGTCTGCCTTGATTACCGTGGGAATTGGGGCTGTGTCAAGGTAGAAAAGCGCATCCTCCGCAGAGCTGAACACCTCGTAGCCTGCCGTCGGAATACCGTATTTTTTCATAAGGTTCTTAGAGAAAACCTTGCTTCCCTCTATTATGGCGGCGTTTGCCCTAGGTCCGAAGCAGGGAATTCCTACCTCCTCAAGCGCATCCACGCAGCCAAGCACCAGCGGGTCGTCGGGGGCTACTACCGCATAATCTATCGCATTTTCCTTAGCGAAGCTGACGATAGCGGGAATATCCTTAGCGCCGATATCAACGAGCGTTGCATCCTCCCTCATACCGCCGTTTCCGGGGAGCGCATAGATTTCATTAACCTTGGGATTTTCCTTAAGCTTTTTTATGATGGCGTGCTCTCTGCCGCCACCGCCTACTACAAGAATTTTCATTGAGTTCTCCGATTTCTCACGGCAAGGCTTGCCGTGGGGTATTTTTATAGACAAAATATCAGTGGTGGAAAAGTCGCATTCCTGTGAACGCAATAGTCATACCGTATTTGTCGGCACATTCTATAACCGCATCGTCACGGATAGAGCCGCCGGGCTCTGCAATATATCTTACGCCGCTTTTTTTAGCGCGCTCAATATTATCGCTGAAGGGGAAGAATGCGTCAGAGCCGAGTGCTACGCCGCCCTGCGAAGCGAGGTGTTCCTTAGCCTCCGCATCTGTAAGAGGCTCGGGCCTTTCGGTAAAGTATTTCTGCCAGTTGCCCTCAGCGCAGACGTCCTCCTCGTTTTTGTTGATATATCCGTCGATAACGTTATCTCTGTCAGGTCTGCCGAGAGTAGGCTTGAAGGGAAGCTCAAGCACCTTTTTGTGCTGACGCAAGAACCAGGTGTTCGCCTTGTCGCCCGCAAGGCGAGTGCAGTGTATTCTCGACTGCTGTCCTGCGCCGACGCCGATAGCTTGACCGTCTACTGCATAGCATACCGAATTCGACTGGGTGTATTTAAGAGTAATAAGAGCTACTATCAGGTCACGCACTGCGCTCTTGGGAAGCTCCTTTGATTTAGTGACTATATTCGAGAGGAGCGCCTCGTTTATTTCGAAATTATTCCTGCCCTGCTCGAAGGTGATGCCGAAAACCTGCTTTCTTTCGATTGGAGCGGGAACGAAGCTCTCGTCAATTTTTACGATATTGTAGTTGCCGTTTCTCTTGGTCTTGAGTATCTCAAGCGCCTCAGGCTCGTATCCCGGAGCGATAACTCCGTCGGAAACCTCACGCTTGATAAGCTTTGCCGTGGTAACGTCACACACGTCCGAAAGCGCTACCCAGTCGCCAAACGAACACATTCTGTCGGTACCTCTTGCTCTTGCGTATGCGCAGGCGAGAGGGGAATCATCAAGCCCCTCGACGTCGTCGACGAAGCAGGCACGCTTAAGCTCGGGTGAGAGGGGAAGTCCTACTGCCGCCGAGGTGGGGCTTACGTGCTTGAAGGAGGTAACTGCGGGAAGCGAAAGCGCTGCCTTAAGCTCCTTTACAAGCTGCCAGGAATTAAAGGCGTCAAGGAAATTTATGTATCCCGGGCGTCCTGAGAGAATTTCAATAGGAAGCTCGCTTCCGTCCTCCATAAATATTTTAGACGGCTTCTGATTGGGGTTACAGCCGTATTTAAGCTCAAATTCTTTCATTTTTTGTTCTCCGTTCTGCCGCAAAAGGTCGGCGGCTGTATAAGGGTTAAGCCAAGGGACGTCACCCCGCCTTACGGCTTTTTAAAAGGGCATTTTCTAAAAAAGCTTAAGGGTGGCGCAGCCGAGGTGAAATTTCGCTTATCAAGGCTTAAGTTATATATTCTTATTGATAAGTCTGTCCTGCCACTTGAGGGTGTCAAGGTCTATATAGCGTACGTAAAGGGAAATCTTGTTGTCCCTATCAAGCGATTCCCAGATGGTATTTGTAAATTCGTCAATATCGTTGGGAATAGCTACCCTCTCAGGCTCACCCTGGAAGGTGGGAATGGGATTTCCGTCGCAAACGTAGGTGTGAATAAAATGACCGAGACCTGCAAGCGAGGGATAAGAGAAGGTGTAGCGGTTGCAGGCAGTGCCAAGAGCGTCTGCGCTCTTGAGTATGCTCATTTCATAGCTGAAATCACCTTCGCCAAAGCTTACCATACCCGAAATTCTGGGGGTAAGATTGGGAGCGTCAGGCTCGAATTCTCTTGCGGTAAGGGCCTCGCTGAAGCTCTTGCCTGCCTTAAGACCGTCATAGACGGTGTCGGTCTGGTCGCCGTTCGTAACGATAAGCTTATTCTTGAAGCTGCGAAGCGCCGCATAGATTATAAGGCTCGGGTCCTCTACCTTGCTGAAATCAAAGGGCTCGGTGAAAAGCTCGCCGTTTCTTTTTACGAATACACGGTTGCGGCTGTTCTGGCTTCTGCCCATAATGAAATACGCAACGGCTGCGTGCTTAGCGTCGGCGGTCTTGCCTATTACTATTCCTCTGCCAACGTAGGAGTTGCCGTGGATTCTGTCCTTTATATTTTTTATCTCGTAAACGTTCATTTTAAAATTCCTTTTGTCATTTTGATAGGATTCAGTCTTCTGGCCCTGTAATTTCCTTGCATACAAGCTCGCAGGATAAAGGAAGAATCTTCCACTCAGCAAGCCTCATTACACGCTTTTGCAGGCTTTCTTTCGTATCGTTTGGCCTTATTGCTACTGCCTTTTGCATAATGATTTCGCCGCCGTCGGGGATTTCGTTGACGAAATGAACGGTAGCGCCTGTGACCTTAACGCCGTATTCAAGAGCTGCCTCGTGCACTCTGAGACCGTAAAAGCCCTTTCCGCAGAAGGAGGGAATCAGCGAGGGATGCACGTTGATTATGCGGCGCTTATAGCGTGAGGTGAAATTCTCCGAAAGAATCGACATAAAGCCCGCAAGGACTATAAGGTCTATCTTGTATTCGTCAAGCTTTGCTATAAGCTTATTTTCAAAATCGCTCTGGTCCTTACATTCACGCTTTATTACGAGTGCGGTGTCTATGCCGGCACGCTCGGCTCTGGTAAGCGCAAAGGCGCCCTTTACGTTTGATACGACGAGCTTGATTTTGCCTGAGGTAATAATGCCCTTAGTCTGTGCGTCAATTAAAGCCTGAAGATTAGTGCCGCCTCCCGAAACGAGGACGGCTATATTAGCGTAAGCCTTATCCATCAGCAGAATACCACGCCTTCGTCGCTCTTGATTATCTCGCCGATAACGTAAGCGTCCTCACCGCATTCTCTGAGAATACGAAGCGCCTCGTCAGCGTGCTCCTTAGCTACGGTTATGCTCATACCGACGCCCATATTGTAGGTGTTGTACATATCTCTTTCGGGGATATTTCCGACCTCCTCGATAAGTGAGAAGATGGGAAGCACCTTTACTGCGCTCTTGGTGATTTTTGCGCTCATACCCTTAGGAAGCGCACGGGGAATGTTCTCGTAAAAGCCGCCGCCCGTGATATGGCTGATGCCCTTTACAGGTACGCTTTCAAGAAGCTTAAGCACGCTCTTTACGTAAATTTTAGTGGGAGTAAGGAGCGTTTCGGCAATGCTCTTGCCGCCGAGCTTTTCGCAAGGAAGATAAAGCTCCTTTGGATTGTTGTCAATATCGAAAACCTTTCTTACGAGCGAGAAGCCGTTGGAATGAACGCCGCTTGAAGCAAGCGCAATCACTACGTCGCCCTCCTCGGTCTTCGAGTTGTCAAGTATTTTCTTTTTATCGACGATACCGACAGCAAAGCCTGCGAGGTCGTAGTCCTCTGCGGGCATCATACCGGGATGCTCAGCCGTCTCGCCGCCGATAAGCGCAGCGCCCGACTGGAAGCAGCCCTCGGCAACTCCGCCTACGATAGAAGCGATTTTTTCGGGGATATTCTTGCCGCAGGCAATGTAGTCGAGGAAGAAAAGAGGCTTAGCACCGCAGCAGATTATATCGTTGACGCACATAGCAACGGCGTCAATTCCTATTGTGTCGTGCTTGTCCATAAGGATAGCCATTTTAACCTTAGTGCCGCAGCCGTCCGTGCCCGAAACCAGCACGGGCTCGTCCATTCCCTGAAGATTAAGCCCGAAGCAGCCGCCGAAGCCGCCGATATCGTCGAGGCAGCCCTCGTTCTTCGTCCTTGCTATATGCTTTTTCATAAGCTCAACCGCACGGTATCCTGCGGTTATATCAACGCCCGCCTTAGCGTAGCTCTCGGATTTTGATTGCATACTCATATTGGTAAATTCCTTTTTAATTTATCTTTAATCTTATTCTTTGCCGTCCCAGCAGTAGGTGCAGAGCTTGCATTTGTCAAGCCCTATTGCCTTGACTATGCCCTCAAGCGATTGAAATTCAAGCGAGGCAAACTGGAAATTCTTGCAGATGGTATCACGAAGGCGTCTGCCCCTTTCGGTGTTGCCGTCGGAGTATTCCTCAAGATGCAAAAAGCCCTCCTCGCCCTCAAGCTCCATTATCACTCTTCTTGCGATAAGCTCCATTTCGCTTCTTGAGCGGGTGAAATTGAGATATTTGCAGCTGTAAAGTATAGGGGGGCAAGCCGAGCGCATATGCACCGACTTGGCTCCGTTGTCGTAGAGGAAGTCTACCGTCTCCTTAAGCTGCGTGCCTCTTACTATCGAGTCATCTACGAAAAGAAGATTCTTACCCTCAATAAGGTCGTGTATCGGTACCTGCTTCATTTTCGCAACACGGCTTCTGTCCTGCTGCTTTGCCGATGTAAAGCTTCTCGGCCAGGTGGGGGTGTATTTTATAAACGGTCTTGCGAAGGGAACTCGGCTTCTGTTGGCGTAGCCGATTGCGTGAGGAGTGCCCGAATCCGGAACGCCGCTGACGTAGTCAAGGTCGACGTTGCGGTATTTTTCCTCCTCCGCCTCTGCCATTATCTCTCCGTTGCGGTAGCGCATCGTCTCTACGTTGATTCCCTCGTAAATAGATGTGGGATAGCCGTAGTACGCCCACAAAAAGGCGCATATACGCATTTCCTTTCCTGCCTTGTTAAGCACCGTGTAGCCGTCGCTTGTAACCTCGACTATCTCACCGGGGCCCAGCTCCTTAATTATCTCGTAGTCGAGCTTCGTAGCCGCAAAGGACTCAAAGGTCACGCAGTAACCGTCCTCGCCCTTTGCGAGCTGAACGGGAATTCTGCCAAGTCTGTCCCTAGCGGCAATAAGTCTGCCGTCGTCGGTAAGAAGCAAAAGATTTACCGTGCCGTCTATTTTCTCCTGAGCGTATCTTATGCCCTCTGCAAGAGTGTCCTTCTGATTTATAAGAGCCGCTACGAGCTCGGTCGAGTTGACAGCGCCGCCCGTCATAGCGTCGAAGTGAGCGCCCGAGGTATTAAGGCAAAGCGAGATAAGCTCGTCTGAATTGTTGATTCTTCCGACGGTGGATATGGCGTACGTGCCAAGCTTCGAGCGAATCAGCATAGGCTGAGGGTCGCTGTCGCTTATGCTGCCTATCGCACTTTTTCCGTGCATATCCTCAAGCACGTGGTCGAACTTCGTCCTGAAGGGAGAATTTTCTATATTATGTATGATTCTTTGCATACCGATTTCTTCGTCGAAAGCCGCCATTCCCGCTCTCCTAGTACCAAGGTGAGAGTGGTAGTCAGTTCCGAAAAAGACCTCAAGCACGCAGTCGCGCTTTGATGCTATTCCAAAAAAACCGCCCATAATTTATCCGTTTCGTAAAGTTAAAATTAAACCTGCTCGAAGAAAAGCTTCGAAAGAGTCATAGGGTCAACGTACTCGCCGTTCTTATATACTCTCATATTGCCGGAAGCAATCTCGTCGATAAGCATTACGCTGCCGTCCTTGTCGTAGCCGAACTCAAATTTGATATCGTAAAGCACGAGTCCCTTTTCAAGAAGGTCGTCCGCTACGATTTTGGTGATTTTCTGAGTCATAAGCTTGATATCGTCGTACTGCTGAGCAGTCATAACTCCGAGGTCTACAAGTCCGTCCTTGGTAACGAGCGGGTCGCCCTTTGCATCGTTCTTAAAGGTCGTTTCTACGTATGCGGGAAGGTCTGCGCCCTCCTCGATATAATCGCTGTAACGACGGTAGAAGCTGCCTACTGCCTTGTGACGGCAGATTACCTCAAGTCCCTTTCCGAATGCTTTTGCGGGTAGAACCTCCATCGTTGTGTCGTCGAGATTTGCGCTTACGTAGTGAGTCTTGATGCCTGCTGTGTTTACCTTCTCGAAGAAATATATGGACATACGGAGATTTACGTCGCCGACGCCGTCAATGGTAAGACCTACCGAATTTTCACCCGGGTCAAACACTCCGTCCTTGCCTGTGCAGTCGTCCTTGAACTTAAGCAGATAGTTGCCGTTGTCAAGTGCGAAAACGTCCTTTGTTTTTCCTCTGTACACGAGATTGTTGCTCATTTTCTTATACCTCTTTATTTAAAATTATTTTAATTATTAAATTCCTTGGAAATTTCGGCGTCCTTAAGAAGTACCGCCTCGCTGTCCGCCCGACGCTTGTCGTCAAGCTTGCGTCTTAAGTCCTCGTCCTCTATTGCAAGCATCTGTATTGCAAGCAGCGCCGCATTTGCCGCACCGTCTATTGCAACGGTAGCAACCGGGATTCCCGTCGGCATCTGTACCGTAGCAAGCAGAGCGTCCATACCGTCAAGCTTTGCTGACGAGCAGGGGATTCCTATTACGGGGAGGGTGGTGTTGGCTGCGATTGCGCCCGCAAGGTGCGCTGCCATTCCTGCCGCTGCTATTATTGCGCCGAAGCCGTTTTCTCTTGCGCTGAGCGCAAAGTCACGTGCTTCAACGGGTGTTCTGTGCGCAGAATAGATATGCGTTTCATTGGGAACTCCAAAGGAATTCAGCATATCAATTGCCTTTTTGACGGTGGGAAGGTCGCTTGCGCTTCCCATCACTATACCGATTTTTTTCATACTTGGATACTCCTTTTCTTATGCTTGAGGTAGGGGGTAAGGTTTGATTGATTTTAAAAAAGGCACACTTTATCCACGAAAAATGAATAAGTGTGCCCAGACGGTCGGCTGTATTGGATTTCTCGCTCCCCCGTGGTTACCCACGTATTCCGTCAGTTGCGAAAAATCGAAGAAAAATCTCTGCATATATATTACCACACTTGCGTGCGTATGTCAAGAGATAATTAAAATATATTTTAAAGTTCCAATAGAAGCAAGCGTCAATAGGAGAAATCCCATAGGGCGCTGTAATGCTTGATTATTTGCTTCTCTCGGCGGTAAGGCTCTTGCCGCTTAAGGTAAGCTTGCATATTCTTGCGGTGCGTGAATCCTCCGTGAGCCTTGCATCGGGAGGAATATCTCTGCCGTGGTATACGCAGTAGTATTCTCCGTTCTCTTTTATGACGCTGCAATGTCCCGTGCCAGCCTCGAATTCGTTTCTTGCGATAAGCGGACGGTATTCGCCGTCGCTCGGCTGCTTTTTGAAATCAAGCGACAAAATATCGTCGGTATCGCCATAGGCGTGAGCGTAGCCGAGGTAATAATATTCGCTCTCGTAGCAGTTGCCCGAGTAAATAACATAGTGGTCGTTACTCTCTCTGAAATAGAAAGCGCCCTCAAGCGTATGCCAGTGCTGTCCCTTGCGGAAGCGGTCCTTCATAAAGATTTCCTCGTCAAGCGTAGCTCTTACTATGAGCTTCGGCTTGCCCTCACACTCGGTCGGAGAGAGCATTCGGTCGGCGACGATATAAGTACCCGCACGCTCTGCCTCGTAATCGTTGACCGAGTAGAAGATATAAAGCTCCTCGCCGCTTTTTACCACGTGAGAATCAATTGAAAAAGGACCTATAATCGGGCGGACAGTTTTAAACGGTCCCTCGGGAGTATCGCTTACGCAAACGTGCATAGTCTGCTCGTGCATATCGGTGACGCCCTTGTCGACAAATGAAACGTACATATAATATTTGCCGTCAAGGTATATTACCGACGGAGCCCAGTAGCACGCCTTGCCTTCCTCGTAAAACGCCTTGCCAAGCCATTCGTACTCGCCGAAAAGAGCATCGGCACAGTAGACGTTGATACCGAATTCCGAAGAAGAATATATATAATATCTTCCGTCCTCCGCTTTGAGAATATACGGGTCGGGCTGATAATTTACAAAGCCCTCCTTAAAGTGTATCAGCTTCATTTTGTGCTCCTTTTGCATACAAGCTTTAAATTCGGATGCCCGTACAATAAATTATATTCTAAGTCAGCGGCTCTGTCAAGAATTAAATCACAATCGGTATGCCGCCGGCATAAACTTTATCCTAGAAGAATTAAGGAAAGAGGTTAAGATTATGCTGGTGAGTAAGACCTATGAGCGCGAAAACGCAGTGCTCTATGCGGGTAGATACGCTTTTTCGCAAAATCCGATTTTCGGGAATTTCAGGGGGATAGGCGGCAACTGCACGAATTTTGTGTCGCAGTGCGTGTATGCGGGTACTTGTAAAATGAACTACACTAAAAATTTCGGCTGGTATTACGTATCGCTTGACGACAGAGCGCCTGCATGGACCGGAGTGGAATTCTTCTACAATTTTATCACATCGAACGAGGGAGAAGGGCCGTACGGCAGAGAATGCAGCAGAGAGGAAACCGAGATTGGCGACGTTATACAGCTTGGCAGAGAGAGCGACGGATATTACCATACCTTGATTATAGTAGGCTTTGATAACGAGGAAATTCTGGTAGCCGCCCAGACCGACGATGCATACAATAGACCGCTCTCAAGCTATACCTACGATTACTCCCGCTTTATTAAAATCGAGGGCGCTCGCTTCTTTATGCCGTCATCTGAGAATTGCTTTCAGTCTGTGTATGACGGTGTATCGATAAAACCTAGTGTAAAAGCAGAAGAAAACAGCGAAAATGTAAATAATAATTAGCAAAAAGAAGGAAAACGCAAAACCGTTGACAAATTATTCCTTTTGTGATACAATACATTGGTTAATTTAATCAAAAAGGAATTCGTATGAAAAAGAAACTTTCTCCACTGATTTTACTTATCGCCTCGGTTATATGGGGTGCGGCCTTCGTCGCTCAGAAGGCGGCGTCTGAGCTTCCGCCGTTTACGCTGATTGCGGTAAGAAGCGTTTTTGCGGTGATATTTTTAATTCCGGTAATCACCGTGTCCGATAGTCTTACCAAGAACGCAAGGCGGCTTTTTATCAGCACTAAGCCCTTCGTAGGCATCACGAGGCGGGAGCTTATATCGGGTATAATTTGCGGCGTTTTTCTTTTCGTTGCATCGGCGCTTCAGCAGATAGGAATAGCCGATACTGATACTGGAAAGGCGTCCTTCATTACTGCGCTTTACGTAGTTATCGTTCCCGTGTATGCGCTCTTTTTCGGCAAGCGCTCGCCGATTACCGTCTGGATTTCGGTAGGACTTGCTATGGTGGGATTTTATTTCCTTTGTCTTTCGGGAGGTTTCACGCTCGCAGTGTCGGACCTGATTATACTGCTTTGCGCATTCGTATTTGCTATGCAGATTACGGCGATAGATAAAAGCCTTGAGCACTCAGAGCCGATACGCCTTTCTACGGTGCAGTTTCTTACCTCGGCGGTGCTTGCCGTTATACTGGCGCTGATATTTGAACGGCCTATTCAATTTGATAAGATTGTAAAGTATTTACCCGAGCTTCTTTTCCTCGGTGTCGGTTCAAGCGGAGTGGCGTATACCTGCCAGATTATAGGTCAGAAGGATACCCCTGCTCCCGTAGCGACTATTATTCTTTCGCTGGAAAGCGTCTTCGGAGCGCTTGCCGCCGCAATATTCTTAAAGGAGCGGCTTAGCGTTATGGAATATATTGGCTGCGCCATAGTGTTCCTTGCGGTGGTGCTTGCCGAGCTTGACCTTAAGGCAATATTCGCCAAAATAAGGGGGCGCCGCATTGACAAGCGGGAGCAAAGCTGATTTATTTAGTTGTAAATAAAAACGCACGGAGGGCTTTGGTATGTTGAGGATGGACACCGCTTTTGTGAGGTGGGCTTATGACCGATTTATGTGTTGAAGCCGCTTGCTGATGCAAATTGAACTTCATATAAAAAAGAACGCTTTTGTAAATAAAAGCGTTCTTTTTCTCGTTTTTATCTTATATTTTTTCTTATTTTTTGTCTTCTGCTTTTGCGAAATTATTAAAATAAATTTCGTTGATTTTGTCCTTGCCGTATTCGGCGATTTGCTCACGGCTAAGACCCTCTTCACGAAGCTTGCTCTGGTAGAATGCCTCGCCTACGATTATCTTCCTTGACTTCTTGTGATAGTACATAGGAACGATAGGAACGTCCTCGCCGTGCTTCTTTTCATACTGCTCGGCAAGCACCACGAATCCGGGGAAGGCGTGCGTCAGCACGTCGAAATATCCCTCGTTGCTGTCCTCGGGGAAGATGCATATCGAAGCGTCGGCTTCAAGAACCTTCATACTCATTTTTATAGTTTTTGAGAAGCGGATATCGGTGTAGGTGGGAATGAATTTCATACCCTTATATACCATCTTTGAAAAGCACGCCTCAAAGAAGCCCTTTATCGTGGAGTATACCTTTCCTTTGCCGAGCTTCTGCATATAGAGCACGTTTCTTAAGTAGAGATATCTCTGCTTAAAGCCCTCGAGCATCTCGTGAGCGCCCCACTTTACGTTAAAGTGGTTAAGGCTTACCTCTATTGACATAGGACCGCTTTTGGCTGAATGGTTGGATATAAGGATTGCCCTTTTCGGTATTTCACCCTGCTCGTTTATAACCTTACTGCCAAGGAACAGCTTGAAAATAGGCTTGAAAATAGCGAATATCGGCTGGCGTCTGCTTGGCACTTTATATTCCTTGTTCTTCTTTTTCATGTTATGCACCTGCGTCGTATGTAACTTCCTTGCCGAAGCAGTAAGCTACGAGAGTTCCGGGGCCTACCGAAGCTCCTACGATAGGACCGACGTAGGTAATTACTACCTTAATCTTGCTTACGTCTACGCCCTTTGCCGAAAGCTTGTCGAGCATAAGGGTGCGAAGCTCCTTCATTTCCTCCTCGCAGTCGGCGTGCGCAATTCCGAGCGGAATGTCGCTGTCCTCGTATTCCTCTGCGATAAGCTCGGCTACTCTGTTAAGAGCCGCCTTCTTGCCCTTAATCTTTTCTACGGCTACGTTTCTGCCCTTTACGTCGCTTATGATAATGGGTTTAATGTTGAGAAGACCGCCGAAGAATGCGCTTGCGGCGCTTACTCTGCCTGCCTGCTTAAGATAGGTAAGCTTATCGGGACAGCCGTTCTGATTGAAGCGAAGCTTGTTATTTTCTACCCACTCTGCTACCTCGTCGATGCTCTTGCCCTCTTTTCTGAGCATAGACGCCTTGATGGTGAGAAGTCCCTCTCCTATGGAGCTCACGAGCGAGTCGATGCATATAATTTTTGCCTCGGGATATTTTGCCAAAAGCTCGTCACGTGCGGCGTAGCTAGCCTTTACCGATGCCGAAAGTGCGCTTGAGCAGGAGATGGAAAGAATATCAAAGCCCTCGTTTATGTATCTTTCAAACACCTCGAGATACTGTGCAGTGTTTGCCTGAGCGGTAATTACTCTTTTACCGTCACGCATAAGGTTGTAGAAATCTCTTACCGAAATTTCCTTGTAGTCAAGGTCTGCGATGTAGTCCTTGTCCTCACAGCTGAAATGCATAGGAACGTAATCAACGTCGTATTCATTTCTTAAGTCAAGCGGAAGCTCCGAGCAGGAGTCGGTCAAAATTACAAACTTTTTCATTTTAAATTCCTTTCTTTATTGAAGCTTATAATGATTTTTTTGTTTTGATTATTCTAAGTGCTTGTTTTACGGTATTTACGAGAGTGTTGGAGTTAGCCGAGCCGTGCGCCTTGATTACCGGCTTCTTAGCGCCGAGAATTACAGCGCCTCCCATCGTGTTGAAATCAAGAGTGCAGTTAAGCTCTCCTATCGCACCCTTCATAAACGAAAGGTCTGCGCCCTCGCCTGCGTGCTTCTTGATAAGTCCTGCCATAAGCCTTACTATTGATTTCGTCGTGCCCTCTATGCATTTTAAGAGCACGTTGCCCGAAAAGCCGTCGGCTACTATTACGTCAAAATTTCCGGAAAGAGCGCTTTTTGCTTCCATATTGCCTACGAAATTAAGTCCGCTCTCACGAAGCAGCGAAAAGGTTTCCTTACTCTGAGCGTTGCCCTTTTCGTCCTCGGTGCCGACCGACAAAAGCGCTACTCTCGGCGAGGGCTTGCCGTATACTTCGTGCATATAGTCCGATGCGTATTTTGCGAATTTTACAAGATGCTCAGGACGGCAGTCAACGTTAGCGCCGCAGTCTGTAAGGCAGGTGGTCTCGCCTTTATCGTTAGGCAGGAAGGTGACGAGTGTAGGTTGGATATCTCTGTCCTCTCTGCCGAGGATAAGCACCGAGCCTGCTATGATAGCGCCCGTATTTCCCGCTGTAATCATTATCGGCAGCTCCTCTTTATCACGGAGCGCTCTGTACGCCTGAACCAACGAGGAGGAGGTTTTTCTGCGGATAGACATTACGGGTGAGTCCTGATTCGTGATTACCTCGGGCGCATCGATAAATTCAAGACGCTCTCGGTCAAATGACTCGTCCTTCAATATTTCTTCTATTTTCGCTTTGTCTCCCGACGCAACGAGCGTAACCTCGGGAAGCTCGTTTATAGCCTCGGGAATACCTGATATAAAATCTGTGGGATTGTCGCAACCGAAGCAATCTACAAGTATTTTCATACAGTGTCCTTTCAAGTTAAAATTCTATAAAATGTAAACAATTATTTTAATATATCCGCAATTATTGCCAGTTCTTTTCTTGCCTCGGGAATAGGATATATCTGGTAAACGTGATTCATTCCGCACCCTACCCGAAAGCCGTGACTGACGCCCGATTGCAGAAGCTTATTATGAAGCTCGCATACCTGAGGGTAGAGCAGCTCTCTGTCACCGACGAAAATATCCATTTCGCAAAGTCCCGTAAGCTCTGAGAAAAGCGGACTTACGAGCGGACTTACAAGCGGATAATTGCCTGCAAAGCTTCTTGCGGTGGAAAGGGCGCTTTCCGTCCATATAAGCGGGTCACGCCTCTCGTATTTTTTAGTGTCGGGGGCGCTCATAGAAAGGTCAACCCAGGGGCTAAAAAGTATAGCTCTTTCGGGAAGCCTTATCCCCTCGTCACGAAGCATACAAAGCAGCAAAAGGCAAAGTCCGCCGCCCGAGGAATCTCCCATAAGTATGATTTTATCAAAATCCCGTGAAAGCCTAAGATAAAGAGAGCGCATAGCAGACCTTGCTTCGTCTGCGGTTGCAAAGGGCGCTTTCGGGTATATCGGCGCAAGCACTTTGCGCCCTGAGCGTTTGCTCAGCTTTATAAGATATTTTATGTGGTGGCGTCTTGGCTCTCTGAAATATCCGCCGCCGTAAAGATAGAGAATTGCGGTGCCGTTACTCCCGCTGCCTAATACGGCAGTCGGCACGCCCTCGATTTCTTCGATTTTGCCCTGCTTTTTTGCAAAGTGCGGAAGCTTGTAGGGAATATATCCTCGCTGCCGCTTTCGCTCTATTCTTTTATCGAGCTTGGCTTTGCTTACTCTTGGGTTGGCAAGCCGCAGGTAGATTTCTACGAGCGATGCCGTAAGCGAGCGCTTGAAAATGACGCTTCGTACGGCCGCTGCCGACAGAAGCACGAGCGCCGGGGCGCAAAGCACCGCCGCAATATAAAGCGCCGCCATTTATTCGAGAATTACGACGTAATTGTATACCTCGCCGCAGCCGTGGACGGGGTAATATTCAATGCTTGGGTATTCGCTCTTGACGAATTCCTCAGCCGCTTTCATATCGGCATCGGTCATATTATCGCCGAAGAATACTATCATAAAGTCACGCTCGTCGGCGCAAAGCTTGTGAGAAAGTGACTTGAAGGCTTCGAGCGGAGTCTTTTCCGAAACGAGCATCGTCTTGCCCGAAAATCCGATAAAGTCACCCTCCTCAATGTCAACTCCGTCAAGCGATACCGTGCGTATAGAGGTAGTAACCATTCCCGTCACCGAGGATTTCATATTCTCTCGCATCTCGTCGGCGATAGTCTCTGCATCTGCCGAGGAGTAGTCGAGCATCGAAAGTATCGAGTACGCCTCGCCAAAGGATTTGGTCTCAATAACGTGGATTCTTGATTCGCCGTATATTTCCTTAGCGCCTTTAGCGGCAAGAATTATATTCGAGTTGTTGGGAAGGACGAAAATATCGTCGGCGTTTACCTCGTCGAAAGCGTGAATGAAGTCCTCAACCGAGGGATTCTTGGTCTGACCGCCGTCGATTACGAAGTCAGCGCCGAATTCAAGGAAGGTATCCGAAAGTCCCTTACCCGAGCCTACCGTGACGAGCGCAAAGGGGCGTCTCGGACGCTTTTTCTTGAAGCTGTCCTCGGTCTTTTTGTTGAGAGCAAAGCTCTCGTCGGTCTCGTTGTGCTGAAGCGTCATATTCTCAATCTTGATAGTGAGGAATTCGCCGAAGCG
>JAZRCT010000054.1:0-142441 GCA_045659905.1 Eubacteriales bacterium | reverse complement strand
CGAAATCACGATAGAAAAGGACGGCAAGACTGCTAACTATCATATCAACACCTACTACGACGGAGCAGTTAATACTAACGAAAACGATATCGTTACTAAGTTCTACAACTACTGCGCATCAGCTAAGGCTTACAGAGATTACGTAATCTCGCTTGGCAATCAGTAATTAAAGGAGGAAATAGAAATGAAAAATTACATTAACCCCGATTTTGAGGTAATAAATCTTGTAAATTCGGATATCATTACTACCTCCGGAACTGAAACCACCGCTGTAGAAAATACCGATGGCGTGTGGGACTTGAACCAGAGCATCTGATACAGATGCTCTGGAGATAAGAGTGAAGAGTGAAAAGTGAAGAGAGAAAGGTTCTCGCTGCGGCGAGGGTGATATTGCTTCGCAGTGATATTCCTCGCTTATGCGAGGAGTGATATTCTTCACCCCGGTGAAGAGTGATATTGCCACCCGGAGTTAAAATTTCTGATTGATATTATTTCGATTGGGCGTAATATCTCTGAGGTGGCAATGCTTACATAGCAGTAGCTAAAGATAACAATATTTTCGAGGATTGCATCATGTTATACAAAAAGAATCTATCAAAAGAGCTTTCGAATGAGCTTTTTAAAAATCCCACAAGCTAATACAGAGGAACTCCTTTCTGGGCTTGGAACTGCAAAATGACACCCGAAATTCTTGAAAAACAGATAGAATATCTAAAGGAAATGGGCTTCGGCGGTTTCCATATGCATTCAAGATCGGGTATGGATAATGCGTATCTCAGCGACGAATTTATGAGCCTTATTAGAGCTTGTACGGACAAAGCAAAGAAGGAGGAAATGCTAGCTTGGCTTTACGACGAGGACAAGTGGCCCTCGGGTGCTGCGGGAGGTCTTGTTACAAAAGATCCTAAGTATAGAGCAAGAAAAATCGTTTTCGCTCCTGCGTGCGCCGTCAAGCAAAAGGACGGATACCGTTTAGAGCTTTCATATGAAAAACCTCTCCTTGATGTATCGGATGAATGTCCTAAATCGGAAGCGATAGCTCTCGGAAAGCCATATTTTGTTGCTGCTTATGACGTTGTTCTCGATGGTGAAGGCTGCCTTCAGTCCTACAAAAAGCTCAAACGCAACGGTAAGGCAAAGGGAGATAAATGGTATGCGTTCTGCATCACTCAGCCTTTGAGCGATTGGTTTAACGGATATTGCTACGTTGATACGATGTCAACTGCCGCTATCAAAAGGTTTGTCGAAGTGACGCACGAACGTTTTAAGGAATGGGTTGGAGATGAGTTTGACAAGACCGTTCCCGCGATATTCACGGATGAGCCGCAGTTCGCAAAGAAAACGACCTTCGATAGACCTTTTGACAAAAAGGCTTGTGAGCTTCCTTGGACTCCCGATCTTCCTGCGAGCTACAAAAGGGCTTACGGCTCCGATCTTTTAGAGCATATACCCGAGCTGTTCTGGGATCTGCCAAACGGTGCTGTTTCTCTTGCCAGATACAGATATCACGATCACGTTTGTGAGCGTTTTACCAATGCTTTCAGCAAGATTTGCGGACAGTGGGGCGACAAAAACAAGCTCCCTCTCACAGGTCATATGATGGCAGAGGGGTCGCTTGGTGCTCAGACCTCAGCTATAGGCGAGGCTATGCGTTCATACAAATATTTTGGTTATCCCGGAATAGATATGCTTTGCGATGGTATTGAACTGCCAACTGCGAAGCAAGCGCAGTCTGCCGTGCATCAATACGGCAAGGAAGCGATGGTTTCCGAGCTTTACGGTGTTACAAATTGGGACTTTGATTTCAGAGGTCATAAATTCCAAGGTGATTGGCAGGCAGCTCTTGGCGTTACGGTCAGGGTTCCCCATTTATCGTGGGTATCAATGAAGGGAGAAGCCAAGCGTGACTACCCTGCGTCATTTAACTATCAATCGCCTTGGTATAAGGAATATAAATACGTTGAGAACCACTTTGCAAGAGTAAATACTGCTCTCACAAGAGGTAAGCCCGACGTTAATATTGCAGTTATTCACCCGATTGAAAGCTATTGGCTGCATTGGGGCCCCGGCGCTGCAACGATAGAAAAGCGAGGTCAGCTTGAATCAAATTTCCAAAGCCTTATAAAATGGTTACTCTTTAATCAATTGGACTTTGACTATATCAGCGAATCTATGTTCCCCGATGCTTGCAAAAAAGTCGAAAAGCCTATCAAGGTCGGGAAAATGAAATATGACGTCATTATTGTTCCTGCTCTGGAAACTATAAGAAAAACTACGGTTGACAGACTCACTCAGTTCGTAAATCTCGGCGGACGAGTAATATTTATGGGAGAATGCCCCTCGTATGTAGATTGTGAGGAAAACGGAAGCATCAAGGAGCTTTACGCAAGATGCGAAAAAGTATCCTTTGAAAAAAATGCTATTGTTTCGGCACTCCGGGAAAACAGAAAGCTTGAGATAAGAGGTCAGAACGGCGGATACAAGGATAATTATATTTATCAGATGCGCATCGACGGTAGCTCGAAGTGGCTCTTTGTCGCAAATGCCCTAAAGACAAACGAGAGAAAAGTAAAATTTGGAGCTAATATATCGAAAGATTCTCACTGGGCTGAGAAGGTGTATTTCAAAATAAAAGGAGAATATACCCCAAAGCTTTACGATACGCTAAACGGAACGGTAAAGAATATTTCATTCAGAGCAGAGGGCGGATTTACAACGTTTTCGCTTAACGCATATCTTTATGATTCATTCCTGTTCAAGCTTGAAAAATTAACGGTTCCTTCGTATACGGCGCCCGAAGACGAAAATATGATCACCGTCAAGCGTTACGACTGCTTCGGTAAGGTAAAATACGAAAGAAGCGAGCCGAATGTTCTGCTATTTGACATTGCGGAGTGGAAATGCGATAACGAAAGCGAGTATCAGCCTCCGGAAGAAATGCGCAGACTCGATAGAAAAGTGCGGGCAAGGGCAGGAATTCCTCCAAAGAGCGGAAAGCAGCCTTGGTGCTTACCACCGGAAATTCCTGAGCATACCGTTACAATGCGCTTTACATTCAATTCCGATATCGATCTTTCGGGAGCAGAATTTGCCACAGAGGATATCGACGTTACCGATATTTATCTCGACGGGAATCAGGTCGAGAAGAATATAACCGGTTATTTTACAGATGAATCTATTAAGAAAACCCTGCTTCCCGATATAAAGATAGGCAAGCACACTATTGAAATAAAAAGACCGCTTGCTCCGAGAACGTACAACGAAAACTGCTTCCTTCTCGGTGATTTTAACGTAAGACTTGAGGGTATTGAAAGTACATTGACAGCGCCTACGAAAGAAATAGGCTTCGGTTCGGTAGTATCGCAGGGATTGCCGTTCTACGGTGCCAATATCAAGTATTCAATCAATGTTGATGTCAACGATGAAAATTCGGGGCTTAGAATCCACGCCAATCTATATCGGGGAACGCTCATCACTGTTGCGGTAGATGGAGTTAGTATTGGCAACATTGTTTACAATCCATACACGGTAACAGTACCGAGTGTGAGTGCGGGCAAGCATACGGTAGAGCTTACCGTGTTCGGCAACCGACATAACTCCTTTGGGGCACTTCACAATTGCAACAGAGAATATGTCTGGTTTGGACCCGGGGCTTGGATTATTCAGGGCGACGAGTTCAGTTATGAGTATCAACTAAAAGAGTTCGGAATACTGTCAAGCCCTGTGATTGAGGTAATAAAAAAGCAATAATTCAGTAAAAATCTGATATTGCTCTTTTGTCAACAATCAAATTTTCCATCGCAGTTGGTAAAGAAAACGCTTGGTGGTAGTGATATCCAAAGCTCAGGCTTTGGGTTGTATTGTCGCTTAAGCGACAGTGATATTGCTTCGCAGTGATATTCTTTGCTCACGCAAAGAGTGATATTGCTACAAGGCAATAAAAAAACACACTTCAAAAATGCTTTCGGGGTGTTAAGGGGGACTTTGGCTGCAAAGTCCCCCTATTAAATACTAAAGGGACGCTTTGATTTCAAAGCGTCCCTCTTATTTTATATTTTATCTTTTGAAAATTATCTCTGGATTCTTCCCGAGCCGTCGCCGCCTGCGAGCTTTTCAACCTCAGCGAGAGTAACCATATTATAGTCGCCCTCGATAGAGTGCTTGAGTGCGGAGGCTGCAACTGCGAATTCAACAGCGCCCTGGGTGGTCTTGCCGTTGAGAAGCGCATAGATAAGTCCGCCGCCGAAGCTGTCGCCGCCACCTACTCTGTCGATAATGTGGAGGTCGTACTTCTTCGAGAAGCAGTATTCGTCAGCCTTTACGTTGTAAAGCATTGCGCTCCAGCCGTTGTCGAATGCGCTGCGGCTCTCACGGAGAGTAATAGCTACGTACTCAAAATTGAACTTGTCAGCAAGCTGCTTAGCAACCGACTTGTAGCCCTCGTGATTGAGCTTGCCGCCGTAAATGTCGGTAGCCTCAGCCTCGATACCGAATACGTCCTTTGCGTCCTCCTCGTTGGAAATGCAGACGTCAACGTACTGGCAAAGCTCGGTCATAGCTGCTCTTGCCTGGTCTCTCGTCCAGAGCTTACCTCTGTAATTAAGGTCGCAGGAAATCTTGATGCCCTTTGCCTTAGCAGCCTTGCAGGCGTCCTTGCATATTTCTACTACGCCCTCGCCGAGAGCGGGAGTGATGCCCGTGAAGTGGAACCAATCAACACCCTCGAAAATCTTTTCCCAATCGAAGTCCTCACGGGAAGCCTTTGAAATAGCCGAGTTTGCTCTGTCGTAAATGCATACCGAGCCTCTCTGAGAAGCGCCCTTTTCGTTGAAATAGATACCTACTCTGTCGCCACCTCGAACTATCTTGGTGGTGTCAACGCCGTAGCGACGAAGACTGTTGACTGCAGCCTGACCTATTGCGTGAGCGGGGAGCTTGGTAACGTAGGAAGCGTCCACACCGTAATTAGCAAGAGAAACGGCTACGTTAGCCTCACCGCCGCCAAAGGTAAACTCGACGTGGTCACACTGAACGAATCTCTCGTAATTGTAGGGCTGGAGTCTGAGCATAAGCTCACCGAATGTAACAACTTTCATTGCTAAAATTCCTTTCAATATGTAAATTTTATTTTTTGATTTTGTTGGACTACTCCTCAAGGCTTTTGCATAAGGTGTAGTAAAATGCGCAGCGTGAGAGGTGCCGAAAGCGCCGGAAAATCAAGCTTTAGAGCGGATTCGGAATTTTCTTACGTCTTAAGCTACCGTCTTAATTCTTCAAGACAGTCGGCGCATATTCTTTTGCCGCGGAAGGTAACCGTGTCGCCGCTGCCGCCGCAGAAAAGGCAAGCGGGTGTGTACTTCGTTATGATAATACGGTTTTCTTCGCCGTAAATTTCGACAGCGTCGCCGTTTTCTATTCCCATACGGCGTCTTAATTCCTTAGGAACTACTACTCGGCCAAGCTCGTCGACGTTTCTGACAATACCTGAAGTCTTCATACCGTTCTCCTTTTTGTGTATTAGGCAAATCCTTACTGTTATTCTAGCATATATACGGTGGTGTGTCAAGGCGAAAAGGATAAAAATTTGTAAAATTTACCTATTTTTAATGGAGGAGCTTGTCTGGTGAGCTACGCTCAATGTGCCGCTTTCAGAGAAACTGCAATAAGAGGGGTGCTTTCGGTGCTGCCGCAGGCGCTCTCAGCGGAGCTTCTTAAGCTTGGCGGCGGTAAGGCCTGCTTTTCCTCGGGACTTAGTGAGATAAGAGCGAGAGCGGGCGAGGTGTCGGCTGCGGTGTTTTCGGGCGTGACTCTGCCTATTCGGGTGGCGCTTACGAAAAGGGACTTAGAGAATACCGTCGCAAGAATATGCGGCGGGGCTCTTTACATTCATAAGGAAAGCCTTTGTCAGAGCTTTTTGAGTATGGACTTCGGCGTGCGTGTCGGCATAGTCGGCACTTATTACGAGGGGACTGTCGGGGAAGCGAGCGCTCTTGTATTCAGGCTTCCTTACTTTTCACCCGATATCGGAGGTAGGCTTCGGGCGCTGGTGGATAGTCCCGAGGGGCTTACCTCGGCTCTTATATACTCTCCGCCCGCAATGGGAAAAACCACCGCAATACGCTCGCTCTCACTTTCTCTTTGCGAGGAGGGAAATCGGCGGATTGTCGCAGTGGACGAAAGGTGGGAATTTCCAAGATTTATGTCCGAATGCTCCTCGCTTGATATTCTGTACGGCTATAAAAAGGAGTTCGGAATAGAGGTTGCGACGAGAGTGCTTAACCCCGAAATGATAATTATAGACGAGCTTTCGGGCGAGGGCGAGGCAGAGGCGGCATTCCGTGCGGCGCATCAGGGCGTGCCTATCATAGCTACCGCCCACGCAGGCAGTATAGAGGAGCTGAAACGCCGCCCTGCGATAAGCCGTCTTATAGATTCGGGAGTATTCGGGCTGCTCGTCGGGCTTTTCAGACAGGGAAAGGAATACAGCTTTTCGGTAAAGGAGTGTCGGTAGACTTGAAATATATTGGACTTGCCTTTGCAATAGCGGCACTTGCCGCTTTCGCACATTTATATATACGAAATCAAAAAAAGCGGCGGCTATGTTATATCGAAATGGCAGGGCTGATTTCCTACGTTTCGGAGCGACTGAAAACGAAAAGAGCTTCGCTTTTTGCGCTCTCTCTTGATTTTGATTGCCGAGAGCTTAAGGAGGACGGCTTTATTTCCTCACTTGAATTCGGCGGCACGACGGACAGAAGCGTCGAATGCCTTACTATGGATAAGAGCGACAGGGAAAGACTAAGGGAATTTCTTTCCGATTTTGGCAAGGCGTATCTTGATACGGAGCTTGAAAGAATTGCCGAGGTTCTTGTGCATTTCAAAAAAAGAGCGGAAGAGGAGGACACGGAATGCAACGACAGAATAAGGCTGGCGCTCGTGCTGTTTTCTTCGTTTGCCGTGGGGCTTTCATTGCTATGTATATAAAAACGGTACAAACAAGCTTGGCGAGGTTTTGACATTTTATCCTATTAAATGCAATTTATAGTTTACAAAACTTGGCGATATTAAGATAAAAGACAATAACTAAAAGGAAAGAGGATTATGGACGCAGGACTTATAATAAAGGTGGCTGGAATAGGCTTTTGCGTAGCGGTATGTGCGCAGGTGCTTTCAAAGTCCGGACGGGACGATATGGCTATGCTCGTCTCTGTGGCGGGGATAATTACGGTGCTGTTTTCCTTGGTCGGCGAGGTGTCGAGCCTGCTTGAATCCGTAAGAAATATATTCGGCTTATGAGCGCTGAATTCGGTTCGGCTATTGCGGTAATTCTGGTTGCGGCGCTGTCGGCGGCGGTGCTTCGCATTTTCGGCGCTTCGTTCGTGCCGCCCGTCGTGTGCCTTGGCGTGGTGCTTGCGCTTTCGCTTTTTGCGGATAATCTCGGGCACAGTATAGACGGAGTGCTTTCTCTGTCCTCTCTTCCGGGGATTTCCCGATATCTTGAGGGGGCGGTAAAGGTAATAGGCGTAGGGTATGCAGCTTCATTTTGCCGGGAATTTTGCGATGCGCTCGGCGAGGGTGCGCTCGGGCGTGCGGCGGCGCTTGTCGGCAGGATAGAAATTATAATAATATCTCTGCCTTTCTTTCTTGAAATATTTGAGATGGGTGTTGAAATGATATCTTGAAAATCGAAATATATAAATCACGGTCGGCGAAAAGCCGCATTTTTGGGGCGCTTGTCCTTGTGTGCAGCTTCGTCTTGGTATTTTTCGCCTTAAAGCCTGACCTTGGGCAGAAGCAAGCGACGCTTAGTATAAGGCTTGCTTCGGAAAAAGAGGATTTTGATATAGACACCGAGCTTGAGCGGCTGCTCGAAGAATTTTATTCGCTCTTGCCCCCCGAGATTGATTCGGAGGATGCGCTTTCGGGGGTAGGCTTTCAGTCGGTCGCAAAGTGGATTTTTGACGCAATCTCGGGGGGACTTCCAAGCGCCCTCTCGGAGCTTAGCACTATGCTCGGAATCTGCCTTATCCTCTCGCTGTGCGAGAGCGGCTTTGCGGGCGGGGAGCTTTCGGAATCTCTGTCGGCGGGGGCTTCGGGGATTTTGTCTATACCGCTTGCCTCGTCGGTTTTTTCTATTGCCTCGTCGGTAGGCAACGCTATTTCCTCGGGCTGTGATTTTTTTGGAGGAATGATTCCCATAGCAACGGCTGCGACTGCGCTTTCGGGTGCGGGAACGAGCGCTGCGGCGGAGGGAGCGGGAATGAGCCTTGCTCTCGGCTTCGTGTCAAACGTTTTGCTTGAAAACCTTTTGCCGATAGTATCGCTTATGCTGGCGTTTTCTATGGCGAGTGCCTTCGATACGGGCGGAATAGTCGGCTCACTTGCGGCTTCTCTGAAGGGGCTTTTGCTTTTCGTTTTGGGATTTATATCCTTTCTTTTACCTGCTACGCTTTCCTTTCAGAGCGTGATAAGCTCCGCACACGACAGTATGGCGCTGCGCTCGGCAAAGTATGCGGTAGGAAATATGATACCGATAGTAGGCGGCACGCTTTCTTCTATGCTTTCAACGCTCGTCACAGGGGCGACGCTTGCCAAGGGCACGGTGGGAGCGCTTTCCTCGGTGGCTATCGGGGTGATTTTTATTTCGCCTCTGATAAGCCTGCTTATGCTGAGGCTTGCTTATAAAATCTCGATATCCTTTCTTGATTTCGTGGGAGTTGCGCTCGGCAAGCGGGTGTTTTCGTCGCTTATGGGAGCGCTCGACGCTATGATTGCTATTTTGTGTATGTCGGGCGTAATATTTTTCCTTGAGACGGTGATATTTATGAAATCGACGGTGGCGCTATGAACGAGATAGGGCTTTATATATTCACGGTGGGAGCGGCGTTTTCCTTTCTCTGCTTTATTATGAAATCGGGCGGCGACGGTAAGACGGTACGCTCTGCTCTGGGAATTATCCTGATTGCGGCGTTAATAACTCCCGTAGCGGGACTTATAAGGGGCGGTCTATCGCTTGATTTTGATTTTGGGACGTCGCCGCCCACTGCAGACGACGAGAGGTATTCCGAATATATGGCAGAGGCTATGCGAGAGGGAATAGAGCTTGCTCTTATGGATAAATTTTCGCTGAAGGAGGGCGAGGTAAGCGTGAAAATTCTGGGCTTTGACACACAGCGTATGCGTTGTGAAAAATGCGTGGTGAAGCTTTCCTACGGAGGCGGATTTGCAGATTTTCGGGGTATTGAGCGCTATTGCACCGAGTGCGGCGCAGATAAATGCGAGGTGATAATTATATGATAAAGAAGGGGAGACTTTTTTCGGAGAGCTTTATTGCCTTCGTTAAGCAAAGGAAAAGTCTCGTTCTGCTCGGCGCAGCCTTGCTTGGAGTGCTCCTTGCGGTGCTTCCGCTCTTTTCGTCGGGCGGCAGTGAGGGGACGGCTGAGAGTGAGGATAGCCTTGATAAGTATAAGCTTGAGCTTGAGGGGGAGCTTTCGGAGCTTTGCTCTGAGGTATACGGTGCGGGTAGGTGCCTTGCAAGGGTAAGCTTTTCGTCGGGCTTTCGCTTCGAGTATAAGGGAAGCTCGCTTATATCCAAGACGCCTCCTAAAATAGACGGAGTTACGGTGCTTTGCGAGGGGGCGGGGAATAGCGAGGTTCGGCGTGAAATATCCTCGCTTATAGCCGCTCTTTACGGTATCGGTCACAATAGAATCTGCGTGCTGAAATTATCTTCGTGAGTATGGAATATATTGGCATTTGCAAGCATAAGGTTTATCAGTAACAACGAAAAGGAGAAATTCATAAAATGAAAAGCGAAAAAACAAAAAGACTTTTCCAGTCAAAGACCGTAAAAAGCATCGTCGTAATCGTAGCGGTGCTGCTCATTGGACTTGCGGTGTACCTTAATTACCGTTGGTTCTACGACCCCGTTTCGGATATCGGATACGGCGACAGCAATATGGAGGACACTCTCGGCGATTCCGCACAGACCGATGCTGATACCGATTCCGACGCAAACGATTATTTCGCATCGGCAACCCTTACCCGTCAGCAGTCCAGAGACGAGGCTATCGACGTACTGAAGCTTGTTACCGACAGCGAGGATGCAACCGACGAGGTTAAGGCAGAGGCACAGGCGAAGATATCCAAGATTGCCACCGACATTCAGAACGAGGCAAATATAGAAACCCTCGTCAAGGCAAAGGGCTTTGAGGAATGCGTTGCAGTGATAGGCGAGGATAGCGTAAGCGTAATCGTAAAGAGCGAGGAGCTTTTAGCGAAGCAGTCGGCTCAGATTCTTGCTATCGTTTATGAAACTACGGGTGTAGCTCCCGATAAGGTAAGCATCATAAATAAGTAAAAAACATATTACAGCAAAAAAGAGCAAGGATACAAGGATTAAAGCCTTCTATTCTTGCTCCTTTTTCTCTCTTGTATAAGCTTTAACCCGAATTTTGCGGAAATTGAAAAAAGAAATTCCTATTACCGAGAGAAACTTTGCTTCGGCTATTGACTTAATAAATATTTTGTGTTAAAATACAGCATATTAAAAAATAGGTTCGCATTTTTGCGCACAGGAGGCGTTTTTATGGAAAAGCTTAAGGTTGGTATTGTAGGAGCTACCGGAATGGTAGGACAGAGATTCGTTCTGCTTCTCTCGGAGCATCCTTATTTTGAAATAAGCGCTCTTATTGCAGGCCCTCGCTCGGCAGGCAAGAGCTATTCTCGGGCGGTAGACGGCAGATGGAAAATGACGGTTGACTGTCCCGAGGCGGTTAAAAATATGGAGGTAATATCCTCCGAGGATATTTCTCGTGTAAAATCGCTTTGCGATTTCGTTTTCTGCGCAGTCAATATGTCGAAGGACGACACCCGTGCGCTTGAGGAGGCTTACGCCAAGGCTGAGATTCCCGTCGTGTCGAATAATTCCGCAAATAGATGGACTCCCGACGTCCCTATGGTTATTCCCGAAATCAACGACGCTCACCTTGAGGTAATCAAGAGCCAGAGAGAGCGTCTTGGCACTAAGCACGGCTTTATCGCAGTAAAGCCCAATTGCTCTATTCAGTCCTACGTCGGCGCACTCACTCCCCTGCATCGCAAGTGGGGAATAAAGGAGGTCGTGGCTACTACGTATCAGGCAATCAGCGGTGCAGGTAAGACCTTCAATGAATGGCCCGAAATGATTGACAACCTCATTCCCTTTATCGGCGGAGAGGAAGAGAAGAGCGAGAAGGAGCCGCTTCGTGTATGGGGCGAGGTTAAGGGAGGCGTGGTTGTTCCGGCCGAAAATCCCATAATCACCACTCAGTGCCTTCGTGTTCCCGTGTCGGACGGTCATACTGCGGCGGTATTCGTTAAGTTTGTAAATAAGCCTACCAAGGAGGAAATCCTTAAGGAGTGGCGTGAGTTTTCGGGTAAGCCTCAGGAGCTTTCGCTCCCCTCTGCTCCCGAGCAGTTTATCACCTATTTCGAGGAGGACAACAGACCTCAGGCTAAGCTTGACCGTGACCTTTACGGCGGTATGGGCGTTTCCTGCGGAAGACTTCGTGAGGACACTGTTTACGACTATAAGTTCGTTGGACTTTCTCACAATACGCTTCGAGGAGCAGCAGGCGGAGCGGTGCTTATCGCCGAGCTTCTTTACAGAGAAGGATACCTCACAAAGCTTATATAAAGTCAACTATTATTTACATAGGGCGGGTTTTTCCGCCCTATTTTTGGAAAGAGGACCGTATGAACATTTCTAAATACAAGGCACTTCTGACGGCGGTTGATATGGGTTCGTTTTCGGCGGCTGCGGGCAGACTTGGCTATACTCAGTCGGGAATGACGCATATGATGAACGCCCTCGAGGAGGAGATAGGCTTTCCTATTTTGCAAAGGGGATATTACGGCATAAAGCTTACTCCCGCAGGAGAGAGGATTATACCGAGAATACGGGAGCTTGTCAATTGCGAGGAGGCTCTTTACAACGAAATAGATTTGGTAAAATCCTACGGCGACGACGTCATAAGAATAGGCGCTTATTCGAGCATTGCTACGCATTGGCTGCCCTCTATAGTGGAGCATTTTAACGCAGAATTTCCCTCGGTCACGGTAAACATTCAGACGGGTACGGTTGAGGAGCTTTATTCGGGACTTGCGGGCGGAAGATTTGACCTCGTATTCGGCAGCAGAAATTCCAAGTATGATTTTCGCTGGATTCCGCTTGCCGAGGATAGATTTTACGCAATACTGCCAAAGGACTATCCGCTTAACGAGGAGGTTTTCCGCCTTTCGGGCTTCAACGGAACGAAATTCCTTATGCCGGGACTTGGATTTGACGACGATATAAGCGCAGTATTTCAGGAAAATTCGGTAAGACCGTTCGTTACGCATACCTATGTAGACGACCCCGCAATAATTTCTATGGTTGAGCACAGGCACGGAATAAGTATGCTCTCTGAGCTGATTCTTTCGCAAAGGAATGATGCGGTAAGGTGCGTGCCGATAGCTCCCGCCGTATACCGCTCGCTTGCTATCGCTATGCGCTCGGATGGGCTTACTACCGCTACCGTCAAGCGACTTATAGCAATTACAAAGGATTACGTCAAGGCATATTCGGCTAAAAACTGATTTGATTTTGTTTATTTTTAATAAATTCAAAGCGCTATTTTCGGCAGTCTGACAGCCCGGTATAGCGCTTTTGCTATTGACTTTTTGCCATTAAATATGTATAATTATTATAGATTATTTTAAAATCAGCTATTTGAAAGGTATAATTCGGTATTGCCAATGAAAAAGATTATTTGCTTCACTCTCGTTCTGCTGATGCTCTTTGGTATGTCCTCCTGCTTTCTTAAGAAGGAGGGCTCAATCGAGCTTGCAGGGGTGTCCGAGGCGTCAAGGGTTACCTCGATAGTTACATACGTTGATGACAACGGCACTCTTACCAGCGAATACGTGACTGAAATAGACCGTGAAAATCAGCTTGCGATTTTCTCCTACCGCATACAGAGATACGCCGCTCTCGGCGAGAGCAGCGACTCAAGAGTAGTTACCGACGAGGGTGCTATTCACTATAATATGTCGGCAGATGAAATGACTCCCGACGGAGGCGTGACCTGGATTTCTGCTGACGATGCTATTGACTTCAAGCTTAAGCTCAATCCCGAGCAGTTCAAGACCTACGAGCCGTTTAACGACGGATGCTCTGCAGTAGCTACTCTTGCTCCCTCGCAGACCGAGTCGGTGCTTGGCTCCAAGATAGATACCAAGGATAATTCCGATATCACGGTTACTCTTGTGTCAAACGGCACTTACGTATACAACGTTAATATTGAATACGTTGCCGTAAGCGGCGCTAAGGTTGGGGTAGAGACTTCCTACAATTACGAGAAAGTTACTCTTGACTTTTCGAGTCTTGAGAACGCAGAATAAGCATAGGTGAAGAAAGGATAAATAATAATGAAAAAGATAATTTCTCTTCTTCTCACGCTCGTATTGCTTCTCTCCGCCCTGACGGCGCTTACCGCTTGCTCGGGTGTAAGCAAGGATGCAAAGACGCAGCTGCGTCATATCAATGCAATGTTTGAAACGCTCGTTCCCACGAAGTCGGTTACCACCACTACCCAGGAGATAGGCTCTCTTACGCTTACCAGCGTAGCTACGCTTACCGTCGGTACGGTGGATGGCAGCAAGGCGGCTACTTATATCAACGAATACGAGCAGCTTGCTCCTCTTGACGGTAGTGCGAATGCAAACCTCGTTCAGCAAAAGACTCAGAAGCTCTGGTATGTAGAGGGCAAGGGCCTTTGCAAGAACGGCAACGGCAGATGGATTAAGGACGGCGAAGATTTCAGACCTCAGGCAGGCGACGTAAGGATTTCGCTTACTGCTAATATGCTTACCACCGCAGAGTACGATGCCGCCACCGAGACCTTTACCGCTACTATGGATAAGGACAATGCCAGCAAGCTTCTTTCAAGATTTCTTCTTGAGGACCAGAAGATTTCATCGGAACTTAATATGACAGTTGTTACCGCAGGCGGACGTGTCACATTTCTGAAGCTTGAGTACAGCGAGCCCGCACACGATATATTTATCGGCGAAGAAGGCGAAGAGGAAACGGATGCTAACGTTGTTACGATTCCCGAGGCACTCGTTACCATTGAAGTACATTACAGCTACGACGCTAGGGTAATTACCCTTAATTAAGGCTTAGGCTTAGAAGAAAGGAAAACGAAATGAAGAAGATTTTAATTTTTGCTTTGGTTCTTGCGTGCGTATGTGCGCTCGCCTCTTGCGTATTTGACGGCGACCCTGCTGAAGCTTTTGCCAGCGCCATAGCGAATACCGACCCCGATAAGGCTACTATCAATACCGTTACCAAAACCGAGCTTGGCGAGCTTAAGGGTGAATACGTAATCACCTACGGCGACGAGGGCGCAGCAAGCATAGAATACTCCTACGAGCAGTGGAATAAGGTTGGCGAGGGCGACGAGCCTAAGTATACCGTTACAGGCACTATCACCCGTCAGGCTGACGGCACTTATACCGACGGCAAGGGCTTTTCGGCAAAAGCTGACGAGGTTACCGCAGGATTTACTCTTAATCTTGATAGCGTTATGGACGATGCCACGGTAAACGATGCAGGCGATACTCTTACCGTTACCGTTGCGTCAGCTGATACCGAATCCGTCCTTGGCGTTAAGCTTGCTTACGATGCAGAGCTTACCGTAATTATAGGCGGCGGCGTTGTCGAGAGCATTTCCGTTACCTTTGAGGACGGAAGCAATAGCGGCTCTATTACCTGCAAGTATAAATAATCTAGAAATACAAGCGCCGTCAAACAGCAGACGGCGTAAAGATACGGATATAGCAAAAAGCGTTGCGAAAATGCGTGTTATCCTTAGCGGGGAACAAGCATTTTCGCAACGCTTTTTCTAATTCAACGAGATAAATTCACAGGTAATTGGATTTATAATTCTTTTGTCCTCGGTGTCAAGCGCAAGAGGCAAAGAACAGCCGCTTATTAAAAGCACACGGTCGCCGACCTTATAATAATCGCATACCGCAAAGCTTAGATTTTTTGCTCTTTTCATTAGCATTTTTCCGTCGGCTTCAATGAAAAGCGAAAGGGCGTAGCTGTCCTCAAAATAATTGCTGAAGGGCTTTCTTGCGAGCGAATAAGAAGTAGTTTTCATAGTATTGCGCTCAAATTTTTCAATATGGCACTTTTTTATAATTCCTTGCTTTTGAATGATTACAAAGGGGGCTTTCAGCTTACTAAAATTCGTTGCGGTAAGAAAGAGCGTAATAGCAAGCACGGCTGCTGCCAGAAATAAAATAAGAGTGTTGTAATAGAAGAAAATTCCTGCAAGCACGCATAATATGACAGCCGCAAGGGACGAGAGGAGAAATGCGATAAATTTTATTCTCTTTGCTCGTATTTCGGATAAAATTTGCTCCTTTGTCATTCAAGGCACACCACCCTTCTTTAAATTAATTATAGCATAGAGGAAAATAAAGTCAAGAAATTTTATAAAGGCATTGACAAAGTGATATTAAAATGATATCATATAGATACAATAAAACCTTAGGAGGGTAATAAAATGCAAGAAAAGATTTTAAAGAACAAGGGTAACGGTATGACGGTGCTTATCGTAACCGTTCTCGTGCTTGCCGCAGCTCTGGCAGGCGTTATAGCAGGCGGTACGATTTCCGATAGCGGAAATGAACTCGGCTGGGTGCTTTTCGGAATATCGCTCCCCGTGCTTTGCCTCGGCTGGATTCCGCTTATGGGACTTCGTGTGCTTAAGCCTCAGGAGGCGCTTGTGCTTACGCTTTTCGGTAAGTATATAGGTACTATTAAGGGTGAGGGCTTCTATGCGGTAAATCCCTTTTGCTCCTCTGTAAATCCTGCTGCCAATACGAAGCTCAATCAGAGCGGCGACGTCAGCACTAAGAGAATGGACGAGTCCAAAAATGCGAGCGCAAACGCCGCTATCGTGGTAGAAAACAAGAAAATCTCTCTCAAGATAATGACGCTCAACAACAACCGCCAGAAGATAAACGATTGCTTGGGAAATCCCGTAGAAATCGGAATTGCGGTTATGTGGCGTATTACCGACACCGCAAAGGCGGTATTCAACGTAGACAACTACAAGGAATTTTTGTCCTTACAGTGCGACAGTGCGCTTCGTAACGTAGTACGCATATATCCCTACGACGTAGCTCCCAACGTAGATACCACGGGCGACGGCGTAGCAGACGAGGGAAGCCTTAGAGGCTCGTCGGAGGTAGTAGCGGATAGAATAAGAAACGAAATTCAGGAAAGAGTAAACGAGGCGGGTATCGAGATAATAGAAGCCAGAATTACCTACCTTGCTTATGCACCCGAGATTGCGGCGGTAATGCTTCAGCGTCAGCAGGCATCTGCAATCGTAGACGCAAGAAAAATGATTGTTGACGGCGCTGTCGGTATGGTAGAAATGGCGCTTGACAGACTTGCTGCAAACAATACCATCACGCTCGACGACGAAAGAAAGGCGGCAATGGTTTCAAATCTTCTCGTAGTGCTTTGCGGCAACCGTGACGCTCAGCCTGTGGTCAATTCGGGCAGCCTTTATTAAGAGGTGCGACGATGAACGAATCCGCAAAAAAGCAGGTTCCGCTTCGGCTGTCGCCTAAGCTTTATGCGGCAATTGCCGCTTGGGCAGAGGACGATTTTCGCTCGGTAAACGGGCAGATAGAATATCTGCTTACGGAATGTGTAAAGCAACGAAAGAAGAACGGAAGGTACGTTGGCGAGGAAATAGACGAGCCGATAGAGCTTGATATAGAATAGAAAAAACGGTATAGCGCAAGCCACAGACGGCTAAAGTGCGCTATACCGTTATTTTTCTCATTTTAAGGTGTAATTTGCTTTTGTCTTGCAATTCGTTCCTCAAGCTCGCTTACAAACGCATCATTATCCCTGACGCTGACGCTGACTAAATCAAATGCGTTGTACCTTATATTTATATGAACCATAGAATTTTTTAAGGATAGCATAGAGTCGGCATAGATTCGTCTTGCCTTGTCGATTTTTCGTATTTTTGAGTAGGGGATTTCCTTTTTCATAAAAAATCCGAACTTGATAAAAACCGTATCGGAGCGAAGCTCGACGAAGCCGAAAAGCGGCGATATAAGGAAATAAACGCAGGATAAATCAATGGGAATCATAATGAAAAGCGACGAAGGCTCAAAGCAGGCAAGCACGCTCGCCCCGACTAAGAGCGCAAGCGTCGGTATCGCTATTATGTAAAAAAGCTTATCCACAAGCGGTCTATACCTTTTAGCTTCCATTCGATGCTTCCTTTCCGTATTTTATATAACTATATAAATTGTAGCATATATTGAAGCTTTTGACAAGAGAATTTCCCGATAAGCTTTAGCTTGATGCAAGGCTCTATTGCAAATGCCGCTTTTGTATAATCTTCTTTGGGGAACTTTTGCGTTTTTAAACTGTAAATTATTCCCCCAAGTGAGGTGTCACTAAAAATATTTCTTTTAGTTTTCGTTTTTTTTCGAAGCTGTCAGCAGTCTTTCTTTTTTATTATTTGCACTTTGAATTGCATCTGCTACGGCTCGGGCGGCAACTTTAACCCCTTTTTTATTATTGCTTGCGTGGGTGGAAATTGCGGTATAGGCTACGGAAGCCGTAGTTTTTGCAAGCTGCTTTGCGTCTATACCTAAAGGCTCGGTGTTTTCTTCAATGATTTTTTCGGCCGTCTTTATCGAACGCACGAATTTGGTATATCCGCTGTTAAGCTTCAGAGCTGTATCGCAAAATTTGCGAGCTTCTTTTTTCGATTCAAAGCTCAGATATATTTCTCCCGATTTATGGTAAATTTCAACGATGCTTTTTCTTCTTAGTATTTGTATCTTTTTGTCATAGGCCTTAATGCCTTTTACCGCAAATAATTGCGGTGTTGCATCGGGTAAAGAAGCTTCTTCGTTGCCCAAAAGCACGAGATTAAAATTCGTTAAGAGCAATTCGGTATCGTATGTATTGGCGTTCTTTTCCTCCTTCCAATCATAAAATTGAGAAACCATTCCCCGAAACAGTATAACCTCGTCCTCGTTTAAAACATAGTTTTTCATAAATTATAAGCCTTTCTTAAAAGTTGAATGTAATCTGTTAAATAATTCCTTGATTTTCTAAAATCGCCATTGTGGTTATATATCCAAAAATTGCAATAAAGATTAAAACGTATACCCACCAATATTTTTTGAAATGCTCCTTTGATTTCCGATTTTCCTCGTCGATTCGTCTTTGACGCTCTTGCTTATCCTGTCGGCGTAAATTTTGCTGACGCTCAAGGAAATTCAATATCATTTCTAATTTGCCTTGCTTCTTTTCCTTTTTTGACGCATTTTCTACAACGCATTGAGTGCCGCAATACTGACAAAAGGCTGTTTTTAAATTTGAATCAAGCTCTAAATGCCCTTTGCATTCAGGGCAAATTGCCGATACAAATTTTATTCGTTTTCTAAATATACTCATTTGAATATACCTCCGATTTAGTTGTTCTAAAACAGCGCTTGTAAATTTTGCGAGGAGGGAGTTTTCGTTAATAAAAAGTGCGACGACCGAAGCCGCCGCACTAAAAACGCAAACTCCGATAGTCGCCAAACCAACCGATAAGCAAGAAGTAATCTAAGCCACACTCGGTAGGAATTTGCATTTTATCAAATTCAATATGAGTATGGCTGAAAAAGGGTATAATTATCCCGAAAGATAAAAAAGCCCTTGCTTATAATATTCAGTTGGTTTGGCACTAATAGTATAGCATATTTTTTTGTGAAATATCAATACCTGATAAGAAAACAAAAGGGGTGACGTACTAAAAATACGAACACCCCATATTTTTATTTAGATAAGCTAAAAATGCGCCGCCTCAGGTAGGCTTTAATTATCAAGCTCTATCGATACCTTGCCACGGGATTTCTCGGTGGCTTCGATAATTATATATACCGTTTTGCCGCCCTCGATATAACCGCCGCTGCCCGAGAGCGTGTCGCCCGCTTTTGCGCTGACAAGCTCCTCCTTAGTGCCGTAAATATCGTAGTATACGCAAAGCTCGCCCTCCTCAAGGTTTATCGAGTAGCCGATATCGCCCTCTTTCCCCGTGTCGGATTTTTTGATTTTGAATACCAGCTGTCCCTCAAGCGAGTAAAAGCTTGTTTCACAGCTGTGTGAGGTTTGCGACCTTACAAGTCCGATTGCCATATAAGAGCTCTTATATTTTGAGCAGGAACAAAGCGTAAATAGGAGCGCAAGTATCATTACAAAAGACAGAGCTTTTTTCATAGCGTGTAATCCTTTCTCTCTTGAAGCCTTATTACACAACGGCAGGCTTATTTGTCCCTAAAGACTATATTGATTGCGCCGATGCCGCCGTCAACGTCCACCTTGTTGCTTCCGTTTCCGCTGCTGCCGAAATCGGTAGCGGGCTTTCCGTCAACGGTGATATTGCCAATGCCCTTGTCAATATCTATTTCGTAAATATCCTTACCGCCGATTAGAGTTAAATTTGCTTCTCCAACGCCGAATTCAAGCTCGCTTTCGCCTATCAGGGCGGCAGTAAGATTCAATTCACCGACACCCATTTCAAGCGAAAGGTCGGTGAGCGTGCCGCCCGAGACGGTGACCTCTCCCGCTCCGCCCCGAATTTTTATATGGGAATAGGCGTTGAGCGTATCAAAGCAGATATCGCCTGCGCCGAGCTTTAAATTGAGATAATTTGCGGACAGGGTATCTACCGTCATTTTTGAAGCGCCCGTTTCGATGCTTACGCTATCAAATATGGTGTCACTCGGCACGAAAAGCGTAAGAGTAGCATCGGTATAGCGGCTATGCGGCCTTGCCTCGTCTATCACGGACAGAACGCCGCCGTCGCCCGATACCGACAAATACTTAAGGTTGCTTTCTACCGAAAGCTTATCTGCCCTTTCGATTCTGAAATCGGCAGCATTGATGCTGATATAAAGAGAATGAACGTCCGATGCAATTTCGTGCGTCCTCACCTCGTCGGAAACGGCGTCGTATTTGTAGCAGGAGGTGGTGAGCATTGCCGTTGCAAGAATTAAAATTAACGCAATAATTCTTTTCATATTAATGCTTCCTGTTTGTACGAATATAAGTCCTCAGGCCTCGTCGGTATCGTTGCTTTCGTTATCAGCGGGTGCGGGAGCTGCCGCATCCTTCTTTACGAGAGCGAGAATGATAAACGTCGCAAAGACGAGAATTTTTATAATGCTCACTATAACGGAGGTTACCGTGTAAAATTTGTAAGCGGAGGAGGAGAAGTAATTATCGGTAAGACTGCCGATGCCGGTGAATATATTGAGGAATGCGTTGACTGCGGTGAAGCAGAGCGTTACGAAAAACGCACGCTTGGTTTCGGTTTCGAGCGCCTCGTCCTCCTTTTTCACGTAAAAGTAGCCGCCGACGAGGACAAAGGCTATAAAGTTGAGATATGCGCTAAGCCAGATAAGCACGCTTTTCCATTTTTTGTTCCAGGTGAAGTTCATATTAAATCTCCTTTGTAAATTTATTTTGGTATTAAAATTTTACCATATTATTATGCTTTTTGTCAATATAACGTGCGTACGCTATGCGAGAGGGAGCGCTCAAGGCGGAGTGACTTAAGACTTTTTGAAAACCGTCTTTAAAATAGCGCCAAGCTTAGGAGGCGTGCCGTAAAGCAGAACGCCAACACGGTAAATTTTTGCCGAAAGTATGCCGATTCCGACGGTCGAGCCGATAAGCACGGCAATAGAAATGGCGATTTCGTACCACATAACGGTGCTCATACAAATTCTTGTGAACATAGCCATAGGCGAGGTAAACGGGACGTAGGAGCATATAAGCATTGCGGTGTTATCCACAGAGCCTGAGCTCATAGAGAACATAACCACCATAAAGGCTATGATAAATAAGAAGGTTATAGGCATAACCGAGGTGTTAATATCCTCAAGCTTAGATGCCGTCGAGCCGATAGCGCCGAACATAAATGCATATATAAGGAAGCCGAGCACGAAGAATACGATAAGATATATAAATAGCTCAATCGGAATATCGAAAATAGAGGCAATAAGTGGGTTGGAAAGTGCTTCTTTGTTTACATTATAGAGCAAAATTGCCGTGCCGAATACCAAAACCAGCTGAGAAAATCCTGCGATGCAGGACGCAAGTACCTTGCCGAACATCATACTCGTCGGCTTTGCGCTGGTGACTAAAAGCTCCATAGCTCTCGAGCTTTTTTCGGTGGCGACGTTAGTCGCTACCATCTGACCGTAAAGCAGAATGACCATATAAAGCGCAAATATCATAATGTAGGTATAGAAGAAATTTTGCATCTGGTCCTTACCGAGCGTTTCGGTGCTGCTTTCGATTACGACCGACATTATCTCGCCCGCCTGCTCGGGGGTAAGTCCGCTTTGCACCATAGCCATCACACGGTATACCTCTTGCAAAACGGTGCTTGCTATTTCGGTATTCATATCGTACATTGAAAGATTGTTGACGAAATACGTATATGAGGTTGCGCTATTCATTACGAATGCGCATTCCGCATTGCCCGAGGCGATTTCGGACTTTACGTCCTCAATGCCGCCGTCGGCTATTCTGACCTCGTAATCGGAAAATGCGCTGACGAAATATTCCTTCACGACGGCGCTAAGGCTTTCGTCCTCGGAATAGACGAGCATCGTCGGAAGACCGATAAGCTCCTCACCCTCCTCGGGACTATCCGAGCTGAATGCCGCTATCATATTGGGAATGAACATAACGATAGCTATTACGGCAACGAGGAATATCGTGATTCCTACGAATACCTTGTTTCTTAGGTAGCCCTTAAGCTCAAATTTAAGTATTTTACCAAACTGCTTCATACCGTCACCTTAAATCCTTTCGCCTGCGTATTCTACGAAAATATCGTTAAGCGACGGCTCGAAAACCTTTATTTCGTCGATATCGTAGCCTTCGACTATACGCTTCATCATAGCCTGCTTTTCGTCGGGACTTGCAAGCTGAATAAGCAGCTCTCCGCCCTCACGCCTTGTGCAAGCATCGCCGAGGTCGTTTTTAATTTTTTCGGGATTCGTGGTGCTGACTACGAGCTTATCACGCACGTAATTTCTTTTGATATCGTGCAAATCTCCGCTTATAGCCACTCTGCCTGCGTTTATAATTGCGATGCTATCGCAAAATTCCTCTATGTAGCTCATCTGATGGCTTGAAAAAAGCACTACCTTTCCCTTGGCAATCTGTTCCTTTACCACGTCCTTCAGAAGCATAGCGTTTACAGGGTCAAGTCCCGAAAACGGCTCGTCGAGAATTACTATGTCGGGATTGTGCGCAAGGGCGGTGATTAGCTGAATCTTTTGCTGATTTCCCTTTGAGAGGGTGTCAAGACGCTTATTTCTGTATTCCGTCATACCAAGCCTTGAAAGCCAATAATCCACGGATTTTACCGCCTCCTTGGTAGCCATACCCTTAAGCTCCGCAAAATATATCAGCTGGTCGATTATAGGCTTTTTTGGATAAAGACCTCTTTCCTCGGGGAGATATCCAATACCGATTTTATCGTAGTCAATCGGCTTGCCGTCAACTAAAACCTCTCCCTTGTTTGCGGGAAATACGTTCATAAGAATTCGTATAGCGGTGGTTTTTCCTGCCCCGTTTCTGCCAAGCAGACCGAAAGCCTTTCCACCCTCTGCTATAAAGGATACGCCCCGAAGGACCTCCTTTTCGCCAAACGATTTGTCAACCTCTTTTAATTCTAAGACCATTTTTTCTCCTTTAAATAAAAAGTGCGCCAACCGAAGCCGACGCACGAAAAACGCAAACCCCGATTGCTGCTACACAAAACTTAACAAGCACGGAGATAACTCTCACCCATCTAATCAAGTTGGAATTTGCATTTTTGCTAAATTCATTATTGACAGATAAGTATAGAGGCAAAACCCTCTATGAAAAAAGAGAGTTCTCTCGCAAAGGCTTGTTAATTAAATTTTGTGTAGCGTGATTATTATATCACAGAGCTTGAAGAAAATCAAGGTTTTTGGAAAACATCTTTACCGAAAGAGTAATAAATGTATTTTGCACCGTGGTGTGTGCTTGTCGATCTCCGAGTGGGAAATGCGAACCTAGATCTGTGGCTGCGCCACAGAGCAAGGCTCGTGGCTACAGGTTGAGACCGCCAATAAAAAGAGGCAGCCGCAGGGGGCTGCCTCTTTTTATTGGTGGACCAACTAGGACTCGAACCTAGGACCGACCGGTTATGAGCCGGTAGCTCTAACCAACTGAGCTATTGGTCCAAATAATATTAAGTTTTAGATATGAAGCAATGGACCGACCGGTTATACTCCTTTCGGCGCAAGTGCGCTTATGCGCTCTTGGTACTACGCACTCCGCTTGACTGGTGTCAAGCCGCCGAGGAGCAATCTGCGCCACCTCGCTGACGAGCGAGCTCGCCGACTCGGTTTGGCTTGATTATGTAGCCTGAACTCTAACCAACTGAGCTATTGGTCCATTAGCTTTGTATAAAATGCTTAAGTATTATAACAAATATATATGTACAAAGTGTTACGAAACGTTTAACAAAATATAAATTAGAGTAAGTCTTGAATGAGCTGCTTTGTAAGCAGGAGAGAGCGGCTCGTTTATTCGACTGCAATCGATTGCCTTTTGCGGTTTTCGGTGCTGGCGGAACGGTAAGAAAAAGCACGCTTTAAAATGCGGCAAATGCTTGCAGCTAACGCATTTTAAAGCGTGAAATTTTTAGTTAAAAAACCGCTTAATGTAATCGATTGTTGACATAGATGCGGCTTAACCGTTCAATTTTATCTCGGATTCGATTATTTCAAGCGCACGGGCTGCATCGCCTGGGCTTAGCGCTTCGGTGCTACGCAGTGGATAGTCAATGCCGAGTGAATCGTATTTTGCTATTCCGAGCTTATGGTAGGGAAGAACGTCAATCTTTTTAATATTGCCGTAGCCCTTCAAGATTTTTCCAATGCCTTTGAGCTGGTTTTCGTCATAAGTAATATCAGGAACTATTACGTGCCTTATATTGACTTCTGCATTGCGCCTACAAAGATAATCAAGGAAATCAAGCGTAGTATCAAGCTCTCCGCCGCAAAGCTCCTTGTGGGCGCTTTTGTCCGAATGCTTGATATCAAGCATAATAAGGTCGCATACCGAAAGAAGCTTATCAAATTTCCTGAGCCTTTCCTCGTTTGAGAAATCAAAGGTTGCCCCTGAGGTGTCAAGGCAGGTATGTATATTATGCCGCTTCGCTTCCGTGAAAAGCTCTATCAGAAAGTCAAGCTGCAAGAGCGGCTCGCCGCCCGTTGCCGTTATGCCTCCCGTCTTATAAAAGGGGAGATTGCGGAGCATTCTTGAAATTACGTCCTCTGCGGTGAGCTTAAGCGGAGCGTCCGAGATATGCCAGGTGTCGGGATTGTGGCAGTATTTGCAACGCAGGGGACAGCCCTGGAAGAATACTACGAATCTTACGCCGGGGCCGTCAACCGTGCCAAAGCTTTCTATGGAATGGATTTTGCCGAGAATATCGCTCATAGCTTAAAGTCCCGAGTGGAACGTTCTCGAAATAACCTCGTCCTGCTGAGCCTTGGTAAGCTTGATAAAGTTTACCGCATAGCCGCTTACTCGTATCGTGAGCTGAGGATAAAGCTCGGGGTGCTTCTGAGCGTCAAGCAGAAGCTCCTTGTCAAACACGTTGACGTTGAGGTGGAAGCCGTGCTGAGCTACGTAGCCGTCAAGAAGCGATACGAGGTTGCTGATTCTGTCGTTGTCGGTCTTGCCGAGCGCCGCAGGGACTATCGTAAAGGTATTTGAAATACCGTCCTGAGAATCAATAAAGGGAAGCTTTGCTACCGATGCAAGCGATGCTACCGCACCGTTCTTATCTCTGCCGTGCATCGGGTTAGCTCCGGGAGCAAACGGCTCGCCGAACTTTCTGCCGTCGGGCGTTGAGCCTGTATTTTTACCGTAGGTAACGTTAGAGGTAATGGTAAGAATAGAGGTAGTGATTTCACCGTTTCTGTAAGCACTGTTTTCACGAAGATAGCTAATAAAGGTGTGAAGAACCTCCTTCGCTATATCGTCAACTCTGTCGTCGTCGTTGCCGTATTTCGGGAAGTCGCCCTCGACCTCATAGTCGGTAACTACGCCGTTTTCATTTCTTATAACCTTAACTCTTGCATACTTGATTGCCGAAAGAGAGTCGGCTACAACCGAAAGTCCCGCAATACCGGTAGCAAACCAGCGCTTTACATCCTTGTCGTGAAGCGACATCTGAAGACGCTCGTATGCATACTTGTCGTGCATATAGTGGATAACGTTAAGCGTGTTGACGTATACTCTTGCGAGCCAGCGCATCATATCACGGTATTTATTCATAACGTCATCGTAGCTCAGGTAATCCCCAACGACTGCACGGTACTCAGGTCCTACCTGCTGACCGCTGATTTCGTCAACGCCGCCGTTAATAGCGTAAAGCAGGCACTTTGCAAGATTGGCTCTTGCGCCGAAGAACTGCATTTCCTTGCCTACCTTCATACTCGATACGCAGCAGGCTATTGCATAGTCGTCGCCGTGAATGGGACGCATAAGGTCGTCGTTTTCATACTGTACGGCGTGATGCTCTATCGAAACCTTAGCGCAGAAGCGCTTGAAATTCTCGGGAAGATGCTGGCTCCAAAGCACCGTGAGGTTGGGCTCGGGCGCAGCGCCGATATTATTAAGCGTATTGAGATAACGGAAGGACATCTTCGTAACAAGGGGCTTTCCGTCGGTGTCAACACCGCCGATTGATTCGGTAACCCAGGTCGGGTCGCCTGCGAAAATCTGGTTGTAATCGGGGGTTCTTGCAAAGCAAACCATACGAAGCTTCATTACGAAGTGGTCGACGATTTCCTGAATCTCCTCCTCGGTAAGAGTGCCCTCCTTGAGGTCACGCTCAGCATAGATATCGAGGAAGGTAGAGGTTCTTCCCAAGCTCATTGCCGCACCGTTTTGCTCCTTGACAGCCGCAAGATAAGCAAAGTACAGCGCCTGCGTAGCCTCCTTAAGGTTGTTTGCGGGCTTGGAAATATCAAAGCCGTAGGAAAGTGCGAGCTGCTTAAGCATTTCAAGCGCACGAATCTGCTCCGAGAGCTCCTCTCTGTCACGGATAACCTCGGGTGTCATAGTGGATATGGTGGTATCCTTCTGGAACTTTTTATCTTCAATAAGTCTGTCTACGCCGTAGAGCGCAACACGGCGGTAGTCGCCGATAATTCTTCCTCTGCCGTAGGCGTCGGGAAGACCTGTAATTATATGGTTGGAGCGGCACTTCCTCATTTCGGGCGTATAAACGTCAAATACGCCTGCGTTGTGAGTCTTTCTGTGCTCGGTGAAAAAATCTACTATTTCCTTGTCGACCTCGTAGCCGTGGTCGGAGCAAGCCTTTACCGCCATACGGATACCGCCTGCGGGCATAAGTGCGCGCTTTAAGGGCTTGTCGGTCTGAAGTCCTACGATTTTTTCCTTATCCTTGTCTATGTATCCCGGAGCGTGCGAGGTGATTGTAGACACGATTTTCGTATCCATATCAAGCGCACCGCCCGCTTCGATTTCTTTCTTCTTAAGCTCGCTTACCTGCTCCCAAAGGTCAAGGGTTGCCTGTGTCGGACCTTTAAGGAAGCTATCGTTACCGTAATAGGTTGTGACGTTCTTATGTATAAAGCTGCGGACGTTGATTTCGTTTACCCATCTGCCTTTTTGAAAGCCACGCCATTCTTCTCTCATTTTATACCTCCTGAGTTATATATGTTAAAAAATCAACGCCGAAAAAGATTGATGCTGCCGTAGCGCAAATGTGCGGCGGGCAGCTTTTATCATTCTTATATAAAATACAAGGGAAATTCCGGGCTGACCTTTATTTTTCAATAAGTATAGCATCTTTTGATGCTTATGTCAAGTGACCGAGTCACAATTTCGACGGGTTTTGACTAAATATTTACCGCATAAATCGTTAACATATAAAAAATAGGTAGATTTTTAAATTATTTTTAAATATTTTGTTGACAATTAAATAATAGTATGTTAATATTAATATAATAAATATTTTATACAAAAATTAAGGAGATATAGAAATGCCCGAGATTAAGTATGAAGTAATTGAAAAAGTAGGTATCGTAAGCGAAGGCAACAACGGCTGGAATAAGGAGCTTAACCTTATCAGCTGGAATGAAAGAGAGCCTGTTCTCGATATCCGTACCTGGTCTCCCGACCACGAGAAAATGGGCAAGGGAATTACTATCACCAAGGACGAGGCTAAGGCGCTTCGTGAGATGCTTAATTCCATGAAGCTTGATTAAGAGTACATAGCCCCGCGCGTATTGATTATGCTACGAGGTAGCCGAGATTTTCGGTACAAAAGCACCGTTTCTGCGGCAGCTTTTTCGGCACGCAATTTAAGGCTTTTTGGAATTGATTTCCCCTGAAATAAGAGCCCGAGATGCACGTTTTTATCCTGAACCTGCACGGCTTTGTAAATATGACAAAAGAGAGAATATTCCGGTTACATTAATGTAATGTAATGTGCCCGAGATATTCTCTCTTTTTGCTTGGAGCGCTTTTTCTTAAAGCTTTCTTATTCAGTCGCCTCGCCGATGGGCGCATTGTCGCCGTCCTGCGCTGTATTATCGGATCCCTCGGCAGACACGGCGCTTGCTGTCTCCTCGGATATGGCGGGAGCTGTCTGCTTGCGCTTTGTGAACCAAGAGAAAATTCCGCTCTTGCGCTCCCCCTGCGGCTTTTCTTCGGCTTCCTCGCCGATACCGAGGAATTTCGATACGATTCCAAAGAGCATACCGCCGCCTCGTGAGGAGATTTCACGGGCTAAAAGATTTTCATTAAAGAGGATTTTATCCCAGCCGTCGAATTCGGTTGAAATTCCTCTTAGCGAGGGATTGAAAAGCTCCGAAAGCTTCCTTGCGATAAAGTCCTCGCCAAGCTTCCTTTCGAGAAGACCGAGCGCAAAGCCGCCCGCCTTGCTGCCGTCAAGCAATAGCGAAATATATCCCTCGACTATTCTCTGGTCGGGCGCTTCCGACATTCTTAAAACGAGCCGCTCGCCCTCAAGCGTGAATTTAAGCAGTCTGCTGTTGGGAAGCTCGGGAAAGACAAGCTCTATTTTGAATACGGGGCTTCTGTCCTCGTCGAGCATAGCCTCGCACATGGCGTTTACTATATAGGATTCTCCGCCGTAGGTGACGACGCTCGTCTTGTAGCCGTAGAAGCCTATTTCAATTTCTCTTTTTATACCGCCTTCGGTAGAGGCCATAAATAGCGAGTCGCCCTCACGCCTCAGCGAGATTTTCTCGATGCCTCCGCCGAAATTATTTTGCATTACCGATACGAAGACGGGGAGAAGTCCTGCGTTGTTATCGGGAAAGGCGTACTCGCCGAGCAGCGGCTGCCAGGCGGTATCAAATGGCACGGCTGAGCGCAGGCGAAGCGCATAGGCAAGTCCTCGGAGCGGCTTTTTGCCGTGAACTCTGCTTCTTGCCTCGAAGAAGCCTGCGGCACGCTGCTTGAAATATGCCATATCCTTGGAGCTGCACCTGCCGCAAATATTGCCTCTGAGTGCGCCTCTTACGATAGAAAGCGCAGCGCTTTCCTGAAAAAGCTCGTTGTTTGAGCAATTTATTACGGCTACGAGATTATTCTCGGGACATATCCAGACGTTCTGACCGAGCATTCCGTTGAGAAGAAAATCGCTGCCGCTTCTGGCAACCCATACGTGATAGCCGTAATTGAAGGCGCCCGTGGATTCCGGGGCTACGCTTCTTTCGGTAATCATACGCAGAATCCAGCTTCTCGATATAATCTGCCTCGACCTGAAAGCTCCGACACCGAGGAAAAGCAGACCTATTTTAGCCCAGCTTTCGGTAGAAAGATAAAGACCAAAGCCGCCCTTTGCTACTCCCTCGGGGCTTAATTCCCAAAGATAATTGGTGATGCCGAGAGGGGCAAAAAGACGCTTTTCTATAAATTCCGCAGCCCCCTCGCCGCTGATTCGCTCAATTATTCTTGCGAGCATATAGGAATTCATACTGTTGTAATGGAATTTTTCGCCCGGGGCGAAGCTGAGGTCACTTCCTATAAAGGTGGCTGTCCACTCGCTCTCGGTGACAGTGCCAAGCTCCGAAAAGGGTACGCCCGACCTCATAGTGAGAAGATGCTCGACCGTCATTTCGGGGAAGCGCTTGTCGCTGTATTCGTATTCGGGGAAAATATCTATTACCCTGCGGGATAAATCAAGTCCGTATTCGTCTGCAAGGATTCCTATGGCAAGCCCTGTGACGGTCTTAGTCATTGAGTGTGAAAGACGGAAGGTGTTGGTGTCGCAGCCCGGGGCTGACGCCTCAAGCACGCACGCACCGTCCTTTATGACCATAATGCTTTGAACGCAGGCACGGGGCTCTGCCTCGAGCGCCTCTATAAGCGAAGAAAGCACCCTTGCGTCGACACCCTTTGCCGACGGCTTCACTCTTTTGAAAAATCTAAGCTCAGGGGCGCTTACCCTGTCCTTTGTGTGGACGGGCGAAATCACCTCGGGCCTTTTTGAATTTGTGATACAAAGATTAGAAATGAGCTGCGCTGCTCGCTTGGTGTATTTTTGCATTTTTACCTCTTTTATGAGAATAGTTGTTTGCAAAATTCGGCAATATTAAGATATTGCAGTGCTTTATTTTGCGTATGTTATTGCGTGTATATTCGCATGGGACTATTATTGGAAAAGGCTTTCGAAAAGTAAAGCGTCGCCAAGAAGTCCAAAGAACGTGCCGCTTGCTATCAGTATTGCGAGAATTATGAGATTTTCCTTGATGTTTTTCTTGTTGACACGGAAAAGAATGAGAAGTCCTACGCCCGAGCCTGCGAAAAGACCTGCGAGCATCTCGCCTAGCGTTATGACATCGCTCATATAAAATTCGGTAAGAGCTACCGAGGATGCGCAGTTTGGAATAAGTCCGATAAGGGCGCAGATAAGGTGGGATACGACAGGGATATCGGGAAGAAGCATAGAGAGCTTTTCTTCGCCGAGGAAGAAAAGGATTGCGTTGATGGCTACCGTGATGACGAGAATGAAAAGCGAGGTGGTCAGCGTGTGCTTGATTGCCGAGCGGAATATACCTCCCTCGCAATTACAGCCCTCCGCCTCGCAAAGCTCGTGAATGTGACCGTGACCGTCGTCGTGTGAGTGACCCAGCGAGGCGAGCTTCACTACAAGGTCTACGGCAAATCCTACCGCAACGCCGACTAAAATCTTATAGCCGAGAATGAAAAGTATTTTTGCGGCGGAAAGCCTGTCGCCTATTCCCGAAAGCATTATAGGCAGCATTTCGTCCGAGGTCGAAAGAAAAACTGCTATAAGAGTGCCGAGCGAGATTACCTTACCGCAGAAAAGATTTGCCGAAACCGAGGAAAATCCGCATTGAGGTATTGCTCCGAGCGCACCTCCGACTAAAGGTCCGAGCTTACCCGAGCGCTTCAGGAAGGCGCTGGTTTTATCCGAAGCCTTGTGCTCTAAAAATTCCATAAGCAGATAGGCTGCAAAGAGGAAGAGCGCAAGCTTCAGGGTGTCGAGGATTCCGTGCAGTAATATATCGTGGAATATTGCCTCGGCAAGGTTTTCTGAATGTTCGTGTGTATGCATTGATTACTTCCTTATCTTTTTTCTTTTAGCTGCGGTGATTCTCTGCATTTATGCAGGACTGACATTCTCCGAATAAAAACGCCGCCGCATCAAGCCTGAAATCGCCGAGCGACAAAACGCTTTCCTTAAGCGCTCTTGATTTGTCGCAGTCAAGATGGATAAGCCTGCCGCAGGAGGTACATTTTAAGTGCAAATGATTCGTGCAGGCGTCACCGCCGACGTACTGATATCTGCAATGTCGGCTCTTTGGGTCGGTAATTTTCCGTATTACCCCCGCCTTGCAAAGCGAGGCTACGATTCTGTATACCGAGCTTTCGCCCTCGCCGTCCTTGGCAAGCGCAGACAGAACCTCCTTAAGCGAAAGGCTCTTTTCCTTATGTAGAAGGAAGTAGTTTAATATTTCGTTTTTTCTTTTCGTATTGTAGGTCATAGCCGCCTCTTTAAAAATGAGAGTTACTTTCAATTGGTTAATATGATAATATATTTTGAGTAGTTTGTCAATAGTATTATCAAAATCTTTTTTTGCGTTGCTTGCCAATCTGCTATGCGTTTTGCGGGAATACTGCAAGGCAAGCGGCGGTGCGGACGGCTTATGGAATCTCAAATTTTAGCACTCGACGGCAAGGAGTGCTAATGTTTACACTTAGTACACAATTTGTCATTTATTAGTTCACAAAAAACGAGTAAACTATAAGCAAATCAGCTAAACGAGTGCAAATTTTGCATTCCTTTGTGAGAAAGAGAGGTGTTTTTAATGGATTTTGAAAAATATACTCAAAAAGCGTCGCTTGCGATATCGGACGCAAGGGAAGCGGCGGCGTCCCGAGGCAGCGTTTCGGTTGATACGGCGCATCTTTTGTTTGCGTTGCTTTCTGACAAGGAGGGACTTTGTCCCGAGCTTCTGACCTCGATTGGAAAGAGCGTGCCGAAAATTTTATCCGAGCTCGTTGCGGTTATGGACAGACTGCCTAAGGTGTCGGGCGATAACAAGAGCCCTTATGCGACGCACGAGCTTGAGGACACTCTTAACCGCGCTGATAAGGAAAGAGAAATGATGGAGGACGCCTTTGTTTCGGTTGAGCATCTTCTTCTTGCGACGGTTGATACCGCAAAGGGCGGAGTAAAGAATATTATAAGCAAGCATTCTATAAAAAGAAGCGAGCTTTTGTCAAAGCTTAAAGAAGTGAGAGGTAACAGCAGAGTTATGACGGATAATCCCGAGGGCACTTACGATTCCCTTAAGAAATACGGTCAGGATCTGGTGGCGTTAGCCAAGGAGCATAAGCTTGACCCTGTAATCGGCAGGGACGACGAGATAAGAAACGTAATCAGAATACTTTCAAGAAAGACGAAGAATAACCCCTGCCTTATAGGCGAGCCCGGCGTCGGAAAGACGGCGATAGCAGAGGGGCTTGCTCAAAGAATAGTAAGAGGCGACGTGCCTGAAAATCTGAAGAACCGAACGGTATTTTCGCTTGATATGGGCGCACTCGTGGCGGGAGCAAAATACAGAGGAGAATTTGAGGAGCGTCTGAAATCGGTGCTAGCCGAGGTAAAGGCGTCGGAGGGAAAAATTCTGCTTTTTATAGACGAGATTCATACGATAGTCGGCGCAGGCAAGAGCGAGGGCGCTATGGATGCGGGCAATCTTCTTAAGCCGATGCTGGCAAGAGGAGAGCTTCACTGTATTGGCGCTACTACGCTTAATGAATACAGAAAGTATATAGAAAAGGACTCGGCGCTTGAAAGAAGATTTCAGCCCGTGCTAGTTCCAGAGCCGACGGTAGCGGATACTATCACTATTCTCAGAGGACTTAAGGAGCGCTACGAGGTATATCACGGCGTGAAAATTCACGACAGTGCGCTCATAGCCGCAACGACGCTCTCCTCAAGATATATTACCGACAGATTTCTTCCCGATAAGGCGATAGACCTAGTAGACGAGGCGTGCGCTCTTATAAAGACAGAAATGAATTCGATGCCTACCGAAATGGACGAGATTTCAAGACGCATAATGCAGCTTGAAATAGAGGAGGCGGCGCTCAAGCGTGAGCCCGACAAGCTTTCGGCAGAGAGGCTTCGTGGGGTAAGAGAGGAGCTTTCGACCTTAAGAGAAAAATTTTCCTCTATGAAGGCAAGGCTTGAAAACGAGAAGAATTCAATAGGCGCAGTTCAGCGCCTGAGAGAGGAAATAGAAAAGCTTGGCGCACAGATAGAAAAGGCGGAAAACGAATACGACCTTTCCCGTGCGGCAGAGCTTAAATACGGAAAGCTGCCCGAGCTTCGCAAAAAGCTTAAGGAAGCAGAGGAGGCAAGCGAGAAAAAGAGCGACAATACGCTTCTGCGTGACTCCATCAACGAGGAGGAGATTGCGAAAATAGTTGCAAGATGGACGGGAATCCCCGTGGCGAAGCTTATGGAGGGCGAGAGGGATAAGCTTCTCAACCTCGATTCGCACCTGCATAAGAGGGTTATAGGTCAGGACGAGGCGGTAAGAAAGGTTGCCGACGCCATTATCCGCTCAAGGGCGGGAATCCGTGACGTGAAAAAGCCTATCGGCTCGTTTATGTTCTTAGGCCCGACGGGCGTTGGTAAGACCGAGCTTGCCAAGACGCTTGCCGAGACGCTCTTTGACGACGAAAAGAATATAATCAGGATAGATATGTCGGAGTATATGGAGAAATTCAGTACGACGAGGCTGATTGGAGCGCCTCCCGGCTATGTAGGATACGACGAGGGCGGTCAGCTTACTGAGGCTGTGCGCCGCAAGCCGTATTCGGTCGTGCTGTTTGACGAGATAGAAAAGGCTCACCCCGACGTATTCAATATTCTGCTTTCGGTGCTTGACGACGGACGTGTTACCGATAGTCAGGGACGCACGGTTGATTTCAAGAATACCATTATAATTATGACCTCGAACCTCGGTTCGGATTTCATTCTCGACGGCATTTCTGACGGAGAGATAACCGAAGCTGCAAGGGATTCGGTTGATAAGCTTCTTAAGCGTTCCTTCAGACCCGAATTTTTAAACAGGCTTGACGAGATAATATACTTTAAGCCGCTGACTAAGGAAAATATCAGGTCTATCGTCGATTTGACTGTCGCCTCGCTTGAGGAAAGGCTTAAGGAAAAGCGTGTCGGTGTGGAATTTACAGACGGGGCAAGGGAATATATAATCGACGCATCGTTTGACCCGATATACGGCGCAAGACCGCTTGCAAGATTTATGTCCTCTAATATTGAAACCCTGATAGCAAAGCGCATTATCGAAAGCGATATAGCGCCAGACAGCGTAATTACGGTGGACTTTGACGGGGTGGCGCTTACGGCAAAAATTAAATAATTCCTTTTCGTCAGACCGACGAAAAAATAAGGCTGACTTAAATGCTTTTTGCAGATAGGTCAGCCCAATTATTTTAAATTATAGACAGATTGTGACAATAAAAGTTTACTTCAAATAACCTTTTGTCCGTTGATTACCAGAGAAAATTTCACGGAAAGTCTTTCGCACGCTTTCGTGCACAAAAGCATACGCTGTAAGAAGATTTCAAAATAGCTCATAATCGAGCTGATGCTCGTGTCTATCTTTAGGGAAAGAGTAACCGTCGATTTATCCTCGCTTAAATCAAGGCTGGTTTCCTCTACCGAATAGTTAACACGGTCGTGTATGTCGAATGCAGATATATCCGAATTCCTTACTCTCGTGCGGCGTACGTCGGTCTTGTCGGCGATGATAAGCGCCGCTGCAACGGGGCTTACTGGGACTCCCGTTCCCTCGTCGTGGTTGCCTATTGCGGTGATTACCGTGGCGATATCGAGCGGCGGCATACCGAGCTTATCGAGAATACGGAATGCCATAATTGCGCCCGATTGAGAGTGGTCCTCACGGTTTACCACGTTTCCGATATCGTGAAGATAGCCTGCTATTTTGCCAAGCTCTACCGTGTGGCTGTCGTAGCCCAGCCCCGAGAGTATATATTCGCATCTGTGGCTGACGCAGCCTACGTGGGCGAATGAATGCTCGGTATATCCGAGGTCGGAGAGCGTTTTATCGGCTTCGGTGATGTATACCTTGATTTCTTCGTTTTTTCTTATTTCGTCGTAGCTTAGCATAGGTTTGCTCCTCTTAAGCGTTTTTCTTTAGTATAGCCCTTTTTCTTAAAAAATTCAAGTAGGAAAGCTGAATTTTACGATCTTGACAAAGCGTAGCGGCCGGTGTTAATATATAAACATAGAATTTATTTTAAAGGAGCTTTTTATGGAAGCGGTGCTTGCGTATTTAAGAGAGTTTAACATTGTGACGATACTTATAAGGCTGGTGCTTGCCGTCATTTGCGGCGGCGTTATCGGTCTTGAGCGAGGCAGACAGCGCAGAGCGGCGGGACTTCGCACGCATATCCTCGTTTGCCTTGGTGCGGCGCTTACCGCTACCGTCGGATTTTTTGCAAGAGAGGTTCTTGGAATTTCAAGCTCCGACCCGCTGAGGATTGCGGCGCAGGTTATATCGGGCATAGGCTTTCTCGGTGTCGGAACTATACTTATAAAGGGGCGCTTTCAGATTACGGGGCTTACCACGGCCGCAGGACTTTGGGTGACTGCGGCGATAGGAATTGCGCTTGGCGCAGGATTTATTGAGGGTGCTCTTATTGCCTTTCTCGTGACTGTGGTTACCGTGATTTTGCTCCACAAGATTGAGCGCACTATAAACGAGCATCACGCCTCGTTTGGTATTTACGTTGAAATCCGAGGTGACGTTGAGATAAGAGCCTGCATAGAGGAGCTTACCTCAAAATACAATGCGCACGACATTCAGGTCACCGTCCCGAGAAGCGGAATTGCGGGAAACGTTGGAATTGAAGCGAGTATCTTTTCGGGTAAGGGCTTCAAGGCGGACCTTGCTTGCGTAAAGGAGCATTTCGAGTCGTTGCCCTACGTGGTATATGCAATTGAGTCGCTTTGATTTATGAGCTTTTGTATGTTTCGTTTTTCCGCTCGACGCATTTTTATACGCCTATCGTAACGGAGGACGAAAAATTCTCCTAAAATCCCTTATACCGTAAAAGCAGGGCAGTCTCGAATGCGTTTTGCATTTAAGACTGCCCTTAGCTATTTTAAAAAAGGTTTGACGCCGAGTGCTTACAAGGAATTTTTCGTCTTTATATTTGTGCCGTAGGGATGCTCCTTCGGGGCGTATATTGAGACCAGACGCAGCGGCGTGCGGCCTGCGTTTTTTATATTATGGTACACGCCCTTTGGAATTATGACGCCGTAATCTCTGTCGACGGTAGCTCGGTTGGTAAGGCGGTCCTTTCCCATTCCCGTGAATACCTCTGCGTATCCGTCCTCGACTCTGATAAATTGGTCGCCGTCGTGCATTTCTACGCCGATTTCCTCGCCGACGGGCAGATTCATTACCGTCATTTGCAGCTTTTCTCCCGTCCAGAGGGCACGGAGAAAGCTCTCGTTTTGCCCTGAGACGTTCTTTAAATTTATTATAAGCGGCTCGTTTCCTCTGTCGTCAAGGCTTGATTCGTAGCCCGACGAGGAGCAGCCGCCGCTTGGCTTGGGGTTCATAACGTCGACGGTGTCACGGCTGTACCGTCTTATTGGAAATCTGAATTTCATTAAGCAAAAAGCTCCTTTCATACTGCGCTGATTACAGTATATGAAGGAGCTGATTTTGTAGTTCATTAAAACGCTTTGGGAATTTTTGTGCCCTTAAACCTTAAGAAGCTCTGCCGTGCCGTAATATACGTTGTGATTGCTGTCGCCCATAGCGGAATAAAATTCGTCGTAGCAAAGCTCGACCGTCTCGCCCTCGTGTATTACTACCGTGTCCTTATTGGGGTAGGTGAGAGTGACGAATTTTCCGATAAAGTCCTCGCCGAGTGTGCTCACGATAAAGCTTGCGTCCTCCTGCTGGTGTAGGGTGAAGCGACGGGGAAAATCGGATATTTCCTCGCTTTGCGAGATGGCGTCGTCTGCGAGAAGCTCGTCAAAGCTGTAAAAGGTATATACATATTTTAGCTGAAGCTGATATTTCATAATTATTCCTTATTTTGACTATAATTATTTACCAAACAGAGCATAAATTACACACCAAGCTCTCTAAGCTTTGTGGTGAGATTTGCCGCATAAACCGAGAAGCCGAGGTCATTGGGGTGGAGGTGTTTGTCGGCAAAGCAATCGGTGAGCGGCGGCATAAGCGTAAGTCCCGAAATAGCTATAAAGTCACGCTTCTCTGCTTCGTTTTCTATCATAAGCCTGCGCTTGTCAAACCACTCGTCTATAGGCTTGAACTCTGCGTCCGCACGGAATATTGGCGAGGTGACGATTACTCTTTTATCGCCGTAAGCCTCCTTTATAAGGTCAAGATATCCCGTAACCTGACGGTACATTTCCTCGGGACGATCCTTGTATCTCATTGAATCGTTGGTGCCGTATGCGAGAATTACCGTGTCCGGCTCAAAGCTTAGAGTATCAAAGGTAGGGATATGATAAAAAGCTCCGCCGATGCCGTTGATTACCGAGTCTGCGTTGAGCGCAAGGGTGGTCTGCCAGGCGTAGGAGAGGGTATCGTATTTTGTGTTGTGTCCTTGGGTGATGGAGTCGCCTATAAAGAGGATTTTTCTATCAAAGACGTGCGGTGTGAGCGAAGCTCCGTCGTCAAGCTCCACAAAGGAAAGCCTGCCTGCAGTATGCGAGGGAAGCACCAATGTGACACGCACCCCGTCTTTTGCTCTGCCGTTTGGCATATCAAGAGCAAGCTCGGCTATAAGCTCGCCCTCCTGCCTTACGAATTGCTTTCTTAAAACGCCGTCTATCAGTATCTCAAATTTGCCTCCGCCGACAGCGCCGAAGCGCAAGGTCTTGGAATCCGTATGGAAATCGAGCCTGACGCCCGTCGTGGTAAGTGAGCGCTGACCGAGCGTTTCGTCGGCTTCATACCAAGCGGCAGCCTGCTTATCGGTGCATTTGAAAAAGGAAAATACTCCGTCCTCTTCCTTTATGCTTAAAGCGCCGAAGGTGACGCTCTTTATTTCTTCATAGCTAAGTCTCATTTTCGCTTTCTCCTTTACTTTGTCTACTGTATTTTTAATTAAGCAGTCCCGAAATAAAAATTTCAAAGCCGATTGCAATAAGTATTGCTCCTCCGAGAATCGTCGCCTTGCCTGCAAGCTTAGTGCCGAACTTCTTGCCGATAATTACGCCTGCTATGCAGATAACGAAGGTGGAGGCTGCTATTACGAGCGCCTCGGTGAGAGCCTCCGGGAAGCTAAGCTCCGCAATATCAAAGCCTACTGAAAGCGCATCGATAGAGGTCGCAACGCCCTGGAGCAGAAGTGCGCCAAAGCCGAGAACCGTCGGGGGATTACAGCACTTGCAGGGAGTGTCATTGGCGTCTTCGCTTCCGCCGTCGGCGAGGACTGCTTTCCTTTCCTCCTTAAGCTCGCCTATTGCATCGTAAATCATTTTTCCGCCGATAAAGACGAGCAATATAAGAGCTATGTAGGGAATAGCCAAGCTGAATGCGTTGAAATATTCAAGCACGGTATGTATGCAAAGCCAGCCGAGAAGCGGCATAGCGCCCTGGAAGAAGGAGAACGTGCCTGCAATCAGAAGCATCTTGCTGTTGCACATTTTGGCGTCGTGAAGTCCGTTGGCGAGTGAAACCGAAAAGGCGTCCATAGCCAGCGCAAGACCGAACAAAAGTCCTTTTAAAATCAGTTCTGGAAGGTTCATATTTTTTCTCCGAATTTATTTAATATCTGCAAGCGAGCGTATGACCTCGCCTGCAAGAATTAGCCCTGCCGCACTCGGCACGAAGGAAATGCTGGCAGGTGCGCGCTTGCCGTCCGCCTTCTCGTCGCTGTTGTTCAACGGCGTCCTAGGGATTTCCTCGGAATATACCGTAAGCAGAGCGCCGACGCCTCGCTTTTTTAATTCAGAGCGCATAGCTCTTGCCAAGGGACATACCCTCGTAGAATAAATATCGGCTACCCGAAACGCCGTCGGGTCAAGCTTATTGCCCGTGCCCATAGAGGATATTATCGGGATTTTCTCAAAGAAGCACCTCTGTGCAAGCTTGAGCTTGACGCTTACCGTGTCTATTGCGTCTACTATAAAGTCGTAATCCAAAAGCGGCATTGCTTCTACCGATTCCTCGGTGAGAAATTCATCGAATACGCAAACCGCGCAATCGGGATTTATATCAAGGATACGCTCCTTCATTACCAGCACTTTTTTTCTTCCCTTGGTGGAATGGAGCGCTATTATCTGGCGGTTTATATTTGATTCCGATACCTCGTCACAATCGAAAAGGTCTATTTTGCCAACGCCCGCTCTGGCAAGCGCCTCGGCGCAAAAGCCGCCGACACCGCCTACTCCAAAGAGCGCAACCCTTGAATTTTTAATTTTGGATAATGCATCTTCACCTATTAGTGATGCAGTGCGTATATCCTGTTCTTTTATCGCCATAAACAATCCTTCTGGTAAACAATTATTTGAAAATAAGCTTAAAATTCGCCTCTTGCAATAGCAGTAACTAAATCGAAATTATCGTCAACTATAATGAAATCCGCATCGTATCCGACTTCGATTTTTCCCTTATTAAGCTTCATAAGCCGAGCGGGATTTTCACTCGCCATTTTTACTGCGTCCTCGGGAGAGAAGCCAAACGATATCATATTCTTAACGCAATCGAAAAGCGTCGAGGTAGAGCCTGCGAGATTGCCCTCCTCAACTCTGGCAATACCGTCGGTGACCGTGATTTTCTGACCGCCGAAGCTGTATTCTCCGTCGCCGAGTCCCGTGGCTCTTATAGAGTCGCTGATAAGGATTATTCTGTCAGCACCCATTATCTTCACAAGCATTCTTATCGATGCCTCGTGAATATGCTTACCGTCTGCGATAAGCTGACAGTATACGCCCTCGCTGTCGGAGGCTGCGCCTATCGGTCCCGGTGCTCTGTGGTGAATGCCGTTCATTGCGTTAAAGGTGTGAGTAAGACATTTCGCACCTGCTCTTATTGCCCCCATTGCAGTGTCGTAATCTGCGTCGGTATGCCCGATAGCTACGACGGCGGGACAGCCCTCGATAAACGCCTTGCTTCCGGGAAGCTCGGGTGCGAGGGTGACTATTGCTATATTCTTAAGCTGAGAAAAAAACTCTAAGCTTGGTTTCGTAATGTAATCGGGGTTTTGCGCTCCCTTGAATTTTGGGTGAATGAATGGCCCCTCCATATGGAAGCCCGGGGCGGTAGCGCCCGAAAGCCCCGATATATTTCGGCCGGTCGCCCGCTTTATATCCTCCTTTGACATAGTCATAGTGGTAGGATACCAGGAGGTAGTACCGTGATTTAGCTGAAAAACCGACATTTCCTCAAGTCTGTTCTCGGAGTCCATAGTGTCAAAGCCAAGACAGCCGTGACTGTGAATATCTATAAGTCCCGGGTAAATTCTATTGCCTCGGCAGTCGTAGCCATCGCCTGCCTGCTTGCCTATTTTTATTATTTTTCCGCCCTCTACCGCGATATCGGTGAGAGTGCCGTTTAATTTTGCGTTCTTAAGAAGCTTCACCAATTTATCTCCTATGCAAAAACTTTCATTTTATTTTACCACCTTTCGTCTCGGTTGTCAACAAAGCCCTTGATTTATTACGGCGCTTGTGATAAAATATTTTTATAAAAATGGATTTTGCGCTATACGCAGGAAGGGTTAGACTATGTTATCAAGAATTTATAGCTCGGGGGTGCTTGGAATTGACGGCTTTGAGGTGACCGTCGAATGCAGCGCCTGGAATAGACTTCCTCGCTTTGAGCTGGTAGGGCTTCCCGATGCGGCGGTGAAGGAAGCTAAGAACAGAGTAATGAGCGCTTGCGAGAATAGCGGAATCAGATTCCCCTCGCTTGATATAATGGTGAATCTCGCTCCTGCCGACAGAAAGAAGGAGGGAACGGTTTTTGATCTTGCTATTATTCTTGCCGTTTTGCAAAGCGGCGGAATCCTTCCCGCAGCCTATGATTTTTCTGATAAGTGCTTCCTCGGCGAGCTTTCGCTTTCGGGCGAGGTGCGTGGCATAAGAGGCGTGCTACCTATGGTTTGCTCGGCAAAGGCGTCGGGCAGAAGCGAGATTTTCGTGCCGAGAGAAAACGCAGACGAGGCTGCTGTTGTTTCGGGAATTAAGGTGTATCCCGTTGACAGCCTTCATTCACTTGTAAATCATATTAAAGGTACTGACAATATTATTCCGATATCGGGCGGAGCCTGCTCCTACGACCTTGCCAACCGAATAGCCGAGCTTGATTTTTCGGAGGTGAGAGGTCAGCTTAAGGCAAAGCGTGCTATGGAAATAGCGGCGGCAGGCGGACACAATATTCTTATGATAGGCCCGCCCGGCGCAGGAAAGTCAATGCTTGCGAAAAGGCTTCCGTCTATTCTTCCGGATATGACGCTTGACGAGGCAATACAGACTACGAAAATTCATTCCGTCACAGGAAATCTCAATAAAAATCTTGTCACCGAGCGTCCGTTTCGCTCACCTCATCATACGGTGAGTGCGGTGGGCTTCGTTGGCGGAGGCGCTAACCCTCGCCCGGGAGAAATCTCGATAGCGCATAACGGCGTGCTTTTCCTCGACGAATTTCCTGAGTTTCCGAAGACTGTAACGGAGGCTATGCGCCAGCCGCTTGAGGACGGCGTCGTGACTGTGACGAGAGCAATGGCAAAGGTTACCTATCCTGCGCAGTTTATGCTGGTGTGCGCAATGAATCCCTGCAAGTGCGGATATTTCGGCTCTACCGTCAAGGAATGTACCTGCACTCCCGTGCAAAGAAAGCAATATCTTGACAGAATAAGCGGTCCGCTTCTTGACAGAATAGATATTGAGATAGAGCTGCCTGCCGTATCCTACGACGAAATCTCGGGCAAGACGCAAAAGGGCGAGTCGTCTTGCGATATAAGAGAGCGTGTCAACAAGGCGAGAGCCTTTTCGAGGGAGAGACTTAGGAATGCGGGAATTGACGCCGACATTCTTAATGCAAGGCTTTCGGGTGAGGTATTCAGAAAATTCTGCACCCCGACGGAGGAGGGAAGCGAGCTTCTGCGCTCGGCGTTTGAAACGCTCGGTCTCAGTGCGAGAGGACACGACAGAATTTTAAGGGTAGCAAGGACTATTGCTGACCTTGACGGCATAGAGACAATAGATGCGGATTGCATAGCCGAGGCTATAAATTATCGCTCGCTCGACCGCAAGTATTGGAATAGATAAAGCACTAAAATACAAACAATGTTTTACATATACCGTAAAGAGGTTGTCCCAAATGCATTGGAGACAGCCTCTTGTCATAAGGAGATAGTCAGATTTAGGAGAGAAGCGTCGTTCTTCGGCACGTTAAGCCGTACAAGGGTACGGTGAGTGGCGAAAACGGCGGTAGAAAAAGTCCATTAAAATTGAAGAAATCCGCAGGATTTCATCCATAAACAGTCCCGTTTAACAAATTTACGCAAAACTTAAGATTTTTTATGATTTTTATAAATTATTCGGACTTTTTCGGTCTCACCAAATGTGACAGCCCATTTATTTTTCTTCGTAGTAAATACCTTGATAAAGTCCCTCCGACGCCATCTTGTCGGTAATCATTTTCAGGGTGGCGTTTTTGTCCTTGTTCCATTCGGGGGCGATAAGCCTATCCCTTGGGCAGTCGGCTACCAGGCGGTGAATGACGGTTTCCTTACTTATATGAGTAAGAACGTATATCGCACGTCTTACGTAATCATCCCTAGAGATGGGGGTGTAGCTTCCGTCAAGGTACATATCGCAAAGCTTCGTGCCGTTCATAACGTACACCGAGTGGATTTTTATTCCCGAAAGCTTGTGCAAATTTATAAAATTCACCGTCATAAAAAGCTCCTCGTCACCCTCCCCGGGAAGTCCGAGCATTATATGGACTACTACGGGTATACCGTAGCGATTTAATATTTCAACTGCATTCGTAAAGACCTGGCTTTCGTAGCCTCTGTTGATAATTTTTGCCGTGAGGTCGGAGGCGCTTTGAAGACCAAGCTCCACCCACACCTCAAGCTTGTCCTTATAAGAGGCGATAAGCCTTGCTTTTTCCTCGTCTATGCAGTCGGGGCGAGTGCCTATTGACAGCGCCTTGATTCTTTCGTCGGATACCGCTCTATCGTAGCGCTCCTTAAGGGTGGCTACGTCAGCGTAGGTGTTGGTGAAATTTTGAAAATATGCGATATAGCCTGTGTCGTCACGTGCGCCCTCAAGTCCCCTTGCGACCTGCTCCTCAATAGAAAGCGAAGCGTCTATATGCTCTCCCGCTCCACGCTCTCCGCAGAAAATGCAGCCGCCGATTCCGCAGCTACCGTCACGGTTGGGGCAGGAAAAGCCGCCGTCGATGCAGATTTTCTTCATTTTTTTGCCAAAGCGTCTTTTCAGATAAGCGCTGAGGTTGTTGTAAAGCATTGCGGTGCGTTCCTTTCTTTAAGATTGAGGGGGTAAGGCGGGCTTGACGGTAGGTGATAAACGGTTTTTTAGATAAAGTGTAGGTTAAGTCACGAAAGCTTTGTGACCTGAGAAAGCCTTAAAAAAAAGCCAAAGCCCCGATGCTCACGAGGAGTATCGGGGATGTTTGGAGCTGCTACCCGGATTCGGACCGGGGACCTCATCCTTACCAAGGATGTGCTCTACCAGCTGAGCCATAGCAGCATCTCGTCCTTACGGACTATTGTATTATAACAAATGAATTTAAGTTTGTCAAGATATTTGCAAAAATATTTTTTCGATTGTTGAATTTGTAGATTTTTGTCAAGTTAAGGCAGAGAGAAGGCAAGCGTGATTAACGCAACTAACGCCGATATCCCGACAAGCAGCTTTACAGCTCTCGGGTGGGATTTTCCTCGCCGCAAAAGCAGGTGGTGGAGATGCCCCTTGTCTGCCTTGAAGGGACTCTTACCGCTGAGCAATCTCCTGCTTACCGAAAGCGTGGTATCTAGCATAGGAATGAACAAAAATAATGAGGTTTCAAACGTGAAGCGTCCGTCCTTGGTGCTGGCAAGCGCCAAAATGGCTATCGCTAATCCCAAGAACTGCGAGCCTACGTCGCCCATATAAATTCTTGCGTGATAGCGGTTGTAGGGGATAAATCCCGCTATCGAAGCGCCAAGTATCAGCGCAGCCGAGGCAGCAATAGGCTTTCCGTTGACAAGTCCGAATATGAAAAGCGAAAAAAGGGCTACCATAGATAAGCCCGAGGCAAGTCCGTCAAGCCCGTCCGAAAAATTAACCGCATTTACGGTAAAGACAAGACGAAATAGCATAAAGGCGTACGCAAGCGCTCCCGAAAGAGGTATTCTTATAATGCCGAATATCGAAAATTCGTCGGGCAAGGGCAAAAACGCAAGAGCGACAATCGCCGCCGAAAGCTGAAGCAATAGCTTAAGCGGCGCACTAAGCCCCGCTACGTCGTCGCTGACTCCCCCTGCCGCCAGAATAGAACCTCCTGCAAGCAGGGCAAAAAGGGCGCTTGCATCCGGGTTTATCGGGTTTATTCTCTCGTGAATCAAAAAGAATGTGATGCAGATGAAAAACGAAAAAAGGAATGAAAGACCGCCAAGACGGGGCATTTTTTCTGTGTGTATTTTTCTTTTGCCGTCGGGGACGTCAATAGCACCCGTAAGCGAGGAAAGCTTTGCGGTAAGAGGCGCTAAAAGATAAGTAAGGCTTGCTGCGGCTGCGGCGAGAATAACCGAAATCAATATTCTGCTTTCTATCGTCATACAACAAAAAACCAACCTGAAATTTTCCTTTCCAGGTTGGTTTTCTCCTAATTTAGTAAAACTTAGTTTACAAAACCTATCTTTCTCTTAACCTTTGACATCATACGGAGTGCCGTGCGATGAGCCTCCTCTGCGCCGCTTTTCATAACCGACTCAAGATACGCCTTATCGGCTATCAGGCGGGAAAACTCGTCTCTTACCGACCGAAGTCCGTCAGCGCAAGCCTCACCGACTGCGAGCTTGAAGCTTCCGTAGCCAACGCCCGAAAACTCACGCTCGATTTCCTCGAAGCTCTTGCCCGTAAACGCACGGTAAACAGTCATAAGATTCGATACGCCGGGCTTATCCTCGCCGTATCTTATCACGCTGTCTGAATCCGTGACCGCACGCTTGAATTTGCGGATTATATCGTCCTTTGAATCAAGGATATATACCACGGCGTTGGGATTCTCGTCCGATTTTGACATTTTGGAGGTCGGCTCGGCAAGCGACATAATCTTCATCGTGTCGGTGGGAATATAGGCTTCGGGCACTGTAAAGGTGTCGCTGTAAATCTGATTGAATCTCATAGCAACGTCACGTGAGAGCTCAAGATGCTGCTTTTGGTCGATTCCTACCGGCACGACGTCGGTGCCGTAAAGGAGTATGTCGGCAGCCATAAGAGAGGGATAGGTAAACAAACCTGCGTTTATATTTTGCGCATGCTTTGCACTTTTATCCTTAAACTGCGTCATTCTTGAAAGCTCGCCGTACATAGTATAGCAATTAAGAATCCAAGCAAGCTCGGTGTGCTCGGGAACGTGCGACTGCACGAAGAGCGTATTTTTAGCGGGGTCAAGTCCGCAGGCTATGTAGAGCGCAAGCGTCTCATAGGTGCGTCTGCGAAGCTCCGCAGGCACCTGTCTTACGGTAATAGCGTGAAGGTCGACCACGCAGTAAAAGGTCTTGTATTCCTCGGAAAAGCGAGCAAAATTCTTGATTGCGCCGAGGTAATTTCCAATAGTAAGATTTCCTGAGGGCTGAACTCCGGAAAATACTACCTTTTTATCGCCTATCATTGTAAAATCTCCAATCAAAGTCCTTTGACCTTATAGCCTGTCCTGCTAAAAGCCACGCACCCTCGCTCCGCATTTTGCGGCCGCAGGGATTCATAGCATAGATTATACAACCCTTTTTTGCTTTTGTCAAGTGAAATAACCGAGGCTTTGGGCGGTTGTTTTCAAAATATATTTAAAATATGTTACTTTGTTAAAAGTTTATTTACAATTATATGATACAATGAAAAGGTGAAATTTTCGCAGAGCCAGACGTAAGCCGAGCTTACGGTTGTACGCAGAGCGGCTGCGGCTAAAGAAGACGAACGCCCATAAGGGAAAGGAAAGGTCATAAATATGAAGGACAATGTAAACGAGGTAAAAATCGATACTGCCGTAAGCGACAAGGTTATGGTCGAGGTTAGGAATCTTGTAAAGAGATACGGTCAGAATTACGCTCTTAACGACGTTTCATTTGAGATTGAGGAGGGCGAAATAGTGGGACTTCTGGGCCCTAACGGAGCAGGCAAGAGCACCACTATGAATATACTTACGGGATATCTTTCCTCCACCTCGGGAGTTGCTAAAATCGGAGGCGTCAGCATTCTTGAAAATCCGATAGAGGCAAAGCGTCTTATAGGCTTCCTGCCCGAGCAGCCCCCCGTATACGGAGAAATGACGGTGCTCGAGTATCTTGAATTCGTTTACGAGCTTAAGGGTGCAATTCAGGAAAAGGAATCGCACATTTCGGAGATTATAAATACGGTAAGGCTTGCCGACGTAAAGCACCGCCTTATAAGAAATCTTTCAAAGGGATACAAGCAGAGAGTGGGTATTGCTCAGGCGCTTATCGGCGACCCGAAGCTTATAGTCTTTGACGAGCCTACCGTCGGACTTGACCCGAAGCAGATTCTTGAGGTAAGAAATCTTATAAGAACGCTCTCGAAGAATCACACGGTAATTCTTTCTACGCATATTCTAGCCGAGGTTCAGGCGGTGTGCGAGAGGGTTATCATTATAAATCAGGGCAAGATAATCGCCGACGAAAAGACCGCCGACCTTACGAAGGTAATAGAGGAGGGCTACCACTATCAGGTAAAGATTTGCGGCCCTGCAAGAGAGGTCGAGCAGGCGCTCGAAAAAATTTCGGGCGTTAAGACGGTAGTCAGTACGGGTGAGCGTGACGCTGACTCCTACGCTTACGTGATTGAGACTAAGAAGGGTATGGACGCAAGAAAATCTATCTTCTCTCTTTGCAGAGAAAGAAATTGGCCTATCCTCGGACTTATGCCCGTAGGCACCGACCTTGAGTCGATATTTATCCGACTTGTCGACCGCTCAAACGGTATCGACGTTGATGCGAAGCCGAGTAAAAAAAGGCGTGCGCACTAATAAGGCTTTTATAAGAGAGGTTTGATAAAAATGCTTGCTATTTACAAAAGAGAAATGCGCTCTTACTTCACGGGCGTTATAGGATACGTTTTCCTCGTGCTTTTCCTTGCAATCGGAGGTGCGGCGTTCTGCCTTACTACGCTTTTTGCTATGAGCGCAAACGTCTCCAATTATTTCATTTATATGCTTATATTCTCGGCGGTGATTCTTCCGCTTCTTACTATGAAGTCCTTTGCCGATGAGAGAAAGACGAGGACCGAGCAGCTTCTGCTTACCGCTCCCGTATCAATCACGGGTATGGTGCTCGGCAAATTTCTTGCCGCCTTCACTATGTTTGCGGGTGCGCTTTTCGTAAATTCGCTCTACTTCCTCGTGCTTATTCCCTATGCGGAGCTTCAGTTTGCCGTGCTTTTCGGCAATTTCTTCGCACTGCTCCTTGTAGGTGCGGTGTTTATAGCGATAGGAATTTTTGTTTCCTCGCTTACGGAGAATCAGCTTACTGCCGCAGTCGGAACTATGGCTATAATTCTTGTGCTTCTGGTTATCGGCGTTATAAATACGCTTCTGCCGAGCAATTATTGGCTGAGATACGTGTTTGACTGCATCTCGATATTCTCAAGATTCCAGAGCTTCGTTTCGGGTATATTCGACCTGTCGAGCATTATTTACTACTTATCGGTAGGTGCGGTGTTCGTTTATCTTACAATCCGCATTTACGACCGACGCCGTTACAACTAAAGCGGAGGGGTACAGATGAATAAATTTAAGGACAGGCTACTTGCCTTCTTTAAGGGAGAGAGGACGACCTCTGCGGCGCTTACGGCGGTTGTAATTGCCTTGGTTATAGTGGTAAACGTAATTATATATGCCTTTGGCATAGTTCTTTACAGTCCCGATTTCGGCGACGATTTGACTATATCCGGCGCTACCGATTCGCTCTTTCCCGAGGAGAGAATTCTCGGTAAAAAGGTTACGGTCACCTTCTGTCAGCCCTACGAGGATATACAGAAGAGCTCAAGCAGCATTCCAAGATGGGTGCTTAATACGGCAGAGCAGCTTTCGGACAGATATCCCGACTTTATAGAAATCAAATTTGTAAACATAATTACGAAGCAGGTCGTAAGCAGGAACGATAGCTCGAATATCAGCTATATCGACCTTACTAAGTATATTTCCTACGACGAAAGCGGCAATCCCTTGCCTATATACAGAAGCTCGGTGATTTTCGAGTGCGGTGAAAATTTCAAGGTGCTTACCGACAATTACACTGCGGCTGGCTACGGCGACTTTTTCACGCTTGATTCCTCGGGCAATGCGGTAGCCTACAACGGCGAGGAGGTTATGGCGTCTATGATAAGCTCGGTGCTTGAGGACGAGCGCAAGTGCGCCTATTTTACCACCTTCCACGGCGAGGTAGCGGATATAGGCTTCCGTACGATGCTCGTCTGCGCAGGCTACGAGGTTGCCACCATAAATCTCCGTGAAAAAGAAATTCCCGACGATGCGGGAATAGTGGTTATTTCAAACCCAAAGAACGATTTTGAAAGAGCTGCAGCAGGCTCGAGCGTAAGAACCGAAATCGAAAGGCTTGAAAGCTTCCTTGAGCGAGGCGGAAATCTTTTCGTAGCGATAGACCCCTATGCGGGAAGGCTTCCCGTGCTTGAGAGCTTTATTGCCGATTACGGAATAAATATTTCCTCAACCGAGCGTGACGGAAAATTCTACCGCAACATCATAAGGGACAGCGAGAATGCGCTTCCCGGCGATTTCTTCAGTCTGTTTGCGGATTTTGCAGACAGCGATTACGGAGAGGCCATAGAGCAGACCGTAAGCAGATATACCGATGCGAGCGTGCTTCTCGGAAGCTGCGCTGCTTTGGAGCTTGAGGGACGGGCACAGCCGTTGCTTAACGCTTCGCCGTCTGCCACGGTATTTGCGGGTAAATACGAGGTTGACACGAGCGGCGGATACTGTATGAGCGCCGTCGGCACGGCTCTTGACGACAGCGGCAAGGAGGCGGGCAAAATTACGGTAGTGCCGAGCATATATCTTACGGCAACCGACGTGCTCGTTTCGGGAGGATACGCCAACCGAGATTTCCTCTATTCGCTGATGGACTGCGTGTACGGTGACGAAAATATCCCTTACGGCTGTAATATCGTATTTTATTCGAACGACACTCTTGAGAACCTGACGGTAAAGGAAGCACGGATTTACACTGCCGTAATTCTCGCAATTCCGGCAATTCTTGCCTGCGGCGGAGCCGTTGTTGTAATCAAGAGAAAAAACCGTTGAAATAAAAGATTTTGTAGGTACGAAGATGATTAAAAATCCATTTGCGGGCAAGAGCGCCCGCACTAAAACCTTTGCGGTTATCACGCTTCTGGTAATAGTTCTTTTGCTAAGCTTGAATCTGCTGGCATATTCTATGGGAATATTTGATACCGTGTTCCTCGACCTTACTCCCGAGGGGCTTTATACGGTGCGAGACGTTATGCTTGATACCTGCCGTGAAATATTCTATCTTGAGGACGGCACGCTTCGTGCTCCCATTACTATGACCTTTTGCGCCGACCGTGATACTCTCATAGAAAATTACGCTACAAGAGCGGTGTATTATATGGCGCTTGACCTTGCCAAGAAATTTCCGAATTTCAAGGTTGAGGTCGTAAATGTAACCTATAACCCCACCGCAGTTGCTGAATATAAAACGACCTCGCTTACCGAGATTGAGCCCTTTGACGTTATACTTGCCTACGGCTCGAGATACAGAGTAGTATCCTGTCAGAGCTTCTGGCGCACCTCGGGACAAAATTATTACTCGTTTGACGGCGAATATAAGCTTGCGACGATTTTGCTTTCGCTCACGCTTATCAACCGCCCCTCTGCGTATTTTGTTTCCGACCACGGAGAGGACGTTTACAATTTTGACAATCCCGACGCCCCCGAAAATAAAGAGGTGGGATACCTTATAGACCTTCTTAACGAAAGAGGTCTTGAGGTAAAGAATATCAGCCTTGAGGATACTATTAAAAACGCAGACGGTACACCGTCTATTCCCGACGATTGTGCGCTTCTTGTGATAAATAATCCAAAGACCGATTTCAGATACGATAAGAGTCAGGCTATGAGCTTTGACTACGTGTCCGAGTGCGAGCTTATCGATAGATTTCTTACCGCCAACCGAGGCTCGGTAATGGTTTCGAAGGATTACAAGGTTAAGCTCCCCGTGCTTGAGGACTTTTTGTACGAGTGGGGAATTGACGTATCCGATACGCTTATCAAGGACGACAGTCAGTATATAGTCACTGACGGCGGTGAGTCTCATACTACTATCGTCACCGAATACAATTCCGACGAGAACAGCTACGCCTATAACGTCTATGGCGAATATGCAAATCTCGATTCGGCACCGAGAGTGATAGTGTCGGATTCGGGACATATCAGATGTGCCTTTGGAGATTCAAGGGCTGAGGCTGAGGCAGGCTCGCTCAGTATATCAAAGATATACGCCCCCTTCGTATTCACCTCGGAGTCGGCAAAGGATTATGCGTACAGCGACCTTACCGACGGCTATACCGACCTTGCGGGTGAAAAGGGACAAAAGACCGTTGCCGCACTTTGCGGACGGCAGTCAATAAATAACGTTACCTCTGAGCTTGAATATTCCTATCTTTTCTGTGCGGCAAGCGGTAGCTTCCTTTCAAGCGAGCTTCTTGGCAATGCTGCATACGCTAATTACGATATCGTGTCTGCGCTCGTTCAGAATATTGCAAGGCTTGATACCTACGCTTCTATGGAGCTTGGCGGTATTTCGGGCAATAATTATACGGGCTTTGGCGGCAAGGTGCTGCTTGACAGCTCAATGGGAGCTGAGGATTCTACCGTATACGCCTACGATGCGACAGGCAAGATTTACGTTACGAGAGTAAACAAGGCCCTTTCTGACGGCGCAAAGATAGCCTACGCCTGCATAGCGGCGGCAATTCCGCTTGCGATTGCGGTAGTTGGCGTAGTGATAAAAATCAAGAGGAAGTACTTGTAAGGGGGATTAAATGAAAGTAATAGCTAAAAAGAAAAATAAACCCCTTATTCTCGCAATTTTGGCGGGAGTGCTGGTGCTTCTTGTTGCTGCGGCGATAGTTATAAACGTACTTAATAAGAAGGCCGAGGAGGATGCGAAAAATCCGCCGGTCGAGATTATAGAGGATATCGGTGAGTGGGAGCTTTCGGGCTCTGCCGTTGCATATCCTTACGTAGGAGAAACAAAGTTTCTGACTATAAGAATCAAGGGCGAAAACGGCGAATACGCTCTTATGCGCCCGGAGGACGGCACGGTCGCTACCAAGGACGTAGCCAAGGACAAGCACGGCAATCCTATACAGGATAAGGACGGAAAGCCCGTTTTTGAGCGTGTCAACACCGAAAGCTTTATACTTTACTACAAGGACGCAAACGGCGATATGCAGGTGTATTACCCCGCAATAGCCGACGTTGACCCCTCGTTCTCATACGAGGATATGTACGCCGTTGAGGACAACGATTCGATAGGCTCTATATACAAGATAATTTATCTCGTCACCGCAATAGGCACGACCTATTTTGACCAGAGGATAGACCTTACCGAAATGACCGTCGACGAAAGGCACGAAGAGTATAAGAAATACGGACTTTTCGGCAATGACGCTGTCGAGGTAAGCTTTACCTATATTGATGACGAGAAGGATGAGCCCGCCCGTCATACCGTGAGAATCGGCGATAAGCTTATCACCGGCTCGGGATACTATTTTACGGTAGATAACCGCAATTATATCTACTCAACCAACGTAGACTACTTCAGCTATGCGCTGGCTGAATTTACCTCGTATATAAGGCCCGTGCTTACGGCAGAGGGACTTGCTATGGATAAAGCCTTTGAGCCTTATCTTGCAACCGATTTCAAGCATTACGTCAATTTCGTGCACAGAGGCTCGGATATATGCAAGGTCAAGGGCTGTGAAAACGGCTGTGTCGGAGTAGTCGGAGAGGCCGACAGAGTAATACTTGACGCATCGGCAGTCACTCCGTTTGAAAGCCAGACGGCTGTGTCGGGCGAAAAATCCGACGGATATATAAACGAAAGCTTCAAGGCTACGCTATTTGAGCTGTCAAACTATAGGGGCGATAGCTCCTATCAGCGTCTGGTAAAGGCGCTCGTCGGAAAGGGCGTCGGTGCTTTTGCGAGCCCCATCACCGTTACTCTGCCTACCTTCTCAAGGCAGGTAAAGCTTGGAGATAAATATACCTACGACATTTATGCGGTAGAGGCTATACTCAGCGAAAACGGCGATATTACCGCAGTGGGTACTGCAATCGGAGCTGACGATCTTATCAGGGTTACCTATATCGCAAGGAAGAACGGCGAGCTTGTCAGCGTGCACGATGTGCACGGCGTTATAGATATGTCAAGCGAGCTTATTCCGGCAGAGGTTAAGGCAAAGCTTACCACGGTAGGAGAGCTTAGCGAGCCTGCGAGATTTGAGATAACCTACGCAGAGGACAAGGCGGTTAAGAGAAATATCAAGATGGTGGTTTCGGATATCGTTGAGATTGTCGACGAAAAGGGCAACAACACAGATGATGACGGAAATCTTCTTAAGGTTAAGAAGGGAACGTCGGTTATTTACCACTACTACCTCGTTATAGATGGCGAGAAATTCGACGAGGAGTATTCCGACGCTATTGAAATTACCGATTCGCTTACGGGCGATTCAAAGCAGGTTGCCGAGGCTCTTATGGGCAAGACGGTAAAGAACGACGACGAAATCGTGATTCTTTCCTACGACGAATACGACGAGGCGATAGCCGATTTTATTTCTTATGAAATAAAGGGAATAAATTATTTTGTAAGGTCCGAGATTGTTGCGTCGTTTGAATTCCAACAGGCGTCGGACAGAGATCCGTATTACGGAGAGTCGGTGTATAAAAACACGCTTGAGAACGAGAACCGTATCTACGCACTCAATTCCTCGGTATGCGAGACCATACTCAAGGCGCTTGGCGGAGTTGTCGGCTCCTCAACGGGCTCTGCCGGACTTGTCGGAAAGGAAACCGTTGCGGTAGGTCTTACCCCCGAAATACTTGATAAGTACGGACTTTACGCATATACGGTATACTTTGAGATACCTCGAGGCATTGCCGCCGCCGAGTATGATTCCGAAAATCAGGAGGTAACGGAATACCTCAACTCGCTTGACGATTACGAGTATTACAGCAAGCTTGGATTTACTCTCTATATCAGCGAGGAGCAGCCGGACGGTACGAGATATATAGCCTCCGACCTTTACGATATAGTCACCAAGGTCGACGGCGAGAGCTTCATATTCCTGGAAAGAAGCTTCGTTGAGCTTTACGCAAGAAGGAATATAGTGCTTACCAATATTTCAAATATAAAGAACGTCACGCTTGATTTCTATATGGATGAAATATACGGCAGCTATTCAAACGAGCTTACGCACCAGACAACCTACGCCTACGCAGGCAGACTTTGGAGCAAGGAGAAGCTTATCGAGACCTACGGCGAGGATGTAATGAGCCTTGCCACGGCAAACGATTCGATAAGAGTATTCACCAACCAGAGTGACGATGCATACGATACCAAGTTCGGCGAATTTTTCAAAAAGAACGAGTCCTGGACGGTAAACGGCATAGGATACGGAAGCTCGCTTGGCGCATTTTACGGAAATAAGACGGTGGAGCTTGATTTGCTTGGCACGTCAAACTTCAAGGAGCTTATGGAAATTATTTTCTATACTCGCTATCAGGACGTCTTAAGCGAGGAGGAGCAAAAGGAGGGGCTTCTCAACGCTCCGCTTCTTATGAAAATGAGCGTAACGCTCGGAAAGGCTTACAGCCCCGACGCTACGGGTAATGCCAAGGAATACGGAGAGGGCGTGTATTACGCAAGCTCGATATACGATTACGTCTACGAGTTTTACAGAATTTCCGACAGGCGGATAATGGTGAAGCTTTATCGGGAAAACAGAGATACCGGCGACGTATATTCCGAGGTGTCGGATTTCTATATTTCCACCTTTGCCTTTAAGAAAATAGTAAACGGATACGCATCGATTCTTAACGGCGAGAATATTGATAACAATACTTCCTACCCGGAAAATAAAAAATAATGCACGAATCCGCACTTTTTTATGCGGATTCGACGGGGTTTCCCCGATTTTCTGCAATTTAATAAAAATATTATGTTTTTTTGAAAAAATGTTTGCATTTTCCAAAAAAGTGTGATACAATAATGTGTGCTATAAAAATGGCGTATTGCGCCGATAGAACGATATAACGAAAAAGTAGAAAGAGATTTTACCATGAAAAGAAGAATTACAGCACTTGTTCTTGTCGTTGTGATGCTTGCTCTCACCCTCGTAAGCTGCGGATACAGCTTTGCGAAGGACGATATGTCACAGTACGTAAATTTCGACAAGACCGAATTTGCCAAGGCTATTCTCGCACTTGAGATTGAGGACGGAGAATATACCACCGACAAGGCAACGAGAAAAGAGAAGATTGTCGACTATGTTTACGAGATACTTCTTGAGAAGGTTGATTCGACCGACAAGAAGACTACCGGCAAAATAGGCGAGCGTGACAAGTTCTACTACTGCTACTACGTTACTGCCGAGATTGACGGTGTGACTCACGCATTCCTTACTGCTAATATGAAGGAGTCCTCGGCACTCAGCCTTCAGTTCGGCAACACGAGCACTGACGGCTACAAGGCGCTTCTTGAGACTCAGTTCAAGGACGTTGAGCTTACTGCGGACAACGTTTACAAGACGCTCACCAGCGGTACTGCTAAGAAGGACGATATCGCATTTATCAGCTACACTAAGTCGTACATTAAGGTTGACGACAAGGGCGCTAAGCTTACCGTAGAGGATACCATTGACAATGAAATGGTTACTATCGGCGACAGCAAGCACGAGGTAGCATCTCAGATTGCAGATAAGTCTATCGCAACCACCCTTTCCAATATCACTAAGGGCGAGGGCGATGCAAAGGTTACTTATTCCAACATTAAAATCAACTGGGTAGCAAGCAAGTTCGTAGAGAAGACCTTTACCGAGGTTACCTACACCGAGGAAAAGAAGCTTGAGAGTGCTAACGACGGTAAGGAGTACGACCTTAAGGACAAGACTCTTACCTATCACGTATTCCCTGTTTACTACCTTGAGGTTGAGGATTACAACGCTGAGACTATTCTTAAGACTCTTATCACCGAGCTTATCCACGACGAGGATGACGGTCACGACCACGAGGAGGAGAGCATTTACGCACTTCCTTCCTTCGAGAATTTCCTTAACGAGGTTAAGGACGTAATCGCTAAGGAGGAGGCTCTCAACGGCAACGGTCTTGAGGCTGACGAGGAGGGCTACATCCAGGGCGCAGCTGCAGCGTACGAGGCTGCAAAGACTGCTAAGGAAAAGGCCGAAGAGGCGCTTAAGACTGTTGAAAAGCAGATTGAGGACGCAAAGAAGGACGGCGGCGAGCCTACCGAGACTCAGCTTGCAGCAAAGAAGCAGGCAGAGGAGGCTCTTAACGGTAACGGACTTAAGCCTGACCAGGAGGGCTATATAAAGGGTGCTAAGGCTGAATTTACCGAGGCTGAGACTGCAAAGAAGAATGCAGAGACAGCTTACGATAATGCAATTGACACTCTTATTACCAAGATAGGCGAAGACAAGATTAAGGAAGAGTACGAGGTTGATATCCACGAAACTCTCCTTGCAGAGTACAACGCTGAAATCAAGAAGAATCTCGCTACCGAGCTTTGGCAGCTTATCCAGGACAACACCAAGGATAAGAGCATTGATAAGCTTCCTGCAAAGGCAGTAGAGAATGCATACGAGAGAATTTACTCGAGATATCAGTATCTCTTCTATAACGGAACGTACGACGACGGCAACAGCAGCACCACGAACGACCCCTCGAATTACTCTCACTATCAGGGCGTATTTGAGGAGTATCTCAGAGCAGAGACTAAGACCTCTACTTTCGAGGATGCTAAGGCTGAGGTTATGAAGCAGGCTAAGGAGCACGTTCTTATCTCGGTTACCGTATTTGCGGCAGCTGAGGCTTACGAGCTTACCCTTACCAAGGACGAAATCAAGGACATCAACAGACCCGGCAACGATTACCTCGTAGAATACTACGGCGAGGAAAACGTACAGACTGCAAAGCAGTTTGACAAGCTTCTCAACTTCTTCCTTGAGACCGAGGAGGAGGCCGATAAGGATACCGGCGTTGACGTTTATAAGAACATTAAGTACACTACTAAAAAAGCTTAATTTGAACGACTGTTTTAAAGACCTAATTTAATAAGGTATTTGACACAGCAAAAAGCGGGGCTGCCGACAAATGCGACAACCTCGCTTTATTATATATAAAGGTAAGTTTTGAAATGAAGGAAGTTCAATTATACACCGACGGAGCCTGCCGAGGCAATCCCGGACGGGGCGGCTGGGGCGCAGTGCTGGTATACGGACGCTATGAAAAGGCTATGTCGGGCGGCGAGCGTGAGACTACTAATAACCGTATGGAGCTTACCGCCGCAATAGAAGGGCTTAAGGCATTAAAGGAGCCTTGCTCGGTGAAGCTTTATTCGGATTCCAAATATCTTGTGGACGGTTTTTCGCAGGGCTGGATATACGGCTGGGAGGATAAGGGCTTTAATAAGGTGAAGAACCCCGATTTGTGGGAGGAGCTGCTTTCCTTAAGCAGAATACATAGGATAGAATTTATTTGGGTAAAGGGGCATAACGGACACGAGTACAACGAAAGATGCGATAAGCTCGCCTGCGAGTATGCCGATTCCTTTGAGGATTAAACGGAGATTTTATGGCAGATACGAAAAAACACGGCGGGAAAAAGAGCGAGCAGATATCAAGACCGCTTTTAATAACGATTACAGTATTTGCGGTAGCCTCGGTGCTTCTTCTCGGCTTTGCAATAGCGATGGCTATAATCAAGGAAGGAAGCAAGAGCTATGACAGGCTCGACTATATTAACGACGATTTATCGGGATATATAGAATTTGATGAGAGCGCTTACAAGGATTACGATATAGAAATAGATATACCGAGCGTCAGCGATGTCGAGGTTGAAAACGAGATTTTGAAGGCGCTTGCCAAGAACAAGGGCTCGCTTCTTTACGAGGGACACTACGTGCTTAACCGTCCTGCCAAGGCAGGGGACAAGGTGTATATATATTACCGAGGATACGAGCTTGACGCCGACGGCAACCAGATAGACCTTGATGGTACCTGCAATTTCTCGGATAGCACTCCGACCGAGCTTACTCTTGGCGGCGGTCAGTTTATAGCAGGATTTGAGCTTGGACTTATAGGTGTAGTGCCTGAGGATTACAGTAAGTTCGAGAAGGCAACCGACGGTGCGGTCAAGGACGGTGACGTGCTTTACTGCACGCTCAGCTATATTGAGGAGACGGGCAGCGATATACATCAGAATGAAAAGGTCCGTATAGATTTAAAAGACCCAAGGCTTGAGGAAAAGTGGGGCATCGGAATTGAGGATTTTCTCAGAGAAGAGACGATTGGCAGCATCAATATTGACGCTATCACCCTGATAAAGGCTAAGTCTAATGAGAAAATCACCTACACCTCGGCTGAGGTCAATTATGCTACCAGATGCGAAGAAAATCCCAAGGTAGTAAAGACGGTATTTCCATACGACTATCAGAGCGAGGAATTCAGGAATAAGACGGTTTATTTCGACGTGTATATCGAAAAGGCGCTCTGCTACGAAACGGCGGAGCTTGATGAAGCCTTTATTACCGATAAGCTGAAGCTAAGCTCGGAATTTCTTAGCGAATACAAGGGCGAGGGACTTGTAGAAAAGTATCGCTCCTACGTAAGAGCAGAGCTTGAAGCGGAAAGAGAAGACGAAAAGAGATACGAAGCGGCAGATAAAATGTGGGAGAAGCTTAAGGAAAAAATATCTGTGAAGAAATATCCCGAAAGCGAGCTTCGCAGAATATTTGACGATTATTATTACAATCACCAGCTGGAATTTGCCGAGAATTACGCAACCTATTATGAAAGCATAGATAAATATCTTAAAGAGTATTACGACGTAGGCGATGGCGGAGATTGGCGAGCCGTGCTTAATGAGCAGGTCAAAAACGAGGTATGGGAAAAGCTGATTTTTTACAGCATTCTGAAAAAGGAAAATTTAGTCCCGACCGACGAGCAGTTTGAGAAAATATACCAAAAGGAGCTTGAGTTTGACTTCGAGTATTACGGAAAGACACGCAAGGATTTTGACACCGAGGAAAAATATTTAGAGGCGCTGGAAAAATACGAGAAGCAGGTGCTTGAATATTACGGCGAGGAATTTTATATCGAAAGCGTGTACTATAATTATGCGGTCGATAAAATGCTTGATTTCGCTAATATTGTAAACAAAGCTATACAAAAATAACGAAAAACGCAAAGAAAAAGTCATCGGAAATTTCCGATGACTTTTTCTTGATATATGAAAATGCTATACTCTTTTAATGATTTTTAAAATCCTTGATTTGTACCTTGCGCCCTCGTCAATAAACGAGCCGTACGCAGCCGAGCCTGCCGCCGCACGGGAGTAATACTCGTTCGCACGCTTCTTTGAGGTATCGCAACCAAGTCCGAATTCGTACATACAGCCGATAGTGTATAGAAGCTTTGGATACCCGAGTGCCTCTGTCGAGGTAAGGATTTTAAACGCCGTATCAAATTTCTTCATATATATAAGCTCCATACAGAGAGCGTATATCTGCTTTACCGTTCGCTTTTGCTTTCTTGATACGAGGAGAGAAAGCTCACGACCGGCATCAGCGTAGCCATAGTCTATCGCAAGCTTGAGGTAATGCACAGCGCTTTTATAGGAGAAGCGAGTGCCGAAGCCCTTGGCATAGCAAAGTCCAAGCGAGAGGTATGCGTCCTTGTCGCCGAGCCTTGCCGCCTCAAGAAACCATTTGAATGCCTCCCTTGGAATCTTGTCACAGCCGAAGCCGTAGGCGTAGCATTTGCCAAGCGCCCGAGGAGCGCTCTTGTGACCGTACGCTGCCGCAATCGCAAGTGAGCGGAATGCCTCATCGGCCTCGCTTCTTGTGACGCTGCCGCACTTAGAAAGCACGGCGCAGCCCTGACGGTAATATTCGTTTCGCCTGTTTATTAGTGCATCGTATTTTTCCTTTGCCTCCTGCGAACCGAGCCTTGCGCCAAGCTTGTAGCAGGCAAGAGCTGTCTTTGGGTCGGGAGTGCCGCTTTCCGAGTGGCGTCCCTGATAATAAATTTCGCCTATTTTAGCGTAAGCGTCGGCACGTCCCGCCTTTGCCGCACGCTCGTAATATTCAAAGGCAAGCTCTACGTCGTAGGGAAGAAAGCTGCCCTTCGCAGCATATCCGTCGGCTATATACATCATAGCGTCACTGCTGCCGTTCATAACGGCGGTCATTAGTATACCGAGCGCAAGCTCGCCGTTTTTGTCTGTGCCGACACCCTCTGCGGTAAGCTTTCCGAGAAGAAATTGATAATCGTTGTCGCTGCCGTCCGCAAGCTCGGATACTATACGGTAATAAGCCGTATAAAAGCCCAGAGAATAAGCCTCCCCCGAAAGCTCCTTAAGATATTCACGGTAGCCGTCAAAATCGATTCCGGGAGGATTCTTTGGCGTGACGGAGCGAAGCTTGTAGGCAAGCTTTAGTGCGCTGATGGGCGGAATAGTAAATTTGTCAAGATACCATTTTGCGTAAGGCTCGTTCTTCTCTACGCCGATACCCTCTGCGTAGCGCTTTGCCAGCGCCACAATTGACGGCGTGTCGCTGCCCTCTGCGCCAAGATAGTAATAATAGCTTGCAATATCCTCCTTGCCTACCGAGGAAAAGTATTCGGCAAGCTCCGCATAGGCGTTGATACAGCCGAGCAGTCCTGAAAATTTGAGGAAAAAGAGCGCCGCCTTTTGGCTTCTGCGTGCCTGAAGCCTTGAATATCTGTATGCCGAGTAGGCGTCGTTCTTGCTTGCCGCCGAGAAATAATATTCCGCCGCAAGCGCAAGATTCCTTTTACCTGAGTCGGTGCGCTCAAGATATTTTGCGTATTCACGCTCGCTCTCGGTGTCGCCGACAGCCGCAAGCAGCTCTCGGCAGGCGAGGATTTTTGCATTATTCCTTGACGATATAGCCTCGCTAAGCTTAATTTTTGCATCGGCTATTTCGGATTCGTCGGGAGTAAGCGCCGACGAGCAAACGGGGCATATACCGCCGTTGTACTCGACCTCGTGCGAGCAAGCCTTGCATTTTATCATAGCTATGCCCCCTTTCGCATTTTTATAGCTATATTTTATACCATTATTTTGCTTTTGTCAACAATAAATAAAAGGCAAACAGAGGGGGAAAATAATACTGCAATAACTTGCAAAGAAGGGAATTAAAATGCTTTTTATGAAAAATGCAAAAAAGAAGAAGCATCCGCTTATAATTGCTATGGCAGGAGGTCTTGCCGTATACGGAGCTTACAGTATAGTATCCTCGCTGAAGCGAGGCATAACCGATAAAATGTCCTGTATGATAAATAAAATGAAGAATATGAAGAAAAAGGAAGAAATCTGCTCTCCGTGCTGTGATTGCGACGAGGATTCCTACCCTACCGATTACTGATTTTAGTCTAAAAAAAGAGTGAGGAAGAAAAACGGGCGTGCCCGAAAACGCAGTTTTCGAGTGCGCCCATTAACTAAGTTTGCCCTTGCGGGCAAGTGAAGTTTACTACGTAAGTGAAGTTATCCTGCGGATAGTGAAGTTTTGCCTTCGGCAAAGAGGGCAAACATAACTTCACTTGTGCGTAGCACAAACTTCACTGCGTAGCAACTTCACTTTCGCATAAGCGAAAACTTCACCTGATTACCATCGGGAAGCAAGGCAAAAGAAACGCAAAAGCACTTATGACAGACGATTTTATCGTTCATCATAAGTGCTTTTATATCAGAAATTTCCGTTACTTTGATTTTGATTAGGGCCTATGCTGAGAATAGGCGTATCGGTCTCGCCGCCGGAGGGCTGAGAGTCCGTAATAATATCTCTGCTTATCAGAGCTAAAAGCTCAATTTTTGGAGCAATATATTGCTTCATTTCGGAAATCTCCTTATCCTAAGGTATTCTGATATGCGAGTGCAGAGAGCGAGTAAGCGTAGAGCGCCTTTGCGAGGTCAGATACCTTTGCGTTGCTCTTGTAATACTCAATATAAGAAGCGAGGTTATATACCGCATTCGTAGCGTCTGCCTGACCGTCAAAGGTGATGGTGACGTCATTTGCAATATAGTATGCCTTAAGATTAAGCTCTACGTAGCTCTTGCCGTTACACTTACCGTCGGTAATCTCGTAATCGGTGACTACGTCGGCGTTTGCCTTGTCCTTGTAGGTGAGGGTAAGCGTTCCGTTATAGCCCTCGGAGAGGTAAAGGCGCATCTTTACGCTTGAGCCGATTTCAAAGGTTGCCGCATCTACTGCCGCCTTTACTCCTACGGGAGTCTTAGCAAGAGCTGCAAAGTCGGTCGCAGTGGTATCGGTAGCAGTGATTCCTGCAGCGTCGTAAAGAGCAATTGCATCGTTGACTGCGGTGTATCCTGCCTTAGCGGTATAAGCGTCACCGCCGAAGACTGCCGCAAGTCTTATGTAGTTGAGCACGTCTGCCATCATCTGCTTGCACTCTGCGTTGAGAGACGTATCTTCAAGCACAAGCTTTGCATACTCGGGAATCGAGAGCGTGAAGGTAGTATCGATAGTGTCGGTAGCCTCCATAGCATCGTCGGCAAGATTTAAGGTAGTGATTACCTCGAATGAATCTCCGCCGTTTGGAGCTGCGATGTTGTTTACCGAAACGATATAATATTCAACGCTTTCGTGAATATAGAGGTCGGTAAGGGTAACCTCGTTACCGTTAAGGAGTATAGTTTCGTTAACGTCACCGCCCTCAACGAGAGCCTTGGGGATATAGATATTGTACTTGAAATCGTTGTTAAGCGATATGTTGGATTTGAGCTTAAAGAGTACTTCAAATTTTACGGTACGGGTTTCGTACTGTACGCCACCCTCGGTTACGCTTTCTACGTTCCAGGTGTATTCGTAAACTTCTGCCTTGGATACGGGAAGCTCAAAGCCCGAAGGCGCAGTATCGTCGTCGGCATCACGCACCTCGGTGGCGGAGCTTTCGCCGATTTCCCAAGTGACGATGCGCTGTCCCTCGGCAAGCACGATATACGTCTGATTGGGCATTACGTAAGTGAGCTTGTCATCGGGAGCTGTAACGCCGGTGGATACAAGGTAGGTTTCGTTTACATTTTCACTTACGATACCGTTTTTCGAGCCGTAGTAGCAGTCGCTTTTTAAGGTGTAGCCATTGGTAGCGTCGCCGTCACATACGGTAGAGATATCGCCGTATATCGCAGTGAAGCTTCCCGAAGGAACGGTGTTGCCGCTTCCGTCAGTACCGGTCTCGCCGGTCCATACGAATAAGTATTTTCCGTTGTTAGCGGTGGAGTTCTTATAGTAGTGGTAGGTCATTGAGCCCTGTCCCTCTACGCTGTTGAATATAAGCTGCTCAGAGCCGTTTGCGAGAGTCTGCTTCCAGCCCGCCGCCAGAGTTACCGCCGCATTTTCACCGAAATCAACGTTAGCGGTATTACAGCTTTCGCTGTAGGTACAGCCCGTACCGAGCTTTACCTTGGAATAGCCTGCCTTGTTGGGAGTGAAGGATACGTTGGAGAAGCTGGTGCTGTTGAAGGTTACGGTGGCGGTTGTGCTAAGAGAATCAAAGAGCGCACTGGCGGTTGCGTTATCGCCCGTAGGCATCGGCATAAATACGGTGGATTTCTCTACCGTAAGGGTTGCCGTAGAGCCTTCGAGAATGCTGAAGATAGTCGCAGGGCTTGCTTCTCCTGAAAGGAGGTTTGCATTCTTGATGGAAATAGCAGAGTTAGTGCCTGCTCTTACACCGATAAAGCCTATTGAGTCGTGTACGGTTCTTATATAAGTACCGCCGTCGATATTAAGGCTTGTGTTTTGTACGTTAGCTGAAATGTCAACCATGAACGCACCGGTGACGGTAAGGTTTTCACCGGAATAGCCTCCGTATTTACCGAGATTTATAGTAGCGTTAGGCTGGCTTACGAAGAACATTGCACCACCGAAGTTGGTATTAAAGCTGTAGTATGCATCGCTGGGGTTGATGCTGTTGTCAAATATTCCTCGTGAGTTGATTTTGCCGCCGGGGAGCGAGGAGTATACGTTGAAGGTAATATTTTGGAAGTTAGAGAAAATCAGGCCCTTTCTGATTTTGTTCAAGGTATTGCCCGCAAGGTCGAAGTTGACGGTCTTTGCGGTGGCGGAGTGAAGGTAAACCTGATTGTTGTCGTCAAGGATAAATTCCTCGGCGAGAAGCTTAGCGGTTTCGCCGTTTCCTAAAGTTTCGAAAAGAGTTTTGAACTCAGCCGTGTTGTCTGCGCCCATATAAGGCTTACCGTCGGTACCGTAAGCTACGACGCCCGAGGTTTTATCCGAGTAGGTAGCGTAGAAGGAAGCGGTGGTGCCGTCTATGCCGTGCACGAAAATCTGCTCGCCAATCTTATTGCCTGCGGGGAGAGCCGATTTATCGGTTATAAAGCCCTTAAAGTCGGTGTAAATTGCATTTTCATCGAAAATACCGCTCTTAAGAGAGGTGACTAAATCGCTAGTGGTGACCGTGCGGTCGGTAACGATATTGAGACTCTGACCTTCAGCCGCAATGCCATGAAGTCTGTTGCCCGCCGACATAAGGGTTCCGTTCTGAGGACGAGCGCCGGGAGTGAAGCTATCGGCATCCTTGTAGGAGTGAATAAGGATATTATCATAGGAGATAGAGGCGCCTGTCGTGTGATCTACATTTTTAAGAATGTTGATTCTTACACCCTGGAGGTAAAGCTCCTTGGTCAGGGTTAGGTCGTTTTTAACCGCCAATCTGTTAGCGTTGCCGACTGCAGTGCCGTCAACGTAAAGCTGGTAGGTCGAGCCGTTGTATATATTGCAGTCGCCGTTTTGCGTTTGATTTACGGAAATTACCATCTGGATGTGGTGCCACTGTGAATCCGCACAGGGCTTGCCGTCGATTACGCCCGCAGTTACGTTAAAGTGGTCGCTGTTTACTCCGTTGCCATCCTCATCCCTCGACTGCGGCGCTATTGAGAACTTCGAGCCGCCGAAATTTTCAAGCATAATATCGAAATCGATTACGATTATCTCGTTGTCCTTGTAGGCGATGATATTTGGCTTGCTGTCGTCACCGAGAATGAGGAAGGGGTCCTCGGTGGAGTTTATCGTGGTGGGGGTGCTGGGTATAGAACCGTCAAGTGCGGTAACGGTGTGTACTTAAGGTATGAGCCGTTGATTCCGGAAATTGCTTCAAGCATACCGTGCTTTATCGTAAAGTTACCGCCGTAGGTTGTATTATTAAATCCGGCGTCGGTAGTGCTTGTGCCCTTAAGCGGGAATGTGGGCGCACCATTGGCGTTCAGGTTAAAGTTAAAATTGTTAAAAAGAACATTATCGGGCTGTACGGGCTTCTTTTCTTCGTTGCAGAGATAGAAGGGGTATTCGGGATTGGTTACGTCATAGCAGAATACGTTACCGTCACCCTCCTTTATGGAATTTACCTCAAGCCAGCCTTTTACGGTGGTGTCGTCCATAACGTTTTTGCTGAAATGACAGTTGATTACCGTGATATACTCGCCGCTGGTATAACCTCCGAGACCGCCGTTTGAGAGAAGTCCGAGATTACAGTCCTCAAATCTGTAATTTACGTGACCGCGGACTATCTGTCCTGAGTTGGTGTGAGTAAGCGCCTGAAGGGTGGAATTCGTGCAGTTGATATTAAGAGTGTAGCCGTCCTCAAGCTCTCCGCCTTGAAGACCGGTAACGCCCGAGCTGGCGCCGTTTTCGAATATTCTGTATGCCATAAGCTCGCAGTTGTCGAAATTCATCGTGCCCGACACTCTTACCTTGCCTGCGCCGCCGAAGCTAGTTATGTTCGAGGCGCTGGCAACGGCGGTGGCGTGGAAGAAGGAATTTTTTGCATCAAGCATTACGAAGTCGGCGGGGTTATCTACCTTGAAATTGTCGTCGGTTGCGCTGAAAACGTTGCCGACAAATATTTGCTTTCCGGCGTAAGCGTAGGTGTTATTAAAGACGAACTTTACGCCTGCCGTCTTGTAGCTGAAGAGGCGAGCGCTTAAGTTCGATGCGACCAGCGTGGAGTCGTTGAAGGTTACCGTGCCGCTTGCAATGGGGAAGAACTCGGCGTTGGCAGTCGCATAGACGTGGGCGTTGGTGAATTCTGTGCCTGTGCCGGAGTTTATCATTAATACCGCCTGAGGTGCAGACTGGTTGATTACGATTCCGGAGTCGGTGCCGTCTACGATTATCTTAGCGCCGTCATTCTTCGAGCTTATCTGAAGAAATTTCTGGGCTACGTTGAAGGTGCCATTGCCCGAAAGCGTTAAGGTAACGTTCGGAGCACTAACTACCATTATGGGGGTTCCCGTGCTGGCGGGATCGGTAGCGGACACCGTGTGACCGTTAAGATTTATGGTGGTGCTTTTGGAGAAGCCCATCGTGGCAACGGTTCTGCTGATATCCTTTAAAAGGACGATTGTTTCGCCGTTTGCCGATGCGTTTGAAGCCGCTACTGCTTCTTCAAGCGTTGCGTACTCGGTATCGCCTATTTTCGCTTCGTTCGTCGAGTCGCTGGCAAATACTGCGATAGAGAGCGCCATAGCAAGCGCTACTACGAGTACTATCGGAAGTAGTGTCTTAAGATGTTTTCTCATACTATATCTCCTTAAATAAAAATCTTGTATAATAGTTATACAGTATTTTTAAACTCAAGTTCAATTGACATACTAAATAAATATTTTCGGGCTTCATTAGTGGTATTACACAAAATTTGCTTTAATAAGGCAGTGCTTTTGTAAAAGCTGTAACCGATTTTTTTGCGATCACGTAATATATAAAAGAGATAAGCGAGGGGGCTTTATATGCGTATTACAGCTTTTTCGGATGATAAAAGAAGCCTTAGCGCCAAAGAATACCTTGATATGGAGCTTCGTGACTTGGCGGCGGGGAATATGATGCTTTTGCCAATACCGACAACAAGGGACAAGACGCACGTCACGGGAAGCGAGATTGCCCTGCTTTCGGTGGCATCGGAGCTAAAGCGGGGGGATATTGCGGTAGGATACGGCTTGCCTGAGGAATTCACCCTCGCCTGCTTAGTGCGGGGGGCTTCGGCGGTGGATTTAGCGCTTGACGAGGAATACCAGAGAGAGGGAGCGTATCTTACAGCCATAGGCTGTATTGGATATATTCTCTCGGAATATTCCGTAGCGCCGAGCGAGCTTGCGGTAGGCGTAATAGGCTACGGCAGAATAGGCAAGTCGCTTTGTGAGCTGCTATCCCGCCTTGGGGCAGGAATTACTCTCTATACCTCAGCGCCAAGCAAGGCTGTCGGCTTAAATGCAAAGCTCTACTCCGAGCTTTGCTACGTCAAGGATATGAAGCTTGATATCCTCATAAATACTGCCCCTGCAAGGCTTATTCCCGACAGTGCGCTTATCCCTCCTTACAGAGCTGAGCTTATAGAGCTGGCGTCGGGGGAGAATATACCTGCAGGCGCTTCCGTAACGAGGCTTATGCAGCTGCCCGTGAGGGCTTTTCCCGAAAGTGCGGGGCGTGCGGTAGGCAGGGCGGTAGTCCGTGCGCTTATCTCTAATATCGACGATGGAGCAAATTTATGATAGGATATGCGTTTTGCGGCTCGTTTTGCACCCTTAAGGCGTCGCTTGCGGAGCTTCGTGAGCTGGTTCGCTCAGGCGAGGCCGTACTGCCTATTATGAGCGAGAGGGTGTATTCGACCGACACGAGATTTTATTCCTGCGAGGAGCTTCGCAGGGAGGTGATGGAAATAACGGGCAACCAGATAATACACACCGTAAGGGACGCTGAGCCTCTGGGACCTAAGCTGCCTCTCGATGCGCTCATAATAGCCCCCTGCACCGGCAACACACTTGCGAAAATGGCAAACGGAATAACCGATACCTCAGTGACGATGGCAGCAAAGGCGCACCTGCGCCGTGACAGACCCTTGCTTATAGCGCTTGCATCGAATGACGCTATGTCGCAGAATCTTCCGAATATAGGTGCGATGCTTATGCGAAAGAGCGTGTATTTCGTTCCGCTTTCGCAGGACGATACCGTAGGCAAGCCGCATTCGCTCGTAGCTGATTTCAGTAAGCTGATTCCTGCATATTCGGCTATGAAAGATGGAATACAGCTTCGCCCGATTTTTATATAAATCGCATTTTTTGTAAATAATAATAGTCAACACGCAAAACAAAAGCAAGATTACCGAGTATTTAGTAATCTTGCTTTTGCATTTTATTTATAGCTGTTTAGCGAGCGCTAGCAAGCTCCTTGGCAAGCGCATCTATTTCTGCCTCGGACGCTTCCGAGAGCGAGGAGAGAATTTTAGGTCTTGAGGAAAGTATATCGATATTCTGGCAGCCCTCAAGCATTTTTTCCATTATCTTAGCTGCCGTGGGCGCCCAGCTGCCGTTTTCGATAAGGGCTATTTTGCGGTTCTTATATCCACGCTCGGTAAGGTGATTTATAAATTCCTTCATAAAGGGGAATACGTCACCGTTGTAGGTGGTGGTAGCGAGAACTAAGCGGTCGTATCTGAAGGCGTCCTCTACCGCCTCTGCCATATCGCATCTTGCAAGGTCGTTTACCGAGATTTTCTCTACGCCGTATTCCTTCAGCTTTTCTGAAAGAAGCTCGACTGCCGCCTTGGTATTGCCGTATACAGAGGTGTAGGCAATCGTGACGCCCTCGTCCTCGGGGCGGTAGGACGACCAGGTGTCGTAAAGATTGATATAGTATCCGATATTCTCGGTAAGGACAGGACCGTGAAGCGGACAGATTTTATTTATCTTAAGCGCCGCCGCCTTTTTGAGCAGAGCCTGCACCTGAGCGCCGTACTTTCCTACTATTCCGAAATAGTAGCGTCTTGCCTCGCACGCCCATTCGTCCTCGTAGTCGAGCGCTCCGAATTTGCCGAAGCCGTCCGCAGAGAAGAGTATGCCGTCCTTTGCTTCGTAGCTTACTATAACCTCAGGCCAATGCACCATAGGAGCGGTAACAAATGAGAGCGAGCGCTCGCCGAGCGAAAGCGTATCGCCCTCGCCTACTATAAGTCTGCGGTCGGAAAAATCAGAGCCGAAAAAGCCCCTCATCATATTGAATGCCGACTTTGATGCGACTACGGTGGCGTTTTTATATTTCTCGGTAAATCTGAAAAGGCTCGACGAATGGTCGGGCTCCATATGCTGAACTACTATATAGTCAGGCTCGCGTCCGCAAAGAAGTCCCTCTATATTGGAAATCCACTCGTCGAAGAAGCGGATATCCACGCTATCCATTACGGCAATTTTTTCGTCCATTATAAGATATGAATTATAGGACATTCCGAGAGGAACCTTATACTGCCCCTCGAAAAGGTCGGTTAGGTGGTCGTTGACTCCTACGTAAAAAATATTGCTTGCTATTTCCATTGCACAATACCTCTTTCTTTATTGGATATATTCTAGCACGAATAGAAGAAAAATAAAAGACCGAATTTGTAAATTCGGCATTAAGTTGTTTTAGGACTTGAAAAATGCATTGCTTTTGTGCTAAAATGATAAAAAACGTTACCGCAAATGAGGAATCCAAAATGAAAATCGCAATACTTCAGTCAAAACAGCCCTTTGATTACGACGTGAGAAATCCGAAGGAATATGACAGAGAATACTGCCTTAAGCTCGGTAAGGAATATTACGACAGAGAGTTTTCGAGAATGGAAGACGCGCTCTCAAAGGGAGCGAAGCTTCTCGTCACGATAGAGGCGTTTAACGTGCTTGTTAACCGCAAAGGCAAAAATCATAATAGACCTTAACGGCTTTACTCTTTCTAACGTAGATAAGTACCTTGTAGATATACACCTTAATTGCAACGATACGGCTAATGCGGGAGTCTTCGGATACAAATCGGAGATTGAATTCAGAGGCGGTACGCTTCTTAACAATAAGCCGAATGCACCTATGATTGCGCTTGGTCACGCAGGCACTAATGCAAGCTACGAGTCTAAGCAGTTTGGCTTCACCTTTACCGACGTTACCTTTAAGGTTGCAAGCGGCGGAAACGGCTTTATCAGAGAATGGACCGGAGGCGGTCACGTTGGTAACGGACTTGCGGTTGATTACTTCTTTGAAAACTGCACCTTTGATTTTACCGCTGCGGCTTCGAATGCCCTATACTTCTCGTTCAGTAACGAGTATAATTCGAGCTCCGCTATATTCAAGGGCGGAAAAATAATAGCCGACGACTTTGCAGGTCGCACCCTTTGCGATATGAATAGCAATGATACGTACTATTTTGAAGCTGTGGACGGAAAATATCTCACGCTTACTCAGCTTTCTCACGTGGCTGCTCCTAACGTAATCTTCAAGAATAAATCGGGCAAGGTGCTCAGCTTCATTCTTGATAAGAATAACGGTCTTTACTCGGATTATGCGCTCGGTGAGCCTATTCCCACGAAATACGGAGATATTCCTTATCAGTATTACTCGACGGAAAAATATCCCTTCGTAGTATTTGACGAAAACGGCAACTTCCTCGGCGCATTTGATTCGCTTCTCGACACCACTAACCCCTATAACAATAACGGCGCAGTCAATGCGGCAAAGAACTATATGTCGGCAAATACCTGGGACGGAAGCTCCTACGGTCAAAGTCCCAAGGCAGCGTTTATAATTCTGAGACGTGATTACAAGTTTGCCGACAACGAGGCTTACAATAACTTAGCTCAGGTTCAGGGCGTAATTACGGTAGACCTTATGGGCTTCACGCTTTCGGCAGCTGACAATAGAGTAATGTTCTCGTCCTCGATTAAGCCTTGGGTTGTTACGGGCGACAGCTCAATATTCCCGACCGTATTCAGCTTCGTAGACGGAAATATTGAGATTGTAAACTCACCTATGATTAGCTACGAGCCATGGGGCACGTCGTCCAATATCGACGTTTCGGGCAAGGCGTTTGATTACAGATTTGATAACGTCACCTTTAAGGTTACAGGCTCGGCTACGAATATCATAGCAACGACCTCTATAAACGCAGAAACTCCCGATTCTAAGGCTTATCCCGAGATTAGCTTTAATAACTGCATCTTTGATATTAAGAGTGCGGCTCAGGGCGCAACCCTCTTTAATCTTGGAAACGGACTTACTAATATCAAGTACGTTATCAAGGGCGGTAGAATTGTAGCCGATACCAAGACCTTTAATATCTTCACGAAGGCAGACGCTACGACGAGCGTACTCGTATTCGAGAAGGGTGATAACGGCAGCTACCTTGAGCTTGCAGTTCCTACCGGCGCTACTGTGCCTGCTGACGAATATTTCGGCTTTAAGCTTGTAAAGCAGGGCGAGGATGCAAGTATCGCTACCTATATGTTTACTCCTTCCGTGACGATAGGCATCGACTTCACTCCCAAGGCTTCGGTAACGCTTGACTCCAATCTCATATTTAACGTATATATTCCCGCTGACGATAGACTTACAGCTGTAAAGCTTGGTTCAGACGATTATACGAATATGCTTGGCGAGGCTAAGGACGGCTACTATCTCGTATCGGTAGAGCTTGCGGCAAACGAGGCGACTAAGACTCTGACACTTGTTGTGACTCTTGATATTGACGGCACTTCCGTAAACGGCAGCTTCACCTTCTCTACTGTGAAGTACGCAGAGAAGCTTCTCGCAATGAGCGATACCGAGGTTAGCACTACCGAAAAGACGCTTGCTAAGGATATGCTTTCGTATATCAGAAGCGCATACAATTACTTTAACGCAGACGATAAGACGGCAGTATCGGCAGAGATTGATGCTGTGCTTAACGGCTATGCATCGACCGCTGCTATCAATACGGGCGACGCTAAGTGTACCACCAACGGACTTTCGGGAGCTACCTTTGTGCTTGAGGCAAATCCCGCAGTACGCTTCTATCTTGATACCTACTCGGCTGATAAATTCAGCTTCAAGGTTGGTACGAGAGCGCTTCGTGCAAGTGAGGCTAAGATGGGCAACGATGCAGACGGCGACTATATCGAATTTACCCTCTTTGCATATGAAATGACCGAGGTATTCAGCTACGAAATAGCAGATACCGAAATCAGTGGTGAATATAACCTTATCGCTTACTACGCAGATGCAGTAGAAAAGAGCGATACCGAGCTTTCCGATATCGTAGCTAAATTCTACAACTACTGCGCATCAGCTAAGGCTTACAGAGATTATATATTCTCACTTAACAACCAGTAATTAAAGGAGGAAATAGCAATGAAACTTTACATTAACCCCGATTTTGAGGTAATAAATCTTGTAAATTCGGATATCATTACTACCTCCGGAACTGAAACCACCGCCGTAGAAAATACCGATGGCGTGTGGGACTTGAACCAGAGCATCTGACACAGATGCTCTGGAGGTAAGAGTGAAGAGTGAAAAGTGAAGAGTGAAGAGTGAAATATCCTCGCTGCGGCGAGGGTGATATTGCTTCGCAGTGATATTCTTTGCTTTCGCAAAGAGTGATATTGCCCCAAGGCAATAAAAAACACCCCAAAATGCTTTCGGGGTGTAAGGGACGCTTTGGCTTCAAAGCGTCCCTTTTTAAAAATACGTTCGAACGCTTTAAAATCAAAGTGTTCCTTATAAGGCTAGGCAAATGATAAGGAAAAAGAGGGAGCATTTCGGCATATTTCTGTACCGATTTACTCTCTCTTTCTTGATTTTAATTATTACGCCTCGCTGTCAGCTTATGGAAAACAGCTTTTTAAGTATAGGACGCAACGCACGGGGCGCACGTAAGATAATAATTTTCATAAAATACTCCGAAAAAAGCCTTAGCGAAATACTCGCTGATAGCATTTTATGAAATCCCTTGGGGTTTGCTACTATTTTGCCAGGATAAGACTGCGAAGAAACGCCTCGCTGTGCTTAAATACTGATAAGCTGTCGTCCTTGTCGAAGCTTCCCGAAATATAGTCTACCCGTCTTATGCAAAGCACGGTGTCTTCACCGAGCAGATTGAAGCCCGGCTTCTCGTAAATAGGAAGCGAGGAAAGATATATTCCGTATTCATTCACGTATTTTGCCGAGCTGTTTTCCTCGGCATAGGGGGCGATTGGCGCAAAGCGTACGATGCTTTCATCCTCGGTATGCTTTAAAAACAGATGCTCCGAAATAAAGCATACGTAGTAATCGCCGTATTGAATATTCTGCTTGAAAAGCTCGTTGTTTTGTGCTATCAGGGCAAGATTGGCTTCATTATTTTCGTCCTTTTCAATTTCCTTGATTTCCTCTGCCGAGGGCATATAAAGATTAAGAAGATTTATATTTACGTTGCCGTCGCCGTCGGAGTCGCCGGTGTAGGGCCTGATACCCGAAAGAAGCTTCTGGTATTCGGAAATATCCCCCTCCTTGACGCTAGTCATACGGATATCCGTGCCGCCCGCATACATAACGTGCAGGTCGTACGAGGTCTTATCACACATCTGCACCGAGCAAATAACTATCGCAAAGACTATCACCAAAGCGACGATAGTATGCCATTTATAATGATAAAAATAATTTTCGAGCCACTCCTTAAAGGACTTTTTCTCCTTTACCGTGTTGCTGTCGCCGCCGTGTTCGTTTTCTGCCATTTGACGCTCCTTTCGCAAGGCTTCATTTCGCTTTTCACCTATTTTATCATATATCAATATGGCAAGTCAAGCGAGCCTGTGTAAATTATTTGTATACGGGAATATAAGGCTTATATATTCACCTTGGGGAGTGCTTCGCAAGGAGTGATATTGTCGCTCAGGCGACAGTGATATTCCTCACTTACGTGAGGAGTTATATTCTTCACTTGCGTGAAGAGTGATATTGCCGTAAGGCAATAAAAAAACACCTCCAAAAATGCTTTCGGGGTGTCGAGGGGTGCTTTGGCTGCAAAGCACCCCTGTTTCTATCCTGCTTATCTAATTAATTATTTGCCTCCGGCTTCATAGTGGGGAAAAGAAGCACGTCACGGATTGATGCGGAGTCGGTAAGGAGCATTACGAGTCTGTCGACGCCGAAGCCAAGTCCGCCTGTGGGAGGCATACCGTATTCGAGGGCGGTGACGTAGTCGTAATCTACCTCGGCGGGAGAGGTCGGGTCTTCAGCCTTCTTCTTTGCTACCTGACTTTCAAATCTCTCACGCTGGTCAATTGGGTCGTTAAGCTCAGAGAATGCGTTGCCGTACTCGGTGCAGTTGATAAAGTATTCAAATCTCTCGGTAAAGAGGGGATTTTCGGGCTTTCTCTTAGCGAGAGGCGAATTTTCTACGGGGTAGTCGTAGATAAAGGTAGGCTGAATGAGCTTGTCCTCGACGTACGCATCGAAAAGCTCGACGAGCACCGTGCCACGGGTTGCATCGGCAGGTACTTCTACGTGAAGACGCTTAGCGTCTGCTCTTGCGTCCTCGTCGGACTTCCAGTCGGCGTAATCTACGCCTGCGTATTTCTTGACAGCCTCTACCATAGTAAGTCTTTCCCACTTGCCGAGGTCTATTTCGGTTCCCTGATAGGTAATCTTCGTGTCGCCGCAGATTTCCTTGGCAAGAAGCTTGTAAAGCTCCTCAACGAGGTCCATCATACCGTAGTAATCGGTGAACGCCTCGTAAAGCTCTATGGTGGTAAATTCGGGATTGTGCTTGGGGTCCATTCCCTCGTTGCGGAATATTCTTCCAACCTCGTATACCTTGTTCATACCGCCGACGATAAGGCGCTTGAGGTAAAGCTCGGTCTCTATACGGAGATACATAGGTATATCAAGAGTGTTGTGATGGGTTTTAAAAGAGCGTGCGGAAGCGCCGATTTCGATAGGAAGAAGTATCGGGGTGTCCACCTCAAGGTAGCCCTTTGAATCAAGGTAGGAGCGGATTATCGAAAGTATCTTAGAACGCTTCACGAAGGTGTCCTTAACCTCGGGATTCACGATAAGGTCTACGTATCTTTGTCTGTATCTCTGCTCAAGATTGGTAAGACCGTGGAACTTTTCGGGAAGCGGAAGAAGCGACTTTGCAAGAAGCGTTGCGCTCTTTGCGTGAATTGAAACCTCGCCCGTTCTGGTACGGAAAAGCACGCCCTCTACGCCAATTACGTCGCCAACGTCCCATTTCTTGAAGCCTGCGTAAGCCTCCTCGCCGAGGTCGTCACGGCAAACGTAGAGCTGAATTTTGCCCTCGCCGTCAAGAAGGTGAGCAAAGGAAGCCTTGCCCATTACTCGTCTTGATACCATTCTGCCCGCTACACGCACGGTGATTGTGTCCTTTATTTCTCCGTCCTCGCCGATAAGCTGAGGCTCCTTAGCCTCGTATTCTGCCTTGGCGGAGGTTGAGGTTGCGGTAACGTCGTATTTGGTTATCTCAAAGGGATTCTTGCCTGCTTCTACCAGAGCTACAAGCTTATCTCTGCGAACCTTAAGCTCGCTTGTGTCGTTAAGAACGGTGTTTTGATTTTCTGCCATTTTAATTTCCCTCTAAATTCTTTATGGATTATCAGTCGTTGTTTGCACGGCTGACGCTCTTGATTCTGAGCACCTGCTCCTTTGCGCATCCGCCTACTACGACCTCGTCGCCTGCCTGCGCACCGAGAAGCGCTCTGCCAATGGGCGAGTCGTCAGAAATCTTGCCGTTCATAGGGTCGGGTTCGTAAGAGCCTACTATGTGATAGGTAAATTCCTTGTTTCTCGTAATATTGTCAAGAACTACAATAGAGCCTACGCTTACCTTAGATTCGTCTATCTGGGATTCGTCAAGCACCTTTGCGTGAGCTATCATCTCACGAAGCTCGGCAATTCTTGCGTGAATCTTGCCCTGCTCCTCCTTAGCTGCATCGTACTCGGAATTCTCGGAAAGGTCGCCGAAGGAGCGTGCGGTGGATATCTCCTTTTTATTTTCCTCTACCTTTACGTTGACGAGGTAGTCAAGCTCGTCCTGAAGCGCCTTGAAACCTTGAGGTGTGTAGATTTTCGTTTCTGCCATTGTGATTAGTTCTCCTGAATTTATTGTATTTATGTTAATTTTGTAAACTTATTTAGTCAAACTATTGATTTAATAGCTTGTTCATTTCCGAAATCGCTGTGGTTAGATAATCGTTTTTATCCTCAACGAATACGTCGGGTGATACTCCGTCTATATCGTTGTTTGCTCCGAGCGGAGAGAAATAGTAAGCGGTAGTAATCGTTATCGTATCGCCTCCTCCGAGCTGGAAGGTGGTCTGCATTACGCCTTTTTTATAGGTAGTCTTTCCTATCACAGTCGAATTCATAAGTCCCATTTCACGAAAGTCCTTGACTGCTCCTGTGAAAAGCTCGCCCGCCGACGCCGTGTGCTCCGAGCATATAACCACGACGGGAAGCGAAAGCGTCTTATCGGTAGGCTCAAGCGCCGTGCCTTCGGTGGAATATATAGACTCTCTGTCGCTTGAGAAGCCTGCGAGCTTCGTGCCCGTCGGCGTAAGATAAGAGAGCATATTCGTGACCGAATCAAGATATCCGCCCGGGTTTACGCTCACGTCAAAAATGACGCCTACAGCTCCTGCGCTGAGAAGCTTATCAAGCTCCTCGGCAAAAAGCTCGTCGGTATTCTTCTTGAAGCTCGATATCTTAATATATGCGATATTGCCGTCGAGCATACTGCCGGAGACGGTTTTTTGTATAACCTCGTCTCTTATTACGTCGACGGTAAGCTCCTTATCACCTCTTTTAATTTTGAGCGTGACAGACGAGCCCTTTTCGCCTCGGATTTTGTTTACCGATTCGTTGTAATCCTTGCCAACGATGCTTTCACCGTCGATTTCTGTAATCAGGTCGCCGATAAAAAGTCCCGCTTTTTCAGCAGGGGAATTTTCAATTACGTCTATAATAGGAATTCCGCACTCAACGTCCTTGGTGACCGTGACGCCTATTCCGACCGTCTTTCCCGACATATCGCTGTTGAATTCATTTGCCTGCTCTGCCGTGCGGTAGTAGCCGTAGGTGTCGCCAACCGCCGCAATATACGATGCGGCAACAGCCTCTGTCACCGTATCCTTATCGGTGCGGTCGAGCGTGTCGTAGAAATTGTCGATAAAATGATTTGCCGCCGTCCTTGCGACCTCTAAGTCTTCGCCGATTTCCTTATAGTAGTAATAATCGTATCTTACTTCGATTGCCTCAATCAGGTCTTCGTTGAAGGCAGGAAATTCCCAGAAAACGAGACAGTCGGCAACCGTCCTCGCCTCGGTGGGCGTAGTGTAGATTACGGCTCTTTTAAGGCGGTTCTTTTCATAGCTTCCAGAGCCAAGAATAAATGCGCCCGCAATTATTGCCGCAATTGCCAGAATTGAAAGGACGATAATTATTACCGCAACCCTTCTTTGCCGCTTAGAGCCTGTGTGAATTTCAGTCATAATCTTACCCCCCTATCGGATGTAAACTTAACGAGCGGCTGCCGCAATAAATGCAACAGCCCCTCGGGTAATGATTATTAAATTGGTCTTGAATTTATGACGTCTGATTAGCTTATCAGAACTTGGTAGGCTTGCTGGTGAGATATTTCTTTACCATAAGCGCAACCTTGAAGGTCACTGCGTGGTCGAATTCACGAAGGTCAAGTCCGGTGATTTTGCGTATCTTCTCAAGACGGTAAACGAGAGTATTTCTATGTACGAAAAGCTTACGGCTGGTCTCTGAAACGTTTAAGTTGTTTTCAAAGAAGCTCTGCACCGTCATAAGAGTCTCACGGTCGAGCGATTCAAGAGAGCCCTTCTTGAATACCTCCTGGAGGAAAATCTCGCAAAGGGTAGTGGGAAGCTGATAAACGAGTCTTCCAATACCGAGATTTTCATAAGACATAATTGGCTTTTCAATATCGAATACCTTGCCGACCTCAAGCGCTACTCTTGCTTCCTTGTAGGCTCTTGCGAGATCCTTGAGATTCTCAACCACGGAGGAAATTCCTATATAAACCTTTGCTCCTCGGCTGTCTTGGATAGCCTTCATAATGCTCTTGGCATAGGACTCAAGACCCGCCGACATCTCGTTGCGGTCAACCTCCTTTACCACAACTATATCCTGCTCGCTTATATTGATAACGTAATTTTTTGCGTCGTCGCCGACTATGCCCTGAATGATTTCGTAGGGCGGGGTGTCGGTAGGTCCTTGAAACTTGATTACCAATACCGCACGGCACTCGTCGGAGCCGAAATGAAGCTCGTTTGACTTAATATATATATCGCTAGGAAGAATATTGTCAAGGATTATATTTTTAATGAAAGAGCCCTTGTCGTACTTCTCGTCATAGAGGCTTTTGATATTGCCGAGCGTTACGGCAAGAATTTCGGTGTTCTTTTCAGCCGTAGCGTCCTGACCTTCTGAGAAAACTATAAAATCGTTTCTGCCCGAGCCTGATATAAAACGGTAGGTAAAGCCTTCGTAGGAAATGACGCCCTGAGCATAGGCAAGCTCCTCCTTGATGCGTTGACGAGACTCTCCGATTTTACGAAGCTCGCTTGATGCGATTATTATACCGTTGTCGTCAATAACACCGATGGTCCTCCCGAGTATGTCCTTCATCTGGTGAATGACGGTCTGGAATAATCTATTAGACATAAAATAACCCTTTCGATACTCTGTAAACTGTGTAGTTTTGTTTATACTGTACTATATTGTAGCTTATTTTTTGTCGTTTTTCAATAGTTTTTCAAAAAAAGTTTAATTTTTGCACAAAAAAAATTGCAATTGATTTGTTGGAATTGACATTTATGCCGATTTTTCAAAGATTAAGCAAAATGAAAAAAACTTCGATTTTCGTCGGATTTTATGTGATTTTGCCGACTTTTTTGCCATATTTTCGCAAAATTACAGCTCAAAAGCATAGCTTATTGCGCTGAGTACGAAGCTGGGAGCGGTCTCGCATCTTAATATTCTTTTGCCAAGCCCCGTCATAGAAAGTCCTGCGCTTTTCGCCTCCGCAGCCTCTTCAGGCGAAAAACCGCCCTCGCTTCCGACTACTACGGCGATGCTTTTTGCACTTCTTGCCGCAGATAAGAGCTGAGGCAGAGGAATTGTACCGTCACCCTCGTAGCAAAAGAGCGCAAGGTCGTATTCCTTGCATTCGCTGATAACCTCACAAAACGACAGCGTGCCGCCGACCGTCGCAAGACTTCCTCGTCCGCACTGTCCGCACGCCTCCTTTGCAATGCGGTTGAATCTCAAAAGGCGCTTTTCCGCCTTGTCCTCGCTCGGGCGCTTTATGCAGCGGGAGGATTCAAAGGGTACTATTTTCATAGCGCCAAGCTCGCAGGATTTCTGTATTATTGCTTCTAGCTTGTCCGATTTCGGATACGCCATATAAAGCGTTATGGAAACGGGGCTTTCCGCCTCGGAGAGCGTGCTGCCAAGAATCCTTGCTTCGCACCTCTCGTCACGGATTTTAGTAAGCTCGCAGGAATATACCCGTCCCTCGCCGTCGGATACCGAAAGCCCATCACCGACCGCCATTCTTAAGGAACGGGAAATGTGTCTTGCGTCGTCGCCGTCTATGAAAAGCGTGTCGCTTGCGATGCTCGATTTGTCTACGAAAAAGTGTGGCATAAAAGTCTCCTTAGTTAAATATAAATACCGAGGCTCGCTCATTTCGCAATTTTCAGCGCAACCCAATCGTTTTCCTCTGCCTCTGCCTTAAGCGAAAAGCCGTACTTGCTTGCCGCAAGAAGAACCTCGTCCCTTTTATCCTTGACGATTCCCGAAAGAACAATCGGTGCGTGCGGCTTGAGGTAGGAGGCTATATCGGGGAGCATACGGATTATGATTTCTGCGACTATATTAGCCACGCAGACGTCGTAGCCCGCCTTTTGCCTTTTGACGCCCGAAAGCAGGTCTGATGTGCCAAAGGTGATATTGTTGGCATCGTTTATTTGCGCATTCTCACGCGATACCTTTACCGCTACGGGGTCTATATCGTAGCCGAATACCTCGCCTGCGCCAAGCTTGCTTGCGCAGATTGAGAGTATTCCCGAGCCGCAGCCGATATCAAGGACGGCGTCGCCTTCGGAAATCGCCTCCTGCATAAGCCGCATAACGAGCCTCGTCGTCTCGTGTGCGCCCGTGCCAAACGCCATTCCCGGGTCTATTCTTATTACAAGCTCGCCGCCCTCCTCGGGGTATTCCTCCCAGCTCGGCGCAACGGTAAGCCTGCCCTCCTTTATAGGCTCAAAGTATTTTTTCCAAGAGTCAGCCCAAGAGTCCTCCTCTATTTGAAAAAGAGACATTTCATAAGGAATATTCTCCTCGGGCAGACGCCTGCTTATATACTCGGTGTATTCGGAAAGCTCCTTTTCCGCAGGAACGAAGATTGAAGCCGTAGCCTTGGTTTTGTCTGCGCTCAGTATGCTTTCGTCTACAAGCTCGCCGTACATTCCGTTCAGCGAAAAATCGCTGAAATCCTCTATCATAACGCCGTTGTCAAGCATACTTATGATATCTGCCGTCTTATCGATATCTTTCACGTCAACTCTTACACTTATTTTAGTCCAAGCTCCTGCCATGATACCTCATTTTCGAAGCGAATTACAGCTTCTTTGTCAAGTTTTATTTGCATTAATAGCTCTTTTTCGTCTTTAAATGCTTTTTCTTCTCTTAAATAATCAAGGAAATATATCCGTATCCTCTCGCCGTAAAGGTCGCCGTCAAAGCCGAAAATTTCGGTCTCGGCGTGAAGCTCTCTTTCTCCAAAGGTCGGGCAGGTGCCGATATTCGTAATTGAAAGATAAAGCTCGCCCTTAAGCTCTGCGGCGGTAGCGTATACTCCGCTTTTAAGATTATATCTTCCTTGGTCGAGCGATATATTCACGGTGGGCATACCAAGCTTGTGTCCAAGTCCCTTACCCCGTATGACCTCGCCCGAAAGAAAGTAGGGCTTGCCGAGGGCGGCGGTTGCCTCCCTTAAGCGTCTTTCGTCAAGAAGCGACCTTATATAGGTGGTCGAAAGCGTCTTGCCGTCAAGCCTTTCCTCGTCTACCTTAAGGCAGATAGCGCCTGCCTCGAGCAGCAATTTTTCAAGAGTGCCGATATTTCCGTTGCCGCCCTTGCCGTAGGTAAAATTGTAGCCTGCTGCTACTGCCTTTGCCTGAAGCTCGTTTACAAGAATTTGCTTTACGAAATCCTCCCCCGAAATATTCTTAAGCTCGGAAAAGTCGGCAAGCAGTACAAGGTCGACCTTACACTCCGAGAGAAGCTCCAGCTTTTCCTCGGTGGAATAAAGCCGCAGCGAGGAGCTTTTCAGCTCTCTTGATTCCGAGAAAAAGGTGAACACCGCAAGCGGCAGAGATAGTTCGTCGGCAAGCGCCCTTGCCGAGGCGAGCAGGGTACGGTGCGCAATATGCACTCCGTCGAAAAAGCCGAGCGCAATCACGCAGGGCGGTATATTTTTTATATTTCTTTCATACCTCAGCGCAAGCATAACGCTCCTCCTTTTCGTATATTAACGTACTATTTTACCATTTAGGCGGCAGAATGTCAAGTACGGCTATGCGCATTGCCACGGTAAACGTATATATTTAAAAATTGGGTTGACAAATTGCGCAGGCGTGTATTATTATATTATAGATAAATTTTTTGGAAATTTCTATCTCGAGTGTCAAAAACTTGAAAAATTAAGTAAAGAGGACGAATATGAAGCTAAATTACAAGCGCACAATACTCGTTGGATTCGCATTTTTTCTTATAAGCGCCTTCTGGCAGGCGTACGACGCAATAATCCCTCTCGCTTTGACCAATCATTTCGGCTTACCCCAGACGCTCTCGGGCATAGTAATGTCGGCTGATAATATTCTTGCGGTGTTTATGCTCCCGATTTTCGGAGCGATTTCCGATAAGATTATGACGAGATTCGGAAAGAGAACTCCGTTTATCGTGATAGGCACGGTTGCGGCGGTTATCGCCTTTATCTCACTTACGCTTATAGACGGAATACAGCTTAAGTCTGTAATAGATGCAGGCATCAGCGAAAGATATCAGGCGTTGGCTCTTGAGCTTAAGGAGGCAAATCTTGCGCTTAAGGAAGCGGGTAAGCTTGGAAATCAGGCTGCGGTCGAGGCGGCAAGAGCCACTATTGAATCTATCAACGATAGCCTTGAGCTTGTAAGAGAGGAGACCTTGAATATCACTCTTGGCAACCTTTGGCCTATCGTAGGCTTTATCGGCGTGCTTCTGCTTACGCTTATTTCGATGGCGACCTTCCGCTCTCCTGCGGTTGCGCTTATGCCTGACGTCACCGTGAAGCCTCTGCGCTCAAAGGGAAATGCTATAATCAATCTTATGGGCACGGGCGGCGGTATTCTTGTCCTCGTCCTCGGTATGATATTCAAGACCTCGGAAAATAAGTATATGCAGTATACGGGCTACGTAGTAGCGGTTTGCGGCATTATGCTGGCAGGACTTACGGTATTCCTTCTTACCGTCAAGGAGCGCAAGTGGGCAGAGGAGATGGAGCGTACCACCGAGGAGCTTGGACTTGAGGAGAAGCCCACCGAGAGTGCCGACGGCGAGAAGCGCACTCTTTCCGGGGCAGAGCTTAAATCGCTTGCGTTGATACTTGCATCGGTTGCGCTTTGGTATATAGGCTACAATTCAATCACCAGCAAGTATTCTGTATATGCGACGAACGTTCTTTTCTTCGATTTCAATCTTACGCTTATAATTGCTCAGGCGGCGGCCGTTGTCGCCTACATTCCCGTAGGTATGGTAGCCTCTAAGATAGGCAGAAGAAAGACGATTCTTGCAGGCGTTGCGATGCTTGCCACCGCGTTCTTTATCGGTAATTTTATCAGCTTCGATTCGCCTGAATTAGTTATGTATCCCGTCTTTATTCTTGCGGGAATCGGCTGGGCTACTATTAACGTCAACTCCTTCCCGATGGTGGTTGAGCTTGCTAAGGGCGGCGAGGTAGGAAAATATACGGGCTATTACTATACCGCTTCTATGGCGGCGCAGATAGTAGCGCCTATCCTTTCGGGCTTCCTTTACGATTTGTTCGGAATGAGAGCTATGTTCTTCTCGTTCGGTACTCTTTTCGTGGCGCTTTCGTTCGTTACGATGTTCTTCGTCAAGCACGGAGATTCAAGACCTCAAAAGCAGGGTGCGCTCGAATCTCTTGGCGGCGCTGACGACTGACGCTAAGGAGATTTTTATGGAATGGTATTTCATTTTGCTGATTGTGCTCGGCTCGGCGTTTTCTCTTGGATTCTGCCTTTGGCTTTTCTTAGTCGGCTCGGTGAGCAAAAAATCAATCGGGCATCTTTTAAAATATAAATATGCGCACAGAGGTCTTCACGGACTTCTCGATTACGATACCGCAGCGCCCGAGAACTCGCTTTTGGCTTTTGAAAGAGCGATTGAGCGTGGGTACGGTATGGAGCTTGACGTAAGGCTTACCCGAGACGGTGTGGCGGTTGTTTTCCACGACGATACGCTCAGTCGTATGTGCGGTGTCGATAAGAGGGTTTGTGACCTTACTCTCTCCGAGCTTAAGGAATATAAGCTTAAGGATTCCGACGAGAGGATTCCCACCTTCCGTGAATTTCTTGATACCGTTTCTGGCAGAGCGCCGCTTATAATTGAGCTTAAGGGCGAAAGCACCGATACCTCGGTGGCAGGCGTTGCGATAGAGGAGCTTTCCTCGTATGAGGGCGAGTACGTCTTTGAATCCTTCAATCCGTTGCTCGTGTATGAGGTAAGGAAGCTTGCCCCGAAAATCGGCAGAGGCTTCCTCGTCAGCAAGCATACCGAGGATAAGAAGCTCAGGAGTATGAAATACCGCATAATTCAGCGTCATTTGCTTGATTTTCTTGCACGCCCTCATTTTATAGCCTGCGAGAAAAATCATATCGGACTTTTCCCGGTTAAATTTCTATCAAGGCTCTTTGGTACGGCGCTGGTTGCGTTTACGATTACTAGCCGTGACGAGGAGATAAAAGCCGAGAGGGACGGCTTTGAATGTGTAATATTTGAGCAATATCTTGCATAGGCAGAGGTAATTTATGAAGCTTCAGCTTGTTGCTACCTGTCTTTTCGGACTTGAGCATCTGCTCGGCGAGGAAATTGAGGCGCTTGGCTACGAGCGCATTTCCACCATTGACGGTAGGGTAACCTTTCTTGGTGACGAGGAGGCGGTAGCGCTATCCAACATATTTTTAAGATACGCCGAGCGTGTATATATTAAGCTTGGCTCTTTTCCCTGCGAAAGCTTTAGCGAGCTTTTTGACGGCGTTTACGCCCTGCCCTGGGCGGATTTTATAGGCGCAAGCGACGCCTTTCCCGTCAAGGGACATTCAATAAAATCGGCGCTTTATTCGATTCCCGATTGCCAGTCTATCGTAAAAAAGGCGATAGTCAAAAAGCTCGGTGAGCGGTACGGTCTTACCGTATTTCCCGAGGACTCGGTGAAATATCAGATAGAATTTTTTATTCTCAACAATATCGCTACGCTTATGATTGATACCTCGGGCGTAGCGCTTCACAAGCGAGGATACAGACGGCAGTCAAACGCAGCTCCGATAAGAGAGACGCTTGCTGCTGCAATAGTGAAGCTTTCCCGCCCCAGAGAGGAGGTACTGCTCTGGGACCCTATGTGTGGAAGCGGTACTATTGCAATCGAGGCGGCAATGATGATGAATAATATTGCCCCCGGCATTAAAAGAAGCTTTGCGGCAGAGGAGTTCCCTTGGCTTTCTGGGAAGCTTTGGCAAAACGCCAGAGAGGAAGCGAGAGAGGGCGAGGTTAAAAGCGACTTTTGCGTCTTTGCCTCGGATATAGATAAGGATTGCGTTTCGCTTACAGAGGCAAATGCTAAAATAGCGGGTGTTTCACGGACCGTTAAGGCTTTCGCCGAGGATGCGCTTAAGATTTCCGCTCCGGGCAGACGGGCGACGATAGTCACCAATCCTCCCTACGGAGAGCGGCTTATGGATTTAAAGGGCGCAGAGGCGCTTTACCGTAAAATGGGCGAGCATTTTCGCTCGCTTGAGCCGTGGCAGAGCTATATTATTACCTCTCACCCGAGCTTTGAGAGATTTTACGGAAAGCGTGCCGACAAGGTAAGAAAGCTTTATAACGGTATGATTCCTTGCTATCTCTACCAATTCTTTAAGAATAATAAAAACAAGAAAATATAAACCGATTAAGGAGACCTGAATTATGACTAACTGTAATATCCCAAGAGCTGAATATCCGCGCCCTAACCTCGTAAGAGAGGATTGGCTTTGCTTAAACGGCGAGTGGGATTTTGAGATTGATAACGCACAAGTCGGCTATCATAAGGATTATCAGCTTACCTATAAGCTTGGCTCGAAAATTACGCTTCCTTTCTGTCCCGAGAGTAAGCTTTCCGGTATAGGTCATACCGATTTTATGAATTGCGTATGGTACAAAAGAGAGGTCGAAATTCCCGAAAGCTTCCTTGGCAAGAGAGTTATTCTTCATATAGAGGCTTGCGATTGGGAGACTACCGTGTACGTCGGCGGTAAGCCTGTCAAAAGCATATCGGCGGATACACTCCCATTGCCTGCGATATTACCGATTACGTAGTCGACGGCAAGGCTACTATTGCTATCGAGGCGGTTGACGATATCCGCTCTGGAAGACAGATGGCAGGCAAGCAGTCTACGAAATTCGGCTCGTACGGTTGCTTCTATACACGCACTACGGGAATTTGGCAGTCGGTGTGGCTTGAAGCGGTAAATCCCGCTCATATTGTAAGCTATAATGTACATAGTGATATAGAATCTCCCGCTGCTACTCTCGACGTAAAGGTTAGCGAAAAGGCGTTTGGCAAGGTGATTTCGGCTACCGTTTCCTACGAGGGCAAGGTAGTAGGAGGCGCAGAGTGCAAGATAAGCTCCGAGGTTGCTACCCTTTACTGCAAGCTCTCCGAAAAGCACCTTTGGGAGATTGGCAATGGAAGACTTTATGACGTCACGTTTGAAATAAGCGAGGAGAGCGGCGCTGTGCTCGATACCGTAAGCGCTTACTTTGGACTTCGCACCGTGACTATGAATAAGGAGGGCTTCTTCTTAAACGGCGAGTACGTATTCGGAAGATTCGTGCTTGACCAGGGCTTCTACCCCGACGGAATTTATACGGCGTCAAGCGACGAGGCGCTTAAGGCGGATATTGAATATTCTATGGCGCTCGGCTTCAACGGCGCAAGACTTCACCAGAAGGTATTTGAGCAGAGATTCCTTTACCATGCCGACAAGCTCGGTTATATGCTCTTTGACGAAACCGGTAACTGGGGCTGGGATTGGACCAATGAAAATAATATCTATACTTTCCTTCCCGAATGGCTTGAGGAGATGGAGCGTGATATGGCGCACCCCTCGGTTATCGGCTGGTGTCCCTTCAATGAAACCTGGGACAAAAGGGACAGCGGCAGACGCCAGAGCGAGAAGCTCCAGACGCTCGTTTATAACGTAACACGCTCAATAGACCCCACCCGTCCCTGCGTGGTTAACTCGGGTAGCCTTCCTATCCACGATATTTCGGGAATTCAGGTCGGCTGCTGCAACGATATTCACGATTATACTCAAGACCCCGTAGCCTTTGCTAAGGTGTTTGCCGATATTGATAACGGCGTAATCACAGACCAGCTCTATTACCGCTACGGCAAGGACCGTATGAAATACGATACCAAAAAGACTATGTTCGTCAGCGAGTACGGCGGAATTGCTTGGGCTATGGACGGCAACGGCTGGGGCTACGGCAAGTCGGTTGCTTCAGAGGAGGAGTTCTTCGCTCGCCTTGAGGGACTTACCGCAGTGCTTCGTGAGAATCCCGAATGCTGTGCGTTTTGCTATACTCAGCTTTATGACGTAGAGCAGGAGCAAAACGGACTTCTTACTTACGACAGACGCTTTAAGTTCCCCGCAGAAAAGATATACCCCATCCTTTCCGCAAAATCGGTTAAGGAAAGAAAGTAATTTAAGTTGTAAAAGAAAAAATAATTGAGGGGACTTTTTGCAGCCAAAAAGTCCCCTCAAACACCCGAAAAAGCATTTTTTGGGGTAGTTATTGATAAAAGTGCCGAGGATTTTCACCTCGGCACTTTTTTTATAAAAGCAGATTGATTTTTGTCGTTTTTTCGAACTCTTTCCTATTTGATACGCGTATTTTATTCGCAGTGCAAATTAAAATAAAGGCTTGCTCTTTTTCGTTGGAAGCCTCGAATTGAACTGTTGGAAAAAAACCAGTTTCATGATCTCCTGTGATTTTTTCGTGATCAAATTCAATTCTTATAGAATGAATCCCTGTTCCCATTTTCAATGTTACAAGCTTACAGCCGTCTGCTTCTGCGATGAGATTTCCATCAATATGTATAGCGTATCGATAAGAAGAATTCGTTCCATAAAATATGATATAATTAGCGTAAGTTTTATTAAGTAATTCGTCCTTTAATGCATCTATACTTGAAGAATAATACGTACGAAGTTCCTTATAATAATTTATTATAGCTTGGCCTTTTTTCATTTCTTCCATTACTTCATTATCGTGCTTTGCTATGGTTGGATTTTTTTTGAATTCGGCCATTTTTTTCATAAAATGCTTTTTCATAATCTTCGAAAAGAAGATTGAAACAATACCGCACGAGATAATGATTAAAGGATATCTCCACCACGCGTCAAGAAGGGATTTAGAGTTTAGAATAAGTATTGTTACAAAGGAAATAAACAGAAAAACAATAAACCCTAAAAAATTAACTGCTTTGGATTTTTTATATGCTGCTTTCCTTTTTCTAAAAATTTCTTGTTCCTCGGGAGACATCTTGGTTAAGATTTCTTTGCTCATTGTAGAGGTGTTGGATTTATTGTTTGCTAATTCATAAAGCGTTCTTTCTTCAAGTTCCTCTAGTTGAGATTGCTTTTTCTCAATAAACGCTCTTATTGCGGGTTCTGTTCTTTCTCCATTGAAATCCAGCTCTTCGTCATAAAAAGGCCATTCTTTCTCGTTTACATCATAATGAGCAGGTTTTTTGATTTTACTGAATGAAGTTGGAAGGGTTAGGTCTTGTGCAGAACGCTGGATACTTGCGTTTGTTTGTGTCTTTTCGTTACACATTTTTCGTGCTCCTCTCATATTTTCATACATTACAAATGCATAAAGTAACAAATTGTAACATTTATATAGTAACATTTTGTTACAATAAAGTCAAGGGTATTTTAAAAAATATTCGCAGACATTAAAAAATAGGGGAGAGAGAAATGGATAAATCAAAAGGTCTTATCGGACTGAAGATAATCCGTCGGCAAAGAGGCTTAAATCAGCAAAAGGTAGCGATGGATTTGAATATCAGTCGAGAAGCGCTCTCGCATTATGAAAACGGCAAGCGGTCGCCCGACGTTGAGATGCTGAGAACTTTGTCAAGGTATTTCGGGGTGTCAATAGATTTTCTCGTAAACGGCGAGGAGTTCGATGAAAATAAATAGAAGCTTTGCAAAGAGGAGAGCGGAAGTTGGCTCTTACTATGCAAGGCTTTTTCTTTTTTGGGTGAGGGAAGGTAAGCTTACGGTTATTTATATTTAAAAGTCAAGGCTTTATTATTTATATATAAAAAAGATAGTAAAAATAAGGATTTCCCTTGACAAGCTTAAAATCATATTGTATAATAGGATATATTTTTGAATTGTATTCTCGTATACAATTTCGAAAAAGCCGATAAATAACGGCTTTTAGAAGTAAAAGCGAATTAAAATGCAGATAAAATCAATGACTGAGAGGACTAAGAAATGATTTCAAAAAGCCCGTACAGCAACCTGCTCGAGCAGTCGCAGTACAAATACTCGCTTCAGGACGTTGACGAGCCTAATCTTTACAGGGATATTTACCCCTACGAGGAAATTCCCAAGATAGCCTTCAACCACCGCCGTGTGCCGCTTAATATGCCCGAGGAAATATGGATTACCGACACGACCTTCCGTGACGGTCAGCAGTCACGTGCGCCCTACCGTCCCGAGCAAATAGTAGATATATATAAGATGCTTTCACGCCTTGGCGGTGAAAAGGGAATAATCAGACAGAGCGAGTTTTTCGTCTATACGAAGAAGGACAGAGAGGCGCTTGAGAAGTGTATGGCTCTCGACCTTAAATTCCCCGAAATTACCACCTGGATAAGAGCAAAGAAGGAGGATTTCACGCTCGTGCGTGACCTCGGCATTAAGGAGACCGGAATACTCGTTTCCTGCTCGGACTATCACATATTTAAAAAGCTTAATATGACACGCTCGCAGGCGCTTGAGCATTATCTTGGCGTAGTCAAGCAGGCGTTTGATGCGGGTATCCGTCCGAGATGCCACCTTGAGGATATTACGAGAGCCGATTTCTACGGCTTCGTCGTTCCTTTCGTAAATGCGCTTACCGAGCTTTCCAAGGACTCGGGAATCCCTGTTAAAATCAGAATGTGCGATACTATGGGCTACGGCGTGCCTTATTCGGGCGTTGCGCTTCCCAGAAGCGTTCCCGGAATAGTATACGGTCTTCACCACTATTCCGACGTTACGAGCGAGATGCTCGAATGGCACGGACACAACGACTTCTATAAGGGAGTTGCCAACGCCACGGCAGCTTGGCTTTACGGCGCTTCGGGCGTCAACTGCTCGCTGCTCGGCATAGGTGAGCGCACGGGCAACGTTCCGCTTGAGGCTATGGTGATTGAATATGCGTCGTTAAGAGGCACGTTTGACGGTATGGACCCGACGGTAATTACCGAGCTTGCAAGATATTTTGAAAGCGAGATGGAATATGAAATTCCGCCTATGACGCCTTTTGTAGGCGCACATTTCAATATGACGAGAGCAGGCATACACGCCGACGGTCTTATGAAGGATGCCGAAATTTACAACATTTTCGATACCGAGAAGATTCTCAACCGTCCTGCCGAGGTTTCGATATCCAATACCTCGGGACTTGCGGGTATCGCCTACTGGATGAACAAAAACTACGAGCTTAAGGGCGACGATATGCTGGCGAAGCAGGATGCGCTTATTCTCTATATGAAGCACGAAATAGACAGAGCCTACGCAGACGGAAGAACCACCGTTATGAGCGATGGCGAGCTTGAGGAAATTGCCAACAGACTTTCCGGCGGAAAGTACAAAATCCACGATAGGTGAGGTTTCGGCTATGATAGTAGATAAAGGCTCGTTTTCGCTTGAGGAAAGAGTGTTTTCCGAGCTTGAGGAGGATATACTCTCGGGCAAGCTTACAGCAGGCACGAGGCTTAAGGAGCAGGAGCTTTCAGAAAGGCTCGGCGTAAGCCGTACCCCGATACGAGGTGCGCTTCAAAGGCTTGCCGACGAGGGGCTTGTCGAGATAGTAGCTAACAGAAGCGCCGTCGTGGTGGGCGTCAGTGAGGAGGACCTTGAGGATACCTACCGAATCAGAATGAGGCTTGAGGGACTTGCATCGAGACTTTGTACGATGCGTATCTGCGAGGAGGACAAGCGAGAGCTTATTACCTCGGTTGAGCTGTCGGAGTTCTATATCAAGAAGAACGACGCAGAGCATCTGAAGGAGCTTGATACGACCTTTCACCGCATCATATACAGAGCCTCGGGCAACCGCCTTCTTTGTAAAATCCTCTCCGAGCTTCACCGAAACATCAAGGCGTACAGAAAACGCTCACTCTCAGACCCCGGCAGAGTAGAAAAGTCTGTAGCGGAGCATAGAGAAATACTTACCGCTATTCTTTCGGGCAACGCCGAGGAGGCGGACAGACTGACCTCGCTCCATATTGAGCGAGCTATGCAGAATCTCGGAAATCATAATTAACGGCTTAATATGTAAATAATTATTTGAATTATCCCTCTTTTATTGAAAGGAATTTTAAAAAATGGGTTATACAATAGCGCAAAAAATTATAAAGAATCACCTCGTGTGCGGTGAAATGAAGGTTGGCGAGGAAATAGGTCTTCGTATAGACCAGACGCTGACTCAGGACGCAACAGGCACGATGGCGTATCTTCAGTTTGAGGCTATCGGCTGCGAGAGAGTAAAGACCGAGCTTTCGGTGGCTTATATTGACCACAATACGCTTCAGGCAGGCTTTGAAAACGCCGACGACCACAGATACATACAGACGGTGGCAAGAAAGCACGGCTTAAGATTTTCCCGCCCCGGCAACGGTATTTGCCATCAGGTGCATCTTGAAAGATTTGCTATCCCCGGCAAGACTCTTATCGGCTCTGACAGCCACACTCCCACCGCAGGGGGTATCGGTATGCTTGCTATGGGTGCGGGCGGTCTTGACGTTGCGGTAGCAATGGGCGGCGGCACTTACTATATCACTATGCCTAAAATGATAAGAGTAAATCTCGTCGGTAAGCTTCGTGACTACGTAAGCGCAAAGGACGTTATTCTCGAGGTCTTAAGGCTTCTCTCGGTGAAGGGCGGCGTCGGCGCAATAGTTGAGTATGCGGGCGAGGGTGTAAAGAGTCTCAGCGTACCGCAGAGAGCTACCATTACGAATATGGGCGCTGAGCTTGGCGCTACTACCTCAATCTTCCCCTCGGACGAGGTGACGATGCAGTTCCTTACGGCGCAGGGCAGAGCGGATGCTTATTCGCCGCTTTTCTCGGATGCGGACGCTGTTTACGATGCGGAATACACCGTAAATCTCTCGGAGCTTAAGCCGCTTGCGGCTTGCCCTCACTCGCCCGATAACATTAAGACTGCCGACGAGCTTTCGGGAATGAAGATAGACCAGGTATGCATAGGCTCTTGCACTAATTCGAGCCTTTCGGATTTGCTTACGGTAGCGGCTATGCTTAAGGGCAAGACCGTTCACCCTGACGTATCGCTTTCAATTTCTCCCGGCTCAAAGCAGGTATATACTATGCTTGCGGAGTGCGGCGCTCTTGCCGACCTTATAGCGGCGGGTGCAAGAATTCTTGAATGTGCCTGCGGTCCTTGCATAGGTATGGGCTTCTCGCCTAAGTCGGCGGGTATCAGCCTCCGAACCTTCAACCGTAATTTCCTCGCAAGAAGCGGCACTGCCGACGCTCAGGTTTATCTGGTATCGCCCGAGGTTGCGGCGGCATCGGCTCTTGCAGGCGTGTTTACCGACCCGACTACACTTGGCGAAGCGCCGAAGGTAACGCTTCCCGAAAAATTCCTTATCAACGATAATCTTATTGAGCTTCCCGCAAGCGTCGAGGACGCAAAGGAGCTGATTGTGGAAAGAGGTCCTAACATAAAGCCTATTCCCAAGGGCGAAGCGCCGAGGGCAGACCTCGCCTGCGAGCTTATCCTTAAGGTGGGCGACAACATTACCACCGACCATATTATGCCGGCAGGCTCTAAAATACTTCCTTACCGCTCAAACGTGCCGAAGCTTTCGGAGTATTGCTTCACCGTATGCGACAAGGAATTTCCCGAGCGTGCAAAGGCTAAGGGCGGCGGAATAATTCTCGGCGGCTCAAACTACGGTCAGGGCTCGTCACGAGAGCACGCGGCGCTAGTACCTCTTTATCTTGGCGTAAAGGCTGTAATTGCAAAGAGCTTTGCGAGAATTCACGTAGCTAACCTTATCAATTTCGGTATAGTGCCTATGACGCTTAAGAATCCTGAGGATTACGACAGAATAAATCAGGGCGACGAGCTTGAAATTATAGGCTTTGCCGATGCGGTGCAGAATGCCGACAGTGTAACTCTCCGTGACAAGAATAACGGCGCTGAGGTAGAGCTTTTGCTCAGCCTTACCGAGCGTCAGAGAGCAATTCTTGCAGCGGGCGGTATGCTTAATTATACTAAGGAAAATTCCTGACGGTTAAAAAAGAAAAGAGGTAAATAAAAATGGATATGACGAATTATGGAAAAAATCTTGATGAGGCGTGCGCTAAATTCCGTGCGATTCTCGAAAAGCAGCTTGTAAGAGTTGAGGATATGAAGGCTCAGGGCGATTTTACCGACTACGAAAAGCTTGATACGATAAAAATCGGTATCTGCGGCGGCGACGGCATCGGTCCGACTATCAGCGCAGAGGCCGAAAGAGTGCTTCGCTTCGTGCTTTCCGACCTTGAAGCCTGCGGAAAGGTTGCGTTTAAGACCATTGACGGACTTACCATAGAGAATAGAATTGCCAAGAACAAGGCTATCCCCGACGACGTAATGGCAGAGCTTCTTTCGTGCGACGTAATTCTTAAGGGCCCGACCACAACGCCCCAGAAGGGAAGCGGTATGCCTAATATCGAATCGGCTAACGTTGCTATGAGAAAGGCGCTTGACCTTTTTGCGAATATCCGTCCCGTAAAGGTGCCTGAGGAGGGTATTAACTGGGTTATCTTCCGTGAGAATACCGAGGGCGGCTATGCGGTAGGCTCGTCGGGCTTCAACGTTACTGAGGACCTAGCGGTTGACTTTACTATCACCACGAAGCAGGGCTCTGACAGAATTGCAAGGCTTGCTTACGATTACGCCAAGAAGAACAATATGACGAGAGTTTCGCTCGTTACTAAGGCTAACGTAATCAAGACCACCGACGGAAATTTCCTTGAGGATTGCCACAAGGTAGGCGACCTTTACCCCGAAATCACCACCGACGAGTGGTATGCAGACATTATGACTGCAAAGCTCGTTGACAAGAAAAGAAGAAAGGATTTCCAGGTGCTTCTTCTTCCTAACCTTTACGGCGATATCATTTCGGACGAGGCTGCGGAATTCCAGGGCGGCGTAGGCACTGCGGGCTGCGCTAATATAGGCAAGAAGTACGCAATGTTCGAGGCTATACACGGCTCAGCTCCCCGTATGGTAAACGAAGGCAGAGCGCAGTATGCGGATCCCTGCTCGATGCTCAGAGCCTGCGTAATGCTTCTTAATCATATCAGCTACGGTGACAGAGCGGCAAAGCTTGAGCGTGCGCTCGATATCTGTATGTTCGAGGAAAAGAAGCTCGTGATTACGGGCAGAGATACCGGCGCTACCTGCCGTGATTTCGGCGACTACGTAATGCAGACCTTAAAGTCGCTTTAATAATAAAGAGAAAAAACCGAGAAAAGACCGCAGGGATACGTGCTTTAGCTGGCATCTTACCCTGCGGTTATTCTTTTTTCTAAAAAGAGAAAAGTTTACCGAAAATTAACTTGAAAAAGCTAATATAATATGTTAGAATTATAATTGGGGAGGTATGGGAATAAAATTAAGAAAGCCCATAAGCTCCGCACTGTAAAAAGCGATAAAATAGAAAACAGGGGGTAGTAGAATGAATCAGATGCGCTCAAAGCTTTTAGAGGCCGTGCAGTCTATAATGCCGATTGCGCTTATAGTTATTGCGCTGGCGTTTACGATACTTCCGATAAATTCGGAGTATTTATTGCTTTTCATAATAGGTGTTGCGCTTCTCGTGCTTGGAATGAGCGTGTTTACGCTCGGAGCGGAGATGTCTATGCTGCCTCTCGGTAATAAGGTCGGCGCTTCGATGGCGTCCTCGGGCAAGGTATGGCTTATGGCTCTTGTAAGCTTCATTATAGGCATTATAGTTACGGTGTCCGAGCCTGACCTCAAGATACTTGCAAGCCAGGTGCCGGGGCTCGACGATATGCTTCTTATTCTCACGGTTTCGGTAGGCGTAGGTATATTCCTTCTTATTGGAGTATTGCGTATCGTTTTTGGTATTGACCTCAATATTTTGCTAATAATATTTTACATAACGGCATTTACACTCTCGTTTTTCCTGCCTGAAAGCTTCAGACCGCTGGCGTTTGATTCGGGCGGAGTTACGACAGGACCTATGACCGTTCCCTTTATTATGTCAATCGGCGCAGGCGTATCTACTATGCGTTCAAAGCGAGGCTCGAGCGGAGATTCCTTCGGTCTTACGGCGCTTGCGAGCGTAGGACCTATTATAGCGGTGCTGGTGCTTGGAATTATAGTAAAGGCATCGGGCGGAGAATACGTGCCGGTTGAGATTCCTGCGGTGGATACTACCCGTGACTGCATTACCGCATATCTTCACGGTCTTGCCGATCACACGCCCGAGGTGCTTATTGCGATAAGCCCTATGGTTGTATTCTTCCTTTTGTTCCAGCTTTCGACGAGAAGCTTCTCCAAAAAGCAGATTATCAGAATTGCCGTCGGATTCGTCTATGTGGTGATTGGTCTTTCGGTGTTCCTCACCGGCGCTAACGTCGGATTTTTGCCTATGGGCTCAGAAATCGGTAAAATGCTTGCATCTAATTTTTCGGGAATGCTGCTTGCTCCCGTCGCTATGCTGCTCGGCTTCTTTATAGTCAAGGCAGAGCCTGCGGTTTACGTCCTTAATAAGCAGGTTGAGCAGATGACGGCAGGCGCAGTTTCGGGAAAGACCACGGGACTTGGACTTTCAATCGGAGTTGCGGCGGCGCTCGGGCTTTCGGCAATGAGAATACTTACGGGCGTATCCATTATGTATATACTTATACCCGGCTATATTATAGCTCTGGGACTTACCTTCTTTATACCTAAGCTTTTCGTGGGTATAGCCTTTGATTCGGGCGGAGTTGCAAGCGGTATTATGATGAGCGCATTCGTGCTTCCCTTGGCAACGGGAGCCTGCTCGGTGCTTGGCGGCGACGTTATGACCGATGCCTTCGGCTGCGTTGCATTTGTGGCGATGGCGCCCGTAATAGCTATTGAAATTTGCGGTCTTGCTTATAGGATAAATTCAAAGAAAAATGCAAAGCGCTTTATTTCGGTAAGCGAGAATTTCGTAGAATACGAGTACGACAGAGAGAGGAGATACGCAGCTTATGGCAACAAGGAAGCAGAAGTCGAAAAGGGTTAAGCTTCTCGTCGGCATAATCAACAAGGAAGACGAGCAGCGCTTTGCCGAGGCGGTAGGAGAGGTTTGCACCTCGCTTAATTTCTCGGGTATGGCGCACGGCACTGCGTCGTCGCACTATCTTAAATATTTCGGTATCAATGAAATTGATAAAAAGACCGTGTTTTCGCTTATTCCCGACTTTGCCGAGCATAACGTGCTTCTATCGGTGGCGCATGCGCTGAGGCTCTATCTTTTAGGACGGGGAATAGCCTTTACGCTGCCGCTTACCTCGGTATCCGACGTTATATCAGGCGCAATTCTGCAGTCACCCGAGAAAGAGGGCGAGAAGAAAAGACGAGTATCTAAAAAGGAGAAAAGCACTATGCACGAGCTTGTTGTTGCAGTAGTAAATCAGAAATATACCGATGAAGCAATTGAGGCGGCAAGGTCCGCAGGAGCTACGGGAGCTACCGTATTCCATACTAAGAGTGTAAATAACGCTCCTGCCGAGCAGAAAATAGGCACGAGCTTCTCGCAGGAAACCGATACGGTCTTCTTCCTTACCTCCTACGAATACAGGAACGCTATAATGGAGGCAGTCCGTGATAAGGCCGGTCTTAAGACCGAGGGCGGAGCGGTAATATTTTCGCTTCCCGTCGACGACCTTGTCGGCATAGGACGCTTTGAGGAGCATAGCGAGGAATAATTCCAAATTTGATGGATATATAAAGCAACGGAGAAAATAAAAAATGCGCAAGACGAAAATTGTATGTACCCTCGGTCCTGCTACCGAGAGCGAGGAAATGATTGAAAAAATGCTGAAGGCGGGTATGAACGTGGCGAGATTTAATTTTTCGCACGGAAGCCACGACTATCACAAGGAGATGATGGACCGCTTCAGAAAAATAAGGGATAAGCTTAAAATTCCCGCAGCGGTGCTGCTTGACACGAAGGGCCCCGAAATCAGGCTGAGAAGCTTTGAGGGCGGCAAGGCAAAGCTTGCCAGAGGCTCGAAATTCGTCCTTACCTCAAGAGAGGTTATGGGAAATTCAAGCGAGGCGACGATTTCCTACGCACCCCTGGTAGGTCAGCTTAAGGAGGGGACGAGAATCCTTATCGACGACGGCAGAGTGAGCCTTACGGTGAAGGAGAATACCGATACCGATATCGTATGCCGTGTGGAGGTAGGAGGCACGGTATCCGATAAAAAGAGCATAAATATTCCTAACGTCAACGTCGATATGCCCTATATCAGCAAGGCGGATGAGGAGGATTTGCTCTTTGGAATTAATGAAAACGTTGATTTTATTGCGGCGTCCTTCGTTACGAGCAAGGAAAACGTAATAGAGCTTCGCCGCTTCCTTGATTATCACGGCGGACATTCGGTGAAGATTATAGCTAAGATAGAAAATCACGAGGGCGTAAGAAATTTCGAGGAGATTCTTCGCTATTCCGACGGTATAATGGTCGCAAGAGGCGATATGGGAGTTGAGATAGAATTTGAAAAGCTCCCGGGTATACAGAAGCGCTTTATAAGAAAGTGCTATTCCTCGGGTAAGATGGTAATTACCGCAACGCAGATGCTCGAATCAATGGTTCATTCCGAAACGCCTACCAGAGCCGAGATTACCGACGTTGCAAACGCCGTATTTGACGGAACGAGTGCAGTTATGCTTTCGGGAGAAACCGCCGCAGGCGACCACCCCGACCTTGCTATTCGCACTATGGCTAAGATTGTAGAGCAGGCGGAGCGTGACGCTACCGAGCTTGGTGTGTATAAGGGAATAAGCTACGAAAACGAATTCCGTGATATCACTAACGCTCTTTGCGACGCTGCGGTTACCACCGCAAGGGATTTGGACGCCGACCTTATTATTGCGGTTACGAAATCGGGACATACCGCAAGACGGGTTTCAAAATTCAGACCCGAGCAGCCGATTATTGCGGCAACCCCCGAGAATAAGACCTTCCATCAGCTTTCGCTTTCCTGGGGAGTTTTGCCGGTGCTTTCACTTTGTCAGAACGATACCGATACCCTCTTCCGACACGCAATAGACTGCGCAAAGAATATAGGTCTTGCAGCGGAGGGTGACCGTGCGGTAATCACAGCGGGAGTTCCGCTTAATCTTTCGGGTACTACCAATCTTCTTAAGGTTGAGATAGTAAAATAACATTTTTTCTGCATAGTTTTCTTTTTGATATTTCTTGTTTAATCAGACGTTAAAGCTTGACTTTGCAAATGATTGTTTACTAAACTGGGGGTATTGAAATGAGGAGACTATGCAGAATTCTTTTTTCAAGATATACTATATGCGCTATCGTTATAGCGCTGGACATAGCGCTTATGACCTATATCATTATGCGCTCTGTATATCTTTATTTCTGGATTTTTGGCATTGCGGTAATCTGCGATATTGCTGTCGTGCTTAGCCTTATAAACCGTGACGCCAACCCCGAATTCAAGGTAAGCTGGCTTGTGGCTGTTTTGGTTATGCCGCTTTTCGGAGCGCTTTTATATATCCTATTTTATAGCAGGCGAATGTCTAAGCAGGATTCCTTGAGAATGAAGAAAATTACCGAGGAAATATCGCTTTATATGAAAAGCGCCGATATGGATAAAGCGCTTTCCTCGCTTGCTAAGGAAAGCAAAGCTCTCTCAGGACAAGCCTATTCACTGCTTGGCGCAGACCCCTTAAGCTCTATATATAAGGGTAGCTCGTTTCGGTATTTTTCATCTCAGGAGGAGCTTTATTCCGAGATGCTTATCGCAATTGAGAGTGCAAAGAAATTTATATTTCTTGAATACTTCATTATTGAAGATGGAGTTATGTGGCAGGGGATTTACGAAAGGCTCATTAAGAAGGCGGGGGCGGGAGTTGACGTACGTATTCTTTACGACGATATAGGCTGTATGAGCAGGCTTCCCCGGAGTTTTGATAAGAGGCTTCGCCGAGAGGGGATTTCCTGCTTACGCTTTTCGAGGGTGACACCAAAGGTGACCTCTGTGCATAACAACCGTGACCACCGAAAGCTGCTTGTCGTCGACGGCGAGCTTGCATTTACGGGCGGAGTGAATATTGCCGACGAGTATATAAATCTCAAGGACTTTTACGGACATTGGAAGGACGGCGGCGCTATGGTGCTTGGCGAGGCAGCAAGGGGCTTTACAGCTCTTTTTCTCTCGCTGTATGATTTTACCGCCCGAGTGCGAAGTGATTACGAAACACTGCTTGGCGGCTCACGGGATTCAGGCGATTTGAAATCCGAAGAAGCTAAGGGCAAGCTCCAGAAGGCTGAAGGTGAGCGTTGCAAGGACGGTTATCTTATGCCCTTTGGCACGGGTCCTAAGCCCTTATATTCAAAGCAGGTGGGAAAGCTTTCGATAATAAATGCGCTAAACGGAGCGCAAAGCTTCGTCTATATAACTACTCCTTACCTTATTATAGATTACGACTTAACCGAGGCGCTGAGGCGTGCGGTGTCAAGAGGCGTCGACGTCAGAATAATAACCCCCGGAATCGCTGACAAGAAAATAGTCAAGATTATGACTAAGGGCTCGTATGAAATGCTTATCGATGCGGGCGTCAGAATATTTGAATACAAGCGTGGCTTTATACACGAGAAAATGCTGGTAGCCGACGGAGAGCTTGCTATAATCGGTACTATAAATCTTGATTACAGAAGCCTCGTGCATCATTTTGAATGTGCGATTTGGGCGTGCGGCTCAAAGGAAATTTCAGAGGTAAGAGAGGGCTTTATGAGGACGCTCGGAGATTCCGTCGAGATTACGAAAAGCACGGCCTCACTCGGATTTTTTGAAAAGTGCGTGCGCTATACGGTAAGGCTGTTCGCTCCCCTTATGTAGCTTTTTTGAGTAGCTTGAGCCTTGCCTGCAATAGCTTTAGGAGCGCAAGTCTTAAAGTAAATACTGCATAAAGCCTATTGCTTTTCACTTTTATTTGTATTATAATAAGATTCGAAAGAGCGGTGTATAAAGCTGTAATGCGCCCCACACTTAAGCTATTAAAAAGAAAGGCGGAGTGATACTGTTGATAGAGCGACTTTATGTAGAAATAGGCAATATTTGTAATCTTTCGTGTTCATTTTGCCCAAAAACCAGCCGAAAATTGCGCCAAATGACGCCGAGTGAATTTAAGGAAATTTTGCAAAAATGCAAGGGGCACGTAAGGTACGTGTATCTTCACGTGATGGGAGAGCCGCTTTTGCATCCCGAGCTTGATAGGCTGCTTTATATAGCAAGGGAGGAGGGTATGCCGATTTGCATTACCACTAACGGCACGCTGCTTTCTTCACGAGGCGATATCCTGATTTCCTATGCGGATATCATACATAAGGTTTCGATTTCGCTTCACGCACCCGAGGGAAATTCAATGAACGACCTTGAGGGGTATCTTTCGTCCTCGGTGGATTTTGCAAGGCGTGCGGCGGCTTCGGGGATATTCACGGTTTTTCGTCTGTGGAACGAGGATAGCGCCGATGCTCAGGGAAGAAATCTTTTTAATCCCGCAATAGAGGAATTTCTCTATTCTCATTTTGATGCACCTTTTGCTCGGCATAGGCAGGGAATCAGGCTCTCAAGGTACATATTTCTTGAGCACGGAGATACCTTCGTATGGCCTACCGAGAGCAAAGCTGAGGAGCGTGAGAGCCTATACTGCCACGCACTTTCAGACCAGGTAGCAATTCTTGCCGACGGTAGCGTCGTGCCCTGCTGCCTTGACAGCGAAGGGGAAATGACGATTGGAAATATTTTTAATTCGCCGCTCACAGAGATTCTTTGCGGCGAGCGTGCGGAGAAAATAAAAAAAGGCTTCGCAAAAAAACGTGCCGAAGAAGCCTTGTGTAAAAAATGCAGCTACGCAAGACGCTTCTCGGTGTGATACGTCCGACGAAAGCAATAATAACGAAAAAACAAGAGTGAGGAAGAAAAAATCAACCTCACTCTTTCTATGTTTCGGCTGAGCCAAAAGGACACCGCCGCTTCTATTTGACATTTCGGAAAAAATCAGTCTTCGTCCTTCATAAGCTCGACGAATAAATCGAAAACAGCGCTTGCCGCAGAGGGGTCGTCTTCGAGATTCAATTCAGCGTCAGCACCCTCGCCGTCGATTCTGAAAATCATAACCTCGTCTTCCTCAATGCCTTCGATTTTAGTCACGGGAAGAAGCACGGCGTAATCGAAATCGCCGTAGGGAATAAGGGCAAGCTGCTCAAATTCGGTAGCTTTGTCATTTTCGTCGTAAAGGATAATGTTTTCTTCATTGTTTTCGTCGTAAAGCTTTTCGATGACGTTCATTTCTTTCTCCTCGTTTTTTCGTTTTGTTTGTTTTTACGGTTTTATTATAGTATAATTTTTTGCTAAAGTCAAGACGGAAAATCTGTGTATTTTGGCATTTGTTCAAAATTATCATAAAAAAATAGGATATTACCGTTAAGTTTGTCCTTAATTATTATTGACAAATAATAATGGTAGTGGTATAATATAAAAAATGCGTTTAACCGCGCGGAAAAAGTGGGAGGAGCTTACTAATGAAAGAGATTAAGCATAACATCTTTTGCACCGAAAACATTAAGCCCGCTACCGAAGCGCTTATGTCTTCTTTTTCCGATTTTCTCGGTGACGGTAAAAAATATACTGCTTTGCTTGGCTTTTGCGATGTGCACGTGCATTTCCGTGAGCCGGGCTTTTCTTATAAAGGGACGGTTTATGCAGGCTCGAGAGCGGCTGCCAGAGGCGGATACACTGCGGTAATGACGATGCCTAATCTTAAGCCTGTGCCCGACAGCGCTGAAAATCTCAGGATTCAGCTTGATATTATCGAGCGTGATTCGGTTATAGACGTATATCCGCTCGGCTCAATTACCAAAGGACAGCTCGGTACGGAGCTTTCCGATATGGAGGAGCTTGCTGAGGCGGGAGCGATAGCCTTTTCGGACGACGGACGGGGAGTTCAGCGTGAGGAGCTTATGCTTGCGGCAATGAAGCGGGCAGTGGAGCTTGATAAGATTATAGTTGCGCATTGTGAGGATAATTCGCTTCTTTACGGCGGCTATATTCACGCAGGTGAGTACGCACGTGAGCACGGACATCTCGGTATTCTTTCGGAGAGCGAATGGGGACCTATCAAAAGAGATATAGAGCTTATAAGGAAGACGGGCTGCAAATATCACGTCTGCCACGTTTCGACAAAGGAGAGCGTAGAGCTTATCAGACAGGCGAAGCGAGAGGGACTGGATATTACCTGCGAGACGGCTCCGCACTATCTTATTCTAACGGATACGGATTTGCAGGAGGACGGCCGCTTCAAGATGAATCCGCCGCTTCGCTCGGCAGAGGACAGAGCGGCTCTTATAGAGGGCGTAAAGGACGGCACGATAGATATGATTGCCACCGACCACGCACCTCATTCTGCCGAGGATAAATCCAAGGGGCTTGCGGGCTCGGCATTTGGCGTAGTGGGAATAGAGACTGCGCTGCCTGCGCTTTACACCTATCTCGTAAAGACGGGAATTATCACGCTCGAAAGGCTCGAGGAGCTGCTTTGTATAAATCCGAGAAGGCGATTCTCGCTTCCCATTCCCGAGGGTGATTTCTCGATTTGGGCGCTCGACGAGGAGTTTACGGTAAATCCCGACGAATTTCTCTCGCTTGGCAGAGCGACGCCGTTTTGCGGAATGAAAATGCTCGGCGTCAACTATATCACCGTTAAGGACGGAAAGACGGTTTACAGAAAATAATTTTTATCGGAGGACGATTTTAAATATGGCAAAAAGAACAGATCTCAAGAAAATCCTTATCATAGGCTCAGGACCTATCGTTATCGGACAGGCTGCTGAGTTTGACTATGCGGGTACGCAGGCGTGTCTTGCTCTTAAGGAGGAGGGCTACGAGGTAGTTCTCGTCAATTCCAACCCTGCTACCATTATGACGGATACCACCATCGCAGACAAGGTGTATATGGAGCCTCTTACGCTTGAATACATAGCGAAAATTCTTCGCTACGAGCGTCCTGACGCAATAGTGCCGGGTATCGGCGGTCAGACGGGACTTAACCTTGCTATGCAGCTTGAAAAAAAGGGCGTTTTAAGAGAGTGCCACGTCGAGCTTCTCGGCACGTCAAGCGAGAGCATTGAGCGAGCAGAGGACAGAGAGCTGTTCAAGGAGCTTTGCGAGTCCATAGGCGAGCCTGTAATCCCCTCTGAAATCACCTACGACCTTGAGGAAGCAAAGGCTGCGGCAGCACGTATCGGCTACCCCGTAGTGCTTCGTCCTGCCTTCACCCTTGGCGGTACGGGCGGCGGCTTCGCCTACAACGAGGAGGAGCTGGTTGAGATTGGTATGAACGGCTTTGCGCTCTCGCCCGTGCATCAGGTGCTTATCGAAAAGAGCGTGCGCGGCTATAAGGAAATCGAGTTTGAGGTAATGCGTGATTCCTCCGACAGAGCTATCACTATATGCGGTATGGAGAATATCGACCCCGTCGGAGTTCACACCGGTGATTCTGCGGTAGTAGCTCCTATACTTTCGCTAAACGACCGTGACCTCAAGATGCTCAACGATTCTGCAATCAAGATTATAAGAGAGCTTAAAATCGAGGGCGGCTGCAACGTTCAGTTTGCGCTTAATCCCGATACGAGCGAGTATTACCTCATAGAGGTTAACCCGAGAGTTTCACGCTCCTCTGCGCTTGCCTCCAAGGCGTCGGGTTATCCTATTGCGAGAGTTACTGCTAAGATTGCAGTGGGTATGACGCTTGACGAGATTCACGTAGCCGGCACTACCGCAGACCGTGAGCCTAAGCTTGACTACGTGGTAGCTAAATTCCCGAGATTCCCGTTTGATAAATTTACCTCGGCTTCAAACGTGCTTGGCACGCAGATGAAGGCTACCGGCGAGGTTATGGGCATAGGCTCAAGCCTTACCGAGTGTATACTTAAGTCGGTGCGCTCGCTTGAAATCGGTGTAAACCATCTTTATCTTTCCAAGTTTGACGCTATGTCCGACGGAGAAATTGTAGAATATCTTGCCGAGTTCAAGTCCGACACGCTCTTTGCGGTTGCAGAGCTTATAAGACGTGGCGTAAGCCTTGATAAGCTCCACGAGATTACTAAGATTACTCCTCTGTTCCTTGAAAGCTTCAAGACTATAATAGATATGGAAAATACCCTTAAGGCTAACGTGGGCGACGTTGCAACCCTTAAGGCGGCAAAGCGTACGGGCTTCTCCGACCCGTATATCGCAAAGCTTTGGGGTATGAATGAAATCGATATATACAATATGCGTAAGGAAAACGGCATAGTTCCCGTATTCAGAATGGTTGATACGCTCTATTCGGGCGCTTACATTCCTTATTTCTATTCCTCATACGAGGGCAAGATGGATTCCCGCCTTACCGATAAGAACAAGGCGGTAGTGCTGGGCGCAGGACCTATCCGTATCGGTCAGGGCGTAGAGTTCGACTATTCTACCGTTCACGCCGTTACCACCATCAGAAAGTCGGGCTATGAGTCTATAATAATCAACAACAACCCCGAGACCGTATCAACCGACTACACCACTGCCGACAAGCTCTATTTCGAGCCTCTTACCCCCGAGGACGTAATGAATATCCTCGACTTTGAGAAGCCAGAGGGCGTAATCGCTTCGCTTGGCGGACAGACTGCGATAAATCTTGCAGCTCCTCTTATGAAGCGCGGCGTAAAGATTATAGGCACGGATTGCGACGCTATCGACAAGGCGGAGAACCGTGACCTCTTTGAGAAGCTTCTTAAGGACCTTGGAATTCCTCAGCCCGAGGGCAGAGCGGTTACCAAAATCGAGGACGGCGTTGCCGCTGCCGCACGCATTGGCTATCCCGTGCTTGTCCGTCCCAGCTTCGTGCTTGGCGGACGTGCAATGCAGATAGTTGCAAACGAGGCTCAGCTCCGTCATTACCTTAAGACCGCCGTTGAGATTGACGAGGACAAGCCTGTTTTAGTAGACAAGTATATCACGGGCAAGGAGGTAGAGGTCGACGCTATCTGCGACGGCAGAGACGTATTTGTGCCCGGAATTATGGAGCTTGTTGAGCGTACGGGTATTCACTCGGGCGACTCTATAAGCGTATATCCCGCATTCTCTATATCCGACAAGGTTAAGGGTACTATTCTTCAGTACGCAAAGAAGCTCGGTATAGGCATAGGCATCAGGGGACTTTACAATATTCAGTTTATAGTGGATAAGAACGACGAGGTGTTCATTATCGAGGTTAATCCTCGCTCCTCCCGTACTGTTCCGTTCCTTTCGAAGGCTACGGGATAGTCGCTTGCGGATATCGCAACCGAGGTTATTCTCGGCAAGTCCTTAAAGGAGCAGGGAATATTCGATATCTATCCCGACGAGAAGAAGAGATGGTACGTAAAGGTGCCTGTATTCTCCTTCAATAAGATAAGAGGACTTGACGCTTATCTTTCGCCTGAAATGAAATCCACGGGTGAGGCGATAGGCTACGACGACAAGCTCAACCGTGCGCTCTACAAGGCGCTTCAGGCAAGCGGTATGCATCTTCAGAATTACGGCACGGTATTTGCTACCATTGCAGATAAAGACAAGGAGGAGGCGCTTCCTCTTATCAGACGCTTCTACGATCTCGGCTTCAATATTGAAGCAACCTCGGGCACGGCGAAATTCCTTAAGGAAAACGGAATCCGCACTCACGTGCTTCGCAAGATAGGCGACGGAAGCAACGAAATCTGCGAGTCTATAAGACAAGGTCATATGGCGTACATTATCAATACGAGCGACATAGGCTCAATCGGTACTGAAAACGACGGCTATATGATAAGAAAGGCTGCAATAGAGTCTAACGTGACGATATTCACCTCTCTTGATACCGTAAAGGTACTACTTGACGTTCTTGACGAAAATACTATCAGAATATCCACGATAGATTCCTAAAAAAATACTGCGGAGCTTGTGCGATTGACCTAACAGCACCTGCCGTGAACCGACTTAAGGAGGAATAGTATGGCAATTGTAAAAAAACCTACCTACACTTACACCGGTGAAGTCAATAGCTTAGGTCAGCCTCACGGCAAGGGCAAGGTCGAATTTATCAACGGAGAGGTCTCCACGGGTAGCTTTAAAAACGGAAAGCGTGAAGGCTACTGCTCTACGTATTACGGTAAGGAAAGCAGAAGATTCAGCTACGAGGGTGACTATATTGCCGATAAGCTTGACGGCTACGGAACTATAACGTACAGAAGCGGAGATTCCTTTCAGGGTACGTTCAAGGAGGGCAAAAAGCACGGCTACGGCACGTACTTTTACAAGAAAAAGGATTCCTACGGTCAGGAAACCTATTACGGCGCATACCATATGGGTTTAAAGTACGGAAAATTCGTATTTCACGATAAGTACGGACACGACAGAATATCCTACGAATCCGAATGGTCGGGTGATGCGCCGGAGCGTAAGCCCGAGCCGCCAAGAGCCGTAAGCGCCGCTGCCGTAAGTCGGACGAAGACCGCCGCGGCAGATTATCGGAACGAGGCAAAGAGCAAAAATCCGTCAGACAGAAGGGCGCTCGGCATCGATAAGGGCGATTTTTACGATGGCCCGACCTCTCCGTCGGGACTTCCGCACGGCAGGGGTAGATACCGATATTCCTCGGGTGACGTATATAGCGGAGATTTTTATTACGGCAAGCTTGAGGGCAAGGGCTGGTACGAATACAAGGACGGCTCGCATTACGAGGGTGAGTTTAAAAACGGTCTGCCCAACGGTAAGGGAAAGCAGGTTCCTAAGGATTGGCGAGGCTTTGGCTTCAAGTGGGCGCAGACCTGCCTTCTTGACGGAGAATTCGTAAACGGAGTTTTTACTAAGGGCGATATACTCTACAAAAAACCAGGCGAATCCGACGTTACCGAAAGGTATTCGGGCGCAGTAAAGAACGGACTTCCTCACGGTCACGGCGTATATACCGAAAAGGACGGCTCAACCTACACTGGAGAGTTCTATATGGGCAAGCGCCACGGCTACGGCACTTACGTAAAAATGAGCGACGGCAGCACCTATAAGGGAGCTTGGGAGCACGGCGTGCGCCACGGCTTCGGAGAGCTTACATATCGCAACGAGTCTGATTATTACGGCTGGAAGAACAAACTCGGATTTTGGAAAAACGACGTTTTTATAGGTTGATTAAAAATATACGAATGGATTTTAATAAATGAAACAGTCAATATTTGAAATTAAATCAAACGAGCTTATCGCAAAAGCGGTTTATAAAATGGTACTGCTTGGCGATACTGCGGATATCACCGCATCGGGACAGTTCGTCAATATAAAGCTTGACGGATTTTTCCTAAGAAGACCTATCTCGGTATGCGACAGCACTGAGGGCGAGCTTACCTTGGTATATAAGGTAGTGGGCAGAGGCACCGAGGCTATGTCGCAAATGAAAGCGGGTGAGAGGCTCGATATTCTTACCGGGCTTGGCAACGGATACGACACCGCAAAATCGGGCGATAAGCCGCTTCTTGTGGGCGGCGGCGTTGGCGTACCTCCTCTTTATAAGCTGGCAAGGCTACTTATAGCCGAGGGCAAGCAGGTAAGCGTGATTCTTGGCTTCAACACCAAGGACGAGGTCTTTTACAAGGACGAATTCGAGGCGCTTGGCGCTAAGGTTTACGTAAGCACTGTCGATGGCTCTATGGGCACTAAGGGCTTCGTTACCGATTGCTTGAAGGATATAGATTATACCTACTTTTATACCTGCGGTCCTGAGCCTATGCTTAAGGCGCTTTACGGCGCAACCGCAACCTCAGGCTCGTTCAGCTTTGAGGAAAGAATGGGCTGCGGCTTCGGCGCTTGTATGGGCTGCTCCTGCAAGACCGTAACGGGCAACAAGCGTATATGCAAGGAGGGCCCCGTGCTTACTAAGGAGGACATAATATGGTAAACGGCTTTGACACTAAGGTAAAGCTTTGCGGCATTGAAATGGACAACCCCCTGATACCTGCATCGGGCACGTTTGGCTACGGCTACGAGTTCAGCGAGCTTTACGATATAAATATTCTCGGCACGTTCTCGTTCAAGGGGACTACACGTGAAGCGAGATTCGGCAATCCTACACCGAGAATTGCAGAGTGCCCATCGGGAATGATAAACGCAGTCGGACTTCAGAATCCCGGCGTTGACAAGGTTATCTCGGAGGAGCTTCCCAAAATGAGAAGGGTTTTCTCAAAAAAGGTAATGGCAAACGTTTCGGGATTTTCGGTAGAGGATTACGCCTACACCTGCGAGCGTCTTGACAAATGCCCCGAGGTTGGCTGGCTTGAGGTAAACGTATCCTGCCCCAACGTACACGGCGGAGGTATGTCGTTCGGCACGTCCCCCGAGGCGGCAGCCGAGGTGACGAGAGCTGTTAAGGCAGTGACGACGAAGCCCGTGCTTATAAAGCTTTCGCCTAACGTTACCGATATCGTATCGATAGCAAAGGCGTGCGAGGAGGCAGGCGCTGACGGTATCAGCCTTATCAATACTCTGCTTGGAATGAGAATAGATTTAAGGACTAAGAAGCCTGTAATCGCTAATAAAATGGGCGGATTTTCAGGCCCTGCAATCTTCCCCGTAGCGGTAAGAATGGTATATCAGGTGGCAAACGCCGTGAAGATTCCCGTCGTTGGAATGGGCGGTGTTGCAAGCGCGGAGGACGTTATTGAAATGATGCTTGCGGGAGCTTGTGCCGTTGAGGTCGGAGCTTATAATCTCGTTAATCCCTACGCCTGCAGAGATATCATAAACGACCTGCCGAGGGTTATGGAAAAGTACGGAATTAAGTCGCTCAGTGAAATTATCGGAAAGGCTTCCGAATAAGATAAAATAATATATTTTGTAAAGAGAGGTTAACATAAAATGGGAAAAGACGTTATAATTGCCTGCGATTTTGACAGCGCTGAAAAGACCTTCAGCTTCCTTGATAAATTTACGGGAGTTAAGCCGTTCGTTAAAATCGGTATGGAGCTTTACTATGCCGAAGGACCGTCTATCGTAAAGGAAATCAAGAAAAGAGGACACAAGATATTCCTTGACCTGAAGCTTCACGATATCCCCAATACCGTAAAGAAGTCTATGGCGGTGCTTTCAAGACTTGACGTTGATATGACCAACCTGCATGCGGCAGGCACTAAGAGAATGATGGAGTCAGCTATCGAGGGGCTTACCCGTCCTGACGGAAGCCGTCCTATGCTTATCGCCGTAACCCAGCTTACCAGCACCGACCAGGAAAGCATGGAGAACGATTTGCTTATCAAAGAGCCTATTGACAAGGTCGTTATGCACTACGCTCACAACGCTATGGAGGCAGGACTTGATGGTGTTGTATGCTCGCCTCTTGAGGCAGGCAAGGTTCACGATACCTGCGGCGCAGGCTTTGTTACCGTTACCCCCGGCGTAAGATTTGCAGACGGCGATATCGGCGACCAGAAGCGAGTAATGACGCCTGCCGAGGCAAAGAAAATAGGCTCTGATTATATAGTAGTAGGCAGACCTATTACCGCTGCTGAGGACCCCGTTTCCGCATACGAGAGATGCGTAAGAGAATTCGTTGATTAATTTTTAGGAGATATAAAGATGGAAAGCTACAAGAGAGAATTTATTGACTTCCTTAAGGATGCAGGCGTGCTTAAGTTTGGAGATTTCACCGCAAAGAGCGGAAGAAAGATTCCTTACTTTATCAATGCGGGCGAGATTAAGACGGGTGAGCAGATAATGAAGCTCGGCTCGTTCTACGCAAAGGCTTACCTTGATAAAATCGGCAGAAAGAATACCTGCCTTTTCGGTCCTGCGTATAAGGGAATTTCGATTGCCGTTTCGGCTTCGGTGGCGCTTGCTAAGGAGGGACTTGATTTGCCCTTCTTCTTCAACAGAAAGGAAGCAAAGGACCATGGTGAGGGCGGTATTTTCGTAGGCTATAAGCCCAAGTGCGGCGAGGAGGTAGTTATCGTCGAGGACGTTATTACCGCAGGCACTGCAATCAGAGAAACTATGGAGATAATGAAGACTCTCGAGGGCGTTAAGGTTTCCGCTTGCTTCGTAATGGTTAACCGTAAGGAAAAGGGCAAGGGCGAAAAGGGCGCAATGGAGGAAATCGCCGAAGAATTCGGCTTCCCCGTATATTCTGTAGTCGACGTATACGATATCATAGAATATCTTGAGTCCGAGGGTGGCAACGAGGAGAACGTAGCAAGGATTAAGAATTATTTGTCTGTTTACGGAGCCTAGCTTGCATAAAGCCCGAAATACTGCGTTGTCGGCTCACTCGGCCGGCTCGGAGTAGTATTCTACACCGTCGCCTGAGCCTCAGAGCCTTACGCCTTGTCTTTCAGACTTTCTGCGGCGCTAGGTGCGAAAGTGTGAAGCTTGGTACAGAAGCTCGAAATACTGCGTTGTCGGCTCACTGCGGCGAGCAAAGCTCGCAATGATATCCGTTCCCCAGAACGGATGATATACCTGCGGTATGATATATCCTGACGGATATGATATACGCTACGGCGTATTGAAGGAATGGATATCATTTAATATTTGAGCCAAAGGCGCAAATATATCATAGGGCGTTATGCCGTATATCATATTGCGGAGCAATATATCATTATTACTTTTAACAATATTTATTTACATTTGCAAAATTTATAAATAAGGAAAAATGAATGAGAAGCTTAATTGATATCCACGATTTTTCGGTTGACGAGCTTGACGGGCTTATTTCGGTCGCAAAGGATATAATGGCAAATCCGAAGAAATACAGCGAGTGCTGTCGCGGAAAGAAGCTTGCCACCTTGTTCTTTGAGCCGTCCACGAGAACCAGGCTCAGCTTTGAGGCTGCTATGCTCGAGCTTGGCGGCAGCGTAATCGGCTTTTCCGAGGCTAGCTCCTCGAGTGCAGCTAAGGGGGAAAGCGTTGCCGATACGGCAAAGATTATAAGCTGCTACGCCGATATTATGGCTATGCGACATCCGCTTGAGGGCGCACCTCTGGTAGCGTCGGTGAACGCTACTATTCCCGTGATTAATGCGGGCGATGGCGGTCACGCACACCCGACGCAGACGCTTGCCGATCTGCTTACGATTTCGGTAGAAAAGGGCAGGCTCGACAATATGACCGTAGGCTTCTGCGGCGACCTCAAATACGGAAGAACCGTGCATTCTCTTATAGCGGCTCTCGCAAGATATAAGGGAATAAAGCTCGTGCTTATCTCTCCGCCCGAGCTTAAAATTCCAAGCTATATAAAGTATGAGATAATAGAAAAATACGGAATGGAATATATTGAATGCTCGTCGCTTGAGGAGGCTCTGCCGAAGCTTGACGTGCTTTATATGACGAGAATTCAGAGGGAGCGCTTTGCAGACCCGACGGAGTACGAGCGCCTTAAGGATTCCTACGTGCTTACTCTCGATAAGCTTATGCTTGCAAAGCCCGATACGACAGTGCTTCATCCGCTGCCTAGAGTTAATGAAATCAGCGTCAAGGTAGACGCCGACAGGCGGGCGTGCTATTTCAGACAAGCGCTGTACGGCAAGTATATGAGAATGGCGCTTATACTGAAGCTTCTTAGCGAGGCGGAGGACAGGTCGAAAGCGCCGCTTGTGACCAAGGGTATGCTCGTGAATGAAATTAAGTGTCGGAATCCTCGCTGCATCACCGTATGTGAGCAGGAGCTTGACAATCTGTTCTGTATTACCGACAAAAATGCGGGCATCGCACGCTGTGTATTCTGCGAGGCTAAGCAGAATTACCTTGTATAAAATAAGATTAACATAGATTGAGTTAGGAGAAACAAAATGGCAAAATTTATCAACGAACCCTCACACACCTTTAACGAATATCTGCTTATCCCGGGATATTCCTCGGCTGAGTGCATTCCTGCAAACGTTAGCCTCAAGACACCTCTTGTAAAGTATAAAAAGGGTGAGACACCCGAAATTATGATGAACATACCTATGGTATCGGCTATAATGCAGTCGGTATCGGGCGACAGGCTTGCGGTAGCTCTTGCCAAGGAGGGCGGCGTATCCTTCATATACGGCTCTCAGACCATCGAGGACGAGGCTGAAATGGTAAGAAGAGCAAAGAGCCACAAGGCGGGCTTCGTAATCAGCGATTCTAATATAACTCCCGATGCGACTATGCAGGACGTAGTAGAGCTTAAGGAGAGGACGGGGCATTCCACCGTGGCTGTTACCGACAACGGAAAGGCAAACGGAAAGCTTCTCGGTATCGTCACCAGCCGTGACTACAGAGTAAGCCGTATGGACCCTGCTACTAAGGTTTGTGAATTTATGACTCCTTACGATAAGCTTATCATAGCCAAGGAGGGTACTACCCTTAAGGAGGCTAACGATATAATCTGGGACAATAAGCTTAACTCGCTCCCCATAGTGGACGAGGACGGCAAGCTTCTTTATATGGTATTCCGTAAGGACTACGATACGCATAAGGCTAACCCCAACGAGCTTCTCGACAAGGCGAAAAGATACGTAGTCGGCGCAGGCATCAATACCAGAGATTACGCAGAGCGTGTGCCTGCTCTCGTTGAAGCGGGTGTTGACGTGCTTTGCATCGATTCCTCCGAGGGCTTCTCGGAGTGGCAGAAGCGCACCATTGCCTGGATAAGAGATAAGTACGGCGACACCGTTAAGGTCGGCGCAGGTAACGTAGTAGATGCGGAGGGCTTCCGGTTCCTTGCTGATTGCGGAGCTGACTTCATTAAGGTCGGTATCGGCGGCGGCTCTATCTGTATCACCAGAGAGACGAAGGGTATAGGCAGAGGTCAGGCAACCGCTCTTATCGAGGTATGCGCAGAGCGTGACAGATATTTTGAGGAAACCGGCGTTTATATCCCCGTATGCTCCGACGGCGGTATCGTTTACGACCACCACATAACCCTTTCGCTTGCTATGGGCGCTGACTTCGTAATGCTTGGCAGATACTTCGCAAGATTCGACGAATCTCCCTCTAATAAGGTTTCGATAGGCGGCACTTACTACAAGGAATATTGGGGCGAGGGAAGCGCCAGAGCGAGAAACTGGCAGAGATACGACCTCGGCGGCGATAAGAAGCTTTCCTTCGAGGAGGGCGTTGATTCCTACGTTCCTTATGCGGGCAGCTTAAAGGACAACGTAGCTATGTCCTTGGCAAAGGTTAAATCCACTATGTGCAACTGCGGCGCACTCACTATCCCCGAGCTTCAAGAGAAGGCAGTTCTCACCCTCGTCAGTGCGACGAGCATCGTAGAGGGCGGCGCTCACGACGTAATCCAGAAGGACAAGAGCGGAACTATAAAGTAATCGCAGGCTCTGAAAAATAAAACGAAAAAGCGCTTGAGATACGCAAAGCTTTATTGCGTGTTTAGGGCGCTTTTTGTTTGTTTATATGTAAATCATTGTAGTCATTTTTCCTAACATAGTGCTCACTTTACCAAAATTGCTTTGATTTATTTTTTGCGTTTTTGTGGGTGAGGCGCAAGGTGGATTTCAAGCGATATGCTGACCTATTGCTAGAGAGGCTTGCCTTTTGGACAAAATTTTGAAAATCCCCTTTATTTTTTATATATTTTGTGATATAATATATTAAATACTGTGAGGTTCGTGCGTGTGAGTGCGCTGACTGCGAAGATATTTAGATAATGTTTTACAGTCGCCGTGCGGCGACGGGAGGAGATTATTATGTCAGAAGAAAAGAAGCTTCCAAAGGAGGGCTGTCCGTGCGAAAGGCTTGGCAAGGTCGGCGGTCAAGCGGTGCTTGAGGGAGTAATGATGAAGGCGGGGGCGCACACCGTTACCACCTGCCGAAAGGAGGACGGCTCGCTCGTCGTTTGCGACGACAGCTTCGTTTCGGTAAGAAAGAAGCATAAAATTCTTAATTTTCCGCTTATAAGAGGCGTCGTTAATTTTATAGAAATGATGAAGCTCAGCGTCAAGACTCTCGGCAATTCCGCAGAGGCGCTTGGCATCGAGGAGGAGGACGGCAAGGCGGAAAAGTGGATGAGGAAGCATCTCGGCATCAGCCTTACCGACTTTATAATGATTCTCGGCACGGTGCTTGGCGTGGCGCTTTCGCTCTTTCTCTTTATGTTCCTGCCAACGCTTGCGGCGGACGGAATAAACATGCTCGTTACTTGGCTTGGCGGTCCTGACCTCGGTATATGGCGCTCTGTAATAGAGGGAGTATGCAAGGTTCTGATATTTATATCCTATCTTGCTCTCGTAGCTCTTATTCCGGATATTAAGCGCACCTTTATGTATCACGGAGCAGAGCATAAGACTATCGCCTGCTTTGAGGCGGGTGAGGAGCTTACCCCTGAAAATGCAAAGCATCATACGAGATTTCACCGCAGATGCGGTACCTCGTTTATGTTCTTTATGATACTTATCGGTATCGTAGTCGGAATATTCGTAAGATTTATTTTTGAGAGCCTTATCGGAATTTCGCTTCACCCTATGGCTTATACGGGAATACGAATTCTTATTCTTCCCTTGGTTGTAGGCATAGGCTACGAATTCATAATGTACGCAGGCAAGCACGACAATATTTTCGTAAGAATTCTTGCCGCTCCCGGGCTTTGGGTGCAGAGAATTACTACTAAAGAGCCGACCTTGGATATGCTTGAGGTTGCGATAGTATCGACGAAATGCGCTCTGCGTGACGAAATTCCCGAGTTTATGGAATTCTTTAATGAAAAGCCTTGGGAAAAGAAGAATACCGAAAATACGGCTCCCGAAAATTCGGACGAGGCCGAGACCTCAGCCGAGGATAGAGTAGCCGAGGCTGACGCTGCGGAAGCGCCCGAGACAGCCGAGGGACTTGCCGATATTCAGCCTTTAGCAGATGGGACAGCTCCTGCCGAGTGTGATACCGAGGACGAAAAAGAGGAAGACGCAGATGACGCTTAAAGAATTGTCGGCAAGGCTTGGTGAATGCGGCGTTGAGGAGTGCGATAGCGAGGCAAGAATAATATTCTGCGAGCTTCTTAAAATATCGCCCGCCGAGCTTTATTCTGCCGACAGGTCGCTTCCCGAGGCGGAGCTTACGCCCATAATCGAAAGGCGCAGAATGCGTGAGCCGCTTGCTTATATCCTCGGCAGAGCCTACTTTTATAACGAATGCTACACCGTCACGCCTGAGGTGCTTATACCGAGGCAGGACACCGAGATTTTAGTGGATTTTGCGGTCAGGAATATAGCGGCTGGCAGTCGGCTTATAGACCTTTGCTGCGGCAGCGGCTGCGTTGGAATATCGACGCTTTGCAATACCAAGGATACTAAGGCTACCTTAGTTGATATTTCGCTTGGAGCAATTGAGGTCGCAAGGCGCAACGCAGAGGATTGCGGAGTGCTTTTTCGCACCGAGCTTGAAAGATGCGATTTGCTTACCGATTTTCCCAGCGGCAGATATGATGCGGTGCTTTCAAATCCGCCCTACGTTACCGAAAGCGAATATAAGTGCCTTGAAAAGGAGCTTTATTACGAGCCGAGGGCTGCTTTTATCGGCGGATGCGACGGTTTGATATTCTATCGCAGAATTATAGAAAATCTTGATAAAATTCTGCTTCCGCAGGGCTTTTGCGCTCTTGAAATCGGCGCAAGTCAGGCAGAGGCGGTGACGAAAATCGCAAGAGAGCTTGGCTTTAGCGCCGAGATAATCAAGGATTTCTCGGGGCACGACAGAGTAGCCGTGCTGCGGTATGCCTGAGGGCAAGCGTATAGCTTAAAGATCTACTTCGTCGCTTGATTTATCTGTAAGCTACCCCGAAAAAACGGACAATTTTTCGGGACAGATGTAGGTTATTTTACCCTCGCCCTCGTTTTTGAGTGATGCGGATAAAAGCGATGCGCCCTCGTCAGCGGCGCTTACGAAATCGGCATTAAGACACCCCGAAATGCTATGCTTCAGCAGCGAAAAGTGAGTGCAGCCGAGAATTACGGTGTCTGCGCCGAAATCAAGAAGCGGCGAAAGCTCGGTGCGGATTATATCGAGTTCACCCTTACTTAAGCGTGAATCTCTTGCGCCAAGCTCCGTAAGCTCTACTAGTTTTGCAGAGGGCTTAGTTTTGATTTCTATATCGGGCATCAGCCGCTTAAGCTCCCATTCAAAAGCTCTGCTTCTTGCCGTAGCGTCGGTGCAGATTACGGCGATTTTACCGTTCTTGGTCTTCTTGACGGCAGCCCTTGCGGCAGGCTTAATAATGGTGGTGACACCCTTAGTGAGCGTTGTGTCAAGTCGGTCTATCACGGAGCAGGCGGTGCAGCAGGCGGCGAGTATTTTCTCAGCGCCCATCGCTCTTAAGATATCTATATCACGCAGGACAAGCCTTTCAAGCTCGATAATGCTTTTCGTGCCGTACGGTGCGTTTTTGCGGTCGGCGAGATAAGAGACGTCTACCCTTGGGCGAAGCTCTCTTAGCCTTGAAAGCGCTGCAAATCCGCCGACACCGCTATCGAATATACCTATCATATATTACCGCCTCTCAGCTTTAAAGTTAGATTAGGTTTGACCGTCCTTACGCAAAATAGCAAGAGCTACCAGCCTTTTTATAATTTCTGAGCTTTCTATTCCCGCATTTGTCAGCATTTTTTCGTAAAGGCTGTCGCTTGTGAAGCCGGGGAAGGTGTTTATCTCGTTAAAGTAGAGCTTACCGTCCGCAAGGAAGAAATCTATTCTCGCAAGGTCACGCAGGGAAAGCAGCTCAGTGAGCTTTTTTGAGTATTCGACCGCTTTTGCCCGAAGACCGTTATCTATATCGGCGCGCACTGCGGCTTTGGTATTTTTGTCAATATACTTTTTCTTAAAGTCGTAAAAGCCGCCACCGACCGATACGGCTGACGGTTCGGTTACGAGCCGCTCCTCTCCGTCGAGGAATGCGCATTCAAGCTCATAATCCGCACGGACGAGCTTTTCTATCAGCACCTTGCCGCGGCAAAGCTCGAAGGCACTTTTCAGCGCTGCGAAAAATTCTCCGTCGGAATTTACCGGTGACGCTCCGTACGAGCTTCCAAGCCCCGCAGGCTTTATGAACATTGGGTATCCGAATTTTGATTTTGCTTCGTCAAGCACTGCCTTGGCGGCGGTATCCGAATAGTGGCGCTCCCTGTATACGGCGTAGGGGGGCGTAGGTATGCCTGCGGATATAGCGACGAGCTTCGTGTATTCCTTGTCAGCGCAAAGAGCGCCCGTGGCTACGCCCTGACCGACGAATGGGATTTTTGCGCATTCGAGCGCACCCTGCACCCGTCCGTCCTCACCGAAATCGCCGTGTAGCGCAGGGATACAGCAGTCAATTTCAAGAATTTCGCCGTCCTTTAAAAAGCCGCATTTCCGCCCTATCAGGACGGGATAGGTAGGGGTAAGTCCCGATGTATCTATCTCTTTTGCAGAGGCAATAAGCTCCTCGCTCGGCGGGAAGAAATACCAGCCGCCCCCCTGCTCGATATATATGCATACGGGCTTTACAAACGAGGACTTAATAAGCCGCAGAATACGGGCGGCGCTCAGGCAGGAAATCTGATGCTCAACGCCCCTGCCGCCGAAAATCAGCGCTATTTTCACATTTGATTTTGAAATTTCCGTCATAAAAATCACCTCAAGTGAAGAATATGATATTTTATAAAAACCGTGAAACTTGCCTTTTTGGCAAGTGAAAGACCGACTGGTAAAATAGACGGTCGGCAGAAAGGAAGCAATATGGCAAAATACAGACGAGGCAGAATAAACGACGCCGTAAAGGAGGAGCTTGCAATAGCTCTCGGCGAGGTAAGAGAGCCTATGGTAATCAATAATTTCGTAAGCATCACAAGAGCTGAGGTTGCCCCCGACCTTAAGTATGCTGTAATATATTTTTCCTGTATGGGTGATGCCGACGAGGCATTAAGGGGACTTAAAAAATGCACGGGTATGCTCCGTCACCATCTGGCGACGACGCTTAATCTCAGAGTTACCCCCGAGCTTGAATTCAAGCGTGACGGCTCGATAGAGCACGGCGCAAGAATAGCAAGGCTTCTTGAGGAAATCAGCAAAAAGGACGGCTCTCGGAATGACTGAATATAAGGAGCTTTCGCTCTGCGAGTGCGTGGATATTTTGCTTTCGCTAGAGCGCCCTCTCGTGCTTATGCACGTGCGCCCCGACGGCGATACGGTAGGCTCGGCGGCAGGAGTTATGAGGCTTTTCTCTATGCTTGGCAGGAACGTAAAATACGCCTGCGCCGATAAAGTCCCCGACCGACTTGCGTTTTTGCTTGAGGGCTTTTCCTTGGCAAGCGAGGAGGAATATTCGGCTATGACGCCGATTTCCATTGACGTGCCCTCGCCTATGCAGCTTGGGGATATAATAGAAAAAATACCGTCACCGAGGCTTATGATAGACCATCACGAGGTGGCAGTGCCCTTTGCGGATATTTTCACCGTAAGAGGAATGTCGAGTGCGGGCGAGGTCTTGTATCTTATAGCAGAGGAAATGATAAGGCGGGGGGTTGTGACTATGACGCCCGAGCTTGCCTATCCGATTTATGCGGCGATATCCTCAGATACGGGCTCGTTTGCCTATTCGAATACCACCGCGGACACCTACCGCACGGCGGCAAGGCTTATTGATACGGGTATTGATTTTACCGATATAAATCATAGGCTTTTCAGCTCTAAATCCAAGGAGCAGCTAAAAGCCGAGGGGCTTGTTTCGGCAAGGCTTTACACAGCGAAGGACGGCAGAATCGCCTATTCCTTCGTAGGGCGTGAGGAGAGGCTTGCTATGGGACTTCTTATGGAGCATTTCGAGACTGCAATAGAGCTTGTGCGCTCGGTAAGAGGCGCAGAGATAGCCTTTATCGTCAAGGAAACCGACAAGGGTGAATATAAGGGCTCGCTCCGCTCGGTGGGCGCTGACGTTACCAAGGTCGCAAGCCGCTTTATGGGCGGCGGTCATATAAGAGCGGCAGGCTGTACGGTTGCCGCAGGGAGCGCTGAGGAGGCGGCTGAAATCCTGCTTCGTGCAGTAGAGGAAGAATATTTCAAGGACTGATTATTTCACGAATAAAATTCGAAAGGAAGATATTACGATGAAGAGAATTACTAAGGCAATAATTCCTGCGGCAGGTCTTGGCACGAGAATGCTGCCCATATCAAAGGCAGTTCCGAAGGAGATGCTTCCTATCGTGGATTTGCCTGCGATTTACCATCTCGTCGAGGAGGCGGTAAAGAGCGGCATTACCGATATACTCATTATTACCAACCGTGACAAGGACGCTATGGAGGATTTCTTCGATATCTCGGTAGAATACCAGACGAATCTCGTTGCCAAGGGCAAGCTTAAGGAGGCAGAGCGCCTTAAGGAAATTGCCGATATGGCTAATATATATTTCTTAAGACAGAAGGAGACGCGCGGCCTCGGTCACGCAGTAGGCAGAGCGAGAAGCTTCGTCGGCGACGAGCCCTTCGTGGTGCTTTACGGTGACGATATAATCTTTTCTGAGACACCCGTAGCAAAGCAGCTTATCGACGTATACGAAAAGTACAAAAAGCCCGTAGTAGGCGTTAAGCCCGTTCCGGTAGAGCAGCTGAGAAAGTATTGCTCGCTTAAGGTTACGCCGTCGGAGGACAAGGACGTATACTTCTGCTCGGATATGATAGAGAAGCCCGAGGAGGGCAAGGAGTTCTCCAATCTCTCGATACTCGGCAGAGTGCTGCTTACCCCCGAGGTGTTCGATATAATAGCTTCGTTAAAGCCCGGTGCGGGCGGTGAATATCAGCTCACCGACGCTATGGCACAGCTTGCAAGGGACGGCGGCGTTATGGCGCTTGAATTTGAGGGTGACAGATACGATATGGGCTCTAAGGTCGGATTCCTTAAGGCAAACATAGTCAAGGGACTTTCGCACCCCGAGTGCGCCGAGGAGCTTCGTGAATTTTTAAGCTCGCTCAAATTTTAAGCTATGGTAATAAGAAAGGCAAGACCTGACGATGCGCCTCTTATTGCGGCGCTTGAAGAAGAAATCTTCAGCGATGCGTGGGACGTGAAAAGCCTTTTCTCCTATATATGTCAGGAAAGCGGAATGTGCTACGTGGCAACCGAGGACACAGGCGAGCTTATAGCCTACGCCTTCGGCAGAATAATAGCGCCCGAGGGCGAGCTTTACCGAATTGCCACGAGGCACGACAAGAGAAGACGGGGCATAGCCTACCGACTTCTTGACTATATGCATAAGTGCGAGCGAGGACGGGGGCTTGAATGTCTTTTCCTCGAGGTGAGAAGCCGCAATATTCCTGCAAGAAATCTTTACCGAAGCTACGGCTTTCGTGAAATGGGAGAAAGAAAGGGATATTATAAGAATCCCGACGACGATGCGATAATAATGATTAAAGCAAGCAGGCAGGATATGCCGTAGCGGCGTATTCTTTGAGTTTGGATTTGTTAAGGGCAAGGAGAGCCGAGGAGAGGTTCTCATGTGCTGTAATTTATACCCTGCTTTTAGATTTACAAGAAAGAGTTTTACATAATGAACATACTTGCGTTTGAAAGCTCCTGCGACGAAACCTCGGCTGCCGTGGTTTTTTGCCGAGAGGGGCGCTTTTCCGTAAAATCGAATATAATAGCCTCTCAGGTGGATATACACCGTCTTTATGGCGGAGTAGTGCCCGAGATAGCAAGTCGAGCGCACATTGAGGCTATCAGCAAAATAACCTACGAGGCGCTTGCCGTAGCCGAAATTACGCTTGACGAAATCGACGCCGTAGCAGTCACCGCAAGCCCGGGGCTTATCGGCGCATTGCTCGTGGGGGTGAATTTTGCCAAGGCGCTTGCAAGCGCAAATTCAAAGCCGCTTATAGCGGTCGACCATATCAAGGGGCATATAGCCTCGGCGTATCTTTCCGAGGGCGAAATACCGAAGCCGCCGTTTATAGCGCTTGCGGTATCGGGGGGACATACCGCCATTTATAAGGTCGAGGATTATACGGAAATTCACAAAATCGGCTCGACGCTTGACGACGCTATGGGCGAGGCGTTTGACAAAATAGGCAGAATTATAGGAATTCCTTATCCTGCGGGAGCAGGCTTTGATAAGCTCAGCAGAGAGGGCTTTAAGCTTGCCGTTGGCGAGAGGGAGGACTATTTCTCCGCATACCGCAAAAGCGCAGCTTATAAAAGCGGTGAGTTTACGCTTCCAAGTCCTGCGCTCCGTGACGGCTCGCTGAATTTTTCGTTCTCGGGGCTTAAGACTGCGGCTATAAATCTTATACACAGATTTGAGCAGAGGGGCGAGGAGCTTCCTCGGGCAGAGTTTGCCGCACGGTACACCTTCGAGGCGGTTGATGCAGTAGCGTCAAAGCTTGACTTGGCGCTGTCGCAAAACGAAGGCTGCTCACTCGTGGTTTGCGGAGGAGTTGCCGCCAATTCGCACCTGCGAGCCAGACTTACCGAGGTTGCAAAAAGCCACGGCGTGAAAATTTTTATACCCTCACCCTCGCTTTGCGGCGATAACGCCGCTATGATAGGCGTTGCGGGATATTTTGAATATGAAAGGGGAAACACCGCCGATTCGTCGCTGAACGCCTCGGCGTTTGATACGGTGGTTTAGATAGATGGAAAGTATAGATAAGATAGAGGGCACGTTTGATAAGCGCTACGCAGATGCCGAAAAGCAGAGCGTATCTCTTGCGGTAATAAGACGCCTGCCGAGATATCACAGATATTTAGGCGAGCTTATGCGAGAGGGTAAGATGCGTATATCAAGCGCAGAGCTTTCAAAAATTATGGGCGTTACCGCCTCGCAGATAAGGCAGGATTTCAATTGCTTCGGAGGCTTCGGTCAGCAGGGCTACGGCTACAACGTAAAGTATCTTTACGGCAAAATAGGTGAGCTTCTCGGCATATCCGAGGGCTACCGTGCCGTAATAGTAGGCGCAGGAAATCTCGGCCGTGCGCTTGCATCATCCCGTATGTTTATGCGTAGAGGCGTTACCTGCGTGGCGCTTTTCGACATAGACGCTGATTTGGTTGGCAAAAGCATTTCGGGCATACCCGTATATCACATAGACACGCTTTACGATTTCTGCCGTGACAACGAAATAGCGATAGGCGTGCTTACCGTGCCTAAGGAATCAGCGCTTACAGTGGCAGAAACGCTTTCGTCAGCAGGTGTGCTTGGTATCTGGAATTTCGCAAATAACGAGCTTCGCCCGAGCGGCAATACCGTAGTAGAGAACGTGCATCTCGGAGATTCGCTTATGACGCTTTGCTACGCAATGAAGACCGCAGGTGAAAAGAACGGCGGTATCGTATGATTTACGAATTTGATATAAACGCCGATAAAATGCTTATATCCTCGGCGTATTCGGAGGCGAGCGCCGACGAGCTTCGAGTGCTGCTTGCGCTTATCGCCAAGTGCGGAAGCGCCACAAAGTCTCAGCTTTCCACCCTCAGCGGTGTCAGCGAGGCTAGAGTGGCGGCAGCGGTTACGCTGTTCTTCGAGGCGGGCGTGCTGGTTAAGAGAAGCAATATCGTCGAGGAATTCAAGTCGGGAATATATAAGGGTGAGATAGCCGAGGAGAGCGGAGTGTCGGTAGCCAAGAGCATAAGGGATAATTCTTTAAGAGAGGTTATTGAAAGCTTTGCTCAGCTTATGAATAAAGCTCCGACAGAGCTTACTCCCTTTGAGGTTGACCGTATCACCGGGCTTTGCTCACAGTATAATCTCAGCGGCGAGTTTATTGCGCTTTATATGTCTTATCTTAACGATAAGGGGAGGCTTTCGGGCGTTAATTCTCTCGTCAGCGGCGCAATCAGGCTTGCCGAGCAGGGAGTAAATACCGTCGAAGCGCTCGAGGTATATCTCAAGGAGCGTGACGCTATGAATGAGGCGTTTATCGAAATAAAAAAGCTCCTCGGCATATACGGCAGACGCCTGTCAAAGAGCGAGGAGGGCTATTTCAATAAATGGACGGTGGATTTCGGATATTCCTCGGCTATCATAGGCGAGGCGTACGATATTACTGCGCTCAGCACGGGCAAGGCGTCGCTTAGCTATATGGATACCATTCTTACCGAGTGGAATAAGGGCGGCGCACGCACGGTGGAGGAGTGTAAGGCGCTCCACGAAAAGCATAAGTCCGAGATAGATAAATCGGTTAAGGGTGCAAAGGGCAGACGGCAAGAGAAGCCGAGATACGGCGATTTTGACCCCGAGGAGGCTATGCGTAACGCTATCGCCAACAGCCCGTTTATGGACGACGAAAGCTAGTCGGCTTTTCACCGAAACAACGAAAATAAACTCTTATATGTAAAGCGAGGTTTACATAATGTATAAATCTGACAGTTACAACAGAGCTAAAGAGATAATAGACAATAGAAGAAGCGAAGCGAGAAATCTCTCTAACAGAAGGACACTGGAGCTTGAGCTTCTCTCACCCGAGCTTAAGAAAATAGGCGAGGAGCTTCGCAGGATTGGACCTATGATACTAAAGACCGCCTGCGAGGGCGGAGATATCGCCCCCATTAAGGAGCGCAATCTTAAGCTCAACGAGGAAAGACGGGCACGGATAAAGGCGCTCGGCTACCCCGAGGACTATACCGAGGTGAAATACACCTGCCCTAAGTGTCAGGATTCGGGATATATAGATATCAAAATGTGCTCTTGCCTAAAGGAGCTTTTATTCACCGAGGGAATCAAGGCGTCGGGAATAGGAAGGCTTATCGAGGAGCAGAGCTTTGATAACTTTGATATGGAGGTATATTCCGATTCCGAGACCAGACGCAGAATGGAAAAAATCGTTGGCGGAATTCGGGAATTTGCCACCGACTTCGACGGGAAATTCCGTGGTAAGAACCTTATGCTTATGGGTAAGACCGGCACGGGCAAGACACATATGTCAACTTCGCTTGCAAGGGTGGTTATATCCAAGGGATACAGCGTAATATACGACAGCGCCCAGAATATAATCAACGATTTTGAGAACGATAAATTCCATTCGGGCTACGGAAGGCAGGAGACCGCCTCGGATAAATACCTTGAATGCGACCTGCTCATTATAGACGACCTCGGCACGGAATTTACCACGCCCTTTTCGGTAAGCTGTCTTTACAATATATTTACCACAAGGCGCAACAGAGGACTTTCCACGGTAGTATCCACCAACCTTTCGGTAGAGGATATTATGAAAAAGTACGATGACAGAATTTGCTCTCGCATAATAGGCAGCGACTATATCACCTGCGTTTTTGCGGGCAGCGATTACAGACTCAGAAAGAGAAGATAAAAGCGGCGTAGCTTCGGCTGTTGCCAAACCTAAAAAAGGATAATTCAAAGGAGATAAAAAATGCAGACCTCGTATGAAAGAATAATGGCGCATAACGGTCTTTGCGATTTTAAAAAGCTTATAAAACAGTGGAGTGCGCTTTCTTCAAATATGAAGGATACTTACAGCGGCGCACCGATAATACTTCCCGATATTTTTCTTGTATCCGATTCGGGCACGGGCAGGTCGCACCTGCTTGATTTGCTTTCGGATTTTCTTACGGAGCATAAGAATCTTATAAATTTCTACGGCGACGTAAAGTATTTTGAATTTATGCTTAACTACTGTCCTAAGGATCAGCCCTTTACCGAGATTCAGCGCCTTATGGACGAGGTTGACAACGCCGCAGGCTTCCGCAGCGAATACAGAGGAATAATATATATCGATATTGACGAATGGCGGGGACATTCCGAGGAAAGGCACTTCCGTGATTTCCTTGAATATCTTTCCGACAACAGCGACGATTGGTTGGTTATCCTTTCCCTGTCGAAGCGTGACGAGGAGGAAAGAAACAAAATGGAGGCTATCATTTCCTCTTTTTTGCGCATTGAGAGGATAGTTATAGAAAAGCCCACCGTAGACGAGCTTCTTTCGTTCGTCAAGACCAGACTTTCGGCGTACGGACTTGCGCTTCTCGATTCGGCGCTTTCGCTTGTAAGAGAGGATATCGAGGTGCTTTACCGCAACAAGTATTTCGACGGCTTTAAGACTGCGAAGATGCTTGCTCAGGATATTGCTTATCAGGCGTATATAGATAACGGTGACAAGAAGGAGCTTTCCCGTGAGGACCTCTCGGTGTTTGAGCCGGGCAGCGACTATATAAGCAGAATGCTTGCGAAAATCGAGAGAACCAAATTTATAGGCTTCGCCGCAAAATAATCCCCCGGCGGATAATATTTACACTAAGGCTTAATTCCAAAGCGCCGCAGGGCATTTGCGGCAGAACGGAGATAAAAATGAACGGAAATAAATACAGATACGGCCGCTACATAAATCTCAATCAGGAGACGAGATGGGCGACCACCGAGGAAATACAAAAGGCGGGAAGCTTTATAGACTTAAGCTCGGAGAGCTATCCTGCGGCAGGACTTCCGCTTCTTTCCAACGGAAGAGTTGCCTACGTCGACTCAAATGATACCCATTCGCTTATATTCGGTGCGACAGGCTCTAAGAAGACCAGGCTTTTCTGTATGCCGATGCTTAATATATTCGGCAAGGCGGGTGAGAGCTTCGTAGCGACAGACCCCAAGGGTGAGCTTTATTCAAAGACATCGGGACTTATGAAGGCTAACGGCTACGAGATAGTAGTGCTTAATTTCAGAGATATAGGTAAGGGTAATATGTGGAATCCCTTGGCTATCCCTTACGAGCTTTACCACGGCGGCAAAAGGGACGAGGCTACCGCAATGCTTAACGATTTCGTTAATACGATAGCAGAGCCGCAGTTCGCCAGCAACAACGATATTTTCTGGCCGCAGATGGCTTGCTCCTTTGCGCTTGCCAATTTGCTTTTGCTTATGGAGTGCGGCAAGGAGAACGAGGTAAATACCGCAAGTCTTGCGAAGCTCTGCTCGCTTCAGTGTGAGGAGCCGCTTGCGAGCCTTTCGGAGCTGCTTCCCGACGACTCGCTTGCGGGAATGAATTACCGAGGCGTATTTGCGGGCGCAGAACGCACGAGACAGAGCATATACGCTACGCTTTTCGGTATGGTAAGAATTTTCAATACGCAAAAAAATCTTACGGCTATGCTCTCGGGAAATACTATGGATATAAGAAGCTTCGGCAAGAAGAAAACCGCAGTGTATATCATAGTTCCCGACGAAAAAACTACCTATCATTTCCTCGTTACCACCTTTATCAAGCAGGTGTATGAAACTCTTATAAACGAGGCTCAGAAAATGCCCGACAAGCGCCTGCCCGTAAGAGTGAATTTCGTGCTTGACGAATTCTGCAATATTCCCAAAATACCCGATATGCCCTCTATGATTTCGGCAGCGAGAAGCCGTAATATGAGATTTTATCTCGTGGCGCAGAGTATGCATCAGCTGAGAGGAAAATACGGAGAAGACGCCGACACTATTAAGGGCAACTGTGAGAACTGGGTGTTCTTAACCTCAAAGGAGCTTGAGCTTCTCGGCGAAATAAGCGAGCTTTGCGGCAGCATCTACACCGCAGACAAGAGAAGCAGAAGGCTGATTTCGGTATCCGAGCTTCAGCGCTTTGATAAGGAAAAGGGCGAGGCGCTGATAATGCACGCAAGACAGTATCCTATAATTACCGAGATTGCGGATATAGACAGCTACTCGGCGTTTATGGGCTTCCCTGAGGCAGAGATGCCTCCCTTTAAATTCCCCAAGGCAAAGCTTTTCCCGATTGCGGATATAAGCCGTGACGTAGAAAACGGAAATATGCCCGTCCCCTTTACCGAGGCTGACGATAAATCAAAGGACGAGCAAAAGGAAGAACCGAAGGACGAGCCGAAGCCAAAGGAAGCGCCTAAGCAACAGAGCTTCAAGGAGTTTTTCGCAGCGCCCTTTGCGAGGTATTTTGCAAACAAGAACGGTGAAAAGAAGTCCGAATCGTATGAGGATGCCCTGGCAGATGATATGGCGTCGGCGCTCGATGGAGATTCCGAATTTGAGGAAAATCCCCCGGCTGATTCTGATTTTAGCGGAGCGGATGACGGTATAGCATCGGCAGAGGCTGAGTTTTTATCAAATGACGACGAAGAAATAAGCGACCGTGAAATTGAAGCTATGCTCGACGCAATATTGGCGGCAGGCGCAGACGATTCCGAGGGAGAGACCGATGGAGATTAAGGCTGTTAAAATCTCTCGCAGCCTCCTCACAGACTAAGCAAAAAACAAGAGCAAGCACAAGATTTCCGTCTTGATAGCTTGCTCTTTTTATAATCTATGATATTGATTTATTCGGAAATAAGTAAACCAAAGTTTGCCTTTAGTCCTGCAAATCGTCCGAATTATGATTGGTGCTTTCTTCACATTCCTTTTGCAAATTGTCTGAATCGCCGTTGCCGGCCTCGCTCTCGGATTTCTGCGCCTCGTCGGCGTCATATTCAATCTCGGCACGCTCGCTCATAGACCTTGCTTCTTCCTCGTTTACCTCACTGTGAGGAATAGGCTTCCACTCGATTCGCTTTACGAAAAGAGCTACGAACGCCATAGGAATATACGAGAAAATGAAGAATGGGAAGGTAAAGGCGTAAAGGATTTTCTTATAAAAGGGCGCTCTTATTTGCCGCCACTCGGTAATGGTGCATACAAGACTTTGCGAGAAAAGCAGAAGATAAGCGCCAAGCACGTTGATAAGGAAGGGAATTAAGGTCTGATGCGGCTCGTAGCCTAAGCAGGAAAGAGTGATAATTCCGAAGATATTGAAGAATACGGCAAACAGAGAAATTACGTATGCGGGAGCGATGCTCATAAGCATATCGTAGCAGGCGATAAAGTTCTTTGAGAAAAGTCCCTTGACGAGCCCTCGCCAATGCTTCGCAAACGCCTGAAGTCCGCCCTTCGTCCAGCGAAGCCGCTGATTCCAGGATTGCTTTGCGGTTGCGGTCTGCTCGTCGTAGAATTTAGCTGTCTCACAATAGCCGAATTTGATTCCCTTGGTAACGCAGTCGCAGGTAAATTCGTAGTCCTCTGTAAGCGTGTGATACGGCCAGCCGCCGTCGTTCATTTTCTTGATCTTATTTGAGAAAAGGAAGCCCGTGCCCGAAACCTGAGGGCAAGCGCCTATGCGGAAGCGTGAGCCGTTGAGATATCTTGAATCCCTGAGAAACCAAAGTCCCGAGCCGCCTGCCAGCCAGCTTTCGCCGTAGTTCTTGGAATTGCGGTAGCAGGTGACGACCTCGTAGCCGTCGGAAAAGGTCTTGTTGATTTCGGTGATATAATTCTGCGTAAGGATATTGTCGGCGTCAAATACTATAAACGCATCGAAGGCGTCGTCGCCAAAGTCCGCCGAAAGCTTCTTTAAAACGAAATCAAGAGCGTAGCCCTTGCCGATATTCACGGTGTCGAAGCGCTCGTAAACCACAGCGCCGCGGCTTCGTGCTACCTCTGCCGTCTTATCGGTGCAATTGTCTGCTATAATCACCGTCGTGATAAGCTCTGACGGATAATCCTGCGCCTTGATGCTGTCTATAAGCGTGCCGATAACGTTTTCCTCATTTCTTGCGGAAACCAGCACCGCAAGCTTGTGCGGCTTTGGCTCCTTGTGCTTCGGCATTCTTATAATGAATGGAATAAAAAGGTATAAAATCTGGAAGAAGTAGCACATAACGAAAAGCCCGCCGATGCACAAATTCACTATATTAAATACGGTAAGCCACATTTTTCTGCTCTCCTTCCCACGAAAATTATGGATTTTAAACGCCTGTCCTTTATCAAGCATTATATACCAGAATTTTTAACAAATAAAGGATTTTAGCCGAAATTTAATAATTTTTAAGTTTTTCGCCAATAATAGAGTGCGTTAAAAAACTTTTAACAAATTTTTCGTAAGAGCTATTGCAAAGAATGAAAAAATAGGCTATAATAGTATAAATAACAAAATCGTCCCACGCATAGCTTACCTATTTACATATTCTTTTTAAAGAAAGGCGGTTTTCGGGGTGAGTAAGAAAATCAATGAAAAATTCCTTAGTGCATATATGGAGCTTGATAAAGCCTTTTGCGTTAAGCTTGGAGTATCGGTAGGCGGTGTCACCGAGTATATCAACAGACTTGGAAATACACGTTTTGCGCCAAGGCGTGACGAGGTGCTTCCTGTGCTTGTCAAATACAGAAATATAAGAAATCTGTTTGCCCATGAGCCTGGCACAATCAAGAAAAATGACGATCTTACCAAGGCGGACCTTGTGTGGATAAAGAAATTTTCCCGTGACCTCGACAAGAAGAAGGACCCTATCTCTGCTTACTTGAAGAAGGCACGCCGTTATGCAAGAAACAGAAGAATAAGACGCTATATCGTGGCGGGAGCGGTAGTGCTTGCGCTTTTTGTGGCGGTTATTGCGTATTTCGTGCTTAAGTAATCGAGAATTTCGTCGAATTTAATAATAAAAGAGACATTGTAACGGAGTGCTGTCCCCTGAGGAGAGAGCATACCGACGTGTCTCTTTTTATTTTTTGTCAAATTCGCCCTTCGGCGCCCGAGAGAGCGAGAATTCTTATGTATATTCATTTTGATTATTAATTTACAACGTTTAAGCTTTTTGCCTTCTGTATATCGCCGGGGTAGTACCGGTAATGGAACGGAAGGCACGATAAAAGCTCTTCTCACTCTTATATCCGCATTCGTATCCGATATCGATAATATTTTTATCACTGCTGATAAGTAGCTGCTTTGCATAGTCTACCCTGAATGAGTTAATGAGGCGTGGAAAATTAAAATTTTTAATTTTCGCAATACAGTTAGAAACGTATTTTGGACTGTATCCAAGCGCTACGCCCACCGAAGGAAGTGTAAGATTCTCCTTGAAGTGATCGCGTATATACATAAGTATCTTCTGGAGCACTTCGTTTTTTGTCGCAGGAGTGAGAATGGCTTTTCTCAGATAATCCTCGTAAATCGCAGTTACTATAAGGCTCACCAGACCTATTTCGGTTTTGTTCATTTCTATAAATTCCTCTTTATTATCCGGCAGCTTGTCGTAAAGGAATTGCATCAAACCGTCGTCGGGGGTGAAAACGCATTTTTCGCAGAAAGCAAAAAACTCTTCATTTGATACAAATGAGGGAACAAAATTATCGCTGAAAACGCAAATCCAACGCTTGACGCTCACGGGCGTGAAAAAGCTGTGTACCCTGAACGGTGCTATGATAGCAAGCTGACCCGGATTTATCGTTTCGGTTTTGCCATCAACCGTTAGCTCCATCGAGCCTTCTGCGCAGTATATTATTTCGGCAAATTGATGTATATGCTCGGGAAAATCGTACTTACCCTCCCAAAAACCGCATCTTGCTCCGATTTTTGAACCAAAGTTACCAGAAAATTCACGCATAAACATTAACTCCTTTGTGTGGATAATTGCCAGTAATTATACCATGAAATTACTTTATTTGTCAATAGTCTTTATGTAAAATTGAAGTAGGGAATCGTATTTGATTTCTTCCAATATATTTAAAAGACAAAAAAGGGGAATAACAGTATGAAGAGAAAAAATCATCTTTCCAAAGGTTTGGCGATATTTTCTCTCGTTGTGTTGATGGTGCTGGTTATGACAGTTTTATTAACTACTACAATTTTTGCATCTGACACAATAGAGTCTATCGGCGAAATGGAAGAGGACTTTGACGAAGGCGAGGGAATTGCCTCGGCTTTTGAAAGCTACAAGGTTCAGGACACCGTGAGAATTAACGATTCGTTTATTAACGGTGATATCCAATATACTTTGTATTTCGACAGAGGTGAGGATAACTCTAACACGGTAATACCAAACTATAACGGAACGAGAATTATTCTCTACACGGTAAATACTTTGGTGGAAAGAATAGGAACCGATACTAACCGTGAAATCATCGCCTCTATGCTTGATAAAGGATATCTTGTTATAGTGGTTGACTATCTCAACAATCCCAATGCTACTTGGTCCGAGGTATCAAACTCCATTTCAAGCTTGACGGTTGACGTAAGGAACGGTAAGCTTTTTGATAAGACCACCGAAATCGGTGCGGCACTTTTCGCAGAGTCGGGAAGCTACCGTGAAAACTTTGTCGTTCCCTCGGGATATAACGTGTCGCTCGAAAATGTGTTCTGGGAAATAGATAAGCACGGTATGGAGGGAACTCTTGATAAAATAGTCGAGGTCTGGAATTCGGATTTCGTAGCAACGAAGGCTGAATATATAGTCAAATGGGTGAGGGTCGACGGAAGCCGTAAGACCACTCAAAGCGTAGACGGAGAATCTGCAATATGGTATTCCGACGCTGCCGGAACTGTAGAAGATGCCGAAAACGGACAGTATACTAAGGTTAAATATACAGTTGCCGAGACGATTACCGATTGCGTCAATCCGGACGGTACGCCGCTTGATATGAACCTTTATGCGCACGTCGTATACCCAACGAGACCACAAAATAAGGTTCCCGTTATGGTTAAGACCAATTCAAGCGGAGATCTTGCGAAAACATTGACCACCTCGGCGCAGCCCGGAGTAGCAAGACTGTTGTATAGCGGATACGCTGTGGCAGCGTATGATTACCTTTGGGTTCCTATGGCACCTGACGTAAGCTACGGTTACTATGACGGAAGCCAAGGTGTAACGAAGGACCATATGAACTACGGTCTTATGATGTACAACGATAAGCTCATAAATACTGCTGCTATGAGATTTTTGCGTCACCTTTCCGCAAACGGCGGCGATATCTATAATTTTGATCTTGATTCCTTTGGTGTGTTCGGCATTTCAAAGGGAGGTTGGTTCAAATTCCTTGGAGAAAAAATCGTTCAGTCTCCTCTTGCTACCGGCACTTACGCTACCGTAGCGGAAAGAGAAGAGGCTATCAATGCGGCTCTCTCGGCTCTTATGCCCGACCGTTACTTCAGCAATCAAAAGGGAGAAACCCGTTATCAGGTTGGAGCCGGTGCGATAGATAATGACGTATATACAGGCGAATACGTTATAGAGGCAGGCGATATGCAGCCTTGGCTTACATATCCTGACGGCAGTGAGATAATTTCCGGATGCCAGGCTACTTATGCGGCAGCGGGCGGTCAGGATGACGATATAACAGAAGGTCACGTTCCTATGTTTGATATATCGGGCTTCAACGATCCCTGGGGCTCAGGGCGCGCGGTTAAATCCCTTGCGCTCGCAAAGGATCTTGATATACCTTATTATCATTTTGATACAAACTTGGGTCACGAGTTGGCTTGGGGTTACGATTTGTACTACGGTATCGAATTGCGTGACGCAACGCTTGATTTCTGGAATTACTACATTAAGGGTGATCCCGTAAAGGTTTTGTACGTTACCCCAAGAACAGATGCGCCGAACGTGCCCGTAACAAGTAAAATAACGGTTAAATTTATGGGAACCGTTACGGCAGAAGAGATTGAAAAGGTCGTAGTATCTTCTGCTTCGGGCGAGGTAAGCGGAGCATGGGAATCAGCATTTGGCGGAACCGAATGGACGTTCACGCCCGAATCTCTTGCGGGAGGAACAGTATACACCGTTAATATCCCCGAGGATATCAAGGGCGACAACGGTCTTGCTATGGGCAGCGCATATTCCTCATCCTTCGTTACGGAGTATGACAATGCCTCGGAGCTTATCTCAAACAGCGGTTATTATACCTTTACCGCACCTACTCTTACGAATGGTAACTCGTTTGCTTTCCGTTTCTTCGTTGCAAACGATGCTGTAAATACCGCAGAGCTTTATGCTGTTGAAAACGAGGGCGATACCGACGGCACTCTTCTCGGTAAAATTAACGTTAAAGGAAGCGGCAACTACGAAATAGACGTAACGGATTACGTGATTGAGAATGCAGGCGAGGAAGTGACTCTTCTTCTTAAAGTCGGCAGAGGCACAACGTCTGAAAACGTATTCAGCGAAAGCTTGTCGGGCTCAATGCCTTCAAATTTCTCGCTTGGCGCAAAGATGAACCTTACACAAGGTGTTGAGATGGACGGAAGAGCTGCTGCCGAACTTTATGTAAAAGCTCCGGTGAAGTACGGTGTTTCTCAGTACTACTCAGCCGATATGAAAGCGTTTACATATAAGAACGTATTTGGAGGTTATTCTCCAACTCTTGATGACGTAGGCAGAACGTATACCGTTAAATTTGACGTTTACGATACTATTTCAAGAACTATTACCGTATCTCTGCAGAAGGTGACCAGCAATGATGCGGGGGTTTCCGATAAAGATTGGACTTTCATTAACTTCAATACCAAAGCAGGAGAATGGACGACGTTCGAGTTTACGTACACTGTTTACGAGCCGACGCTCGGGTCTATATCCGAGGGAGTAGTCCAGGCGCTTGACGTTAAATTGGCGACGGATGGAAATAATAAATCGCCTCTCTATTTCAGCAATTTTACGGTTGACGAGGTTCTCACTGCACTTGACGTCAAGTGTGCTTATATAGCCGAGAAGGATAATGGACTCGGAGAATACACCGCGCCTGTGTCCGACAAAGCTTTTGCGCTCTATAACGGAGGTACACTCGTTTCGGAGCACGACGGCTTAAAAGACGTTATATCGGCATACGTATCAGGTTATCAAATAGTGCTGCAAAGAGATTACCACCTCACAGATGCTGATTTGACGAGCACTATTTCCGATTTTGCAAGCGTTAACTTCAATCTTGGAAAATATACCGTATATTGCGACAACACGAGTAATTCGCTTTTCCATATCAAAGCAGTCAATACTTACAAATCAGTTATAACGGTAAGTGGCGGTAAGATTTTGCTTGGAAATACAGCGCTCATTTCTTACGAGGGTTCTAGTTCTTCAGGGAATGGCAAAAATGTAAAGATTAACTTACAAAACACCTATATAGGCTTCAACGACAACGCTTATACGCCCGAAATCGTTTCGAATGGCGCAGGCGCGAGCAGCGTGGTAATGAACGTTGACGTAACGCTTGAAAATTGCGTTATAGATCTTCCCGACGATTCTCACGCCAAATCGAGCAGCACGATTTTTTCGGGATTTGATTCAGCAGAGTCTGAAATTCATTATAGCGTCATAGGAGGAGAGATAAGACTCAGTTCAACGAGATGGATAACCGTCGCTGATAGCTCGCAGGATTTGGAGTTTGTGCCAAACGGCTCGGATGAAATGACGAAGCTTATCACTCCTGCGTACATATACTGGGAAATTGAAGATACGTTCTATACGTCTGAAGGATATGCGAATTTCGTTTGCGGCGAGGCTTCCGACGGATATATCGCAAGAACGCTCGTAATCCCGGAAAATTCCACAAAATACGGTATCATTCCGGAAAAATATATGGATGAAGATAAATATCCGTTTATCGTCTTTGACGGTAAAGGCGGGTTTGTCGGCGCTTATTCGGAATTTCTAGGAAGCAATTCAAGCTCTACCTCATCAGCGATTATACAATTAAAGAATATGCATTCGTCAAATACCTGGGACAGTGAGCTTGGTATTCATACGGGAACGAGTGCGGTTATTCTCTTAAGACGTGATTATACGTATGTAAGCAACGAAAAATATGATAACTGGGCGCAGATAGCCGGTGAGTGTACGATAGACCTCGGAGGTCATTCTATTACGCAGCATATGGGACAAACGGGTCGTCGATCTCTTTTCGGTTTCACGTCGAAGGCATTTACAAACGGCGGTAAGTGGAGTTATTACTTCCCAACGAAGATTAACATAGTAAACGGAAAGCTGTACGCTTATGATAAACCGTTCTTCACGTTGAGCGCTTGGTAATCCGATTACGCTAATTCGCAACAGTACGTTTCGGACAAAAAGGTTACGTTTAATTTTGACGGAGTTACCTTTGGACTCGTAGATGGGTCAAATCTTACCGAGATGATGATAAGTTGCGGCAATCCTACGAATCCTGACTTTTTCGCAGAGGCAGCGCCGTTTGATATAAATTACAACGATTGTATTTTTGATGTTAGCGGCAAGAGCGATTCCCAAAACATTACGATATTCGATGCAGACGCAGACCTCGGTAAATGGGTAAAGGTAACCCTTAAGGTTGCGGGCGGAAAGATAATTTCTCCCGATCCCTCAAGCATAAACATTTATTCGTCCAACGGAGTTTACGGCTCGTCGGCAGAATTTATTAAAAACGAAAACGGTGAATACATCACACTTGAAGCACCGGCAAATGCTGCGGAGAACAACGATGCCGTTCCTACGGAAGACGGAGTTATGTTCTTCGTTAAAACAGGCGAGTCCGGCGGCAAGTATATATACACCCTCGGGGAATCGTCGTCTAAAACTATTTACGGCTCTATTCCTTCGAGCGAGGTCGGAACGGAAATTGAAAAGCCTTTTGCGGTATTTGCAAAGGATTCCTCGGCCGAAACCGGTTATAAGTGCGTGGGAGTTTTCGAAAACTGGAGTGAGGCAGCCGCAAAATCCGACGACGCCTCAGGATCTGTTATTTATCTGAGAGCCGATGCCAGCTGGTCCCAGTCTTCAGGAGAAAGCTTCAGAGATGATTTCGGAACGGTTACCATAGATTTGAACGGTCATACCTTTACGAGAATCAGTGGTTATTTAGTCGATCTTTACTTTACAAACGCAACTACTCAAAAAGGAGAGTTGATTTTCAAAAACGGTACAATCGTAAAATCGAGCGAATGTACTTCTGGAAACGGAATGTTTTGTTTGAATTACGGAAGCAATAAGGCTTTAGCTACGTTTGATATGACGTTTGATAACGTGAAGCTGATTAACGAAACAACAACCAATTTCTTATTCTCGCTTTGGGAGAATGGTTATTCTGCGAGCGGTACCGTTGGCTCAAAGAGCACTGTAACCTTCAATAATTGTACGATAGATTCTAACGGCGCGACTGTATTCGTGCTTCGTAGTACCGATAACACATCATACAACAAGACGGATATAAACGTTGTTGTAAACGGTGGTACTATCATATCCGATGCGGCTATAAATACCTCTAATCTTTACGAAAAGAACGGTGACGATACCGTTAAATTCGGTAAGTACAACGGTGAGTATACAAAGATAACCCTTCCCACGTCAGTGTCTTATCCTTCTTACTCTACTATTTTTGAGGGTACAAATGGCGAACGTCTTTCTTACGTTGCTACGGAAACCGCAGGAACTTACGTTCTCGGTGAGGATCAAAACACCATTTACGGTTATATCCCTGCAAGATACACAAGTATAACGAATTACCACTTCATTGTCTTTGATGAAAATGAAATCTGCCTCGGCGCTCATGCGAACTTGCTTGATACTACGTCGAGCTACAACAACGCCGGTGCGGTTCATATTGCAAAGAATTATCTTAAGGATAACGTGTGGGACGGCACAAGCTTTGGGGACTCACCTCGTGCGGCATACATACTTATGAGAGCAGATTACACTATGGCGGATAACGAGTCATACGACAATCTTGCGCAGTTGGAAGGAATTTGCACGATAGACCTCGGCGGACACACCTTGACAGGACCTACTGATGCGCCTATATTTAAAACACAGCTTAAGACGACAAACAGCGCATCAACAGGCTCGGGAAATGATGCGGATGGTTTCGCCGCTGCGGAGTTTAAAATAATAAACGGTAATGTCAATATCCGTAATTACGCTATTATACAGTATACTGGAAGCACACTTGCGGGCGTTCAAACAAGGAAGTTTGGTTATACATTTGAAGACGTTAATTTTAAGGTAACAGGTACAGCCGGCATAGTGCTTCTCTACCATAACAGCACAAAGGTAGCGAATCCTTACGTTAACGTTATAAACTGCACCTTCGATATCACGAATGCAAAGGACGGAATAATTCTCTTTGAGATAGGAAACGGATACGTTCATACGAATGTAAACATTACGGGAAGCAAGATTGTAGCAGGCGATACGACGTACGTCTTCACCAAAAAGGCAGATGCTACCACAAGCAGCCTGACCTTCATTAAAAATTCCGATGGCGATTATCTGACGTTTGAGGGCGTGAACGTACCCGAAGGCACGTTCAATGGCGGAGAGCTTACCTTCGCAGCTTCCTCAACCGATGGCACTACTACCACCTATACCCTTGTGCCCACGGCATCGATAGACCTTGACTTTAAGCCTAAGGCGTCGGTAACGCTTGATTCTAACCTTATCTTCAATATCTATCTTCCTCAAAACGCAGGACTTGGCGAGGTAACTCTTAACGGCGAGAAGAAAGCTCTCGATAAAACAGTCGGCGACTACTACCTTATCACAAAAGAGCTTTCGGCATACGAGGCTGCAAAGGAGCTTACACTCGCAGTAAATCTTACTAAGGACGGCTCGGATATGATAGGTACCTTCACCTTCTCTACTGTGAAGTATGCAGCTAAGCTTCTCGCTATGGATAGCACGAAGGATGCCGAAAAGGCACTCGCTAAGGATATGCTTGCTTACATCAGAAGCGCATACAATTATTTCAACGAGCTTGTATCCGAAGAGGATAAGACCGCAGTCACGGCAGAGGTTACCGAAATCCTCGGCGACTACAACGAAACCTCACTTAAGACGGTAACCGTTCCCGAAAAGGGCGGCGACAGAACGATTCTCGCAGGCGCAACGCTCGTGCTTGAATCTACTCCCGCAATACGCTTCTATCTTCCCTCGGACGCAGAACTTTCCGACTATACCTTTAAGATTGACGATAGCGTTCTTGAGTACACCACGGCAACGGAAGACACCGAAGAGGGATACGTAGGACTTAGATACGTAGATATCTCGCTTTACGCATACGAAATGATAGAAGAAATCACCGTTACCAAGGGTGAATCAAGCGCTAACTATCATATAAACTTCTACTATCAGGGCGTAGATACGAACAACGCTGAGCTTGTTGACATTGTAATTAAATTCTACAACTACTGCGCATCAGCAGCCGCTTACAGAGATTATATAATCTCGGCAAGCAACAGTAATTAAAGGAGGAAATAGGAATGAAACTTTACATAAACCCCGATTTTGAGGTAATAAATCTTGTAAACTCAGATATCATTACTACCTCCGGAACTGAAACCACCGCCGTAGAAAATACCGATGGCGTGTGGGACTTGAACCAGAGCATTTAAAAGCAAAAACGCACGGCGGTGGTCTAGGTCGGGCACCGCCGTGTATGTAATCCGCGGGAGGCGGTATGGAATCACTCGTAAGAGTGAATGGCATCACGGATCTGCCGTGCATAACTCCGGGATTTGAACCAAAGCATTTAATGTAACAACAGAAATGGCGACGAGAACAGTTCTCGCCGCCTTTTTACTGTTTATATCGAAACATATCTGCGTATCGCATTGTAAGGTCCATCAGCGCTATTGGCGTTTGAAACTATTATCTTTTTGTCTCTGTATTCTGATGGAGATACCCCTGAAAAGCTTTTAAAATGTCTTTGAAAGCTTCTTAAGTTTGGATATCCGCATTCAAGCGCTATTTCAAGTATGGATTGGTTAGTTTCTCTCAGCATAAACTTGGCATGCTCTGCTCGGGTGCTTCCGAGAAATGAGCGATAGTTCATTCCAAGCGTTTTGGATATACAATGCGAGAGATAGTTCGAGCTATACCCAAGAGTTTTTGCAACCTTCTGAAGAGAAAGATTATCTTTGTAATTATCGGATACATAAATTATAAACCTATACATAGCTTGGTTATCCGTGTCGTTTTCGGTAAGCTGAATCTGAGATATGAAATCGTCAAGCATGGCGAACAAGCAAGAACGAACTCCGTATAAAGTTGCGGTTTCCTCGGTGACAAGCTTTTTCAAAAAAAGCTCGACAGTTAGCGGAGAAGCGTTGAATACTGCTTTTTTTCCTACTTTTCCGGATGCTTGCGCAGCAAAATTCGAGAGAAGCGATATAGAGAATGCGATTATAAGGAAAAAACAAGCTCCTTCTGAGCAGAGGGAATGCTTTTGGAAAGGGAATAACAAAATGAATTGCCCCTTTTCCGCAGTCTCTGTTCTTTCGTTAACTGTTACGGTGAGTTTACCGTCAAGCACAAGCAAAAGCTCGGTGTTGTGGTGAATGTGTTGATGTATATTATACTTTTCTCTATGTATTTCATATATAATATTCGTTATTGCCAACTTATCTTTTCCTTGTATGAACATTTTATATACCTTGCCTTCGTTTTTTTGAAATATACAATTGTATTATACTCATAATATCGTTTTTTGTCAATAGGAATGGAAAAACAAAATATCACATTTTGTCGCAACATACGTGTTGAAATGTCACGCATGGTATATTTAAAAATGGTATAATGAAAATGTGATAATCTATTTCACAACCAACGCTATGCAACAAGAAAGGATATTGTTATGAAAGCTAAAAGATTATTGTCGCTTCTTTTGTTAGTCAGTATGCTTATCACGCTTCTTTCCGTGGGCGCGGTAGCCTCATGGGCTTCTGAACTTGGTAATGCTGAAAACGAAAGAACTGATGCAATGGAGGAAATTGAAAGCGGTTTTTCCGAGCATAAGATAGGAGAAACGCAGACAATCTCCGACGACGGATATATTGGTATCCCCGTAGAGCTTTCGAGCTACTACGATAGCTCAAAGGGAGCGATAAAGTCGGGACACTATGGAACTCCCGTTATCGTATACGTTGTCAATACTATGGCTGAACGAGTAGGTACCGACACTGATACCGAGATCATTCAGTCTATGCTTGACCGCGGATATGTAGTGGTAGTTCTTGACTATCTGAACAATGAAAAGGCAATAAGCCCTGCGCTTGACTCGTCTGTTCAGGGACTCAGAAACAAGGTGAAGACAAAGACCTATTTTACCGATAGCATTTTCCCGTCCGGAAGCTACTACGAAAATTATGTAGTTCCCGCAGGCTGTAATGTTATAATAAATGCTGTTTTCTGGGAAATGGATAAGCACGGCGCTGACGGTATTCTTGAAACTATCGTTGACAGATGGAACGGTGATTTCAAGGTGAAAAAAGCCGATAATCTTGTAAAATGGGTACACATTGACGGTTCAAGGAAAAATGTGGCAAATGCTTCCGACGGTACATCTCCCGTGTGGTATAACGCCTCGGGGGCTGTAGATACCAACGGTGAATATACCAAGGTCAAGTATACGGTGGCTGAAACGATTACCGACTGCGTAAATCCCGACGGCTCGCCCATTGACCTTAATCAGTATATCTCCGTAACGTATCCGACAAATCCCGAAAAGCCTGTTCCCGTGGTATGCCTTGCCAATTCCGCAGGATATATTGCATCAGCGCCTCAGACGGCAGACAGACCGCATACAAACGGATTCCTCTTTAACGGCTACGCAAGTGCGGTTTTCGATCATCCATATGTGCCTATGGCTCGCGATGAGAGCTTTGGATACTACGATGGCGGCGGAGCAAGTGAGTTCTGGCACTCGTATACTCTTTTTGGTGATATAAATTATTTTTTGAATACTGCGGCTATGAGATACCTCAGATACCTGAGCGCATCGGGTGGAAGCGAATACAATTTCGATCCCAAAGGCTTCGGATATTACGGAAACTCCAAGGGCGGCGGCGTATCCTTCCTCGGTATGGCGGAGCTTCAGAAGGAGCTGGTTGCCGATGCTTCGCAGTATGGAGACGTTGCGGCGCTTGAAAATGCCATCGACTCTGCAATATCCGAGTTTGTTCCCCACCAGATTAGTGAGGGGCATTATGGTAAGAGCAGATATGAAATGGGTATTACCGAGAGCTATACCAAGGACGGTATTACCATTGACGGCGGAGAGCTTCAGCCCTGGCTCACCTACGACGGCAAGGAGCTGATCTCGGGCGCTCAGTGGACTTACGGCAGCAACGGCCCCGGTATAGTTTCATTTTCCTATGGAAGCGCACCGGTATTCCTCGTCGCTCATTTTGCGGACCATTTCGGTAATGCTACAAGTACTGCCGACGTTGCAAATGCATTACGCACAATGGACATTCCTACATTGTACTTTGAGACCAATCTTGGTCATACGCTGGCTTACGGTCCCGACTGTACATACGGCGTTGATCTCTATCAGGCTGTTTTTGATAACGCGGGGTATTACCTTAAAGGCGAGGCTGTTAAGGTGGTATACACCGATCCTATGGACGGATACGCAGGACTAAGAATCAACTCTCCCATCGCCATAGCGTTCACGGGTGCGGTTACCGCCGATGAGATAGTCAAGGTTACGCTTACAGACGAGGGCGGTAATTCCGTCAGTGGCAGCTGGAGAAGTGAGTTTGGCGGAACGAAGTGGTACTTTACGCCTGATGGAATGAAGGGCAGCGAGAAGTATACTCTTACCGTTCCCGCAACGCTTTGCGGAGATAACGGCGTTCCTATGGGCAAGGAGTACACCACCACCGTTTACACCGAATATGACATTTCCGCTTCCTGCGGAACGGTAAAGGGTGAGCGTGGTGATTATTACTATATCACTGCTCCCGTTATGCCCGACGGAGCAAATAAATTTGTAATTCGCTTCAAAGCAAACGGAGATGCGGCAAATATCGCAAAGCTTTATGCTGTCAGCGGATTTGACGCTTCCTCTCCCGATTCCTCTACCGTTGGAGATATGCTTGGAAGCGTAAATCTTAGCGGTTCCGGGTACTATGAAATAGACATTACCGATTATGTAGCGGAAAAGAACGGAGAAACGGTAGCGTTCCTTCTGAATACCGAAAAAGCCGCAGGAAACAGCATTATATACGCCTCGGATTTTTCCACCTCGCTTGGCAAATGCTCTAAAGGAGCGTATGCTGACTTAAGTCTTGCGACGGCTCCCGACGGAACCGATGCGTTGAAGGCGATAGTTAAAAACAACGCGGGCAGATATCCGGGAAGCGTTTTCTATACTGCCAATACTAAGATCTTTACTATAAGCGATGTTTTAGGCTTTAAGATCACCGAGGCTGACTACGGAAGAAGCTTCAAGATCACTCTCAGGGTATACGATACGGCTTCAAGATATATGACGATGAGGCTGGACACCAATACAAGCACCGTTCAGCAGACGATGGACTATCAGGTTCCCATATATAACGTCAGCACCGTTAAGGGCGATTGGACGGAATTGGAGCTTGTGTACAGAGTATACGATACCGATTACGGTACTATCGGACTTAAAAACAAGACTCTTACGGTCGGTCTTGATCATACGGGTTCTCTTGAGCTTCCTCTGTATATCAGTGATATAACCGTTACCGAAATATTTACGGATATCAATGCTGATAACGTTGTTCTTGCGGCTAAGGCAAGCGGAACGGTTGCACACAAGGCTCCCGTGGCAGACACGCCCTTCGCTATTTATGAGGGCGGAGCTAAGGTTGCCGAGTACGCAAGCTGGAAGGCGGCGCTTTCCGCTTACAAGAACGGTCAGACTCTGATTCTTCAGCGCGATTATACTCTTACCGACAGCGAGCTGTTTGACGGCTTCAACGGTGCGGCGGCGTATGATATCGATCTGAACGGCTATGAGATCAGCTGTGCTAATTCCTCTAAGGCTCTTCTGTGGCTGAAGAATACCTCCGCTGCGGTATCCGAAACTGCGATAACCCTTAAAAACGGCGGCATCATTCTTAAAAATACGCCTCTTGTGTCTTACGATTCCTCAACTGCAAGCGGAGCGGGTAAGAACTTTAAGGTAAATCTCGATGACGTTAATATCGTAATAGCCGATAAAGCTATGCTTAAAGAGGTTATTAGTGCTTCCGCTATCGCTTCGGGAGCGAAGACCTCGGTTAAGGTTACCTTAAACGATTGCGGTATTGATATTCCCGATGGCGCGCTTACCTATAATTACAAAAAGCTTCTTCCCTCCGGTGCGGGAGATCTTAACCTTGAATACGCTATAAACGGCGGATATATCAAGGTAGCGTCCCTTCAGTGGATGAATATACGCGGAGACTTCGAAAGCACCGTTTTCGGTAGCGGAGAGGACGGATATACTAAGTTCTCACTGCCTGCCACCGAAACGGTTATAAGCGCTGAGTCTTACATGCTTGATAACGGAATAGGCGTACTTTCACTTGATTCCGAGGATGCGGGCTTCTTAACCTACTCAATTAAGGAAGTGGCTGATGCGACCGAATACGGTGCTATCCCCGAGGAATACGCCTCGGTAAGCGATTATCCCGTTGTTACCTTCTCAAACGGAATGTGCGTATACGCGGGCTCGGGTTGGGCATCTGCAATATCTGCAGCAGGCTCTAACGGTGGCGGAACAGTTTTGCTTCGTACCGATTTTACAAGCAGCACAAGCGGTTCCGTCGGCGGCTTTGACGGAGTGATAAATATCGACCTTGGCGGCTTCACTCTAACCGATGGCGCAGGCGGATTCCTGCGAACCTATAACAGCGAGGACAATGCTTCTGTGACGTTTACTGTTAACGTTAAAAACGGAACTGTGCGCCGCACCTCCAATCAAGCTATCTT
>JAZRCT010000053.1:0-28368 GCA_045659905.1 Eubacteriales bacterium | reverse complement strand
TAAAAAACGAGGGGTATTGTGAAAGAAACACAGTACCCCTCCCGATAATAAGCGTAATTTTGAGGAAATTAAGGTTGAAAAACTCTTGTTTTTCCTCTTTTTTATTTGTTTTTTATTCTACCGCCGTTTGCTGAACTCTCGTCGTACCCTCGTACGCCTTCGGTCGCAAACGCCGCTTTCTGCTCTAAATTCGTTCGCCCCAAGGTTCTGGTCTCATTAAGAATTCGCTAAATCTCTATTTCTTGCCGCATTTTCTGCGATTTTGCATTGATTTTATTGAATTCTTAATGAGACAGCCCCTTTGCTTTATTTAAATCGTGATATACAGTTTAAAATCACAAGCAATTATAGAAGCACGTCTCTTCCGTGCTTCTCGATTATAGTAGAAAGCGCATCCTTATCCGCAAAGACTACTACGTCCTTTGCGAAGCGCAGGATAGATGCAGGGACTGAGGGTGTGACGTCGCCGAAGAGCGAGCGCTCAAGGATATCCGCCTTGCCCTTGCCCATTGCGAGAAGCAATATCTTCTTTGCCGACATTATCTGACCTATTCCCATCGAAAGCGCTTTGGTGGGAACGTCGGATTTAGAGGCAAAAAATCTTGCGTTAGCCTCTATTGTGGAATCGGTAAGCTCGACGAGCCCCGTTCCGTAGGTAAAATAGGTGTCGGGCTCGTTAAAGCCTATGTGACCGTTGTTGCCTATGCCCAAAACCTGAAGGTCGATTCCGCCCAGCGACTCTACTACCGAGTCGTATCTTTTACATTCAAGCTCGCAGTCCTCTGCCATACCGTTTGGAATATTGGTGTTGGCAAGGTCGATATCAATTTTATCGAAGAGATTCTTGCGCATAAAATAGGCGTAGCTCTGGTCGTGGTCCTTGGTAAGTCCTACGTACTCATCAAGGTTGACACTCTTTACCGATTTAAAGGAAATTTCGCCCTCACGGTACTTTGCGCCCAGCTCCTCGTACATAGCGATAGGCGACGAACCGGTAGCAAGACCGAGCGTGCAGTCAGGCTTTTTCTTTACGAGCTCGGCTATTACGTCAGCTGCTTTTTTGCTTGCTTCAAGAGCGGTGTCAGAATAATAAATTTTAATCATAATAAATCTCCTATTAATTTAATATTCGAGAATATTTGTTTACAATTTTATGCATTTCGTCAAGAGATTTCTCCATATCGGAAACGAGCTTGAATTGATTTCTTGCTCTGTCGAGATTTTGATTTTCACGAGAAATCTTAAAATAAGTATCGCCCGAAAGATAGTCGGTAAGAAAGCGCATACCGCACTCAAGAGTCATCATAATTGCCGCCTCGGGAAGCAGATTTATCTCGGCGTCGGTAAGACTGCCACAGACTCCCTCAAGGAAGCCCTTAGTGAAAATTTCAAAGAGTCCGATATCGAAATTCACAAGCGACAAATCGCTCTCATCCTCGGCTGCCGTCGTAGCGCCGAAGCGTATAGAATCGCCAAAATCGTTGATAGCGTAACCGGGCATAACAGTATCAAGGTCTACTACGCATATCGGCTTTTTGGTAACGCTGTCAAAGAGGATATTATTGAGCTTAGTATCGTTATGCGTAACACGAAGCGGCAACTCGCCTCTCTCGCTTGCTTCCTCAAAGAGCGAGGTAAAACGCTCTCTCTGTCTTGCGAATTCAAGCTCCGCGCAAACCTTGACGGCACGTCCGAGCTTATCCTCTCTCGCCGCCTCGAAAAGAAGTATGTATCTATTCTTAGTGTTGTGAAAATTCGGGATAATCTCGTAAAGCTCCTCGGCGGGAAAGTCACGGAGCAGGCTCTGAAAATTGCCGAATGCAACGGCGCTCAGGTAAAATTGCTCGGGGCTTTCGACAAAATCGTAGCATATACTGTCTTCAACAAACGGAAGAAGACGCCAGCACTCGCCGTTATCGCTAAGATAGAAGCTTTCGCCCGTTTTAGTTGGAATAAGCCTCAGCGTCTCACGGCTTGCATCGCCGCCCCTTTCGGTAATTCTCTCGGCAAGATAGGCTGTGACCTTGGAAAGATTGCTCATAAGCTCACCGGTATTTGGGAATACCTGATTATTAACTCTTTGAAGCACGAATCTTTCCTTAACGCCGTCATCGACAACAGTAAGAGAATATGTATCGTTGATATGACCGCTTCCGTATGCCTCGCAGGCTTCAATCGCACCGCTTATGGCAAAGTACGAGACTATCTTAGCTATATTATCCAATTTAGCCTCTCTCACAGCTACCTCCGTACGCATATATTTTACTAATACTATTATATTTTTTTCTATTGACTTTTACAATGGAAAATAGTATAATATTTTGTAGAAAAGTACATATTTTTGATTATTTTACAAAAATGAGGCTTATATGAACAGAAATGAGATAGAAGCGGTTTTGCGGGAGCTTCACAATATTTCGGGCTTTCGGGTGTCGCTTCGTGACGTAAATTTCGAGGAAATAATGGCGTACCCCACCGAGAAGCTGGGCTTTTGTGATTATCTGCAAAAGCAGGTGTCAGGGGAATACGATCGCTGCAAGAAATGCGATATAGAGCATTTAAGGCTGGCGTTTTCTCGCAGTGAGGCGATAGTATACCAATGCCGCCACGGACTTATTGAGGCTATCGCTCCTCTTTATAATTTCGGGGCGCATACAGGATTTCTTATGATAGGTCAGGTCAGAAGGTCAGGCGACAGCAATGAGAGCTTCGTAAAAAGGCTTACGCAGCTAGGCTGCGACAGTGCCGACGCCCGTGCAAGGTGCGAGGATATCCCCGAAATCAGCGAGGGTATGATAAAATCCTATTTACATATTATGACGGTGTGCGCACAGTTCCTTACCCTATCAAGCTCGGCTGCCACCGAAAAACCGACGGTAGGTCAGCTTACTATGCGATACATTTCAAAGCATTTCACCGAAAGAATCACCGTAAAGGAGGTTTGCTCCGCTCTGGGGTATTCAAAATCTACGGTGCTGAGCGCCTTCAAGCGTGAGTTCGGCACTACCGTAAATACCTATCTTAATAATATGCGTCTTGCGCAAGCAAAGCGACTGCTGACCGAGGGTAATACAACTATAAACGAAATTGCGCTTCGCTCGGGATTTGCAGACCAATCGTATTTTTCAAAGGTATTCTCGGCAAAGTACAAAATGACGCCAAGCGAATACAGAAAGGATGGCGAAAAATGAAAATAATTCACACAGCCGACCTGCACTTATCCTCACCTCTTACCTCACGCCTCAGCGGCAAAAAGAGTCTTGCAAGAAGGCGTGAGCTTCGGGAGACCTTTATTCGAATGACCGAATATGCAATGGATAATCAGGTAGAGGCTTTTATAATAGCGGGCGACCTTTTTGACGACGGCGAGGTATCTCCTGCCGACATTGAAGCCTTCCTCAGTACCGTCAGACGTTGCGAGAGCGTGGAATTTTACTATCTTCACGGCAACCACGAGGGGCGTGCGATTGATTCCTCAAGAGAGGATATACCGAAAAATCTGCATTTCTTCTCGGACGGCTGGAGCTATTACGATATTAGCAACGTCAGGCTTGCAGGAAGATGCAGGCTCTCCGAGAATATGTTTAAGGAGCTATCCACAGCCCCCGATAAAATCAACATAGCGGTGCTTCACGGAGAAATTCGGGACAAGGGCGACGACGCCTATGCGATAGGGCTTAACGGCGCAAAGGAAACGGAGCTTGACTATATCGCTCTCGGTCACTATCACAAATATCAGGTATTAAGACCTACACCGAAGCTATCGTGCGTGTATTCGGGCGTCCCAGAAGGGCGAGGCTTTGACGAGACGGGCGAAAAGGGATTCGTGCTTATTGAGGCTACGGACAAGCTTGAATATCACTTCGTTCCGTTTGCTAAAAGGCTGGTTTTGCAAATAGATATTGACATTTCGTCGGCTTTATCCTCTGCGGATATAGAGTCTATGATTGAAGAAAAGCTAAGAAGCTGCGATAAAAACAATCTTGTAAGAATACAGCTTACAGGGCATAGAAGCCCCGAGCTGAGATACGATGTATCCTACCTTTGCGACATCTTCAAATCCCGCTTTTACTATCTTGAGGTCAAGGACAAATCGAGGATAAAGATACTCTCTGACGACTACAAATACGATAAGTCCCTAAAGGGTGAATTCATAAGGCTTTGCCTTGAAAAAATCGAGACCGAGGAGCTGCGCTCCTCGGTAATCGAGTGCGGACTTCTAGCACTTGCAGGAGAAGGAGGCGAGGGATAATGGTAATAAGAGAGCTATTCATTGCCGCCTTCGGTAGACTTGAAAACGAGCGTTTTTGCTTTGATAGCAGCCTTAACTGTATTATCAAAAAGAACGGCTACGGCAAGACAACCCTCCTCACCTTTATAAAGGCAATGCTCTACGGGCTTGAGGACGGAAAACGCTCGGTCACCGAAAACGAAAGAAAAAGATACCTACCCTGGCGGGGCGGCAATGCATCGGGATATATGACAGTAGAGCTGGACTCCGGCACGTTCCGCATAGAGCGAAGCTTTGGCAAGCGCTCCTCGGAGGACACCTTTAAGGTTTACGACCTGAGCACGGGCAGGCTTACCGACAGATTTTCTGAGCGTATAGGCGAGGACATACTCGAAATAGATAAGGACGGCTTCGAGCGAACCGTATTCCTTTCGGAAAAGCTGCTTTCGGGCAAGATAGAAAACGATACGGTAAGCGGAAAGCTCGGCGGTCTTGTCGGAGTGCGCTACGATATAGGTGAATACGAGAACGCAGTAGAGCTTATTGACGAGAGCAGGAAGCGCTATATAAAACGAGGCGGAGGCGGAGAAATTGCCGAAATCAAGGCGGAAATCTTTGAGCAGGAGAGCCGTCTTAAGGCGCTTTCAGAAAAGAGCGCCGTGTATAACGACAACGCATCAAAAATAGAAAAAATAAGACGTAGCTTAAAGGAGCTTGAAGCAGAAAGAGCCGAGCTTCACCGACTTAAGGAAAAAAAGGACGCCGATGCCAGACTTAGCGCAGAGATAGAAAGATTTGCCGCTCTTAAGTCCGAGCTTACTCTAAAGGAGGAGCGCCTTAAGAAAATAGACGCCCGTCTCGGTGAAAATCCTCCCACAATAGACGAGGTACTAAGGCAGCGCTCATTGCTGCTCGAGGGCGAAGCCTCAAGAAGTGAGGACAGCGCTTGCAGCAATCAAAAATCGTATTTTAAGAGAGTGCCGAGTGAAGAAGAAATCACGCTTCACGAAAGGCTGCTCTGCGATGCCGAGATAAAGGCGAAGAAAGCTCCTCTTGGCATACTGCTGACACTCCTTGCGGCGCTTGCGGTCTTCGCTTTGCTTTCGGTATTGGTATCGCCGTATTTGCTGATTTTAGCTGCACTCGACGTTTGCATAGGAATTGCTATAATAGCGAGAAATGGCAGGAAACGTAAATCTTTATATGCAAAATCCGAAAACAAGTGCCGAGAATTTTTACTGGAAATTTATGAGAATCCCGATTTCAGCTTAGGGCTAAGCTCCTTGCTTTCCTTATCCAGAATAGATTTAAGGAACGAGAGGACACAGCTTTCTTTAAGAAAGCTAGACGAGGAGGAGCGGCTTATACGAAGGGCGGCGTTCGAGCGTGCTAAAGCTTATTTTGATAGCTTCGGCTTAAATCCAGCCGAGCTTACCGAGCTTATAAACGAGCGCACTCTGCTTCTTATGGATATAAAATCGCACCGTGAAATTCTCGATAGAACTATGCCAAAGCAAGCAGCGTCGCTTGGCGAGACTTTATTAAGAATCAACCCCGAGGAAAAAATCAGGGACGCATATGAAAGAAGCTCTGCGTACGAAAGAGAGCTTTCACGCCTTCTTTTGGAAAACGAACGTCTTTCGGCAGAGCTTGCCCTACAGGAGCAAATCAAGGATACGCTTGAGGAGCGCCGTGAGCGCCTTGCCTTTTGCGAGGAGCGAGTAAGGGTGCTTGACCTGACTAAGGAGCTTATGGTAAAGGCCAAGGGCGATATGACGGCAAGATATCTTGAGGGTACTAAGACGGCGTTTCTCGGCTATCTTAGGGCGCTTTCAGAAGACGGCGAATTCACGCTCGACACTTCGTTTGATATCAAAAAATACGATGTCGGCGCTTCACGTGAGCGTGAGGCATACAGCAAGGGCAGCCGAGAGCTTTACTCCTTTGCGCTAAGACTTGCGCTTATAGACACGCTCTATCAAAAAGATAAGCCGCCTATAATAATCGACGACGCATTTATGTCGCTTGACGATGAGCATTTTTCGGCAGTGGGTAAGCTTCTTCACAAGCTTAGCAAGTCGAGGCAGATTATATACCTTACTTGCGCTGAAGCAAGAGGGATATGAGGCAAAGATTCGGCTAATTTATTTTTTAAATAGTTGACAAAATAAGAATATAGCATTATAATTTTACATAGTTACCGCAACTTTAGTCAATTATCTTTTACGAAAGGTTAGAAATGAGCACTACTGATTTAAGAATTGTAAAGACAAAAGCTAAGCTCAGAGAAGCTCTCAAGGGAATGATGCAGGAGATACCGTTTGACCAGATTACGGTAAACGACCTTTGCGACCGTGCAAAAATTCGCAGGGCGACCTTCTACAAGCATTTCAAGGATAAATACGATTTTTTAGCCTCGGCGGTAGCAGTTTTACAATGCGAGATAAGCGAGAAAATTGAGAAAATTGAGAAGTGCGACAATCATATCGAATACTACACGCAATACGTAAGAGAGATACTCGATTATCTGACCGAAAAGAAGCAGCTGATTCATTTGATAATCACGTCGGAGGCGCTCCCCGAAATTCTTACTGTAATTCTCAGGGGAACGTCGGCAACTCTTTTGCGTGACCTCGCAAGAGATGAGGCAAACGGAATAAAGCTTCCCGCCTCGGTAGAAACGACCGCTTCCTTTATAAACGGCGGACTTTCGACTATCATTGTAAACTGGCTTCAGGCAGAAAATCCCGACGAGGAGGCTCTGCTTCGTGAGGTAAGGAGTATTCTTACAAGAATTCTTCCCGAAAATTAATAAATACGAAAAAGCGAGATAGATATTGCAGATTTTGCAGTACTTATCTCGCTTTTGTCATTTATTCTATTTTTCTTTCTCTCTGCCGCTTTCAAAGGCAAACGCCTTTATGCGCTTTGAGAGCGTAGTCTTTAAAGCTCCGTCGGGAAGAATGAAGCCCCAATTGCCCTCCTGCGTCGAGGGCGCATTGATTCTTGAGTCGTCTCCGAGCTTCAAATAATCCTGCATAGGTATAATTACGGTGTCGGCAACGCTCGACATAGCGTAGGCTATCATTCTGTCGACTGCGCTCTTATAGCCCTTCGGCATTCTTCTTGAATAGCGAAGCTTACGGCTTCTGTCGAGCGAATCGATAAAGCCCTTTGCAGTGGGATTGTCGTGAGTTCCCGTATATACCACGCAATTTTCTGTGTGATTTTTTAAGGTATGGGGATTCGAGTCGCCACCCTCAAAGGAAAACTGAATTACCTTCATACCGGGGAATCCCGTCCTCAAAAGAAGCTCGTCAACGCCCTCTCTGAGCATACCGAGGTCCTCGGCGATAATATCAGCCTCGGGTACTTCCCTTTTGATAACCTCAAATATTTCGTATCCCGGTCCCTTCATTACCCTGCCCTCAATCGGAGATGCGGCGTCCTTGGGTATAGAAAAGTAATTCGAAAAGCCGATAAAATGGTCTATTCTGATTTTATCGTAAAGCACTGCGGCGTGCCTTATGCGCCTTACCCACCAATCGTAATTGTGTGCTTTCATATAATCCCAATCGTAAAGCGGATTTCCCCAGAGCTGCCCCGTTGCGCTGAAATCGTCAGGCGGAACGCCTGCTACTCTTGCAGGCCAGAGATTTTCATCAAGCAGGAATTGCTCAGGCTCGCCCCACAAATCAGCGCAGTCACAGCTGACGTAGATTGGCAAATCTCCGATTATTTTTATGCTCTTGGAATTTGCGTATTTCCGAAGCGCCGTCCACTGGGAGATAAACTCATACTGAACAAAGCAGAAAAACGAAATCTCCCCTGAAAGCTCCGTGCGTAGCTCCTCTATATTCTCCTTATGTAGCTCAGAGGGTTGCCAATAGTGGAAATCTCCGCCGCCGTACTTACCCTTGATTGCCATAAAGAGCGCATAATTGTCAAGCCAATAGGAATTTTCACGAAGAAAATCCTCATAGTCATCCGGAATATTCTTAAGGCAGCCCTGATGCGCCTTTCTTAAAAGCGGATATCTTTCCTCATAAAGTCGTCCGTAGTCGATACGCCCCTCCGCCTTGGTAAGCGCATCAAGATCGCACTTATCTATATAGCCCTTTTCAAAAAGGATATCGGGGTCGATAAAATACGGATTTCCTGCAAACGCCGAGGGTGACTGATACGGCGAATCGCCAAACGAGGTCTGTGACAGAGGCAATATCTGCCAATAGGATTGTCCTGCTCGGTCAAGAAAGTCCACGAAATCGTATGCGCTCTTACCAAATGAGCCGATACCGTAGCTTGACGGCAGGGAAAATATAGGAAGTAATATTCCGCATTTTTTCATATTCAGCATTTCCTTATAAAAAATATAAATATATTTTACTACACGCATATAAAAAATTCAAGAGGTATTTAAATATTTTAAATATTTTAGCGAATTTTTTGTCTGAGGAGCGATAGACGTACAAGCGTACGTCGAACGACGAAACGAAAATAGAAAACAAAAAACAGGATATATGAGAAAAATCCGCTTTATATAGCGGATTTTTGACCTTAAAAAAACGAAATAAAGAATATCGAAAAAGATAAGAGTGAGGAAGATAAAATCAACCTCACTCTTTTGCTTTTCGGTTGCGCCAAAATGACGCAGCCCCTTATTTTACCTTCTTGTAGGGAACGCCTGCAATAGTGATGTACTTAACGCCGTCGTCGGTCTCCTTTTCTGCGAAAAGGAAAGTACCCTCATACTTGCTTACGTCCTTATTCTCGTCGAAATCAAAGGTAATAGTCTCTTTACCTTCGTCATTCTCGCCGATTTTGTAAGTGCCTTCATAGCTCTTTTCAAAACCGAAAACATCAACGGTAATAGTAACCTTCTTGCCGGAGAACGCATACTTTGCTCCCGCAATGCCTGCATCAGCCTCGTACTCACCCGAAAGCATTTTGCCGCAAGAAGCAAGTGCAAGAGCTGCTCCTACGAGAAGCACGCATACAAGCGCAAGAGAAATAATCTTCTTCATTGTAAAGACCTCCTTTATTTTTTTGCTATTGAAATTATATCACATTTGTTAATAATTTGCAACACAATAAATTATTAAAAAATATGAAATCAAACCTCAAGACGAACTAAATCCTCAGGGGTTTCCCGTCTGATTACAAGTCTGTCAACGCCACCCGAAAGCATTACGACGGGAGGTCTTGGAATTCTGTTGTAATTTGAAGCCATAGAGTAGTGATAAGCTCCCGTGGTCAGGCAGGCGAGCAGCTCGCCTCGTCTTACGTCTGAGGGAAGTCTTACGCCCTCCTGAAGAATATCGCCGCTCTCACAGCATCTGCCGACTACCGATACAAGCTCGGTGTCCTCGCCTAAATCACGCATTACGGGAAGGATAGTATATGGTGAGCCGTAAAGGGCGTATCTCGGGTTATCCGTCATACCGCCGTCTACCGACACGTAGGTCTTGTAGCCCGTTATACGCTTTACCGTGCCGACGGTATAGAGTGTCAGTCCCGCATCGGCGACGATGGAGCGTCCCGGCTCGAAGCAGACGCAGGGAAGCTCAATTTCAAGCTCCTCGGCGAGCGAATTCATATAAGCTCCAACCTCGGCAAGAATTGCCGAAATATCAGGAGAGGACTGCTCCTCTACGTATCTTACTCCGATGCCTCCGCCTATATCAAGCTCCGATGCCATAAATCCAAATTCTTCGTTGATATGCGCCACATATGTAAGCATTACTTTACAAGTTCGCATATAAACGTCGCTATCAAATACCTGAGAGCCAACATGGCAATGGAAACCTCTCAACGAGATATTAGGGAAGGTGAGAGCAAGCTCTACCATCTCGTCTGCCTGACCTGTTTCAATAGCGGAGCCAAACTTTGAGTCGACCTTTCCCGTGGATATTGCATCGTATGTGTGGGGGTCTATTCCGGGGGTTATGCGAAGCAAAATCTTCTGCTTGATTCCCTGCTCTTTTGCATACTTATCTATTGCGTAAAGCTCCTCAGCGTTGTCTACCACGAAATAGCCGACGCCCTCGGATATTGCGTATTCCACGTCGTAATCGGTCTTATTATTTGAATGAAAATACGCCCGGGATAACGGGAAGCCCGCTGCTTTAGCGGTGTATATTTCACCTGAGGAAACGACGTCAATGCCAATTCCCTCCTCGCTTGCGATTTCGTATATTCTCTTGAATGAAGCCGCCTTTGATGCGTAAAGCACCTTGGCATTGCCCGAAAATGCCTGATTTGCCGCAGTGACGTAGCTTCTTATGCGCTCTCTTATTCTGTCCTCGTCATAAAGATAGAGAGGCGTGCCGTACTTCTTGGCAAGAGGTGAAAGCCTGACGCCGGCAAGGGTCAGCTCACCGTTCTCGGTACGCATAAGATTTTCGCATATCATAGAATCGGTTTTAACCGTTGTAACCATTTATATTACCTGCCTTGTTATTTATAAAAGCTCTGCACGAAGCTCCTCGGCTGATTTTGGTGAAAGGTCTGCGGGCGCTATATCAAGCACCGTCTTGCATCCGAAATCGCCCTTAAGGTATCTCTTGTATACCGCTCTTGCGTAAGCTACGAGCACGCTTCCCGTAAATTCGGGATTAGAGGAAAGCTTCAATGAAAATTCCACAGTATGCGCACCGTTCCCTAGAAGTCCAGACACGCCGCTCCTTATTACAGAGCCGCCGTGAGGCATACCGCCGTGCTTCTCTCGCAATTCCTCAAGAGATATAAAATTGACGGTAGTGTCGTAATCAGCAAAGTAGTTGGGCATCGTCTTGATTTTTTCTTCTATTGCCGCAAGGTCTGCCCCCTTCTCGGCTACCACGTAGCATTCACGAAGATGCTTCTCTCTGGTTGTGAGCGCAGGATTTTCTCCCGAGCGCACACGCTCAAGCGCTGAGGGAATCGGCACGGTGTACTGTCTTGCGTCAACTACGCCCTCTATTCTTCTTATGGCGTCGGAGTGTCCCTGACTTATTCCTCTGCCCCAGAAGGTATAGGTATTGCCCTCGGGCAGCGCCGCCTCTGAATATAGTCTTGCCAATGAGAAAAGTCCCGGGTCCCAGCCTGCCGAAATAAGTGCGGTATGACCACCCTTCAGCGCCGCAGCGTCGGTCGCCTCAAAGTGCATAGGAATTTTGGCGTGAGTGTCAAAGCTATCAACCAAATTAAAATGCTCTGCAAGTGCGGGTGTCATTTCGGGAAGGTCGGTAGCGCTTCCCCCGCAAAGGATAAGCACGTCAATTTTACCGGCGAAGCTCTCAAGCTCCTCTGCGGAATAAACCGAAGTGCCGCTTGCGGTAACGACGCTCTTCGGATTTCTTCTTGTGAAAATGCCGACGAGCTCCATATCGGGATTGTATTTAATTGCCGCCTCTACCCCTCTGCCAAGGTTTCCGTATCCGTATATTGCTACCTTCATATTTTTCTCCGTTTTTGCCGTAATTTGTAAATTTAAGTTGTCGAATAAGCCTCAGAACGTTTGGAATTCGATAGCAAGCTCTTCATATCGTAAAGCCCCTCGGGCATATCGCAAATAAAGTCTGCTGCTGCAAGCGCACCCTCTGCGAAAAGCGCTCTGCTGTGCGCCTCGTGCTTAAGAGTTACCGTCTGATTGTTCGTGCCGATTATAACCTCGTGCTCGCCGACGATATTGCCCATTCTTATAGCGTGTATGCCGATTTCATTCGGTGTACGCTTGCCAAGCCCCGAGCGTCCAAGATTAGTATACGCCTCAGGTCTTTCCTCTATAAGAGCATTGGCAATCATAAGCGCTGTGCCGCTTGGAGCGTCAATTTTCCTATTGTGATGCTTCTCTATTATTTCGATATTTGCTTCGGGCATAGCTGCCGCCGCTTTCTTGGCAAGCTCCACGAGCAAGGCTACTCCGAGCGACATATTTGCGCTGAAGAAAATCGGTATATGCTTTGCGCTTTCGTGAATGTAGCAAAGCTCATCTTCGGTGTGTCCCGTGGTGCAAACCACGACGGGAAGCTTTGCACTTTTAGCGTAATCAAGCAGCGTAAATATACAGGAATGATGCGAAAAGTCAACGATACAGTCTATACCCTCAGAGGTAGATATATCGTCAAAGGATTTAAAGACGAAATCGGGTGCGTCGCCGCCTGCGTTGATATCAACGCCTGCCACGATTTTTGCCGAGCGATAGCCCTCGTCAGCAAGCTTTACAACCTCACGCCCCATAAATCCATAGTAACCGTTGAGCAAAATATTCATCAGATAAGATTTTCCTTTCTCATAAGGTCGAGCATTACTGCTTCCTTATCCTTATCCATAGTAGTAAGAGGCAATCTTACGAAATTCTCACAAAAGCCCATTGCGCTTACCGCAGCCTTTGCGGGAATGGGATTCACCTCCGAGAAAAGCGAATTGATAAGAGGAAGAAGACGAAGCTGAATTTCAAGCGCACCCTTAAGGTCGCCCTGCTCGAAAAGCTTGCATATTTTTGAGGTTTCTTTAGGCATAATATTTGAAAGAACCGAAATTACGCCCTTACCGCCAAGCGACATTATAGGCACTATCTGGTCGTGGTTGCCCGAGTAAATATCCATCTTGTCGCCGACAAGCATAGCAAGCTCCGCAATCTGCGAAATATTGCCCGATGCTTCCTTTATTGCTACGATATTCTCGTGCTCTGCAAGCACTGCGCAGGAGGCGGGGGTAAGATTGCAGCCGGTACGGCTTGGTACGTTATAGAGTATGCAGGGCTTTGTAGATGCGTCAGCGATAGCCTTAAAAGATTCTATAAGACCACGCTGAGTTGCCTTATTGTAATAAGGTGTAACGAGAAGCATAGCGTCAGCTCCCACCTCGCAAGCAAATTTAGTCATTTCAATTGCGTAAGCGGTATCATTAGAGCCTGTACCTGCGATTACGGGGACTCTGCCGTTAACCCGCTCAACGCAGAATTTTATAGCCTCCTTGTGCTCGTCGTCGGTAAGGGTAGAGCCCTCGCCCGTAGTGCCTACAGCAACGATAGCGTCGATGCCCTCCTCTATCTGCCAGTCAATAAGTCTTCCAAACTGCTCATAATCGATTCCGTCCTTAGTAAGCGGCGTAACGATAGCCGTAGCTGCTCCGGTGAATACCGTGTTTTTCATAATCTATCTCCTCTTTATAATTTAACCTTTCATATTTCAAAAAAGCATCAAAAAAGATAGCCCACAGGGGCTACCTCACAAAAAACGCATAAGTTTCTTGATAGCCCTCCGCATAATTTTATGCGACAACAGTGCGGATATTATCCGAACTGCCAGCAAATACCTTCCCACAGTATAAGCTTCGGCACTTCGCGCCTTTCCTGCACAGCCTTGGGGACTTTTGTCGTACAGTACTATTCGTGAGGTGCGCCTCTATCTTTATTAAGATTGCTTAAATCTACGATAGTAATTTTATCACACAAGCATAATACTTGTCAATAGGTTTAAGGCTAATTTTTATTATTTTCTCAGGCACTGTACAGCTCCCCGCTCATAATCGCTTGCCTTTGCTTTTATTTACAAGGAAGCTGTTGACAAATTTAAGCTTTAATGATAGAATATTAGCGTTATGATTTTTGCATTCGAGTGGCAAACTCTAAAGAAATGCCCCTCGGGCATTCCAAAAAGCAAGAATAAAAAACTTAATATCTGCCCGTAGCTCAGCTGGATAGAGCGTTAGACTCCGACTCTAAAGGCCGTAGGTTCAAATCCTATCGGGCAGGCCAAAAAAACGACAAAATTCGAGAGAATTTTGTCGTTTTTTATCCAAGCCGCAGGCTTGGTATGGAATCACGCATCAGCATGTATGTAATCGCCGTAGGCGTATGGCATTACCAAGGGGGCATTTTCCTGCGGCTTGATTCCATACGATTGCTTTGCAATCAATTCCATTCCGCAACAAATTGCGGATTCCATACACGGCTTTGCCGTGATTAAGAACATGTACTTCCGTAGTATTTTTGTTTTTAGCTTCTTATGTTTTTTTGTTTTCGTGTCTGTATTTTAGGGGGCTTTGCCCAACCATTTTCAAAAAAACTCTTCTGAAGCTGCGTTCCGAGGCGAATCCGCATTCAAAAGCGATATCCGTAACCTTCAAATTCGTCGTTCTTAAAAGATTGGTTGATTTTTCAATTCTGAAAGAATTTAGAATATAGCGAAAATTCAGCCCTTCTATTTTTCCTATGCTGTCGGAAATGTATTTAGGACTGTACCCAAGCTTTTTACCTACGGATTTCAAAGTGACATTTTCCGTATAATGCTCATTCATATAGTTGATTATCTTAGAAGTCACGTTATGATATTCATATTCTTCAACTGTTTCGGGGACTTGCCTCAGATACTCTTCAAATATGGAATGAAGAGTAGCCTTAAAAAAACGTATCAACTCATTCGTCAGTGACAACGGCTCTTCTTCTACGTCTAGCAAACGCTCGTCAATGTAAGAACGCAAAGCTTTTGATGCCTGAAAAACACATTTTTCTCTCTTTTTGTATAGATCCGTTTCCGAAATAATATCGTGCACGAAATTGTCCGAAAAGCTGCACATCCAATGCTCGTTATATTCAGGGGGTAAAATAGCTATGCACTGCCAACGGTGGGATTACTATAATATCTCCGGCTTTTGCTGTTTCTGTTACACCGTCTACAATTACATGCATCTCACCGAAAGTAATATAAACAATCTCTGAGAATTGATGCATGTGCTCTTCGAAATCATACTTTGTTTTATGGAATGAACAGATAATAGAGCTGTTACTGCTGAAGCTTTTTGATTGGATTATCATATCTAACCTCGATTTATGCAAATTCACGGACTTTTGTCCGTTATTGTACCATATTTGGCGAGAAATGTCAATATGCTAATGGTAAAATAGAATTAGAGGACTAATTAGTATTTTTAAATTTAAGCCTCAAAAACGAATAATAAAGGAAGGAAAAATGAAAAAGCTGGTTTTAATTATTATGGCGATATCAATTGTACTAGGAGTATCTACAGTCGCAGTTTCGGGAGCATCGCCGTCAGAATCGTCGGTATCCGTATTCGACGACGGATATGAATTAAATGCAAATTGGATTTGGGCTGAAACTTCGGTTGTTCCGGGGCAGTGGGTAGCTATGCGTAAAACCTTTACGCTGGATTCGGTACCTTCAGAACTTTACGCACGTATCAGTGCTGATACAAAGTACTGGCTTTGGATAAACGGGAAGCAGGTTATATTTGAAGGTCAGCTTAAAATGGGCGACTCAAAGTATAGCTGGTATTACGATAAAGAGGACATCGCAAAGCATCTTGTAGTGGGACAAAATACGATTGCAGTGCAGGTGTTTTATTCCGGCAAAGCAAGCGGAAGCACTATCAATACCCGAGTTCCGTCATTCCTCTTTGATGCTAAATCGGGAAGTGTGAATATTTTTAGCAACACATCCTGGAAGGCTATCCTCGACCCTGCATACGAAGAGCCCCTCAGCCTAAACAACAATCGTAACGGAGAAGCGAACATAAAGTATAATGCTTCTAAGGAAATGATTGATTCAAACGGTAATAGATGGACCGATAAGAATTTTGATGACAGCGCTTGGTCAAATGCGGTGAATCAAGATGAAAAAATCAAGACGAACGCAATATATAATGATAAAGATACGCTTATGCAAGACGTTGACCCCAGAAGAATACTCGTTCTTCGTTCTATTCCTCAGCTGAAGGTAAACGAGATAACTAAATTTACCGCCGACGGCAAAGATGGAACGAAAAAATGGAGCAAGAGCAGCGACAGCATAGCTTTTGCGCCGCTTGCGCTTCCGTCTTCGTATACGGTTGAAGCTGAGGTTGTCGTTAAGGATGCGATTCAGTATATTGCCGGTATGCCCACGGGCGGCGCTATCGGAATATGCGTTTGCGTGTCCGACGCCAATAATTTTTATATGCCACAGATTGGATTCAATCAGGCCTCGTGGAACGGCGTGCGCTTCAAGCCCCATACGAGAATTAACGGCTCGTGGGAAGTCTCGACTACGGATCTTACGACAACCGAATTCGGTAAATCGCTTTATCTTAGCGACTCGTATGATTACAGATATAACACAAAGCATACAGTCAAGATTGAAGTTACAGAATCATCCATAAAAACGTATCTTAACGAAACGCTTCTCGGCACTATTGACGACACTCGCCTTCAAAGAGAAGGAAGCACGATAGGCTTTAGACAAGACATTAACGAGCTTATTCACCTCTATTCTCTTAAGGTTTCCGACGCAAACGGAAAAGAGATATTCAATGCCGGAATCAGCTCTCTTGACGTCGGTGATACGGTTGCAAGATTTTCGATGCTTACACAGGAAAACGAAAGCTATACGAGTCCTTACAACGTAGCAGAGAAAGACGCCAATAGTGATTCATACGTAGCTATACGCAATTGCCGTTCAGCGGTTAACAGCGGAGCTTTTACTTCCACATATAAGATAGAAAATCGTTCTAATATACAGGGTACTCCTTACATTAAGGTAAAGAGCGTAAACGGCGGCGAAACTATAAGCATGGTATCCGATGCGTGGTCTAGGGGGGGCTTCGTCCTCGATAGCGCACCAATATATCACTAAGCCGGGCGAGCAGACCTGGGAGGCGCTTGGCTGGATGAATGGATACATAATAACCTTCACAGTCCCCGAAAGCGTTGAGATTATAGAAATAGGATTCCGCGAATCGGGTTATAATACCGAAGAAACGGGTTCTGTAATTACCGACAACGAAACTATAAATCAGCTCTACCGTGAGGCTTACGACACTCTTTACGTATGCATGCGTGACAGCTTTATGGACTGTCCCGACCGCGAGAGAACGCAGTGGTGGGGAGATGCCGTAATCAATATGCAGCAGGCTGCGTACGCTATGGACGATAACGCCGCACGGCTTTACGCAAAAACCTTGACTCAGGCACTTGGATTTGTTCAGGAAAACGGAGCAATTCCCTCTAAGATTGCGCTCGGAATATCCGACCTCGAGTTGCCGATGCAGTCGCTTGCGGGCGTCCACTCCTTCTGGCAGTACTATATGTATTACGGAGATACCGAGCTTCTCTTTAAAGCCTATCCGGTTCTTTTGAACTATCTTAAGCTTTGGGGAATATCTGAAAACGGCGTTATAACACACCGCAACGGAAACTGGAATTGGTATGACTGGGGAAGCCATCCCGATACTGTTATTCTTGAAAACTGCTGGTATTACGTTGCGCTTAAATCCGTACTCAACATAGCAAATCTCGAGGGCTCGGGAGCTACGGAGGACGATATAGCGTTCTTTGAAGGCAGAATGGAGCTTATCGCAAATAACTTCGATGCGTTATATTGGAATGACACTAAAAATGCATACTACAATTCAACCGATAACGGTGTTGCCGATGACAGAGCAAATGCAATGGCAATTTATTCCGGACTTGCAGATCTTTCGAGATACGAAGGAATTTTAGAGGTTCTTAAAACTACTTACAATTCCGGACCTTATATGGAAAAATACGTGCTCGAAGCTATGTATATGATGGGAGCGGACGATGAAGCGATAACCCGTACTCTTGATAGATTCACTTCCTTTACCGAGGACGGCTATCCCACGCTTCCCGAGATATGGAGCGATCAAACTCTTTACGACGGAGACGAAAGTAAAAACCACGCATGGACCGGCTCACCTCTTTCACTCCTCTATATGTACAATGCCGGAATCACCGCAACGAGTCCCGCATTCAAGACTATACAGATAAGACCTCAGCTTGGCGGTCTTAATACCATAAGCGCAAGAGTTGAAAGAGCCGTAGGCACGATACTACTCAACGTTGATAAAAGCTCATCGCTCTATACTATGAGCGTTACCATTCCCGAAGGTGCATCCGAGGCTGTGATATACGTGCCTCGACTTAAGGGGATTGATACAATGATTAAGCTCGGTGATGCTGTAATCTACGCAAACGGCAGCGCACTTTCCGCTAATATGCCCGAGGGCGTTTCCTATGCAGGTGAGGACGAAGACTTTATAGGCTTTAACGTTACTTCCGGAGATTATAGCTTTACCTCCGAGAAAAATATTGCAGACGAAAGCGATAGCTACGAGGTAACTCTTAACGTCTCGGGCAACGGAGCTATAACCGTAAACGGTGCAGCGGTGGATAGTGTTACTACAGCGGTAACAGTCGCAAGCGGAGAATCTATCACGATCGTAGCTACACCCGATGACGGATACCGTATCGTTGCTATAAATGGAAGCTATGCCGAAACGGTAATCAGCGACACGCCGATAGAAAGAAGCTACGTAGCAAACTCAGATATGTCGCTTGAATTTGTATTTGAGAAGCTCCCCATAGAAAACAAACTTCTCAAAATTACGCCTAAAAATGAGGATATAGCCACTTATGCCGTAAGCGTATACGTTAACGACAAGCTCGTTACCCTTCCCTACGGCGGCGCATTCGCAGTTGGCTCAAAGGTAACGGTTACGGCAATCCCTTCAGGACAAAACAACTATGACGTAAAGATTGGCGATACTTATACCGAAGACTACGTTTTAACCGTATTGGATGATATGAATTTGGAAATCGACGTTACTTTGAGTGACACGGTAAGCAAAAAGGCAATAGCGTCAGTAACTCCAAGCGATACCACGAGCTACAACAACTGGAAGGCTGAATATCTTAAGGACGGTATAATCATTTCAAATACCGCATTAGGATATACTACGGGTTGGAATGCAACGAATGACGTTAGCGCAAATCCGTACACCTTAACGTTTTACCTCGGCAGTGTAGAAACGATAAATCAGGTTTCAATGTTCCCGAGGTTTGACAGCCGAGCTACCGATGCGAGTCTTAGCTGCAACTACCCTAAGGACTTTACGATATCCGTCAGCGAAAACGGAACCGATTATAACACCGTAGTTACCGTCAATGACTGTGAGAATCCTAAATTCAAACAACAGTGTTATAGTTTTGAGGAAACAGAAGCGAGATACGTTAAGCTTACCGTTACAAAGCTCGGTCTTGCGGCATACGACGAGGGAAGCGCATCAGAACCTCATTACAGACTCCAGCTTTCCGAGTTTGAGGTCTACTACAATGGAAAAGTAAGTAGCGAAAAGACCGAATACGGAGCAATTCCGTATGAATTTACAGACGTTAACGACTATCCTATCGTAGTATTTAATCAGAACAAAACGTTTATAGGCGCGTTCAATTCTTGGAAGAACGCATTAGACTGCGTTGGATTGGTTGAAAAGACCGCAAACACCGGAAATGGCGTTGATAGCGTTATTCTATTCAGAAACAACTACACTCACAACGTAGGAACAGGTAATCTTAACAGCTTCTATAATAACGTTACAGTTGACCTTGGCGGTCATACTGTTACGCTTGATAAGCAAAACTTTCTGGGACTTTATATTTCCGGCAACGGGACGTCGGAAGTAACGTTTGGAAATATCACGGTTAAGAACGGTAAGTTCATAAACAAAGCGGAAAATACAGCTCCCGTTTGTCTTGACGGAGGCGCTTCGGTAACAAAGCAGGTAAATTGCAGCGTTAACTTTGAAGGCGTCAGATTCACCGTAATAAATATGGCAAAAACTCTTTACGGCGCAGCTCGTACGTGGAACTCCAAGGGAACCGCCAATCTGACTCTTGATTTAAAATTCACGGACTGTATATTTGATTACACCGGCGCAAACTCAAATGCGGGAATGCTCAACCTTTCCTATAACTCCGACGAAAAATCAATATTCAACGTAACTATAGAGGGCGGAGAGATTATTGCGGGTGCGAATAGCGACTTCAATTTCATCGTTAAGGATTCGAAGGACATCGTTGAGTTCGCCAAAAACGGTGATAATGAATATATAAAGCTTTCAATGGTTAAAGAAGCTGCTGCGCCTTCATTCGATAACGTGTACGTTACGGACGATGGAATAGAATGCGTATTCGTTACAGCTTCCAAAACAAATTAAACCGTAAAATATCAGCTCTACCCCAAGGTTATGGCGGGATATAAAATTAAATCAAGCGTTACTCTTTACTCTAATTTAATTTACAATATTTACGTTCCTGCTACCAATACCCTATCAGCCGTATCTGTCGATGGCGAAAATATTATGCTTGAAAGCAATATGATAACGGATATAGGCGGAAGCGATTATTATCGCATACAGTTACCTCTTGATGCATCGAAATCCTTGAAGGATATTAAGGTTTCGGTATCTTTAATATCCGGTGAAACTACGGTAAACGCCAAGTGGACATTAAATATCGTTAATTACGCAAAAGCAATAATTACAGGCGATGGCAGTGAGGTTGAAAAAACGCTTGTTAACGATATGCTCTCTTACGCTGTATCGGCTCATACTTATTTTAAATCAACCGAAGACGTTACAGATAAGCTTGCGGAAATTAAGAGCATTATCGGCGAGGATTACGATGCAAACAATAAAGTAACCGTTCCCGAAGATGCTGCAAAGCAACCTGCGGACGATACCTATTTCACCTCGGTTGCAATCTATCTTGGCGAAGTGCCTTCGTTTAGATTTTATCTTGCAAGCGGCTATGAGGCGAGCGATTTTACGTTTTTTGTCGGCGGTAAGACGATTGAAGCAATTTCTATTGATACAAACAATGATGGAAAAGCGGACTGTCTCGAAATTGTAATGTACGCATATATGATGCTTGACGACGTAAGCTATACTGTCGCAAATAAGGATAGCGGAGCTAGCACCACCGAATGCTACAACCTCTATTCTTACTACGAGCTCGTAAAATCCCTCTCGGGAGATAAAGCAGATGCAAATCTCGTAAATATAGTAGAAAGACTTATGAGGTATGCCACAAGCGCTAAAGCTTACAGGCAGTACGTGCTTAGCAATCAGTAATTAAATGGGGAAAAAGCAAATGAAGAATTACATAAACCCCGATTTTGAGGTAATAAATCTTGTAAACACAGATATCATTACTACCTCCGGAACCGAAACGACTCAGGTCGAGAACACCGACGGTGTTTGGGATTTAAATCAAAACGTGTGATTACACACATTGAATTTTTATGGATTTCTGTCAGTTATTACACCTTTTCTGTCGTGAACCTTCAATCTGATAGTGATATAATAAAATCAGAAATGCATTGGCATTTAAAATCTAAATCTAAAACAAATAAAGAAAGGGCAAAAAAATTAAAACTAAAGTATCGTCATCAAAATGGCTGATCGCGCTTTGTGCGCTACTGGTTTTGCTTATGGCTACACTTGCGCTTACTCTTAACGCAAATGCGGCAGAGTTGCCGGGAAAGGATTTCAGCTCGAACGATTTCTACCAAATTTCAAAGCATATCGCGCCAAACGGTCCTATTACCTTTGAAACGGAAATTTATATTCCCGTTGCTAACAGAAGTAAGAGAGGCGTGCTTATCTCAAATTACAACAACGGCGCACAACTCGGCGCTTGGTCGTTTGAAGTAACCGCAGCAAATACGCTCCGTGCCTTCAACAGCGGAGACAGTGTGTACGGTAACGTAGTATTTGATACCGTTATCACCGATGAAATGGGTACGGACGACGCAAATCCCAAATACGTTAAGATCGCGGTGACGGTAGACGCAAATTCAACGTCGGACAACGTTAAGCTTTACGTAAACGGAGTCCTTATGGAGACCAAAAGCAATGCTAACGCAAAATACGTTATGTATAACACAACGCAGACGATAAACGATACGACCACCTCCAATAAGCTATCCGTAGGCGGCGACTTGAGACCAACTAATAAATATCCCTTCCTTGGCAGCATGAAAAATCTGGCGCTGTATTCGGGCATTCGCGATTATACCACTGCAACGTATTTCGATACCAGCGATGCCACTATGCTCTTCGGATACGATATGACGACGGCAAAAGACAGATTTTTTGAAGACAAATCCGGAAATAATAACCACGCAATTAATATGAATTATGACCTCGGCGTAGGCAAGGATTTTTCCGAAACTGCTTCAACTGAGCTTTATAAAATGAGCCAAAATATTAAGCCGGGCGGTCCTGTTACCTTTGAAGCCGAAATATACGTTCCCGTAGCTCAGCGTTCGAGTAGAACCGGAGCGATTATTTCCAATTACAAGGGAATCGCTTCGAGTGCGTGGGCATTCGAGATTATGCCAGGCGGAAAATTAAGATTATTCACTCAAAAAACCACAGAAATATATTCTATAGAACATAGCATTACTCAGTATATGGGAAATGACGATGCTAATCCCGTTTACGCCAAAATTGCCGTAACGATAGACACGAGCTCCGGATAAGTGAAGCTCTACGTTAACGGTATATATAGAACAAGCGCACAGTTTAGCGATACAACTACAGCCGACCTTTATAACACTGCGGAAGCGCTATGGATAGGCGGCGACGGTCGTAGCGGCAACAGCCAGAACTTCAAGGGCAGCATCAGAAACGTGGCAATGTATTCGGGCGTACGTACCGAAGCGCAAATCGCTCTCGACTACGCAAGGTCATTCTATGACACGACCGAGCAAACTCTTATATTTGCTCACGATTTGACGACTGCAAAAGACGGATTCATTGAGGACAAATCCGCAAACAGAAACCACGCTAACGATACGAAATGGACTACCACGGAAGGCAGAGCATTCTCTTCCTCAGACGAGCCTATGTACTCGGCAAAGGATTACACGGAAGCTCCTCTTTCTTATGAAGCGCTTATATACGCTCCTATTGACCAAGATAGGCCCGGCGTACTTTGGGGCAATTACCCGAATGCTGCTCGAAACTGCTTAAACTTTGAGATATATTCCGGCGGTAAGCCTTCGGTATACATAATAGAAAACGGTGCTCTCCAAACCAATTATAAGTTCAACTACGACGTAAGAAGAAACACTTGGGTTCATCTCGTTGTTACACAAGAAACCGTTAACAATAAGGATACCGTATTTAAGTGTTACGTAGACGGTGAGCTGGTTGAAACCTATACTCAGGAAAACTACGTATACGAGCTTAATATGTCGGAAATACAAGCAACCGGCCCGATTTCCATAGGACGTGACGTACGCGCAGATCAGGTTTATAAGGGTAGAATCAAGAACGTAGCTATCCATAATAAAACGCTTACCGCTGACGAGGTAAAGGCTGCATATAAAAATGGAGCTACCGTAAATTCCGACAGCTTTATCGCATATTACGATATGACGGGCGAACAGTCTACCTCATCAATAATAACCGACGCATCCGGAAACGGCTACGATATGCAGCGCATATTCTTCGAAAAGGACTTCACCACGGAGGATTATGATTACGCCTTTGCGGTAGTAGGCGATACTCAGTTTATGGTGCATCACGATGCTACGACGGGAACTCCTCTTAAAGATGCTGAGGGTAACGTTATCAGCTACTATAATCCCTCCGCTAATGACTACCGAGCTAAATATATTTACGATTACATAGTAAATAACAAGGACTCCAAGAAAATTAAATACGTATTCGGACTTGGAGATATTATTGATAATGCTAAATTTGCTGACGGAACTTCTTCCACAGCTGCCGAATGGAATTATGCAAAGGGACTTATTTTAGATACTCTTGCTAAATCGGGCATACCTTATTCTCTCATAGGCGGAAATCACGATTATTTACCGCCGTGGGATACAGGATTTAACGCAACATTCGGAAATGAACCGACTCTTACGAAAAATATTACCGGATATTATAAGAGCGGTCAGATTTACAACTACTATATGAACTTCGAGGTCGAGGGTACGCCCTATATGCTACTTGCTCTCGAATACGGCGCAAACGACGACGTTCTTGCTTGGGCAAATGACGTTGTAGCGCAGAATTGGCACAGACGCGTTATAGTTACAACTCACGGATATATGAATTATGACGGAACCACGCTTGACGGTGACGATAATGCAGCTCCCAAACCCACAGGAACAACCAACGAGGATTTTCTCAAGTATAATAACGGTGACGAAATGTGGGACGAGTTCGTAAGAAAGCATGCGAATATAACTCTCGTGCTTTCGGGTCACATTGACTATAACAACATCGTGATGCGTGAGGACATAGGCGACCACGGAAATACCGTTCATCAGTTCCTCATAGACCCGCAGAGGATGGACCGAGCATACGGCTACGAAACCGGAATGGTTGCAATGCTCTACTTTAGAAACGGGGGTAAAGACGTATCGGTAGAATACGTTTCTACATACAAAACCGCTAAAAACGACGGCAAGGAAATACTCTTCAACGGAAGAAATCAGTTTGACTTCACAATCGAGGAGGCTCCCGCTGAGTCAAGCAAGGGCGAAATCAACGTATGGCTCATTGGCGGTCAGTCCAATGCCGTAGGTTACGCAAACGGACTTTCTCCCGAGCAGGCGTTTGACGCTCGCTTCATAAACGGCTTTGATAACGTGCTTTATTACGGATACGGAGAGAAATGGCAGTCATCGTTTGCACCCGTTAAGCTTGGATACGGTTGTAACGCAACTGCCTCCGGCGCAGAGCTTGGAATTGCGGCGGCTCTCGGAAACACCGGAGAAATGAATGCGATAATCAAGTATGCGCAGGGCGCAACGGCGCTTTATCCCGTAACGACGGGCAACGCCGCAATAAATTACGGCACATGGACATCACCCTCTTATATTGCAGCGCACGATACGCCGACCGACGGCAATAAGACGGGCGACCTCTATATAAACTTTATAAACACAGTTGAATCTGCGATAACAGAGCTTCGCAGAATGGGCTACACCCCCGTAATAAAGGGTATGTGGTGGATGCAAGGCGAGGAGGAAGTCTCTAACGGAGGCGTTGGATATTATGCCGAGTTACTCAGCTATCTTGCGGGTGACGTAAGGAGCGACCTTTCCGCTGTTATGGGCACCGATATGTCAAAGATGCCCTTCGTTATCGGTCAGATTTATAGCGAAAAGAACGTTGACGAGCAGGAAAAAATAAAGAAGGTGCAGGAGCAGCAGAGCATATTTGTTGAATCTGACCCTTATGCGGCTCTCGTAAGTCCTAAGGGATGCCCCGAGTTCAATACCCAGGATTATTGGCACTTCGACGCTGCAACTCAGAGCTATTTGGGAAAAACGTTTGTTGAAAAGGCTAACGCAATAAACGGTGACTACATCGTTGAAACTGTGGCGAATAACATAACTACAATCGGCGGCGGTCTTTACAAAAAGGGCGAAAATGTAAATATTATTTTCAATCTTAGGGATTCTTACGAACTTAAATCGTTAACAGTTAAGATCGGCTCCGGCGATGCTGTGTCCATTATTGATGCGCTTAACGATATGCAGTATAGCTTCGTTTGCGAGGATAATACGACCTTCACAGCGATAGCGAGCAGCTCTCTTGACGTAGAAACCGACTACGGAACAATTCCCAAGGATGAGTCATCCGAAGATGACTATCCCGTGATTCTCTTCACAAATGAAAAAACGTATATAGGCGCATACCAAAGCATAACAGCAGCTGCCAACGTAGCTATGATGGCGCCGGGAGAAAACTACGTAATTCTCCTGAGACGCGACTTATATCAGACCGATGGCGCATCTGTTTCGAAACTTACGGGAAATATTACTCTTGACCTCGGAGGAAATACTCTCACGAAGGCAGGAACTTCGTATATATTTGATTGCTTCTATAACGGCGGTGCATTTGATGGCGGCAAGATTGCCATAAAGAACGGAACGATGATAAACAATGAGTGGAGTGCATTTTTATGCTATAACTACGGCGCTTCGCTTTCAGGCAACGTTACCTTCGATTTTGAGTTTGAAGATGTTCATTTCATATCCGAAAAGGCGGGTAACGTTATTATGGAAACCTGGGAGGACGGCGTAGGCGTTACCTCAAATATCATAACCGCTAATATGGTTTTCACCGATTGTATATTTGATTATACGGGCAGCCATGCAAATGAGAAAATGTTAAATCTTCAGGCTCGTTCCGGTCTTGCAGCAGTGTTCAACGTAACGATAAACGGCGGTAAGATTATTTCCGACAGAACCGTCAACTTTGCGGATATCGCAACGGCGGACTCGCAAGATTCGGTTAAATTCGGCAAGAGCGAGAACGGTTACACCACCTGCGAGCTTGCAAGCGACATTTCGGTAAGCACCCAGAACTTCACCGCAACCGACGGCAAGTCGTTAAGCTTCGGTGAGGGCGTTGCTTCGGATAGCAATCTCGTTTATACTCTTGGCGAAAACGAGGTCACGACCTACGGCACGATTCCTTATAGGTATACTAATGAAAGCAAGTACCCATTCGTAGCATTCAGGAACGGCAGCTTCGTCGAAGGATATGAGGTATGGGGTCTTGACAACAGTCCGAGCGCACTCAGCCACTCAAAGGCAGCAGGCTCAGTCATTCTTATGAGACGCGACTACACTAATCCTCAAGGCACTCAGTACAACAACCTTTCACACACCATAGACCTGATTATCGACCTCGGCGGTTATACCTTCGACTCGACGTACAGAGCTATGTTCTTTGCGCAGAAGAAGACAGCCAACGATACTACCATAACGGTAAAGAACGGTACTGTTCTTCTCGGTTCAAACGGTCTTATGACGTTCTCCTCCTGGAATCCCGCCGATAAAAACGATGAAGGCGATGCTGAATGGGATGCGTACGAGGGTAATAACGGCTTCAATATCACCTACGACGGAGTAAATATTTCACTTGTAGACGGCGCTACTACGTCGGTTGTCGTATGCGATAATTCCTTCACCGAAATAAAGCCTACGCTGTTTGCTAACCTTACCTTCAACGGCTGTAGCTTTGACCTTTCCGGCTCGAGTCTTGCGTCTATTACTATGTTTGATATGACGGATGCTCACTGTACCGTTACCGCTGTTATAAACGGCTGCGAAATAATCGGCGCAGATACGGCTATCACCCTTGCAAATATGACGAACGGCAACGCTGATTCCTCACTCAGCTTTGCTAAGACGGACGGTAAATATCTTACGGTAGAGCTTCAGAAGGGCACGAGCGCTCCTACGGGTACTTTCGGAGACAACGGCGCAGACCTTGAAAGCGCCGATGACGATATCACTCTTGCATTCAAGAGAGTTTCGGGTACTGAGACTACCGATATTTACGAGCTTACTACCGAGGAAATAGCAGACTTTAGCTTTGTTCCCAATGCGTCGGTAACGCTTGATTCCAATCTTATCTTCAATATCTACCTTCCCGCTGACAGCGGCGCCGTTCTTGGCGAGATAACTCTCAACGGTGAAAAGGTAACCCTCGGCGAAGCAGTCGACGGCTACTACCTTATTACGGAGGAGCTTTCGGCAGACGAGGCAGCAAAGACTTTGACGCTCGTTGTAAATCTTACCGTAAGCGGCTCGCCTCTTAAGGGTACTTTCACCTTCTCGACTGTGAAGTATGCGGCAAAGCTTCTCGCTATGGAAAGCGCAAGCGCGGCAGAAAAGACGCTTGCAAAGGATATGCTTGCTTACGTAAAGAGCGCATACGAGTTCTTTAACGCTTCCGATAAGGCAACCGTAGCGACAGAGATTGACGCCGTGCTTGGTACGTACGCATCTACGACCGTAATCGATACGACTGAGGCAAAGAAGACCGTAGCAGGACTTACGGGCGCAACCTTCGTGCTTGGCGCAAAGCCTGCGGTACGCTTCTATTTCAGCGGAGAATATGCGTATAATCTCTTTAGCTTCAAGGTAGGCGAAAGAGCGCTTGAAATTACCGAGGACAATTACAACGCAAGCGATAACTACGTAGAATTCTCGCTCTATGCATACGAAATGACCGAGGTATTCAGCTACACGGTAAAGGATACCGAAGTAGCAGGCGAATATAATCTTATCAGCTACTATGCATATGCGTCGGGCGACGGTGAGAATGATTACAAGGGCGAGAACAAGGCGGCGCTTACCGACGTTACCGCTAAATTCTACAACTACTGTCTAAGCGCTAAGGCTTACAGAGATTATGTAATCTCGGCGAGCAATCAGTAATTAAAGGAGGAAAAAGTAAATGAAAAATTACATTAACCCCGATTTTGAGGTAATAAATCTTGTAAACTCGGATATCATTACTACCTCCGGAACTGA
>JAZRCT010000052.1:0-14488 GCA_045659905.1 Eubacteriales bacterium | reverse complement strand
TGATTTCGGTATCTGCTATTTCATAGCTGAATACCTCGGTCATTTCGTATGCATAGAGCGAGAATTCTACGTAATTTTCCTGTGCATAGTAGTTGTCCTCGGTGATTTTGAGCGCTCTTTCGCCAACCTTGAAGCTGAATTTATCAGCCGAGTAGGTATCAAGATAGAAGCGTACTGCGGGATTTGCCCCAAGCACAAAGGTAGCGCCCGTAAGTCCGTCTACGTCGCACTTAGCACCTGCGGTGTCGATAGTAGATTCCGATGTGTAGCCGTTAAGCACAGCGTCAATCTCTGCCGAAACGGTTGACTTATCGTCTGCGTTAAAGTAATTGTATGCGCTTCTGATATACGAAAGCATATCCTTTGCAAGAACAACCTCGGCATCGTCTTCGTCATTGCCGTTAAGCTCAATAAGCTTTTCAGCATACTTCACGGTCGAGAAGGTGAAAGTACCCTTAAGGGGCGAGCCGTTTACGGTAAGATTTACGCCGAGTGTAAGCTCTTTTGCCGCCTCGTATGCGGGAAGCTCCTTCGGAATAAGGTAGTAGCCGTTAACCGCTTCGCCGAGGGTAACGTTATCGCCGTTAAGAGTTACCTCGTCAATGCTTACTCCGTTTGTCTCGGGGAGATAGATATTAAATATAAGATTAGAATCGAGCGTTACCGAAGCCTTGGGGGTAAAGCCAAGGTTTACCGAAGCTTCAGGCACAAGCATATAAGTAGTGGTCGTGCCGTCGGTGCTTCTCTGTACGAATGCAAGTTTCTCCTCGGGGTATTGATATACAGGTGCATCCGCATCAGCAGGAAGAGTTATACAAAGATAAGGATTCTCCGTGCTGCCCTTTGCAAAGGAGTGAGTGGAGTTGTCGTTGAACTCGCCCCAGATAGTAAGGTTCTTGGCTGTGGCCGCCTTGATTTCACAGCCGTAAAGCGTGACGTTCTGATACCACGGCGTAGGGCTATCTTTACTACTAGAAACGTATTCATCATCTTCTGCGGAAGCAAGAGTAATATTATCAACGTCAGCCTTTGCCGTTAAATCAAAAACGCAGTCCTTGAAATTGAAGTAAAAATAAAAATCAGCCTTGGTTGTATTGTCCTCGAAATTAGCCATAATAACTGATCTTTCAGCGAAATCCAACGTAGTATTAGTTGCATCAAGCACAAATTCTACGTTTTCAAAGGTTACGGTATACTTGCTTACCAAACTACCGTGAGAGCAGCGAAGAAGTGACATTGAGCCAAGTACTATTTTTCCATTTTTAATAAGAATGTTGTGATCTACTTTATAGCCGATTTTCACACGCATCAGATGTTGGTCATTAAGCGTATGAGTAAATCCATTCATATCTACAGTTACCGTGCCGAGTAACTCGTTATATTTTTGGTTATAATCATCCTCTGGAGCTTTGTAGTTATTTAAATAAAGAACTATGGGGTTTTTTCCCGTGTGAACACCATCACTAAATGTTAGTCCTCTGGCAATAAACATAGCTCCATCATTGTCAGTTCCATCATTGTTTTGATTAAAAACATTTGCTGAAGAGTGGAATTCATACGTTTCTCCATCTTCTCCCTCTACGAACACGGCGAAGATTTTATCTTTATGTTCGGCGGGGATGGTGCCGTATATCGTTTCGATAGAGCCGTCATCATTCGTTCCAAGAATGCTTGGGTGCAGATTTGTCTCGGATGATTCGTCCGTTGCAAAGGCTGCTACCGCACCGACTGAAAGCATCAGCGCTACGAGCATCACTGCCACGAGAAATTTGATTAGGATTGCTTTTTTCATAAAGTTTCTCCTTTTTATGTACATTTTTTAGTAATTTATATAAGCGGCGATTTGCCGATTTTTTCTTGTATCAGCTATCCTCTTGGCTATCTTTTTTTGCTTTTCTAGGGTTTCCCTAGAAAACAGCGTACGCTGTTTTCGTGAATATGAGGCGAGGCTTAGAGGAGGTTTGCCTTCTAAAGCTTTATTGATTGCCTATTTACATTTTTATTTTAGCATATAGGTATTGACATTCCACGACAAATACTGTATTATTATAGACAGATACTGCATCGTTCATAAGGAGAGGAAAAAGAGATGAAAAGGAATGAAATTGAAGCTAATGCGCAACAAGACGTTTCGGTAGGGATTTCTCTTCCCAAAGACGAGAAGCCGAGAATACATTTATCCAATTTTGGCTCTACTAACAGCATAAGGTCGAGCTTTAAGCACAAGAGATATATGATATCCGACCATATCCATCAGTTTGCCGAAATAGTTTACGTTATGGAGGGCGAAATGCACGTCTCCAGTATTTCGGGCTGGGAATTAGCCAAAGCGGGAGATATGATAGTCGTTTTCCCTTACCAATTGCACGGTTTTTTTACCGAAAAGGGAAAAAAGGTTAAGCTTTGGATGCTGCTTTTCTCGGATAACTTCGCACTTGACGTCATAAATAAGGAATCGGCTTATGCAGGTATCGAAAGCTTGATATTCAAGCCTTCGGCGGAGCTGCGCGCATTTGTTGAATCGAGATTATTCGATACCAACGAGAAGATTGTTGAAATCAACGCAGAGAGAGCCAGAAATTTAAAGGCAATATTGTATCCCGTGCTTGACGAATTTTTATCAAAAAGCTCTCGAAAGGCAGAAAAAAGCGACGTTAGATTAGACCTTATTATGGGAACTATAAAATTCCTTCAAGACAAATTCAATCAAAATATAACTATTTCTGACCTTTCAAAGCAAATAGGCTATTGCAACAGCCACATCTCTCATTCCATATACAAAGCGTTCGGTATGACGTTCCTGGAATTTCGGGATTTACTGAGAGTGAGCTATGCAAAAAGACTTATTACAAACAGCGATAAGAGTATGTACCTTATCGCACTGGATTGCGGATTCAACTGCGAGAGAAGCTTTGAGCGGGTGTTCAAAAAGAATATCGGTCTTACGCCTAGGCAATACAAAAAGCAACACGGCTCTTAGCGTGATACTCCAAGCGGAGTATCATGCGGTTAAATCCGTCTTCGACGGGTGAAATCGCTATTGCGATGAATTCCTGCTTCGCAGGGTTATAGATAGACGGACTGACAGGCGTTTTTTTAAATAAGCCGTTTCCTCACAGGTACGCAGGTTATAATAAATAAGGAAGAAATCAAACGGATTTTCACCGCAATAAATATGCATATTATGCAGAGATTTTATGCATAAATATTCATTATTGATTCGTCGTAATGCATAAATAATTTGCTAAATATTCGTAGTATGTGTGCATAACGCTGATTTTTTATTTTTATATAAAAATGGGTTGCATATTTATTCAAAAGGTGATACAATTGATAGCGTAATAAATTTCCGCATTCAGAAAGGATTTTCAAAATGGATAAAAATTCAATCAAAAAAGTCGTTCTCGCTTATTCGGGCGGACTTGACACCTCTATCATAATTCCGTGGCTTAAGGAGAACTATAACAACTGCGAGGTTATCGCAGTTTCGGGTAACGTAGGACAGGCTGACGAGCTTGAGGGACTTGAAGAAAAGGCTATCAAGACCGGCGCATCAAAAATCTACATTGAGGACTTAAGCGAGGAATTCGTCAACGATTACATAATCCCCACTGTAAAGGCAGGCGCTCTTTACGAGGAATATATGCTCGGTACTTCCTTTGCACGTCCCGTTATCGCAAAGAGGATAGTAGAGATAGCTAAGGCAGAGGGCGCTGACGCTATTTGCCACGGCTGCACCGGCAAGGGCAACGACCAGGTTCGCTTTGAGCTTACCATAAAGGCGTTTGCTCCCGATATGCCTATAATCGCTCCCTGGCGTGAGTGGGATATCAAGTCCCGTGAGGAGGAAATCGACTACGCCGAGGCTCACAATATCCCGCTTAAGATAAACCGTGAGACCAACTACTCTAAGGATAAGAACCTCTGGCACTTATCCCACGAGGGACTTGACCTTGAGGATGCAGGCAACGAGCCTCTTTACGAGAAGCCCGGCTTCCTTGAGATGGGTGTTTCTCCTATTGATGCGCCCGACAAGCCTACCTATATCACCCTTGATTTTGAAAAGGGTATCCCCACTAAGCTTAACGGCGAGGCTATGAGCGCTAAGGAGATTATTCTTGCGCTTAACAAGCTCGGCGGCGAGAACGGTATCGGACTTCTTGATATTATTGAAAACCGTCTTGTAGGTATGAAGTGCCGTGGCGTGTATGAAACTCCCGGCGGAGCAATTCTCTACTTTGCTCACAACTACCTCGAAACTCTTACGCTTGACAAAATGACCGCTCACAAGAAGAGCGAGCTTGCTATTACCTTTGCAGACCTCGTTTACAACGGTCAGTGGTTCACTCCTCTGCGTGAGGCGCTCTCCGCTTTCGTTGACAAGACGCAGGAGAACGTAACCGGTAAGGTAAGACTTAAGCTCTACAAGGGCAACATTATCAAGGCGGGCGTATGGAGCGACTATGCGCTTTACTCCGAGGAGCTTGCTACCTTTGGCGAGGACAACGTATACAATCAGGCGGATTCCGCAGGATTTATCAATCTTTTCGGTCTTCCTATCAAGGTTCAGGCGCAGGTTAACGCAAAGAACAACAAATAAAATTTACCCTATATTCATGCAGTCGCCACGAGGCGACGGAATGGAGTTTTATATGGCGCAGAATAAAATGTGGGCGGGAAGGACCGACGGCAAGACCGACAAGCTTGCCGACGATTTCAATTCCTCAATCCGTTTTGATTCCAAAATGTATAAATCGGACATAAGAGGCTCGGTTGAGCACGCCTCTATGCTCCATAGACAAGGTATACTCACCGAGGACGAGCTTTCCGCCATCCTCGGTGGACTTGCTTCAATACTTGAGGATATTGATGCGGGGGAGCTTCCGTTTGACGAATTAAGCGAGGATATTCATATGTTTATCGAGGCGGAGCTGACTTCGAGAATCGGCGATGCGGGCAAGAAGCTTCACACCGCAAGAAGCCGCAACGACCAGGTGGCGCTTGATTTAAGGCTGCATATGCGCAACGAGGCTTGCGAGGTCGTATCGCTGCTCCGTTCTCTTACCGAGGCGACGCTTAAGCTTGCAAAGGAAAATACCGATACGATTATGCCGGGCTACACCCATCTTCAGAGGGCGCAGCCTATTACCTTTGCGCAGCATTTGCTTGCCTACTGTATGATGCTTTTGCGTGATATATCGAGAATCGAGGACGCACTTTCCCGTATGAATTATTCTCCGCTCGGCTCTTGTGCGCTCGCAGGCACTACTTATAATACCGACCGTGATTCGGTAGCGAAGGCGCTCGGCTTCGACGGAATTTGTATGAATTCGATTGACGGCGTATCCGACCGTGACTACTGCGTTGAGCTTGAAGCGGCGTTCGCTACGGTAATGATGCATCTTTCACGCTTCAGCGAAGAAATAATCCTCTGGTCGAGCTGGGAATTCAAGTTTGTAGAGCTTGACGACGCCTATACCACAGGCTCGTCCATAATGCCCCAGAAGAAGAATCCCGATATGGCGGAGCTTGTGCGCGGTAAGTGCGGCAGAGTTTACGGCGACCTTATGGCGACGCTCACAATGCTTAAGGGACTTCCCCTTGCCTACAACAAGGATATGCAGGAGGACAAGGAGGCTGTTTTTGACAGCGTAGAGACCGTCAAGGCCTGCCTTTCGGTATTTATACCGATGGTCGCAACTATGAAGCCTATCAAGGAAAATATGTATGCGGCGGCAAAGCAGGGCTTTATCAACGCTACCGACCTTGCGGATTACCTTACCAAAAAGGGTGTTCCCTTCCGCACGGCGTATAAAATCGTAGGCGGTATCGTCGGAGAATGCGTAAAGAGCAAAAAAACGCTTGACGAGGTTACTCTTGACGAATACAAGGCTTATTCCGAGGTGTTTGATTCCGACCTTTATACCGAGATTTCGCTTGAGACCTGCGTAAATAAACGCATATCAAGGGGCGGTACGGGCAAGGAAAGCGTACTTGAGCAGATTGCCTTCGTAGAGGCTAAGCTCAGTGAGGAAAGGTAATGAAGACTAAAATTTTTATAGACGGCAAGGCAGGCACTACGGGACTTCGCATTGAGGAGCGCCTTTCTTGTCGCAAGGATATTGAGATAATTTCGCTCCCCGAGGAGAAGCGCAAGGATATAGACGCACGACGTGAGATTATAAATCGGGCGGATATCGTGTTCTTATGTCTTCCCGACAAGGCGGCGATAGAGGCGTTATCGCTGGTGGAAAATCCAAGCACGGTGATTATCGACGCATCTACTGCGCACAGGACTAATCCCGAATTTGCCTACGGCTTTCCCGAGCTTTCGGCAGAATTTGAAGAAAAAATAAGAAATTCAAAGAGAATTGCCGTCCCCGGCTGCCACGCATCGGGCTTTATCGCTCTCGTTTACCCTTTGGTAAAGAGCGGTATTATCCCAAGCTCTGCGCTTTTATGCGCTCATTCGCTTACGGGATACAGCGGCGGCGGTAAGAGTATGATTGCCGACTACGAGAGCGAGGACAAGAATCCGCTGCTTTGCGCACCCCGTCAGTACGGAATTTCGCAGAGTCACAAGCATCTTCCCGAAATGGTGAAGATTACGGGACTTGACAATGCTCCGCTCTTCTCCCCTATCGTCGGTGATTTCTACTCGGGTATGGAGGTTACAGTACCTCTTTTCAAGAGCCAGATTAACGGTGATATCGAAGATATCAAGCGAGTATACCGTGAGCTTTACACGGGCAAGCTCGTTACCTATAAGGAGGGCTGTGACGAGGGAGGCTTCCTCTCGGCGGGCGTGCTTTCCTCTAAGGACAATATGCAGATTGAGGTATACGGCGAGGGTGAGCGAATACTGCTCGTCGCAAGATACGACAATCTCGGCAAGGGCGCTTCGGGTGCTGCGGTTGAGTGCCTTAATATAAAGCTCGGACTTGACGCCGACTTTGGGCTTGAAATTTAACTTTTGGAGTGTTTTTATGAAGATTATTTCGGGCGGCGTTTGCGCCGCAAAGGGCTTTTTCGCAAACGGAATTCATTGCGGAATAAGAAAGAACAAGACTAAGCGTGATTTAGCTCTTATATATTCGGTATGCGACTGCGCCGCTGCGGCGGTATATACCACCAACAAGGTAAAGGGTGCGCCGCTTACCGTCACTAAGGAAAATATCAGCGACGGCAAGGCACGCTGCGTTATCTGCAACAGCGGCAACGCCAACACCTGCAACGCAAACGGCGTTGAGGTTGCAAAAAGCACCTGCGAGGCGCTTGCAAGGGAGCTTCTTATCCCTGCTCGGGACGTAATAGTCGCTTCGACGGGCGTTATCGGTCAGCCTCTTGATATTGCTCCAATCGTCGCTTCCCTGCCAAGGCTTAAGGCGGGGCTTTCCGAGGACGGAAGCCAAAACGCCGCCGAGGGTATAATGACTACCGATACCAAGCTTAAGGAAATTGCCGTTTCCTTCGAGGTTGACGGTGTTGAGTGTAAAATAGGCGGTATTGCCAAGGGCTCGGGTATGATACACCCAAATATGGCGACGATGCTCGTATTTATCACGACCGACTGCGATATTTCAAGCGAGATGCTAAGTAAGGCGCTTTCCTCCGATATAAAGAACACTTTTAATATGGTGTCCGTGGACGGCGACACTTCTACTAACGATATGGTAGCCGTGCTTGCCAACGGTATGGCGGGCAATGCGAAAATTTCCGCTGAGGGCGAGGCTTTTGACAGCTTTATGCAGGCGCTTAACACGGTGACGGTTGACCTTTGCAGAAGGATTGCCGCCGACGGTGAGGGCGCTACTAAGCTTCTTGAATGCGAGGTATCGGGCGCTAAGAGCGAGACCGATGCAAAAATTATTGCAAAGAGCGTAATCTGCTCGTCGCTCGTAAAGGCGGCTATGTTCGGCGCTGACGCCAACTGGGGCAGAGTGCTTTGCGCAATAGGATACAGCGGAGCTTCCGTTGACGTCGGTAAGGTAAGGGTTACCTTTAAATCGAGGGCGGGCGAGATACTCGTCTGCGACGAGGGCGCAGGAGTTGAATTCTCCGAGGAAATCGCTAAGGAAATACTGCTCGAGGACGAAATAGTAATCGGAGTTACGCTTGGTGACGGCGATGCAAAAAGCAAGGCTTGGGGCTGCGACCTTACCTACGACTACGTAAAGATTAACGGCGACTACCGCACCTGATACTGATATTTTTTAAGAAAAAGGATATATTATGGCACTTAAAATAACGAATGCACAGCGTGCTGAGGTGCTTACTCAGGCACTTCCCTACATACAGAATTACTACGGCAAAATTATAGTTATCAAGTATGGCGGAAACGCTATGATAAACGAGGAGCTTAAGGAGCAGGTAATGGAGGACGTCGTGCTTTTACACCTTATAGGTGTAAAGGTGGTGCTGGTTCACGGCGGCGGTCCTGAAATTACCGACACTCTTAAGGCGCTCGGCAAGGAGAGCGTATTCCACAACGGTCTTCGTGTTACCGATAAGGAGACCGCCGAGGTCGTACAGATGGTGCTTGCGGGCAAGATAAATAAGACGCTCGTAAATCTCCTTGAAATACACGGCGGACGTGCAATCGGTCTTTCGGGTGTTGACGGACATATGATAAAGGCTGAAATGAAGGACGAAAATCTCGGATACGTCGGTAAGATAACCGAGGTCGAGGTAAAGCCTATTTTCGACCTGCTTGAAAAGGACTACATTCCCGTCATATCCACGATAGGCTGCGATTCGCTCGGCAACGTTTACAATATCAACGCTGACACGGCGGCTGCTTTTATCGCAGGAGCTATCGGAGCCGAAAGGCTTATCACTATGACCGATATTGCGGGTATTCTTAAGGATAAGGACGACCCGTCCTCTATAATTTCCTGCATCGACGTAAAGGAAGCAAGAGAGCTTTTCGACTCGGGCGTGATTTCGGGCGGTATGGTGCCTAAGGTCGAGTGCTGCATTGAGGCGCTCACCCACGGCGTTGAAAGAGTTACCATACTCGACGGACGAGTACCGCACGCAATTCTTATCGAGACTCTTACCGACGAGGGTGCAGGTACTATGGTAATTAAGGATAAAAACGCATTAAAATAGACTTTTTTGCTATATAAGCCAATCCTGAAGCGGAAATATTCTTCCTCTTGGCATGCAAAAGAATATCAAATCTATTGATTTTTTGCAGGATTATAGCAAAATTTACCAAGTTTTACACAAGAAGGACAACTCAATGCTTGAAAATATCATTGATATTGATAAAAAATACGTAGCTAACACCTACGCTCGCTTCCCTCTTGAGCTTTCGCACGGCGAGGGCTCTGCCGTATACGGCAAGGACGGCAAAAAATATATTGACCTCGGTACGGGTATTGCCGTAAATATCTTCGGATTTTGCGACAAGGAATGGTGCTCGGCGGTATCGGAGCAGCTTTACACGCTCCAACACGCATCAAATCTATATTACACCGCACCGTCGGCAAGGCTTGCGAAGCTGCTTTGCGAAAAAACCGGCGCTAAAAAGGTCTTCTTCGGCAATTCGGGTGCTGAGGCAAACGAATGCGCTATTAAGGTCGCAAGAAAGTGGGCGAAGGACACGAAGGGCGAGGGCGATTATTATATAATCACTCTGAAAAACAGCTTCCACGGAAGAACACTTGCCACGCTTAGCGCCACGGGACAGGACGTATTCCACAAGGATTTCGGTCCTTTTCCCGAAGGATTTCTCTATTGCGAAGCGAATAACGAAGCCGAGCTTGAGGCGCTTGCAAGAGGTAACAAATGCTGCGCTATTATGATGGAGTGCGTTCAGGGCGAGGGCGGCGTTTTGCCGCTTAAGGCTGAATTTATAAAGAAGGCTGAAAGCCTTTGCCGTGAGCTTGGGCTTCTTCTTATGTTTGACGAGGTACAGTGCGGCAACGGCAGATGCGGAACGCTTTACGCCTACGAGCAGTTCTCTGTCACACCCGACGTGGTTACTACCGCAAAGGGACTTGGCGGCGGACTTCCGATTGGGGCTTGTATGCTCTTTGACAGGGTTGAAGGCACTCTCGGCTTTGGCGACCACGGCTCTACCTTTGGCGGAAATCCCATAGCGGCGGCGGGCGCTTACAATATAATATCTAGGCTTGACGAGGAAATGCTGGAGGGTGTAAGGGTACGCTCTAAGCTCATATTCGACACACTATCGGGAGCTGAGGGCATAAAGAGCGTCAGCGGTCTTGGACTTATGATAGGCGTTGAGACCGAGCGTGACGCATCGGAGGTTATATCCCTTTGTATGGAGGACGGAGTGCTTCCTATTAAGGCAAAGACCAAGGTAAGACTGCTCCCTGCTCTGAATATTCCAATCGAGGACTTGAAATACGCACTTGAAATAATCAAAAAACATGCGAGGAAAGATTAAAATGCAATCTAAAGTATTAAATAATTCGCTAAAAGGCAGGGATTTCCTTAAGCTTCTTGACTATACGCCCGAGGAAATAGAATACCTTATCGAGCTTGCAGGCGAGCTTAAGGCAATGAAAAAGTCAGGTGTCCCTCACAAATATCTTGAAGGCAAGAACGTCGCTCTGATATTTGAAAAGACCAGCACCAGGACGAGATGCGCCTTTGAGGTAGCGGCTTACGACCTCGGTATGGGAGCTACCTATCTCGACCCGACAGGCTCACAGATAGGCAAAAAGGAGACCATTGCCGATACTGCACGTGTGCTTGCATCTATGTACGACGGAATTGAATACCGAGGATACGGTCAGGATATCGTGGAGGAGCTTGCTAAGTATTCCAAGGTTCCCGTATGGAACGGTCTTACCAATGAATTTCACCCTACTCAGATTCTTGCCGATTTCCTTACCATAAAGGAGCATTTCGGCAGACTTAAGGGAATAAATTTCGTATATATGGGCGACGCCCGCTACAATATGGGAAATTCGCTTATGGTTGGCTGCGCTAAGCTCGGTCTTAATTTTACCGCCTGCGCACCTGAGGAATACTTCCCCGACAAGGAGCTTATCAAGGAATGCGAGGAGCTTTGCAAGAAAAGCGGCGGCAGCCTCAGATTTCTTTGCGACGTCAAGGAGGCGACCTCGGATGCCGACGTAATCTGCACCGACGTGTGGGTATCTATGGGCGAGCCTTACGAGGTATGGGAAAAGCGTATAGCAGAGCTTTCTCCCTACGCAGTTACGAAGGAGGTTATGGACGGCGCTCGTGACGGCGCTGTGTTTATGCACTGTCTTCCCTCCTATCACGACCTTAAGACGGCTATCGGCAAGGAGGTCGGTGAGAAATTCAACCGTGAGTATATGGAAGTTTCCGACGAGGTATTCGAGAGCGAAAGGTCTATCGTATTCGAGGAAGCCGAGAACAGAATGCACACGATAAAGGCAGTAATGCTTGCAACCTTAATTTAAGCTTTCTAAGACAAAATATAAGCGAAAAGCACCTAAGCAAAACGGCTCGATACCGCTCAGCATAGGTGCTTTTTCTAATATTTATTTTGTAATTATATTGTCGATTTATCGCATAATATGTCAATAAATGTGCGTATTATCAGGCGAATATTCCTATATATCTAAGAATCAGCGTGGCAAGAAATACGGTAATTCCCGAAATGATTGTAGTGAATACCACAAATTGTCCTGCCAGCTTTTCGTCGCCGCCAAGCTCCTGAGTCATAGGGACGGTTGAGGTTGCGACGGGCGATACGAACACCGCTATAAAGGCAGCGAAATGCGAAGCGCCAAAGCAGCCCATAAGGTATGCTGAAGGAAGCGCTATAAGCGGTACGGCAAGGGAACGCAGGGTAACGCCGAGCAAAAGCGGACGGGCATATCCCTTAAGCGAAGAAAACTCGAACTGCGCCCCAAGCACTATAAGCGCAAGCGGCGTCGAAATCGAGGATATATCCTTTAGCGCACCGTAAAGAGGAGTTATTGAGGAAAGGCGGAAGCCTATGCCCGAAAGCGTGAATAAGCGCCTTATCAAGAGGACGAAAAGTCCTATAAAAATAGAGACAATCAAGGGATTTTTTATTATGCCGAGAAGAATACGCTTCACTCCCCCGCCCTTTGCCTTTCCGTGCGCCGTCAGTATAATCACCGCAAGTATATTGTAAAGAGGAATTATTACCGCCGAAAGCAGAGTGGCGGCAATAACGCCCGCCTCGCCTGCAAGCGCTCCTGCAAGAGGTATACCTACGAAAGCGTAGTTTGAGCGGAAGACAGCCTGAATAGTAACCCCTCGCCTTTCGTCCTCCTTTATCAGCGCTCTTACGAGCGGTATCGAGGCAAGGAAGAAAAGCAAGGTCATTCCCACCGAGTATAATATGTAACCGAATTCAAATCCGTCGAAGCTTTCTATCTCGTATACGTTAAGAAAGAGCGTCACGGGAAGAAAGGCTCTGAAAACGAGCTTATTCACCGAGCGTCCTACCGCCTCGCTAAGTATTCCGACACGCCGAAGAAAATAACCCAATGCTACGAGAAGCACTATTGGCAATACCGCTTCGAGCGAAAATATCAATTCTTCCATTTTCGTCTCCGTTTTTTAAATAAAATTGCCAGATAATATTAACATATCCTATGCAGATTGTCAATAAATAATTGTTTTTCCAATTTTTTCAAAATTCGGTTGACATAAATTTTGCGTGTGGTATAATTATTATGCGCAATGTGCGCATTAATAAAGGCTTTTTGGAGGAATTCAACTATGAAGGGATACTCAAGCTTTGGCGTGATGATTGATATGTCGCGCAATTCTGTAATGAATATTCCGTCTCTTAAAACATTCATAAAGAAGCTTAAGAGCTACGGCTACGACACGATAATGCTTTACACCGAGGACACCTACGAGGTAGAGGAGCTTCCTTATTTCGGCTATCTTCGGGGAAGATATACCAAGGAGGAGCTTATGGAGCTTGACGGATATTGCGCCTCTATCGGGGTTGAGCTTATTCCTTGCATACAGACGCTGGCGCATCTTAACGCCTACGTAAGATGGGACAAATGCAAGACCGATATAGACGATATTCTGCTAGTCGACGACGAAGCTACATACGAGCTTATCGAGCAATTTATCAAATCGGCAAGAGATTCCTTTAAATCAAAGAGAATACATATAGGAATGGACGAAGCGTGGAAGCTTGGCCGTGGAAAGCATCTTGATAAATACGGTCTTGAAGCGCCCTCCGCTATTATAAAAAGGCATCTTAAAAGGGTGCTTTCGATATGCGAAAAATATAGCTTTAAGCCTCTTATATGGTCGGATATGTTCTTCCGCTCCTGGAACAATAACGCCTATTATATAGGCAGGACGGATATTCCGGAGGATATAAAGCGTTCTATTCCCGAAGGAGTATCCTCCGTATACTGGGATTACTACCACACCGACGAGGAAACCTACGACGCTATGTTTGAAAATCACAAGCAGATGTCACGGGATATCTGGTTTGCAGGCGGCGCCTGGAGCTGGAGCGGTATCGTCCCGCACAACGGCTACACGCTAAAGACTATGCTTCCTGCGCTTCGCTCGGTAAAGAAAAACAAGATTAAGAACGTATTTTTCACTCTCTGGGGCGACAACGGCGGCGAATGCTCGCATTTCTCTCAGCTTCCCTCGCTCTTTTACCTTGCGGAATACGCCAAGGGCAATACAGACGAGCAAGCAATCAAGGAAAAGTTCAAAAGGCGTGAGGGCATCAGCTTCGACGACTTTATGAAAATAGATTTGCCGAACAGGGTATGCGAAAATACCGAGCGTGAAAATCCTTCTAAATATATGCTCTATTCAGACCCGTTCTTAGGATTTCTCGATTACACCGTAAAGGCGGGTACGGCAGAGCTTTATAAGGGCTACGCTGCCGAGCTTTACAGAATAGCAAAATCCAGCCGCAGATACGGATACCTATTTACCACCGAGGCTAAGCTTTGCGAGGTGCTTTATCACAAGTACGAGCTTGGCGTAAAGACGAGAGTGGCTTACAAGGCAGGCGACAAGGCTGAGCTTTTGCGGCTTGTTAAGGAGGATTACAATCCCCTGCTTCCGCTTATACGCTCACTGAGAAAGGTTTATCTTAAGCAATGGTACCGTGACAACAAAGCCTTTGGCTTTGAAATTCAGGATATAAGGCTCGGCGGACTTTTACAAAGAATAGAGAGTTGCCGTGACAGGCTTCTCTGCTATATTAGCGGAAAAATTGACAGAATAGAAGAGCTTGAGGCGGAAATTCTGCCTGCATCCCAAAAGCCTATGGGCGAGCCTATAAGCTTCGATTCTTATACACGCACAGCAAGCCCCTCCGTTTTCTGATGGCGGTCGGATTATAGTTTTGATTTTTTCGAGGTACTATTATGAATCTTCTTGGCAAGGGTAACGACAAAGAATTCTTTTCGGTTGAGGTAAGAAACAAGGACTGCTTTAAGCCTTACCGCGAGTGGCTGCTTGCGGGCTATGAGGAGTACTGCTCGTCCGACGA
>JAZRCT010000051.1:0-12897 GCA_045659905.1 Eubacteriales bacterium | reverse complement strand
TTCAGAAATTTCTTATTTGTTGTTCAATTTTCAATGATCAAGCTTTGCAAAAATAGGCACGCCATTTCAGCGCGCCTAATCATTATAATATAATTTATCCGCTTTGTCAAGAGGTTTTTTTAACTTTTTTTCGAGATTTTTGTTTTTTGTAAATAATTGTTATTTTAAGGCAGAATATTTTGACTAATTTATGACTAATATGCAAAATATGACTATTTCCTATTGACTTTCCCTCTGGGTTAGTGCTATAATTGATTAGCACTCAAGAGTCAAGAGTGCTAAAACGTAAAAAGGATATTATAATAATGAAGAAAAAACAATTCAAAACCGAATCAAAAAAGCTTCTTGATATGATGATAAATTCCATCTACACACACAAGGAGATATTTTTACGAGAGCTTATATCAAACGCAAGCGACGCTATTGATAAGCTTTATTTCAAGTCACTAACCGATACAGAGATTTCACTCAGCCGCAGCGATTTTGCTATATGGATTACACCGGATAAGAAAAGCCGTACGCTTACCATTTCCGACAATGGATGTGGAATGACGCTATCCGAGCTCGAAGAAAATCTCGGCACCATCGCCAAGAGCGGCTCTTTTGATTTCAAGCGCAACAACGAGGACAAATCCGAGGTGGATATTATCGGACAGTTTGGCGTTGGATTTTATTCGGCGTTTATGGTAGCCGACGAAATAACCGTAAGAACTAAGGTATTCGGAGAGAACACCGCTTATGAATGGAAATCCTCGGGCGCTGACGGATATACCGTCGAGGAATGTGATAAAAACAGCTTTGGTACTGAAATAATACTCTCAATCAAGGCAGACACAGACGACGAAAAATATTCCGAATTTCTTGAAGAATACAGACTCCGCGGACTTATCAAGAAATACTCCGACTACATCAGATATCCTATAAAGATGGAAATAGAGCGGAGTGAGCCTAAGGAGGAGGGCAGCAGCGAGTATGAAACTGTTAAAAAGGAAGAAACGCTCAACAGCATGATTCCAATATGGAAAAAGAGCCAGAGCGAGCTTACCGACGAGGATTACAGTAATTTCTATCAGGAAAAATTCTTTGACTACGAAGCACCTGCAAGGGTAATCACTCAAAAATCAGAGGGCACCGCAACCTTTACTGCGCTTCTTTTTATACCGAAGCACGCACCGTACAATTACTATACCAAGGATTACGAAAAGGGGCTTGAGCTTTATTCGAGCGGCGTTATGATTATGGAAAAGTGCGCCGATTTGCTTCCCGATTATTTCGGATTTGTCAAGGGACTTGTAGATTCCTCGGATTTATCACTCAACATTTCCCGTGAGCTGCTTCAGCACGACAGACAGCTCAAAATCATGGCAAAGGCTATTGAAAAGAAGATAAAGAACGAGCTTTCCACTATGATGGAAAGCGACAGGGCGGCATACGAGGAATTCTTCTCCGCATTTGGCGTTCAACTCAAGTTCGGCGTGTACTCCGATTACGGAATGCACAAAGACAATCTCGTTGATTTGCTTCTCTTTAAGAATTCGTCGGAAAAGAAATACGTTTCATTAAAGGAATACTCCGACGCCTGCAAGGATGAGCAAAAGTATATTTACTACGCATCCGGCGAAAGCGAAGAAAGGATTTCTATGCTTCCTCAGGTAGAGGCGGTAAAGAGCCGTGGATACGAGGTGCTTTATCTTACCGATGACGTAGATGAATTTGCGCTTATGACGCTCGGTAAATACGGCGAGCGTGAATTTAAGAACGTGACCGCCGAGGCACTTGACATAGCCAACGAAGAAGACAAGCAGGCAGTCGAGAAAGCAAACGAGAGTGCAAAATCGCTGCTTGAATTTATGAAGGAAGCCATAGACTCCAAGGCTTCGGTGAAATTCTCTGCCAATCTTTCTAAGCACGCAGTATGCCTTTCAAGCGAGGGCGAGCTTTCCTACGAAATGGAAAAGGTACTGAAGAAGATGCCCGGCGCAGATGGCGCACCCTCGGCCAAAATCGTGCTTGAAATAAATCATTCGCACCCAATCAAGGAAAAACTCTTTTCGCTTTACGAAAGCGACAGAGAGAAGCTAAAGGAATACTCAAGGCTTCTCTACGGCGAGGCTTGCCTTATTTGCGGTATATCGCTCGACAATCCCGGTGAATTTGCCGAGCTTGTATCAAAGCTTATGATAGACTAAAACTTTTTACAAAAAACCTATGCTTTACGCTTTAGTGCGCAGAGCATAGGTTTTTCTTTATTTCGGCTTTTTGTCATTCTCGGGAGGAGTCTTGTCTTTACCTTCATCCCATTCGGGCGCTGTCGGCTCCCCCGAGGTGTCATATGACGGGGGTTGCGTATTGGGGGCAGCATCCGTATTGATTGGAGCTTCCTTAACCAAAGAAATCTCAGCGCTAAGGCAATCTATTTCGTATTCATATCTTACGTCCTCGTAAACGAAGGTCGCCTTATACACCATTTTCATTTTTCCGTCGGCAAATGCGTGCCGTGCATAGACGGAAAGCTCGGTGACGTCTGACTTACTTACCCCAAGATACATAAAGAGTTCGTCCTCGGCGGCATTCTTTCCTATAAATTCAAGAATGTCTACGCCGCCAACCTCAAAGATTCCGTGGTCGTGCTCATCCTCGCCATCCTTTTCGTCACCGTCATCCTTTTCGCCGTGGCTTGGCATTGAAGAATATACCAGATTCAGCTCCTTGACGGACATACCTGCCAGCATACCTGCATCGTCCTCGGAATAGTCCTCAAGCTCCTCGACGATTTTGTTGATAAGCGCCATTTTTCCGACGGACACGTTATTTGCATTCGCCATTTCCTCGGTTTTCTCGTCCTTTACAACGTTCTGCGCCATAATAGAGCAGCTGAGGTTAGCCTTTTTCATAATAGCGTCAACATTATCAACCGCCGACTGCAAAAGCCCTTCAAATTCAGAGGAGCTCGCAGAGGAGCTTATAAGTATAGAATTGCTATCCGACGAGAGGTATCCGTTCATAAACATTGAACCGATTATAGCGTTCAAGGCGGTATTGACTTCAACGCCCTTGAGCTTCATATCGGAAATTATAGCTTCTGCATCCTCGTTTGCGGCAATGCAGTCAAATACCGCACCGCTTTCGGTAACAACAAGCTCGATGCTGGGATTTACGTCTATATAAAGATTAGCAAGAGCACCGCCGTCGTTTTCGCTGCCGTCAAGCCCTATAAAATTACCGAGCAGTATTCCAATCGTAAACACGATAAGAAACATTGCGGCAATACCTGCGATGCGAAAAATTGGGGCAAAGCCTTTTCTCTTTATTAGGGTATCATTTCCCGATATTTCCGAGGGAGTACGCTCCTCTTTATCTATCCTTGAAAGCAGGCGGTCCTTCATATTGGGAGTAACCGACTCGAATGCTTCTCTTATTTTATCTTCAAAATTACTCATTACAGAACGCCTCCTTCCTCTGCTTTTTCTCTCAGCTTTTTTATTGCTCGGTTGTAGCGTGAGAGCACCGTTGAAAGCGGAAGCTGCAAAAGCTTCGCTATTTCCCGATGCTTCACGCCCGACACCGCATGCATTATCACGATATCCCGCTCCACGCTGCTAAGGGTGCTTAGCAGCGCACTTACAAGATCACGGTTCACAGCGCTAAGCTCAGGACCTTCGCCCTCGTCAGCAAGGCTATCTCCTATCTCATCGTCGTAGCTGATATGCCTTGATTTAAGCACCCTGTGGCGCTTAATTATATTGATTGCTATTGTAAATATCCACGCCATAGGCTTGCCCTTTGACTTATACTGCTCGGCAAAACGGTATATTCTTACGAAGCAATCCTCCGTCACGTCCTCTGCGTCGGCTTCGTTTCCCATTCTTGACAAGGCAAATGCGTAAACATCGGTCTTGATAAGCTCGTAGAGCTTGGCAAAGGCTTCACGCTTATTCGTGCCGCTTGATATTTTACAAAGCAAATCCTCAATTTCGGCATTGCGTGACACGAGCAGCTCCGCCGTCAAAAAGATAAACACCTTTTAAAAATCCGTCCTTATACAAAAGTATTTTACTATATTCTATCAAATTTGATAACAAAAATCAAGCAAAATACTCCTGCATACGCTTTAATTTGAAAAGCAGCCTTATTCCGTTACGCTATCGGAGACTTCGGGAGCGGGGATTTGTGTCTCGGTGTTTTCGGTATCAGTCTTTTCCGTAAGCTCAAGATTGATAGCAACGCCGTTAAGCTCTGCCTCGATAATAGCGCCCGTATAACCCTCAACGCTTACACGGTATTTATCTCCGCTCTTAAGCTCAATTGAAACGGTAACGAGAAGCTTGCCCTCCTTGCCCTTAAGCATACGGACGCTGGTGTCCTCTATGTTTTCCTCGGTGATGCCGAGCGCACCGAGAACCGCCTTTAAGATTTCTCCTCTGCTCTGGGGCTTGCTCTCCTCGCTGCCCTGCTCGGGCTTATCTGCGTCCGAAATAGCGCCGTTGATTATATCCATTACGGTATCCTTATCAAGCGGAATTCCGCCGATATTGATTTTGTCACCGTGTTTATCAAAGAATTCATCTATTTTGTCGTCGACGTTTGGAAGCTCGGACTCCTCCGACTCCTTTTCGAGAATTTCACCCGTAGCGGCGTCGATTTCATACTCGTATTCCATAGTCTCGGTAACTATTTCAACCTCGTAAACCATTTTTCCGTCCTCACGGCTTATGTGTATCTTCTTGAAAACGATATCGTCAAGCGTGATTTCTGCGTCGGATATTGCTGCAGAAAGCGCTGCCTCAGCTCCTACGTACATATCCTCTGCTATTTTTCCTATACGGTCAAAGTGCTCCTTCGCCTCATCGGAAACGCCTTCAAGCATAAGCGCAAGGTCGTTCATTTTAAGCTCTGCAAGCTCTTTCTCGTCAAGCTCGGGGAACTCCTCGCGAATTTTTTCGACAACGTGCGCCTTGCCCTCGGAAATATCGTATTTCTCGGCTATATCCTCTATGCTAGCCTTTACCTCGTCCTTAAGTTCGTGAACTCTCTGCGAGATTATGCCTGCCACCTTGCCGTGCTTCTCAAAGGATTTCTTGATTTTCTCATTAAGCTTCTCGCTTATTCCCTCTGCTTCCTTTTCGAGGGATACGAGCACGGAATTGTTTTCGTCGCTAAGGAAGCCACGGTCGAACATTTCGTCTACTATCGTATCTACCGCCGTATCAAGCGCTTCGCCCTCAATTGCAGCCTTAACCTCGGCAACTATGGCGTCGCCGTCCTCATTCGTAGCTTCAACCTCTATAACGGTATCGTTTGACGCAAGGTAAACACGGATTCCGGGGTTTACGTCGATTGTGACGACAGACGCCGCATTATCCTTAGGGTCGGTAGCACCAAGCTGACAGCCTGTAAGGCAACCTACCGCAAGCGCTACAACAAGTGTAAGCAATACAAAAATCTTTTTCATTTTATTTTTCTCCTTTAATTGACCTTTGCGGTCTTTTCATATAACTAATAATTAAGGAGGACTTTTTATCGCAAAATTTTTATTTTTTTCAAAAAAAGAGAACGCATCGGCTTGCCGAAACGTCCTCTTTTTTGTTATTAGCTTAAAATTGCCATTTTGGCAATCATTATTTTGCGTCAGCTTCAGCTGCTACGGAAACAAGCTTAACAATAGCCTTCTCCGCACCGTCGCCACGGCGGGGACCCATTTTGAGTACCTGAGTATAGCCTCCGTTTACGTTCTGGTAAGCGGGTGCGATTGTAGTAAATAATTTCTTTGCTACGTCTTCAACTGTAATATAAGCAAGTGCTGCTCTGTACGAAGCAAGGTCGCCCTTCTTTCCAAGGGTGATCATTTCGTCTGCCTTTGCGGAAACCTCCTGCGCTCTGGTGTAGGTGGTTTCTACCTTGCCGTTTTCAAGAAGAAGAGTTACCATGCCTCTGAGCATAGCTTTACGCTGTGCAGTAGTTCTGCCAAGCTTTCTCATAAAACTTTCCTCCTAAAATATTATTCTTCGTCCTTCTTCAAGCTAAGATTAAGGTCGCTTAGCTTCTGAATGACCTCTTCTAAGGACTTTCTACCAAGGTTTCTTACCTTGATCATATCCTCTTCGGTGCGGTTAATAAGATCTTCTACTGTATCAATGCCCGCACGCTTCAAGCAATTGAAGCTACGTACGGACAAATCAAGCTCCTCAATGGTCATCTCAAGGACTTTTTCCTTCTTAACCTCAGGTCTTTCAACCAGGAACTCCTCACGCTGTGCCTTATCGGACATATCGATAAAGAGTTTGAGGTGCTCATTGAGAACCTTGGCAGCCAATGAAACCGCTTCCTTGGCGGTAAGAGTGCCATTAGTCTGCACCTTCATTGTAAGCTTATCAAAGTCGGTAGCGCTTCCTACTCGGGTATTGTCTACGTTGAATTCTACCTTGTACACAGGGGTAAAGATTGAATCTACGAAAATAGTACCGATGGGTGCGCCAATTCCGGGCTGTCCGTTCGTAAGGTAAATCTGCTTATTGACGTCGGAAGAGCGGTAGCCACGTCCCTCGTCAAAGGTGATTTCCATATAGAAGCGGGCATTCTCACTTACGGTGCAAATGTGATGCTCGGGATTGAGTATAATAAGGTCGGAATCACGAATGATATCTCCAGCCTTGACGTCGCAAGGACCGGTAACGTCGATACATACCGTCTTTGCGCCCTCGCATTCAAGCTTAGCAACTATTCCCTTAACGTTGAGTACGATTTCAGGAACGTCCTCTTTAACACCGGGAGCAGGCGAAATTTCGTGAACTACGCCGTCAATCTTGATGCTGGTTGCAGCAAATCCCGGAAGAGTGGAGAGAAGAATTCTGCGAAGAGAGTTGCCAAGGGTGATGCCGTAGCCGCGAACAAGAGGTTCTGCTACGAATATTGCCTCGCTCTCGTCGTCTTCTCTAACGTTAGTTGCGGTAATATTAAACTTCTCTATTGCGTTTATCATTTGTAAATTATCCTCCTCGTTTTGATTTGTGTGATTCTCCCTTGGGAGAGCGTTACTTAAAACTGATACGCCAAAGTAAGATGTATACACACCTTACTCGGAGCATCGGAGGGATTACTTGGAATAGAGCTCGACGATAAGCTGCTCGTTGAACTCGAAGTCGATATCGTCTCTTGCGGGAAGAGCTACAACCTTAGTTACGAGATTCTTAGCGTCATTTTCAAGCCACTTGGGAGTGGTAACGGTCGCCATATTCTCAGCGAGAGCCTTAATCTTTACGCTCTCCTTGCTGGTCTCCTTAACAGCGATAACGTCGCCTGCCTTAACGAGAAGCGAAGGGATAGTTACCTTCTTACCGTTAAGAGTGAAGTGAGCGTGAAGAACAAGCTGACGAGCTTCCTTTCTGGATGCTGCCATACCCATTCTGTATACTACGTTGTCAAGACGTCTTTCGAGAAGGGTAAGAAGGTTAGCACCCGTGATGCCGTCCATCTTCTCCGCAAGCTCGTAGTAGTGCTTGAACTGACCTTCAAGTACACCGTAGTAGCGTCTTGCCTTCTGCTTTTCGCGAAGCTGTCTGCCGTACTCTCCGACCTTCTTACGTGCCGCTCCGTGCTGACCGGGTGCGGTGCTTCTGTGGTCAAATGCGCACTTGCCGTTGGTGCAACGCTCGCCTTTAAGATAAAGCTTGCAGCCCTCGCGACGGCAAAGCTTACAGTTTGCGCCAGTATATCTTGCCATTGTCTATTACCTCCGTTTATATTAAACGCGTCTGCGCTTAGGAGGACGGCAGCCGTTGTGAGGAATCGGCGTTACGTCCTTAATCATGGTGATTTCAAGTCCTGCGGTTGCAAGCGCACGGATTGCAGATTCTCTGCCCGATCCGGGACCTCTTACGAGAACCTCTACGGTCTTCATACCCTGGTCAACTGCGATCTTGCCTGCATGCTCTGCAGCGGTCTGTGCTGCGTAGGGGGTGGATTTCTTAGAGCCCTTGAAGCCCATTTCGCCCGAAGTACCCCAAGCTATCACGTTGCCCTGCATATCTGTTATAGAAACGATAGTGTTGTTAAAAGTAGAACGAATGTGAGCTACGCCCTTTTCGACGTTCTTGCGCTCACGGCGTTTTTTTACAACCTTCTTAGCTACTGCCATCTTGGTTACTCCTTACTTCTTCTTATTAGCTATGGTCTTCTTAGGACCTTTTCTTGTTCTTGCATTAGTCTTGGTACGCTGACCTCTTACGGGGAGTCCCTTTCTGTGTCTGATACCACGATAGCAATTAACTTCTACGAGTCTCTTGATGTTAAGAGCTACCTCACGGCGGAGGTCACCCTCTACCTGATAGTTGGTCTCTATCTCATCACGAAGACTAGCGATTTCACTTTCGGTAAGGTCCTTCGCACGAGTGTCAGGATTGATGCCTGTCTTAGCGAGAATGTCCTTGGAGGACTTGAGTCCGATACCGTAAATGTAGGTGAGCGCAATTTCTACGCGCTTATTGTTGGGAATATCAACACCAGCTATACGAGCCATTTCGATATATACTCCTTTTTAAATTTAATCGTCTAGTATGCAAATTAACCCTGACGCTGCTTGTGCTTGGGGTTCTCGCAAATAACCATTATTTTGCCGTGTCTTTTAATGATTTTGCACTTTTCGCATATTTTCTTGACGGAAGGCTTAACTTTCATTTTTAATACCTTTCCTTTCAGTAAATTACTTCTTTCTCCAGGTGATACGTCCACGGCTGATATCATAGGGTGATACCTCTACCGTTACCATATCTCCTACGAGAATCTTAATATAATTCATACGAAGCTTGCCCGATATCGTTGCGGTCACTATATGACCGTTGGGAAGCTTTACCTTAAAGACGGTGTTAGGAAGCGCTTCGACTACCTGACAGTCTTCAAATTCAATCAAATCCGACTTTGCCATAAATTTCCTTCCTTATCGGCAGACGTTTACGTCTGTGAGTATCAACGGTTCTCCGTCCGTTACGAGAATACTGTTTTCATAGTGGCAGGAAAGACTGCCATCCTCGGTTACTACCGTCCATTTGTCCTTTAAAATACGGACTCCATCGCAGCCTTGATTTACCATCGGCTCAATAGCGAGCGTCATTCCGGGGTAAAGTCTTACTCCTCTTCCCGCTTTGCCGAAATTCGGTATCTGCGGGTCTTCGTGAAGCTCTGCTCCAACTCCGTGTCCGACGAAATCCTTAACTACCGAGAAGCCATTTGAAATGACGAAGCTTTCAACCGCAAAGCCAATGTCCCCGACACGATTTCCCGGTCTTGCGACCTTCATCGCCTCATAGAAGCTTTTTTCAGTGACCGAAATCAGCCTCAGGGCCTCATCGCTTACCTTGCCGACAGGATAGGTTCTAGCACTGTCGCCATTATAGCCGCGGTAGCGAGCCCCGACGTCAATCTTTACGATATCTCCCTCCTCGATTATCTTCCTCTTAGAGGGTATTCCGTGTATGACCTCGTTATTCAAGGATATACATGCCGCTGCGGGAAAACCGCCGTAGCCGTAAAAGCTTGGGGTTGCGCCGCATTTTTCAATGTAACGGTGTATCTTAGTATCTATCTCATACGTTGAGATTCCAGGGCGTATCATTTCGCCTGCAAGCACGAGCGCCTCGGCCGTTATGCGCCCTGCAATCTTCATAAGAGATATCTGCTCCGAATTCTTAATTACGAACATAATTTAACCTTCGAGAGCTTTTATCGTACGTGCCGTGGTTTCAGACAGCTCCTCAGCTCCGTATACGAGCTTGAGATTTCCGCTCTCGCGGTAGTAATCCTTAAGGGGCTCCGTCTGTTCGTGGTAAACCTCAAGACGTGACTTTACGACCTCGGGAGCGTCGTCCTTGCGTACCGTAAGCTCGGTATTGCACTTATCACAGGTCTTATTATCCTTTGAGGGATTGTAAAGCACGTGATAGGATGCTCCGCAGGTTGCGCACACTCTTCTGCCCGTCATACGCTCCATAATGGTATCGTCTGATACCTCTATAGAAACTACGGCGTCGAGAGTAACTCCCATTTCGTCAAGCGCCTTTGCCTGAGGCACGGTTCTCGGGAAACCGTCGAGAATGAAACCATTCTGACAGTCGTCGTGAGCAAGGCGCTCTTTGATAATGCCGATTACGACGTCATCGGGAACGAGCGCTCCTGCTTCAATATACTTTTTGGCTTTAAGTCCCATATCCGAGCCGCTTTTGAGAGCTTCTCTGATTATTACGCCTGTGGATATGGTAGGAATACCGTATCTTTCAGCGATTATATCAGCCTGAGTTCCCTTGCCTGCTCCGGGAGCGCCAAGAAATATTATCTTCATACCAGGACTTCCTTTTCTTACTTAAGGTAGTTCTTATAGTTACGCATTGTAAGCTGTGCTTCAAGCTCTCTGAAGGTCTCTATTGCAACGCCGACTACGATAAGAAGCGTAGTACCGCCGAAGGTGAAGATGCTGGTAAAGCTCGACGCCTGCTGTCTTACTGCCTCGCTAATCGTAACGATGGTGTTGTTGTAATAGATATACTGACTCATATCAGAGCCGCTGTATGCTCCGCCTACTATCCATTCAAGAAGATACTGAATGGCGTGAGGACCAAGTATTACGGGAAGTACCGCAATTATGCCGAGGAAGAGAGCGCCGACTAAGGTAACCTTATTAAGACGCTTTCTGATGTGGTCGGCGGTTGCCTTACCGGGAGAGATGCCGCGGATTACGCCGCCGTTATCCTTAAGATTGTTAGCTACTTCGACGGGATTGAAGGTAATCTGCGTATAGAAGTATGCAAAAGCAATTATAAGAATGAACAGAAGCACGGGGTAAACCACGCCGTCAGCAGCGAATACTCTGTAAACGCCGCCCCAGAAGCCGGAGGTCTTTTCGTTAACCTGGCAAAGGGTGAGAATGGTGGGAAGAAGAGATACGATAGAGCTTGCGAATATGATAGGCATAACACCCGTCATATTAACCTTCAGGGGAAGGTGCGTGCTCTGTCCGCCGTACATCTTTCTGCCTATCGTTTTCTGTGAATACTGGATAGGAATCCTTCTCTCAGAGCCGGTAACGAAGATTACGAAAACCGTAAGAGCTATCGTTATAGCGATAAAGAGAAGTGCAAATACAGTTGCAACAGTTCCGTAAAGCCATGCGTTGTTCGGGAACTGGAATGCTTCAACAGCAAGCGTTACAAGATTGTAAGCGATTGAAGGAAGCGATGCGATAATGTTGGCAAAGAGTATTATTGAAATACCGTTGCCGATACCGCGCTCGTTGATTCTCTCAGCAAGCCACATAATAATTGACGCACCTGCGCAGTAGCAAGCTACGATAACGATTCCGTAGAGCCAGAAGGTTGCGGGGTTATCGTCCTTAGATGCTACGTTGGTAAGCGCACCGTTCTGCTCAAGAAGAAGGTAGTAACCGAGAGCGGTTACGATAGCAAGAACTACGGTAACTATTCTGGTGATGAAATTCATCTTTTCCTTATCATTCTTGGCAAGCTCGCCGAGCTTAGGAAATACAACTGCCAGAAGCTGAATTATAATCGATGCATTGATATAAGGCGATACACCGAGTGCAAATAACGTTGCAGTTCCGAGAGAACCACCGGAAAGAGTGTTCATATAATCGAGTATCGTACCGCTGAATGAACCAGCAAAGCTGTTCGCTTCAACGAACGGAACGGGGATTACTGTACCTATGCGGTAAAGAAGAAGAATAAAGAGCGTGAATATAATCTTGCTTCTTATTTCCTTCGTTTTCCAAGCGTTCTTCAGTGTCTGAAACATTATACCACCTCGCAAGTTCCGCCGACAGCCTCAATCTTCTCCTTAGCTGCTGCAGAGAAAACGGAAGCTTTTACGGTAAGCTTCTTGGTGATTTCGCCATTTGCGAGAACCTTAATTCCGTCGTTTGCCTTGCTGATAGCGCCGCAAGCGAGGAGGGTATCTACGCTAACCTCATCGCCGTCGTTAAATCTTGCGTTGATTACGTCAAGGTTAACTACGGTGTACTGCTTAGCAAATCTTGCGTTGTTAAAGCCTCTCTTGGGGAGTTTTCTGTAAAGAGGAAGCTGACCACCCTCAAATCCGGGTCTTACACCGCCGCCGGAGCGTGCGTTCTGTCCCTTGTGGCCCTTTCCTGCTGTCTTTCCGTTGCCGGAACCTGCGCCTCTACCCTTACGGAAGCCTTCCTTTACGGAGCCCTCTGCGGGTGAAAGTTCATGGAGCTTCATTTTTTATCCTCCTTTCAATTCCGATTAAACGGTCTCAACCTTAACAAGGTGAGAAATTACTTTGATCTTGCCCTGTGCTACTGCGTCGTTTGCTACAACGATGGAGTCGCCGGGTCTTTTGAAGCCAAAGGATTTTGCAGTCAAAATCTGATTCGACTTGCATCCGATAAGGCTCTTAACGAGAGTAATCTTTACGTTTTCCATTCCGATTACCTCCTTATGCCTTAAGGTCTTCTACGGAAAGTCCGCGAAGTGCCGCAATCTCTTCAGCAGTTCTGAGCGCCTTAAGTCCCTCGAAGGTAGCCTTAACTACGTTGGTGGGATTTGAGGAGCGGAGGCACTTTGCACGAATGTTCTTGATACCTGCAAGGTCAAGAATGATACGTACAGTACCGCCTGCTATAATACCGGTACCGGGAGCAGCGGGCTTAAGAAGCACCTTGCCTGCGCCGTACTCGCCTATTACCTCGTGAGGAATAGTCGAACCGTTGAGAGATACTTTGATAAGATTTTTCTTTGCATCCTCAATTCCCTTGCGAATTGCATCGGGAACTTCAGCTGCTTTACCGAGGCCGAAGCCTACATGTCCATTTCCGTCGCCTACTACCATGATAGCTGCAAAACGAGCGATTCTACCGCCCTTTACGGTCTTGGA
>JAZRCT010000050.1:0-22978 GCA_045659905.1 Eubacteriales bacterium | reverse complement strand
ATATTGAACTTTTCGGACTCCAACAAATGGTGCGGAGCGAGTAGAGGAAAGCTGTGGATAAACATAGGGGAGAACCTTATGCTACCTGATATGTTTTGTACCATTAAGTATGAATGTCTGCCTAAGTTGTGGAACACGCGCCATTTTTCGTCGTTTGGAACTCCATTTGCATCATATGCTCCAAAAAAGTCCGTTATGATAGGATAGCATTCTGCACGCACCTTGCGCCGTAGGTCGCAAATCTCGTTCCAACCTCGCATTTAAAGCTGTCTACGGCTTTAATAAGTCCAAGCGAGCCTATTGATAAAAGCTCGTCGGGATTCTGGTAGGAGGAATAATATTTTTTTATTATGTGCGAAATCAGGCGCATATTATGCTCGATAAGCCTTGAGCGAGCGCCGACGTCACCCTCCTTCATTTTTATAAATAATTCTCTTTCCTCTGAGGCGGAGAGAGGAGGAGGGAAGCTTTGCGTTTCCCCAAGCGACAGTATCAGCGAAATAAATTTAAAAAGCAGACTCTTGATAATCACGAAAATTCTCCTTTCGGGTTTTCTTGATTATATGAGAGTAGGCTTATCCAATTTACAAAATAAGAGAATATTCAGAGTACGCCGCAGAAGAAATCAGCCTTTTTGCCGTGTGAAACTGGAATTTTTTATTCATAACGCAAATATGCGTCCTTATATTCGATATTTCGGGAATTTTTGCGCTGCGAAAGGCGCTAAGTAAAAGCTCGCTTTGCGTAAGAGGGCGGGGGTAGAGCGCTATCAGCGTGCGCAAAATCATAATTTCGGTTTTCGTGAAGCTTATCTTTTTGCCCCTGAAATATACGCCACCTCGGGAAATCGAGGCGTCAAGCTCGCCCGAAATATATTCCCCCGTGGGTATAAGTCCCTCTTTTATTTGAATGGCTCTGATATTTGACACAATATCTGAGGCAAAGGCTACATCGCCGAGCGCAGTAAAATCGTCTTCGCTTGAATTTTGCGCATTTCCTAAAAGGAATATTCTTTTTTTACCGAAGCTTTCGCTTATTTCCGAAAGCTCCTCTGAGCTTCTATAATCGGAGAGTATTACAGCCGAAAAGCATTCGGGAGGGAAAGGCGCATCGGAAAGTCCCTCAGCACTCACCGATACAAGACCTATAAAATAGAGCATCTCACGCAAAGTATCTGCTCGGCTTTTCGTTTTATCTAAAAGAAGTATCATAAAAAATCCTTTGCATTATAAAGCTTGGCTATTGACTGCCGATAAAAATTCGTATATAATAAACTAAGTGTAAAACGTTAGGAGAGAACTATGAAAACCGTTTTAATTACCGGCGGCTCACGTGGCATCGGCGCTGAAATGGTGCGTGCCTTTTCGGGAGCAGGCTACCGTGTCGCTTTTACCTATCTAAGCTCAGAATCTGCGGCGCAGACCTTAGCCGAGGAATGCTCGGCTCTTGCGATAAGGGCGGATTCTGGGAATGAAAATGACGTAGCAAACGCCGTTCGTACGGTAAAGGAAAAAATAGGCAATATCGACGTGCTTATAAATAATTCTGCCGTCAGCTCAATTATGCCGCTGAGTATGATTTCGCTTTCGGAGTGGAGGCGTGTTTTTGACTCGAGCGTCACTGGCGCATTTTTGTATTCAAAAGGCGTTTTGTCTCAAATGCTTGAGAAAAAGCGGGGCAGAATTATTAATATAAGCTCCATCTGGGGACTTGTCGGAGCGTCCTGCGAGTCGCATTATTCGGCGGCAAAGGCGGCTCTTATAGGCTTTACGAAGGCTTTGGCAAAGGAGCTTGGACCGTCGGGAATTACGGTGAATGCGATAGCGCCGGGAGTTATAAATACCGAAATGAATAAGGCGCTTGACACGGATATTCTTGACGCCTTGAAGGAGGAAACTCCGCTCGGAAGACTGGGCGAGGCGTCGGATGTCGCACGTGCAGCGTTGTATCTTGCCTCGGAGGACGCAGGGTTTATTACGGGCGAGGTTTTGAATATAAGCGGGGGTTTTGTCGTTTAATTTATTTTAAAATTTTGTTTTTCTATTGATTTTTAGCTTATAATCTGTTATAATATCTAGGAAATCAAAAATTCCGTGTGTCAGACGGAGCCATACTAGACGGGGAAGTAGCGGTGCCTTGTACCTGAAATCCGCTATAGCAGGGTTTAATTCCTCTACTAAGGTATGCTTTTGTGCAGTCTGCGCCGCCGTCGTTCTGTGTTGAAGAATGGGTCTTACGCAATCTTGCGCTGTGAACCATGTCAGGTCGGGAACGAAGCAGCATTAAGCGGTTGTCGGGGTGTGCCGTAAGGTCGCCTGTTTGGAGCAGATGCGGCGGTTAACGTGTGTAGGAGCTTATCGAAGCTGGGGTGTATGGTTCTATCTGACACACGGAAGAATAAGAATTTGGCGTATGCGGAGGATAGGCCGACCGCCTGCGCCTTTTATTTTATTTTCAGGAGGGAAGGATGGCTGATTACAGAGCTTTATACCGAAAATACCGTCCTACGGATTTCGACGACGTATGCGGACAGAGGGCAATCACGGATATTTTAAAGTATCAGGTAGCCTCGGGTAAGCTTTCACACGCTTATCTTTTCTGCGGCTCTCGGGGTACGGGTAAGACCAGCTGTGCGAAAATTCTCGCAAAGGCTGTCAACTGCGAAAAACCCATCAACGGAAATCCTTGCAATAAATGCGAGGCGTGCAGGTCCTGCGACAGCGGTATAGCTACCGACGTTATCGAAATGGATGCAGCGAGCAACAACGGCATAGGCAACGTCCGTGATATGAAGGACGAAATAGCCTTTACCCCTGCGCTTCTCAAATACCGTGTCTATATAATAGACGAGGTTCATATGATGTCAGGCTCTGCCTTTAATGCGCTTTTAAAGACGCTTGAAGAGCCGCCGGCATACGTAATTTTTATTCTTGCGACCACCGAATTCCATAAGCTTCCGACGACGATAGTATCACGCTGTCAGCGCTACGATTTCAGAAGAATGACCAACGACGTCATAGTCGAGCGCCTGAAGAAAATATCGGGACTTGAAAATATCGACCTTGCCGAGGACGGCGCAAATATGATAGCACGTGTGAGCGAGGGCGGTATGCGTGACGCCGTGAGCCTGCTCGAGCTTTGTGCGGGCGCAAGAGTGAAAATCGACGAGGAGCTGGTATTCAGGACGGTAGGCAGAGGCTCAAGGCAGGGCGCTTATTCGATTATGAATAATCTTTTATCCTCTGACCTTACTGCGGTATACGCTGCGCTTTCCGAGGTAATAGCCAAGGGAAGCGACATTTCGGTATTCTGGAGCGAGCTTATCGATGCATACAGGGACCTTTTGGTAGTCAAGACCTCAAAATCCGCAAAGACCTATCTTGACCTTACCGATACGGAATACGAAAGGTTAAGCTCGCTTGCAGAGAGCTTTTCTATGCCTAAGCTACTTTATCATACGAGCGTGCTTGAGGATACGGTATCGGATTTACAAAGAGCGAGAGAGGCAAAGCGCAGTATTGCCGAAATAGCGCTTGCTAAAATGTGCTCGCCAAGGCTTGAATGCTCAAAGGAGGCGCTGCTTCTCAGAATAGAGGAGCTTGAGCGCTCGGTAAGCAGGCTTAAGCTTGGTGTCGGAGCGTCAGAGCCTACCTCAGTGCCAAAGCCCGAAATCAAGACGGAAGCGCAAAGCTCCGTGACTCCGACAGCCGTTACCGAAATCAAGCCTGCTAATACGGTAAGCGCCGCTAAGGACGAGCCGTATCGCTCGTGGGGCAGAGTAGTAGCGGGCGTTGAGGGGCTGAAGCCCTCTATATACACGCCGCTTTCAAAGGCTGCCGTTACCAAGGGCCAAGATGGCGTAATCAATATTAAAATCGACGCCTTTTTTGTGGGAATAGTAGGCGACGATAAGGAAAATATCGCAATCCTTAAGGGGCTTATCGCCGAGTGCGAGGGTGTTTCCAAGGACGAGGTTAAAATTAAAATTTTGCCAAAGGCAAAGGGTGAGAGCGCAACGCTTGCCGACGAGCTTTTCGGCGCAATAAATAATTGATTTTTCTAAAGGAAAGGTGTATTAATTATGAAGGTAAGAATTCCGCAGCAGGGTATAGGCGGCAATCCCGCTAATATGCAGGCTATGCTTAAAAAGATGCAGGAGGATATGGTAGCAAAGCAGGAGGAGCTTGAGGCTCGTGAATACGATATCTCTGCAGGCGGCGGCGTAGTCAACGTCAAAATCAACGGCAAGAAGGAAATTCTTTCGATAAAGCTTGCCGAGGAGATAGTAGACCCTGACGATATTGAGACGCTTGAGGATTTGATAGTAGCAGGCGTCAACGAGGCAATTTCCCGTGTTGAGGAGGCTGCGTCGGCAGAAATGCAGAGCGTGACAGGACCTCTCGGAGGACTTGGCGGCCTCGGCGGACTTGGCGGTCTTTTCTGATATGGCAGAGTATATAGCGCCAATTCAGCGCTTAATAGAGCATTACAGACGCCTGCCGGGCGTCGGTGCGAAGACGGCGGTAAGATACGCCTTTGCATCGCTTGCGCTTAACGATAGCGAAATCGAGAGCTTTGCCGATGCGCTTATCGGCATTAAGCGTGACGTGCATAAATGCCCCTCCTGCTGCGGCTTGTCCTCGGTGGAGGGTGAATGTGAGATTTGCGCCTCGGATACGAGGGATTCCTCGGTAATTTGCGTCGTCGAGGGAGCAAAGGACGTTATGGTTATGGAGCGTGTGAGGGGATATTCGGGAAAATACCACGTCCTCGGCGGTACGCTCTCGCCCATTGACGGAATAGGACCTGACAGCCTTAATATCGCCGAGCTTGTCAAGCGTGTAGGCGAATGCGGAATCAGGGAGGTTATAGTCGCTACCAATCCCACGCCCGAGGGCGATAGCACGGCTGCATATCTTGCAAGGGTATTAGAGCCGCTCGGAGCCAAGGTCTCGAGGCTCGCTTACGGTATCCCCGTAGGCGCAGACATAGAGTATGCCGACGAAATCACGCTCTCCCGTGCGATGGAGGGAAGAAAGTTTTTAGATTAAGGAGCTTTTTATGGCAAGAAGAATGAGAAGAAAATCCTTACTCAGTAGTAAGCAAAAGGCGGTTCTTACCGTCATAATCGTTGCGCTTTTGATAGCAGCCGCATTGGTTATGCATTTTATGGGTGTCCTTGACGACCTTATCCTTATGTTTACGGGTGACGAAAAGCCAAGAGAGCCTATCTCGGTCGAGGGCGAAATGGAAATCCACGTCATAGATTGCGGTCAGGCAGACTGTATTCTTCTGCTTTCTGAGCAGGAGGTTATGCTGGTTGACACGGGCGACCTTGACAACGATTATACCGATAAGATAATGAATTATCTTAAAGATTTCAATATTTCAAAAATCGATTACCTTATACTTACCCACGCCGATTCCGACCACATAGGCGGAGCGCCCGAAATTATAAACGAATTTGAGATAGGCAAATGCATAATGCCCGAATTCGTTAAGACCACTAAGATATATGAGAATACCCTTAAGGCGCTCTCTGAAAACAGTGTCGATTGCGAGCTTCCCGAGGCAGGAAGCAGCTTTACGGTAGGCGAGGCGTCCTGTAAGATATTAGCGCCGCTTGATACATATAAGGATTGCAACGATACGAGCGTTGTAATAAGAGTCGACTTCGGTAAGCGCTCGGTGCTTCTTACCGGCGATGCCGAAAAGGAGAGCGAGGCCGATATCGTATCTACGTATTCGGCAAGCGAGCTTAAGGTAGACGTCTTAAAGAGCGGTCACCACGGCTCACGCACCTCCTCCTCGGCGGCACTGCTTGACAAGTGCGACCCCGAGTATGCGGTAATTTCCTGCGGTGAGGGCAACGATTACGGTCACCCCCACAGCGAGACTGTCGAAAGATACGAAAGCTACGGCATAAAGTATTACCGCACCGATATTCACGGCACTATAATAATTAAGACAGACGGCGATTCGCTCACCTTCAAGACCGAGCGTGCAGCCTGATTATACGAGACAATATTTATATTTCAGCCGCAGGTTGTCCGCAATCATCGCGATAAATTCCGAGTTTGTGGGCTTACCTCGGCTGTTTTGTATAGTGTAGCCGAAATAGGAATTAAGCGTGTCAACGTCCCCCCGGTCAAAGGCAACCTCTATTGCGTGCCTTATAGCTCTCTCAACTCTTGAGGTGGTAGTTTTAAAGCGCTTTGCTACCGTCGGATAAAGCACCTTGGTTACCGAATTTATTACCTCTGCGTCCTCAATCGTCATAATAATTGCGCATCTTAAGTACTGATATCCCTTTATGTGGGCGGGAACGCCTATCTGATGTATAATTTTAGTTACCTGAGTTTCAATGTCGCTCGGCACGCCTTGTGCCTGCGGCATTTTATTTTTTTCCTTTGCGGAAAGTGACTTGATATGAGAAATCAGCGACTCCTCGGAATAGGGCTTAAGCAGGCACACGTCAGCCCCCGCTTCGGTAGCCTCAATCAGCACCGAATGCTTGCTCACAGGGGAGAGAAGAATAAAAGAGGTGCTTTCACGGTAGGCTTTCACCTTGCGTATAATGCCTATACCGTCAAGTCCCGAGAGCCATAAATCAAGAATTACGGTGTCGTATGCGTTTTTTCTCGCAAGCTCGGGTGCGTATTCGCCCGATATGCATTCGTCAGGTCGTCTGAAGCCTGCGCCAACCAGAAGCTCGCATATATTTCTCCTTTCCTCACTGTTTTCTACGCAAACCAAAATTTTTGCAGTATTTTCCATTTGTTTTCTCCTTCTTTTGATTTAAATTTGGTATTTTTTGGAAGCAATTACATTTTACCACATTTTTCCAATCTAAATCAACCGTTATTTTGACAAATGTTGGGTTAAGATATCGCTATAAAAATGGTAAAATTTACCAATTTTCGCAAAAAATCGCCCCCCTCGACAAAATAACAGAGCACAGAAATGAAAAGGCAGGGACTTGGTACAGGAAATCAATCGGAATTCAAAAAGTGACCTCTCAAAGCGACCGATAAATGCTAAAACAGCTAAAAGGAAAATAATATAAAAATATACTATAAATAAATTTAAATAAACGCTTGAAAAAACGAAATCAATATGCTATAATTTATATGGCGGAAATTTGATAAAAATCAAAGCTTCGCCGATTTACGAAAAGCTTATTATTATATTAAGGAGATATATCCAATGAACACAAACGTAACCTCAAACAAGTTTGTCAATGAGTGGATTAAGGAAATGGCTGACCTTGTAAAGCCCTCCAATATCGTACTTATCGACGGCACTGAAAAGCAGGCAGAGGCACTCCGCAGCGAGGCTTGCGCTTCGGGCGAAATTCTCAAGCTCAACGAGGAGAAGCTTCCCAACTGCTATCTCCACAGAACTGCTATCAACGACGTTGCCCGTGTTGAGAACAGAACCTTTATTTGCACCTCAAAGAAGGAGGACGCAGGCAATATCAACAACTGGATGGACCCCAAGGAATGCTACGCAAAGCTTTCGAAGCTTTACGACGGCTCTTACAAGGGCAGGACTATGTACGTAATTCCTTATTCTATGTCGGTTGTAGGCTCCGATTTTGCTAAGTACGGCATCGAGCTTACCGATTCTATCTACGTAGTTCTTAATATGCTTATTATGACCAGAGTAGGTCTTAACGTGCTTGAGGCTCTCGGCGACAGCGCTGACTTTATTAAGGGACTTCACGCAAGAGCTGACATCGACGAGGAAAATAGATACATCTGCCACTTCCCCGAGGACAACACCATCTGGTCTGTCAACTCCGGCTACGGCGGAAACGTTCTTCTCGGTAAGAAGTGCTTTGCGCTTCGTATTGCATCCTACCTCGGAAGAAAACAGGGCTGGATGGCAGAGCATATGCTCATTCTCGGCATTGAAAGCCCCGACGGAGAGGTTAAGTACATCTCTGCCGCATTCCCCTCGGCTTGCGGTAAGACCAACCTTGCAATGCTTATTCCCCCCGAAATCTACAAGAAGAAGGGCTATAAGACCTGGTGCGTAGGCGACGATATCGCTTGGCTCAGAGTAGGTAAGGACGGAAGACTTTGGGCAGTTAACCCCGAAAACGGCTTCTTCGGCGTTGCTCCCGGTACCAACGAAAAGTCCAACCCCAATGCGCTTCACACCGCTATGCGCGATACCATCTTCACCAACGTTTGCCACAATCTTGACGACAACACCGTTTGGTGGGAGGGGCTTGACAATAATCCTCCTAAGAACGCTCTCAACTGGAAGGGCGAGGTTTGGGATTACACCAAGTACGATAAGGCAGACAAGGTTAATACCTCGGGCGCTCACCCCAATTCCAGATTTACCGCTATGGCGGCAAATTGCCCCTGCCTCTCGGATAAGTTTAACGACCCCGCAGGCGTTCCGATTTCTGCAATCGTATTCGGCGGCCGCCGTGCAAAGACTGCTCCTCTCGTATATCAGTCCTTCGGCTGGCAGCACGGTACCTTCGTTGGCTCTATTATGGCTTCGGAGACCACCGCAGCAGCAGCAGGCGCTGTCGGCGTAGTACGCCGTGACCCGATGGCTATGCGTCCCTTCGTAGGCTACGATATGGGCGACTACTGGGCACATTGGCTCAAGATGGGCACTCTTGCAAAGAACGCTCCTAAGATTTTCCACGTCAACTGGTTCAGAACCGACGACGAGGGACACTTTATCTGGCCCGGATTTGGCGACAATATGCGTGTTCTTATGTGGATACTTGCTCGCTGTGAGGGTAAGGTAGACGCAGTAGAGACCGCAATCGGCTATGTTCCTAAGGTTGAGGATATCGACGTTACCGACCTTGACATTTCCAAGGATACCCTTAGCGACCTTCTTTCGGTTGATAAGGCACTTTGGCTTGAGGACTGCGCAGGAATTCACGAGTTCTACAAGCAGGTAGGCGACAGAGTTCCTAAGGAAATGTACGACGAGCTTGCAGCGCTTGAGGCAAGACTCGCAAAGTAAGCTGAAATATACGGGCGGTGCTTCATTGAAATATCGTCCGTTTAAATAAAAATCAGGAGATATGAATATGAAAAGAACGGTTATAGCGCTTCTTCTCGCTTTAGTAATGGTATTTTCTCTTGTTTCCTGCGGTGACAGAGATAACGACGACAAAGACGACGGCATCAAGCCTCCTCAGAGTGGCATCGAAGGACCTATTATCGATTGGGAGCCTGACCCGCAGTAAGCGTATATTTGTTAATTTAGCTAGGGACTGTCGCATTTAGGCATAACCGAATAAAAAACGAGGGGTATTGTGAAAGAAACACAGTACCCCTCCCGATAATAAGCGTAATTTTGAGGAAATTAAGGTTGAAAAACTCTTGTTTTTCCTCTTTTTTTATTAGTTTTTTATTCTACCGCCGTTTGCTGAACTCTCGCCGTACCCTCGTACGCCTTCGGTCGCAAACGCCGCTTTCCTACCTAAATTCGTTCGCCCCAAGATTCGGGTCTAATTAAGAATTCGCAAAATCTTTATTTCTTGCCGCATTTTCTGCGATTTTGCATTGATTTTATTGAATTCTTAATGAGACAGACCTTTTTTATGCATTTTGAGAGGTAAAAAATACATTTGCAATAAGCCAATCGCAAAGCGCCTTAAACTAAAGCAGGGGTAGCACGAAAAAGCACAAAAGAGCTGATAATACACCCTGCAAAAGCTTCATTATAAAGTATTTACCTCCACGTATATCGGTAGAGGAAAGGAATGAAAGCGCCTGAAGATGCACAGAAAAGCCCGAAAATCCTACCGCAAATGCACAGGCAATAAGGCTGAAATCGGGGGTAAGAAGCGGAGTTTTTGACAGTATGCTGGTTGCGTTTCCTACCTCAAGGAGAGTAATTAAGAAAAGATACGGATAGCTCTGCGAGAGAAATTTTCTCATAAGCCCGCAAATTGAAGCGAAAAATGTTAGAAACGAGCAGACGGTGAGAGTGTTAAGTCCTGCCTGGCTTATTGACCTTACGAGCGAAAAGGAGCGCATCGGCGCATTTTCATAGCTCCTTGTATCAAGACGCTTGCCGAGCGAGAAGATAAAGCCGACAAGCAAAGCCGAAATCAGCATACATAAGTATAAAATAATTCCGTCGAGTGCATTACCCCGAAGCCCGGCGCCCACACCCGAAATAAGGAAGGCAGGCCCCGTATTATTACAAAAGCCTATAAGACGCTCTGCTTCCTCCTTGGTAATGGAGCCGCTTAAATAAAGCTCGGCGGCGCATCTCACCCCAAGCGGAAATCCGCAAAGTATACCTAAGGCAAAGGCGGGAAGCGCATTTTTGTTTATCTTAAAGATTTTTTCAAAGATATATCCCGTAAGCCTGAGCCTGCCGAAATCCACGAAATACAAAAGTAAGTCGGCGATAATTATAAAAGGGAATACCGAGGGAATAATCACCTCGGCGCAAAGCTTCAAGCCTGAGGTGGTAGCGTGCGAAATTTCGTCGGAGAAAAATAGAGAGAGGGAAAGGGCAAAAAGAATAAGTGAAATACAAATAAGGCAGGAAACGAAGCTTGGTATTCTTGCCCTGATTTTTTTATTTAGGTCTGATTGTTGCATTTTCAAAAAATTCCTTCATAGACTTTAGTAAGACTTATGAGAGGCGTGCAAAAATAATGCAAAAAATACCAAAAACAAAAAAGGAAGCCAAGGAAAAGCTGAAATCCCCCCCAAAATTTTTCCTCGAAATAGAAGGGGATTTAGGTCTTAGATGCTCGCTTGCAGGCGCTGTCGGCGTGCGTGAGCTTTGCGATAATAAGATAGGAATCCTCTTAAAAAACGGAGCGATTGATATAGAAGGAAACCCCTTAAATTTGTCGGTATATGACAACAATTGTTTGGAAATAAAGGGTAATATTACCAACATATCTATTAAATACAAGACAAAAGGAGCAGCAAAAAGATATGAGGATTGACTACCTGATTTTCGGATACCGAATAGCTACCGTCAAGGAGTGCGACCGTGCGAGAGCGGCGACGGCGCTCTTAAGGCTTAATATATCCGCAAGCCTATCCTCGGTGGGTGAAATAACCGTTCCCGAGTATAAGCTAAGAAAATTCAAGACGGCTATGTCGGGAATTGAATATACCCTAAGTCAGCCCCTCGGGCTTTTCTCGCTTGGCAGGCTCTCGCAAATTTCGATTGGTGCTTGGCTTGGAATTTTGCTTGCGGCAGTCTTGCTTGTGGTATCCTCGGATTTCGTCTTTGACGTAAGAATTGAGGAAGCCTCGGGCGTCAGCCGTGAGGAGGTTGCAGAGGCGCTGTATCAGGCGGATTTCAAAGTAGGCAAAAGATGGAGTAAAACCGACCTTGATAAAATCGAAGGTATGGTAATGCTGAACTCCTCCGATATCGGATTTATCAGTATAAACAGGCGCGGCACTTGCGCCTACGTGAGCGTTTCCTCAAAAAGCGAGCGAGAGGAAAGCGAAGTCAATGCAAAATGCAATATAGTGGCGAAATACGATTGCGTGATAGACGAAATCACAGTAAAGTCCGGCATAGCCGCCGTAAAGGCAGGAGATACCGTAAAGGCGGGCGACCTTCTTATATCGGGTGTCATTCCTCACGAGCTTGGCGGCGGCACGCTTAGTGCGGAGGGTATTGTCAAGGGAAGAATCAGCGAGCGGATAGTCACGGAGGTGGGAAAGCTTGACACGCAAAAGTCATATTTAGCCGAACGTCTTTGCGAGGTCAGAATAAATATTTTAGATTTTTCGGTAAATATTTTTAAAAATTATAGAAATTTAGAAGGAAAGTATGATATAATAAAATCCGAGGAGGTATTGCTCTCCTCAGGCGGCGTAAGGCTTCCTGTCACGGTAGTCAAAATTTACGCCGAGCCTTATACCGAAAGCGAGGTCACCTATACCGATACCGAGCTTGTCGCAATAGCGGCGCAAAGTCATAGAGAGAAGCTTGATAAAATTCTCTCGGAATGTGAAATTTTAAAGATATCAACCCACTCTGAATTCACAGAGCAGGGATACAGTACAGCCTCGGATATGCTGCTTATTACCGAGGTCGGAGCAAAGCGCAGTATAGAGTAAGCCAAAGGAGAAGGATTATGACCGAGAAAATCGTAATAATGAAATCTAGCGACGCAACCAGCGCCCTCTTTGGCGCTTTCGACGTAAACGTCGGTATGATTGAGCGTGCCTTTGAGGTGCGTATTGCAAACAGAGCAGCCGATGCGGACTCGCCCGACGCCATTACGGTAAAGGGCGAGGAGGAGAGCGTTTCGCTTGCGGTAAGGGCGCTTGAATATCTTAAGCATATGATAGGCGACGGAGAGGAAATCAGCCAGCAGAGCGTAGAGTACGTCATAGGGCTTGTCAGGGATAATCTTGACGGAGGCGAGGATTTTTCTCATAACGTTATCTGCGTTACCAACCGAGGCAAGCCGATAAAGCCTAAGACGATAGGTCAGAAATCCTACGTCAAGCAAATCAAGGAGAATACCGTAGTTCTCGGACTTGGACCTGCGGGCACGGGAAAGACCTTTCTTGCGGTGGCGATGGCGGTAGAGGCGCTCAGAAATAAGCAGGTATCAAGAATAATTCTCACAAGACCTGCCGTAGAGGCGGGGGAGAGGCTGGGATTTCTTCCCGGCGACCTGCAAAGCAAGATAGACCCCTATCTTCGTCCGCTTTACGATGCGCTCTTTGAAATGATGGGCGCTGAAAATTACCAGAAGCATATGGAGCGAGGCACGATAGAAATTGCCCCTCTTGCGTATATGCGAGGCAGGACGCTTGACGATTCCTTTATAATCCTCGACGAGGCGCAGAATACCACGCCAGAGCAGATGAAAATGTTTTTGACGAGGCTTGGCTACAATTCAAAGGCGGTAGTCACGGGCGACCTTTCGCAGACCGACTTGCCCTTTGGCAAAAAGAGCGGACTTTCGGTGGCTAAGCGAGTGCTTTTCGGTATAGAGGGGATTTCGGTATTCGAATTTTCGGAGCGTGACGTCGTAAGGCATCACCTGGTAAGAAAAATTATATCGGCTTACGACAAATACGAGCGTGAGCAGAGGACTAAGAAATTCAAAGGAACACCCAAGGAGGACGGTGCAAATGACTGATTCGCCAAGTCTCAGAATATATTTCAGCAGGACGGCTGATATTGAGGAAATATCCTATCGCTTAAAGAGCAAGATTCGGGAGGCGATAGAGCGGACGCTTGAATATGAGAATTTTCCCTATGACGCAGAGGTGTCGCTCACCCTTTGTGATAATGCATATATAAAGAAGCTCAATAAGGAGTACAGAGGCAAGGACGCCCCGACCGACGTGCTTTCCTTTCCTATGTACGAGGACGGTAATTTCCCCCCCGACGAGTGTCTGGTGCTTGCCCCTCTTGGCGATATAGTAATATCGGTAGAGCGAGCAAGAGAGCAGGCAAAGGAGCTTTCAAACAGCACCGAGCGTGAGATATGCTTCCTTGCTATACATTCAACGCTTCACCTGCTAGGCTATGACCACGAAAGGTCCAAGGAGGACGACGAGAGGCAGTGCGAGGCGCAGCGAGAGATAATTTCAGAAATGACATTTCAGTGATATGGAGTAGATTATGCAAAGAACAGGTTTTATAGCAATAGTAGGACGTCCGAACGTAGGAAAATCCACCCTTTTGAACACAATTGTTGGCGAAAAGGTAGCAATAGTGTCGAAAAAGCCACAGACTACGAGGAACCGTATTACAGGAATTCACACCGTAGACGATGACCAGTTCGTGTTTCTTGATACCCCGGGTATGCATAAGCCGAGGACAAGGCTCGGTGACTTTATGGTAAAGACCGCAAGGGATACCATAGGCGGCGTTGACGGCGCTGTGCTGGTTGTTGAGGCAAAGGAATCGGTCGGCGATATAGAAAAGGAGCTTATCGAGAGCATTAAGGCTAAGGGCGTCGGCGCAGTGCTGGCAATCAATAAGACCGATACCGTACGCCCCGAGAATATAGCGAGGACGATTAAGGCGTACGCCGACTTTTTCACCTTTGATGCGGTAGTGCCGATTTGCGCTAAAACGGGCAAGGGCGTTGACGTACTCCTTTCCGAGTGCGAAAGATATCTTAGCGAGAGCGAGTGGTTCTTCCCCTCGGATATCGCAACCGACCAGCCTGAGCGACAGATTGCCGCAGAGATTATAAGAGAGAAGCTTTTACGCACGCTTGACGAGGAAATTCCTCACGGCACGGCGGTGGTAATCGAGGAGTGGAGCGAGCGTGCAGGCGTCGTATCCATAAGAGCCGAGATTTACTGCGAGAAGCAGAGCCACAAGGGAATTATTATCGGCAAGGGCGGCGCAGGAATCAAAAAAATAGGAAGCTACGCAAGAGAGGATATCGAGAATATGCTCGATACTAAGGTATTCCTTGACCTATACGTAAGGGTTAAGGAAAATTGGCGTGAGAGCGTCTTTAACGTAGCAAACCTCGGCTATACGGAGGACTGAATATGCTCTTTGAGGTAAGAGGTGTCGTATTGCGCTCGGTAGACCTCGGAGAGTCGGACAGAATAATCACCGTCTACACCAAGGAGCGCGGACTGATTTCGGTAATGGTAAAGGGCGCACGGTCGCTGAAGAACCGAAATATGGCGGCCTCGCAGCTGTTTTGTTACTCGGATATGGTGATTTATTCAAGGGCGGACAAGCTTTACCTCAGAGAGTCCTCAATCATTGAGAGCTTTTTTAAGCTGCGCTCGTCAATCGAGGGGCTTGCCCTGGCGCAGTATATAGCGGAGGTTTTATCCGAGGTCGGCACGGCTGACCCCGAGGAGGAGCTTTTGCGCCTTGCGCTGAATTCGCTATTTGCGATTGCGGAGAAAAAATATCCGCTTGAGGTAATAAAATGCGCCTTTGAGCTACGCTCACTTGCAATAATAGGCTTTATGCCCGATGTCCTTGCCTGCCGTGAGTGCGGTGAGCGTGAGGGAGAATTCTATTTTGACATAATGAGCGGAAATATTGAGTGCTACGCCTGCGCACAGAAGCGTAGCGCTCGCCGTGAGGACACGGACGGCGGCGAGGTACGCCGTATCGCCATTCTTTCGGCGGGAGCTAAGATTGCGCTCGGCTATATAGTACACTCTCCGATAGAGCGCATCTTTTCCTTTAAGCTTTCGGGGGATGATATGTCGCTTCTTGTAAGAAGCGCCGAGGAATATCTTTTAAATCAGCTTGAGCGAAGCTTCAAGTCGCTCGAATTTTACAATGAGGTTAAGCGTTGATGCAGTATACTTCAAAGACACTTCAATGCCTTGAATTTAATAAAATCACAGCGATGCTCTCTGAGCTTTGCGCCACGGACGGTGCTAAGCAGAGGGCGCTTGCCTTAATGCCTACCGACGATTTTGAGGAAATCAGGCTCTCGCAAATGCGCACGGAGGACGCAAAGCGTCTTATCAACGCCAAGGGCTATCCGTCGTTTTACGCTCCCGAAGGCTCGGTATCCTCGGCAGAGCGTGCGAATAAGGGTGCGGTGCTTTCACCGACGGAGCTTCTTGATATAGCCTCGCTTCTTTCGTCGGTCGATATGCTTCTTGACTATATAAGGACGGATAAGCCCTTTGACACGACGCTTGACGAGCTTTTTTTGCGACTGCTTCCCGAAACGCCGCTTCACAAGAAGATAAGACGGCAGATTTTGTCCCCTGAGCTTATCGCAGACGAGGCAAGCCCCGAGCTTTCGGATATCAGGCGCAAAATACGCAACGCCAACAATAAAATCAAGGATACGCTTTCGGCATTCGTGTCGGGAAGCAAGCTTAAATATCTTCAGGAAAATATCGTTACTATGCGTAACGGCCGCTACGTAGTTCCGGTAAAGAACGAATACCGCAACGAAATCAAGGGACTTGTGCACGATACCTCCTCCTCGGGCGCTACGGTGTTTATCGAGCCTATGGCGGTGGTTGATGCCAACAACGAGCTAAAAGGACTTATCGCAAAGGAAAAGCACGAGATAGACAGAATTCTTGCCCAGCTTTCGGCGTCGGTCGGTGAATATAGCTCGCTTATATCGCTTAATTATCACAATATTACCGAGCTTGCGCTGATATTTGGCAAGGCGTCGCTTGCTATTACTATGAAAGCGAGTATGCCGATAATAGTAAAGGAGCGGATAATCGAGCTTTTGCGTGCCCGCCACCCGCTTCTTGATAAAAATACCGTAGTGCCGATAGATTTATCGGTAGGTGAGAGCTTTGACACTCTGGTAATCACAGGACCTAACACGGGCGGTAAGACGGTGTCGCTTAAGACGGCGGGACTTCTTACGCTTATGGCGCAATCCGGACTTCAGATTCCCGCCGACGAAAATTCCAAGGTCGGCGTATTTTCCTCGGTGCTAGTCGATATTGGCGACGAGCAGAGCATTGAGGCGTCGCTTTCGACCTTTTCGTCGCATATGGTGACCGTAATAGATATTCTCGGCAAGATTTCCGGTAACAGCCTCGTGCTTATAGACGAGCTTGGCTCGGGTACAGACCCGATAGAGGGCGCAGGACTTGCAACGGCTATACTCGAGCGGACGAGGGAGCTTGGAGCTTTGACACTTGCTACCACCCACTATGCAGAGCTTAAGGCGTATGCGCTGAGGACGGACAGAGTGCAAAACGCATCCTGCGAGTTTGACGTCAAGACCTTGAAGCCGACCTATAAGCTCATAATCGGCTCGCCCGGCAGGTCAAACGCCTTTGCTATTTCAAAGCGGCTTGGTATGCCAAAGGAAATAATCGAGCGTGCCGAGGCTCTTATAGAGGGCGAGGATAAGCGCTTTGAGGAGGTCATCGCAAGGCTTGACAACGAGCGTGTAAAAATGGAGAGCGAGCGTGAGCGAGCAGAAACCTTGCGCCGTGAATACGAGGGCTTTAAGGAAAAGAGCGAGAGCGAGCTTAAGGTGCGTATTCAAAGGAGCGAAAAGGAAGCCGAGAGTGCGCTTTTGCGTGCAAGGCAGATACTCGACAGCGCAAGAGCCTCCAGCGAATTTATATTCAGACAGCTTGAGGATATAAAGAAGCAGGAGGACAAGGCTCTGCGCGACAAAATGCTTACCGACGCAAGAGAGCGGGTAAGAAGCACCCTCAGAGAGGGCGACGCTATGATAAACGAGCTTGATATAAGCGAAATCGTAGGTGATGACGGCTATAAGCTTCCAAGACCTCTTAAGGTCGGGGATAAGGTATTCGTCACCACGGTTGCCAAGGAGGGCGTCGTTACTGCGCTTGCCGATAAATCGGGTGCATACGCCGTACAGTGCGGAATTCTTAAGACTAAGGTAAAAGAAGAAAAGCTCCGTCTTATGGACGGAAGCTTCAAAATAAAGAGTGAGAATACCGCAAAGCCTCCTAAGGAGGGCAGAGTAAAGAGAAGCGTCACCTCAAGCTTCAAAATCGAAATTGACGTAAGAGGAATGATAGGCGACGACGCCTGGTTCGTCGTTGATAAATACCTTGACGACGCAATGCTTGCCTCGGTTGCTTCTGTAAGAATAATTCACGGTAAGGGCACGGGAGCGCTTCGTGCCGCTCTGTGGAAATATTTTAAGGCAGACAAGAGAGTAAAGAGCTTCCGCCACGCCGAATACGGTGAGGGCGATGCGGGAGTTACAGTGGTAGAGCTTAAGAAATAAATGAGAGGATAGTTGACCTATGAATTTTAAACCGTTAAAGACCTTCCTTGACGAATGTCTGCCGAGACTCAGCATTCCCGGCTCGGATACGATTATATACAAGGGACACGAGGAAATTTTCCGCTATCAGAGCGGCTACGATAACGTAAGAGAGGGCACACGTGTCCGTCCCGACGCCATTTACAATATGTATTCGGTTACTAAGGTGTCGCTTGCTATTTCGGCAATGCAGCTTATCGAGAGGGGAGAAATCCTTGCTACCGACCCGCTTTACGCCTATTTCCCCGAATATAAAAGCGTGAATGTAAAAGTAAAGCTTCCCGACGGCACCATAGATATAAGACCTGCAAATAAGCCTATTCTGATAAAGCATCTGCTTTCTATGACCGCAGGCTTTAATTATAATCTGAATAGCCCCGCAATAAATAGGGTAAGAGAAGCGACCGACGGCAGATGCCCTACGCTCGACGTGGTAAGAGCGCTTGCATCGGAGCCTCTTGAATTTGACCCGGGCGAGCGGTACTGCTACAGCCTTTGCCACGACGTTATGGGCGGTGTCGTAGAGCTTGTCAGCGGAATGAGGCTTTCCGAGTATATGAGAGTCAATATCTTCGAGCCTCTCGGTATGCGTGATACGCATTTCAAGCTTCCCGAGGGCAAGAGCAGCCGAATGGCAAGCCAGTACGCATACGATGCGCCGACGAAGCGTGCGCTTGAAATCCCGAGAAGTCAAAACCCGTATCGCCTTGGTACGGAATACGATAGCGGCGGCGCAGGACTTATGTCTACTGTGTCAGACCAGATACTCATTGCCGATGCGCTCACCCATATGGGCAAGGGAAAGAGCGGCGAGAGGATTCTTTCACCCTACACGGTAGAGCTTATGCGCTCAAATTTGCTTACCGATACGCAGCTTATGACTACGGACTTTTTGAAAGCCGAGCATCTTTGCGGCTACGGCTACGCTTACGGAGTGCGCACGAATCTCACCCCCTCGATTTCGGGCAATCTTATGCCAAAGGGCGAGTTCGGCTGGGACGGAGCAAAGCTTTCCTATCTTTCGGCTTGTCCCGAGAGCAAAATATCCATATTCCACGCAGAGCATATGGGAGCGCACCACAGAAACGTTATCCCAAGGCTTCGTAACGTAATTTATTCCTGCATAGATTAGTATGTCGGTTATTTTTAGAGTCAATCTTCAGAGGAGCAATATATGCAATTCGTCAATATAGCCTCGCACGTCGGGCGTGAGGAGCTTATTTCAATGCTTAAGGACAACGAGCGCACCAACAGGCAGGTTGTCTTTGAGGAGCGCCTGGGTAAGCCTTTTATGCATATCACCGAGGGTAAGGGCGACAGAATAAAGATAAAATGCGAGCTTATGGGCAGAGCCACCAAGGACAACGGTTTTCTCGAGGGTACGTATTTTAAGGGCAGAGTAAAGGCGACGGACGAGGGCGTTAAGGTTACCGGAATTATAGTCACCGCACCGATTTTTCACGCAATTATGTTAATCTTACTTGCCGTTTTCGTAGTTCAGTGCTTCTTTATGGGTGGATTTTCGGTAGTGCCCGTGCTGCTTGTTATATTCGATATATTTATGTTCCTTACAGAGTTTAAGAAGCAGGGACTTATAAAAAGATATATTCTAAGAGCCGTAAGGCGTGTAAATGACCCGAGGTTCAAAAAATAAATGCGTAAATTGAACTTTCGTTTAAACACCTAAAGCGTATACCATCGCAATTAAAATTCCTATATTAAGCAAAAGCAGAGGACAAATCGGTAATAATTCCGAAAAGTCCTCTGTTTTTTATTAAAAAAGACGGGACTTTGCAGTCAAAATCCCGTCTGAAAAAATATTTATGACAAGCTACACTTAAAGGTTACGTTGCCTGCCTTGAGCTTGAAATCAAGCGCATAGTATACAATCTTGGTTTCGTGCGTTGACTGAAGCGGAACTATCTCGACGCTCTCAACGCTCTCGGGGCAGTACTCAATCTTCATACTTCCAACAGTAGCTACGTTGCCATCAAGCGTAGGCTCATACTTGCAGACGATACGCTCGGTAGCAGGGAGGTCCTTAGAAAGCTTAAAGGTGTCCTCAAGAACTACCTTATCCTCGTAGGTCGTAAAGGTTCTTACGAGCGAGTCTATGCCGTCGGTGGGGTATGCCTTAGCTATATCCATAGTGAATACGCCGTTCTCGCACTTAACGTCGGTGGAGGTAAATTCCTTACCTTCTTTCTGCTCGATATCACCGAAGTAGGGCATTGAGTGACCTTTAGCTCGGCACTCCATAATGCCGTAGCGGGTTTCGTTTGCGAAGTACTGCTGAGTGTATTCGCCTCTTCCCATATCAACGAGCAGGTTCTCGCTGTTCTTCGAGAAAATAAAGCTTCCTACGTCGTTGTGGTTGTGGAATTCGTTATTGTTACCCGCTTTAGCCGCAAAGCCGTAGCTGTTGGTGCGCTTTATGTACCACTGAGATTCCTCGCCGTAATACTCGGCAGGCTCGTTGTCGGAGGCAGGATTTTCATAAACCTCGGGAATAATGTCTGCTGCTGCGCTGAGCACAAGGCAAAATCTTCCGCAGCCGTCCTCTATATAGGAATACTTGGGAGAGTAAACCTTAACGTCGTCGGGATACTCACCCTTTAAGAAATGCACAAGACCGAGCTGATATTCAGCCTGATTGAAGCCGTCAGCAAAGCTTACCGCCGCAGTTCCCGAAAGGAAGAGCTTCTGAAGGAAGGTAGCAACGGTCTTAACCTTTTTAAGCTTGAAGTAGTCAACCGCACCCTCAGTGAAAATTCTTACCATTTTTGCGTAGGTAACGAAGAAGCCGAAGCCGTAATGCCAGTAGTGAATACCCTCAACGCAGTATCCGTCTTCGCCGAAGCCCGAAAGATATCTTTCGATAGCAGGGTCTATAAGCGGCTTATAGCTCTCGAAAAGCTCAGGGCGCATAAGCATCGTGGTGCAGGCAATAGAGCCTATGCATACCGCAGTCCAGTTGTTGGTTCCCCGGTACTGCCACCAGAATTTAGAGCCCGAATTCGTAAAGGGAGTGAAAATTCTTCTGTCAAGTTCAACTCTGATTCTGTCCTTGATAAGCGGGTCAAGTCTGTGCTCAAGAATGGTATAGAACTGAGCAAGAGTAAAGCCCGTTTCGGTAGCGAAAAGGTCGAGATGGCAGTTGTTATTCTTCTCAATTTTCGTGTTGTGCGCAGGGATACACCAGGTATATTCATTACACATAGCGTAGGCTACGTCCATTGCGTAATCGAGGTACTTCTGCTCCTCGGGGAAGATAAGAGCGAGAACAGCCGCTGTCTGAAGCGCCTTTCTTCTTTCAAAGTATGGATTTTCATAGATATTACGGTTGCCCGTAACCGAGAAAAGCTTAAACTTGCTGTAAGGAAGCTCAAGAATTTCCTTGCCATCGCAAAGCTCGTTCCAGAAATCAAGTCTGTCCTTGACAAACTGTTGATAGCACTCGCCGTATCGGACGGTCTGACTCCAGAATTCGGGGTCCTGCGCTTTTCCTAATAACTTCATAATGATAATCTCCTTTATTAAATGACGGTAGCGGTAAAGCGTGTCCTTCCGCTTGTCAATTTGAAATCAATAAAATAAAATTCCTTAGCATCGCCTCTTGCAAGCGGCTCGGTAATTACGGATACCTCGGCTACTGCATCGGCATCGTATATGATTTTGGTGTCGCTAAGCTCGATTATACCGTCTGATACAGATATCGGCTTTTGCAGACTTACAATACGCTCCGTGATAGCTTCGTCCGAAGCAAAATCAAATTCGTCGGTCAGCGTGACCAAGTTCTCTTTAAATTCAAAGCTTCGACTTGCCGACTTAAGAGCGGGAATTCCGTAAGCGCCTGCCATATCAAACGAGAAAATTCCATTCTCGAATTTTACCTCTGACGCTTTATACTCTGCGCCCGCCTGCTGCGGCGTTTTGTCCCCGAAGTAGGGAACCGAATGACCGAGCGAGGAGCACTCAATAAAGCCGTATCTCGTCTGTGCGTTGAAATACTGCTTTGAATAAACGCCCGAACCGATGTCGCAAAGCACTTGACGCCCGTCCTTTGCGTAAATAAAGCTTCCTACGTCGTTGTGGTTATGCGGCTCCTTGTTGTGCCCTGCCTTAGCGGCAAAGCCGTAATTCTTAGTCCTCTTTATAAGCCACTGTGCATTAGCGCCGTAGTATTCGCACTCTGCGTCGTTAGGCTCCGGGGAATAATAGGTTTCCTCGTCAAGCCAGGTAGCCGCCGTAAGACGCAGGCAGTATCTTCCGCAGCCGTCGTCAAAGTAGGCAAGCTCCGGGGAATATACCTTAACCTCGTCGGGATAAAGCGTCTTTAATTTATGGCACATTCCGAGATGGTATTCAAGCGTTCTTCCGCAGTCTGCAAAGCTTACCGATGCATTGCCGGAAAGGTACATTTTCTGTATGAAGGTAGCTATCGCCTTGACCTTAGGAAGCTTGAAATAATCACGCTCTCCGTCGGTAAAGCGTTTTAGTATATCGGCGTACGCCATAAAGAAGCCGAAGCCGTAGTGCCAGTAATGAGTGCCCTCAAGACAGAAGCCGTCGTCGCCGAAGCCCGAAAGATATCTTTCTATAGCAGCGTCGGCTCTTTCCCGAATTTCGGAGTATCGCTCGGGGCGCATAAGCATTACAGCGGAAGCGACCGAGCCCATACATACGGCTGCCCAGTTGTTGTCGGTTTTAGTTTCCCAACTATATGTATTAGGACTTTCTATAAAGGAATTTATGATACGGCGGTCGATTTCGCTCTCGATAAGCCTTAAAATAAAGGTATCAAGCCTATCGTAAAGAAGCGTGTAAATCTGCGCAAGCGTAAAGCCCGTCTCGGCAGCGAAAAGGTCGATGTGGTCGTGCTTTATCTTTTCAAGATAATTCGGCTGATGCGCAGGGATACACCAGCTGTATTCGTTACATACCTCGAAAATCTTATCCATAAGAAAGGTCATATACTTTTCTTCCTCGGGATAAATAAGCGCAAGCACCGAGGAGAAGCCGAGCTGCCTACGGCGTCTGTAATAGGGTCCCTGGAAGGTATGACGCTCGCCCGTAGCTGCGTATACCTTGTATTTCGAATAGCGAAGCGAAAAGAACTCGTCGTCGGACGAGCAGTACTCCTCATAGCCCGCAAGCAGCCACTCGCGGTAAGGCTTAAAGCAGTCCTTGTTTCTTACCTCAACCGAAAAGAATTCTTTGTCGTTACCCTTGCCAAGAAGATTCATAATAGTACCTCGAAAA
>JAZRCT010000049.1:0-12384 GCA_045659905.1 Eubacteriales bacterium | reverse complement strand
CAACGGTCGTGCCGCCGAAGAATGCATATGCGCTTCTGATATAAGCAAGAACGTCTTTGACGAGAGTTATCTCCTCTGCTGCGGGATTCGAATCAAGTACCTTCTTTGCATACTTGGGTATGCTCATAGTAAACGTACCCGCATAGTCCTTACCGTCTATGGTCAGCGTCACCTTGAGAACTATATTTCTTGCCGCTTCGGAAGATTCAAGCTCTACCGAAACGAGGTAATACTGCTTTCCGTCTTCGAGTGTTACGGGAAGAAGATTTTCATAAGTCTTTCCGTCTACCGAAAAGGACTTAAGAGCATCGTTTACGGGAACGTATACGTTGTATACAAGCTCCGAGCCGAGGGTAATGCTTGACTTGGGAGTGAAGTCTATGCTTTCAATTTCAGCGAGCTTCATAGCGTAGGTAACAGTATCTTCCGTCTCGGACACCTTAACGAATTCTACACCTGAAATTTCAGGAACACTAACGCCAACCGGAAGCGTAAGAGCATTATATACGCTATCTGAATCCGAAATTACAAGCGAACCGGTGGAAATCGCATCAGTCTTTGCGAAAAGAGTAAATTCGGTATTATTCGCCTTTATCTCACAGCCGCTGATATGAACCGTAAGGAACGTGGTTTCGTCTCCAAGATTGAAGAGCAATATTGACTGTGTGCTTGCCCCGGTTATGTCTATAACGCAATTTTCGAAGTACATCTCGGGCGTATTGCCGAAACCGTTTGTTCCGCTATGCGTAGCCGCAAAAGCGCCGCTAGTGCCTGTAACCGTGAAGTTAATATCAACAAAGCCGTAGGTTAACTGCTTGCCAGCGCCCGTGCTATTCACGCTATATTTAGCCAAGGGACCGTTTTTGAGGTCAATGTTTCCGTTTTTGAAAATAATCTCCGTCGGGAATACCGATAAGCCGTCTCCGCTTGATTTATCGGTCCACTCCTTCATAGTAGAACGCATCAAGGACTCAGCGCCCGCTCGAGTAAGAGTATGTCCATCAAGGTCAATAATTAACGCTCCTCACACCTGCGATATGTTATCGTAGGAAGCGTTGCTGCCTATCTGAAAATCACAGCGCATCAGCACAATTCCTTGGCGAGCAGCTCCGCCTTTATACGAATACGACTCTCCGTTATAGGCATTGTACTTCATATAATTCTTAGCATAGTTTATCGCGGTGTAGAAATTATCCGAGCCATCGAAACAGTTGCCGTTCTCATCGAACACAACGAAGGGATATTTATCGGTAAAGGTAAATTCCGCAGGAATTTTGCCGTACTTAGTTTCTATATATTCATAGGTCAATCTGTAAACGTCATTTCCGTTTTCCGTAGCGTATTTAGCAAAAACAATGTTATCGGTGCCGTTGCTTAACACCTCGCTCGGAAGCGCCGTACCCTCGGGTAAAGTCAGATACGTATACGCACCCTCATACTCGCTGAAAATAAGCTTTCCTTGAGTTGCGTCACTTGTTTTCCCTAAAAGGGTAAACGCCTTGCCGCCTGTGATAATATTACCGCCCTTTACCGTTATCGTCGTATGAACCTTATCGCTTCCGACGTTAAAGAGAATAATGCTCTCGGTAGCGTTTGAGCCCGATATATCAATTACGCAATCGGTAAAGCAAAGCTCGGGATATATGTCATAAGTAGTAGTGCCGTATCTCGCCGCAAATCCAAAAAACGTCGTGCTGCTCACTTTGTTAACCGTAAAATTAACGTTTTCAAACTCAGCCTTAAAGGTTTTTCCGGATATTTTACCGTAGAGTAAAAACAGCTCCTGGTGTTTAAGGTTAATATTTCCGTTCTTAAATACTATTTCGGTGGGATATGCCGCACTGTCCTTAAGCTGAACACGAAGCAACGGGTAATTTTTCGTTCCATTGGTTGGAGCGGAAAGAGTATATCCGTTAAGGTCTATTGTTATAAGTCCTTCTATAAGAGATGTATTATCGTAATAATGATTAGGCATACTGTGATCGGCTCTCATAAGAATAGTAGCAGAACGAACCGTTCCCGTGGGATTGCCGTCGCTCCAAGTATTATCATCCAAGTAAAGCTTAGCCTGGTTGATAGCGGAATCCGGGGAATTACTATCGCCTTTTCCCGTAAGGTAAGGCGCAGCTCCTATGCAATTGCCGCTTTCATCGAATATAACGAACGGATAAACAGATGCATCCGCCCACGCAGAATTGGTTATAACACCGTATTTCGTGGTAACCAATTCAGGCTCGTCGGGAATGGTAAAGCTGAACTGATTCTTGCGTCCGTAGAATACGTCCTGCGCAGTCTCGTCGGCGCTTTGATTAGTCAGCGTTGCCTGAGTGGAAATATATTCGAAGTCCACTTCCTTTCCGTCAGCCGAGAAATAAAGCATACCTACCATACCAACGTTCTTATATACGTAATTCGTATCAAGGTACTGAGGGTCTACAAGAAGCTCAAGTACGGTATGTCCCGCCGCGCCTACGGAATATGACTTAGCGGTATTTGCGGTCTTACCCACGTGTCCCGAAATAACCATAATAACGTTCTTATTATAGGTTACAAGACTGTCCCATATAGCCCCCTTGCGCGAACCGTCATACTGCGTATGATTATGAGTGGTTATTATAACCTTGCAGTCGTGATTTTGCTCAATAGTAGTATTAGCCCAAAGCAGCTCGTCCGAGCCTGCCTTCAATTCATAATCGAGGCAAAGAATCATATACTTCGTTTCGCCTACGGTGAATCTTACGAAATAATTTCCGAGGCTCGTGCCGTCAAAATACTCGATATCCATAGCAGAGAAATTCGAATTATTTGCAAAATACTTATCAAGCTGAGGAACGGTATCGTGATTTCCTCTTATGACGGTATAAGGAATTCCCGCATCGGTAAGCTTTTGATGCTCGCTTACAGCTAAGGTCCATTCCTTGTCTACTAAATCTTCTGTGCTGGCAGCTCCGTCTTTATCCGTTATATCGCCAAGTCCCATAACGAACTGAATATTTTTAGCGTCCTTGTTCTTAACTATCCAATCGTAAATATACGAGGTATAGCTCGTGCCGCTATGCGCATCCTTGTAAATAAGATACTGAGTATCTCCTACCACCGCAAAGGAATATGAGAAATCGGTCTTCTCCTCTTGTCTCTCGAAATATTGAGGGGCGAAGTCGTAGCCGTTACCCGTAAGGTCGGTGATATTGCTAACGCCATCGGCATCGGTCAAATCGTAGCAAGCAAGAAGATCTTCGGTATGCGTACCTACTCCGTTATTAAAGGATGCCGCAATTTCCGTAGCGCTGAGCGCCTCGGTATAAAGAGCTAGATTCTTTATTCTTCCCTTGAAGTAATACTCGTTTCTGAAGTCCTTTCCGATATACGGGGTAACCGCACTCTGAGCTACATTCATATCAAGCTCGTAGCTTATATCGGTTTTATTCGTTCCTATAAGCTCGCCGTTTATGTAGCAGCTGAACAAAGCGCCATTTTCAAGAACCTCGTGAGTAATAGCCACATGAACCCACTCGTCGCCTCTGATGTCATAATCGAAGGTATTAAGCACGGTATTGATATCCTTATCGATTAATTGAAGCTGAGGCTTACCGTCTGCCGATATTCTGAAGGTGAAGCAGGATCTGTTTTCTCTGATATAATTACCGAATATTACGCCCATCGTAGTTTTGTCCGTTGGAACATAAATGACCGCCTCATAGGTTTTCGGCATGCTCTCAAGGTCTCGTTGAAGCTCAAGCTTGTCAGCCTTTAAAAAGTTTCGTCCGCTGTCAAGTGAGCCCTGTATGCTTACTGCATCACCCTCTGCCGCATTCGAAAAGATAAGTCCGAATACCGTCGAAAGAACCGCAATCAAGCACGCAAGAATTAAAATTTTTCTCTTCTTTGAGGTCAACATTATTTTCTTCTCTCCTCTATATTTTTTATTAAAGACGCATTTTTTGCACCTTCTACTATTATTATAACAAATTCTATTGACTTTTTGCGACAAACGGTGTAACATATATGACGTAGAATGCTTTTACAGGAGAGAACTATGCCGATTGTACAAAAAAGTAATTTTGCTATTACAGATACCATCAGAGCAAGCTTCAAGAATGAAAGATACCGCAAAGCAATACATATGCATCAATTTGCGGAAATTGTTTACGTTATGGAAGGGGAGTTGTGTGTAAAAACCAAATACACTCAAAAAACAGCCAAGGCGGGAGACCTTGTTGTGATATACCCTTATCAATATCACGGATTTTACACGGAAGAAGGAAATACCGTAAAATTATGGATGCTTCTTTTCACAGACACCTTGATAATGGACATCATAAGAACCAAGGCATCGTATGAAGAATATGAGGATACCGTATTTACTCCCTCCTTTGCTCTAAAAACATTTATTGAAGCGAAAATGATTGATACAAAAGAGAAGCTTCACAAGGTCAGTATGGAAGAAAAAAGATACCTCAAGGCTCTTTTGTATCCTATTTTCGACGAATATATTAATAATACCGTCGTATCGAAAAACAACGAAAAAAGAAATTCGGATATCATAAACGCAATACTAAAGTATGCTAAAATGAATTTTTTTAAGGACGTTACAATTTCAGACTGCTCAAAAAGCATAGGATACAGCAAAAGCCATATCTCGCATTGCCTATCCAAAAGCTTGAACGTAACTTTCTCGGAGTTAAGAAATTCATTTAGGATAAGCTATGCTAAAAGTCTTTTACGAAATGAAAATATGAGTATATTCAACGTTGGTATCGAATGTGGCTTCGCTTGTGAAAGAAGCTTTCAGAGAGCATTTAAGCAAGCGACGGGAGTAACGCCCAAGCAATACCGAATGGAATCCTAAGTCTTCTATTTAATATAAATCCCCCCGCTTTCAAAGCAAGTATACCGTAGGTAAAGCGTATATCGAATTACCTAGTAATATGCTTGCAAATTCTGCGGGGGATTTATATTGACGAGCGTGCTATTCTCTCACTTTAAAAGCTCGTCGGTGAGGCTTATGATTTCGGGGGCTATTCTTCTTCGCTTTATTTTGACGATAGCATTGTATATCGGATAAGCAAGGCAAGCAAGGATACCGCCGACAGTGCCGGAAACGATACCTATAATCATATATGAATCCTCGGGCAAGTCAAGAATCTCGCCAAGCTCCGTCATACAGAGGCTCATTCCAAAGCCCAAAATGAGCGCTCCCATAATACCAATGACGATTGCCACGAGCTGAGCCGTGCCTGTAACGCTTGCATCAAGCTTGCGCAGACGAGCCAGCTTGTCGCAGGACTCGGGCGGCGCTGTATACTTTTCACGGATTTTTTTAAGCTCCTCCTGCTCCTTTGCCGAGTAGGTATAGGAAAAGCTGCTATCCGTATTTAGTTCACTCATTAAGACTTCCCTCCTCTTGATTTTTAAGTCCGTTTAGCTTCCTTGTACTTATTATTATCATATTGATTGCCATAGTGACGATAAGAATTACCACTACCGCTCCCGTCAGGGCGAGCATAAGCCGTCTCGTCGGCAAATCAATTGAGCCGTCACCGCCAAAGGTGGTAAGCATCGTCGCTTCGAGCGTAAGCATTGAAACGCAGGCGGCGGCAAGGCTTATTGCCTTCACCGTAGAGAATGCGGGACTATTGTATTTGCGGTAGCGCTTGATGCTTATTATTGCGGTAGTAAGCTTCGTAAAGGTAAATGCCGCTATCGCTATCGTGGTGATTTCGTGGTGATGCGAGCTTCTGTCAAAATAGACCATAAAAAATATTATAAGTGAGAGCGTCAGGTTCATTAAAAGGAATATTATACCGCAGTTGCGGTATTTCGTAAGCTCGGTACGCATATCCGAGCCGGGCTCGTATTTTGAGGTGTAGCGCACGAGGCGGTAACGCATAACGCTAAGGAAAAGGTAGTAAATCGCAAGCGAGCAATACCAGAAGGAGCTATGATAAATGCCGAGCCAGAAATGGAATATTACGAATATTGTATTAAATATTAAAGATGAATAAAGCGAGACCTTTACTCTGAAGCGTCTATCCTCAAAATAACGGCTTATATACATATTGTTGCGGCGAAGATTTTTAAAAAAATCTATAAGATACGGTATACGGAAGCACCATACGGTGAGCGTATACGCCGCAAGCACGTAGGATATAATCGAAATCGGCGATTCCGAGCCTAAAAATACCATCGAGCAAACGAGAAACGCAGTGGCTATGGGCAGCAATATCAGCAAAATCGGGATTGGCGGATATATAAGCTTATTTAACAGCTTCTTCGGATCCATTTGGCGTCCTCCTTATTTTTACGGTAAAGGTAGTGCCGACGTTTACGGCGCTTTCCACAGAAATCTCGCCACCTATAATGTCAACGACACGCTTGACGAGCGCAAGTCCAAGACCGTTGCCCTGAGTGGCACGGGATGCGTCGCCTTGATAGAATTTTTCAAAAATATGCGCACCAACCTCTGCGCTCATTCCGCATCCCGTGTCGGATATCTTGACGGTAGCGTATTCTTTGTCTGCTGTAAGCGTAAGAGTAACCTTTCCACCGTCCTCGGTGAACTTGAAGGCATTGGAAAAGAGGTTATTCCACACGAGCGAGAGAAGCTCGGCATCAGCGGATACAATCATATTCTCCGCAATATCGGTTTCGATTTCGATATTCTTTCTTTCCCACGTGCTTTCATACTGCAAAAGGCTTTCGCAAAGTTGTTCTCCGAGGTCATATTTTTCGATCTGCGGATAGATCTGCTGATTTTCAAGACGGTTAAGCTTAAGAATATTCGTCATCATATCGGCAAGGCGGCGAGATGCATCGGTAATTACCTTTGCGTATTCAATGCGCTTTTCTTCGGGTAGATCGGGAGCTTGCAGTAGCGTTCCGTAGTTCTGCATCACAGCAAGAGGCGTTTTCATTTCGTGGGATACGTTTGCAATAAAATCGGTTCGAAGCGTTTCAACACCCGACAGTTCTTCTGACATCGCATTGATCGTTTCTCCAATTTGATTGAAGCCTTCCATTCCTGAGCCGTGCATTGACTTAATTCTTACTGAAAAATCACCGTTCATGATTTTCTCGGCTGCATCCGTAATCAATTTTACGGGTTTATCCACCATAATTTTACGGCGGACGTAATCAAGCGTTTTAAAGATAACGGTAATAATTAAAACATTCAGAAAGGTGATCTTGGCTGCGGCTGTGATATTATCGGGGGTGAACGTGAGTCCTATCGTGTCCGCTAACACGTTCAAAAACAGTATCATACAGCACGAAACAACGAAGCCAACCATCATAAAGAACAACAGAAAACTGCTGAACTCCCGAAGGATGTATCGAAACTTTGTCTTTTTCACTTGATCACCGCCTTATAGCCTAGTCCGTGAACGGTCTGTATTTCAAAGGACTCGCACTCCGAGAGCTTCGCACGTAGCTTGGTCATATAGACGTCAACCGTTCTCGTGCTTGCCTGAGTGTCTGCGTCCCAGAACTCGTCCATAAGCTGAGTACGGGTAAACGTCTTTTTAGGGTAAGAAAGCAGCTTATATAATAGGTCGAACTCTCTTGCGGTAAGCGAGATTTCTTCGTCGCCAAGCGTAGCGCTTCTCTCGTCGGCATCCATCACGAAGCCTCCTACCTCTATACGGCGGCTCGATGCAATTTTAGAGCGTCTGAGCAAAGCGCCGATACGTAAAAAGAGCTCGTCTAAATCTATCGGCTTTACCATATAATCGTCAATGCCTATTCTATATCCTCTTTGCTTTGAGGCAAAATCGTCACGTGCGGTCATAAACAAAATCGGGATATCGGTATTAAGCGAGCGTACGGTCTTAGCAAACTCAAAGCCGTCGATATTCGGCATCATTATATCGGATACAATGAGGTCGAACGTGGTCTTATACATTTCGTCGTATGCGCTCTCTGCGTCAAGGCAGCCAGTCGCCTCGTATCCGCTATTATTTAAAAACGAGCATACGCTGCGGTTAAGGTCTCTATCGTCCTCTACTATTAAAATTTTAAACATTCGTACGTCCTTTCGAGGAATGATTTTGCTTTTTCTTTATATTATAGCATACAAATGTTAAAGTTTTGTTTCTATTTTTCACTTTTCCTAAAATTCAAGGCAACGCCATTTTCGGCGTTGCCTTGAATTTATTTATTTTATACAAGACTCGTCTTTTTAAGAACCATATTACTTATAGCACCAAGTCCGAAGCAAAAGCCCGTGCCTCCCGCTATGCAAAGAACTACGTTAATGAAGGTCGCATTTAGCGGTGTCAGCATTGGAATCATCATAAATAAAAGCATTCCAACCGCCATAGAAAGCAAAACAGACATCCATAGCTCACGCTTTGCTATAACGCTCATTACGAGATAAATAGGCACGAAGACGCTGACGAGCAGCATTTTAGAGATTAGACACATTATAAGATTTCCGAGATTAAAGCCCACCATTTCAAAGGAAAGCCCTGACACCGCACCACCTACAAGAGCGCCTATGAAGAAAGCAAGCACCATAGCTGCCGCACCGAGGCATAAAACCAGCGTTTTCGAGGCTACGTAATCGGTCTTTTTGGCACGAACGGTGAAAAGATTTTTAGCATACCCGCTTCTGAAATCGTCTGCTACGAAGATACAAACGAGCGCTGCGACGGCAAAATACAGCATATTGATATTGCACATACTCACAATATCCATACTCATCTCTGACGTATCGCCGCCTTGTGCGCCTGCGTCGGCATCGTTTACAGAGCCGATAATCTGCCATACGTTATCAAAGCCCTCAATTAGGGTTTCCTCTTTCGTCTCGGGGTTTACCGAAACCGTGCCGTCCATCATAGAGGTCATTACCAAAATAAGTATTGGCGCAACGAGGCAGGCAGCAACTATTATATAGAAGGCTCTTGACAGCAGTAATCTTTTGAAATCCACTTTAAGCATAGTAAAAAGACGCTTTTTGAAATTATTTTTTTCTGCATTCATTATCTTTTTGCCTCCTTCATTAAGTCGATATAATATTCTTCAAGACCGATTTTATCGGTTCTGATTTCGGTAACGGCAATGCCGCTCGCATATAGATATTCCACGATTTTCCTAGGACTTACCTCGTCATAAACACGAAGATAGCCCGCCTCGTCGGCTTCCACACGGGTGTATTTTGCTTTGAGTAAGGCTTTTGTAAGCTCCATATTCCTTGCCGTAAGCGCAACGAATCTGCGGCAGCTTGCGTCAAGCTCCTCGGCAGTCATTTCGGCTATCATTCTGCCGCCCCTTATAATGCCGTAGTGGGTGGCAATCTTTTCAAGCTCGCCAAGCACGTGCGAGGAAATTAGGATAGTCGAGCCTGATTTCGCTATATCGGTCAGCACCTCTCGCATAATTCTCATACCGTCGGCATCAAGTCCGTTAATCGGCTCGTCAAGGACGAGAAGCCTTGGACTTCCAAGCAACGCCATAGCAATTCCTATACGCTGCTTCATACCGAGCGAGCAATTCTTGTATTTATTGCCGGCAGCGCCCTCCATACGGACGGTTTTTAATACCTTGATTATTTCTTTCTCTGCGTTTTCTATGCCGAGATTAGCCGCCTGAAGCATCATATTATTCCAGACAGAAAGTCCGGGGAAGCAGCCGGGGGCTTCTATCAGCACGCCCATATTCGCACGAATGGGGGCGTCTGTATGCGGCTTGCCGTAAAGCTTAACCGAGCCTCCGCTTTCGTGTATAAGTCCGCAAATAATCTTTTCGGTGGTGGATTTTCCCGAGCCGTTTTCGCCTATAAAGCCGTAGATTGCGCCCTCGGGAACGGTCATATTAAGTCCGCTTACTGCCTGCTTTTCACCGAAGCTTTTAGTTAAATTCCTGATTTCTATTGCATTCATAAATCCACACCTCCCTATCAGTAAACGTCGCTGTTGTTAAGGATATAAGTACCTGCAAGATTATATATAAGCGCCCAGAATACCGACACCAGGAGGCATACGGCAAGCGTGCCGATATTGCTAGTCAGGCAGGCGTTTACGGACGAGCCGTAAAGAAAGAGATTAAGCACCGAGGAAGGAAGCCCCAACGCCTCTATGATAGCCGCAGCACCTATAATGAGGATACCCGTGCCGAAGAAAAACGACGAGGCTACCGAAATGCCGAAATATCTTCTGAATATTACGTTCAAGAAGGTAAAAAGGCTTGCCCAGCCAAGCGACATAATAATTTTACCGAGGATAGCTATTATAAGCGAGCCTGCGTTGACCGTCCAATCGTAGCCTGCAAACAAGCCGCCTGCAATGCCGCCTATAAGATAAGCTATGCACATACAGCCCATTGCAAAAGCGCAGGTCAGGGATTTTGAAATCATATAGTCCTGCTTCTTTGCGTGGGTGGTAAAGAGCTGCTTTACGTAACCGCTTTTGTAGTCGTGACCAATAAAAATAGATACCATTATACCGCCGAATATAAATACCATATTCATATTTGCGTAGTCGGCAATTCCTCTTATAACGTAGAGTGAGTCCTCAGCGGCAATAATCTGCCAGACGTTAGTATAAAGCTCTATTGCGTTGCCGCTTTGGTCTGTCATAGTAGTCATTCCCGAAACCATAGCGGGAATTATCGCCGCTATGCCAAGGAAAATATAAAAGAGGGGAGTGTTAAAAAGACGGTAAAAATCTACGCCGAGCATACCCTTAATTCGCTCCTTGAACGACGGAGATTCAAATGTGATTTCGTTAGTCATTACGCCTTACCTCCCTGCTTTGACATAATTTCGATATAATATTCCTCAAGTCCTATTTTGTTTTTCTTTATTTCGCTGACGGTATGACCTCTTTCAATAAGGAAGGAAACTATCTCCTCTACGTCGTCTTTTCCGTAAATACGGATATATTCACCGTTGATTCTTACGTCGCCGTATTTATCGGAAAGCTTCTGATACGCCCCCTGCATATCCTCGGTCCTAAGCGAGGTAAACACCTCTGCTCTTGAATCCATTTCCTCTGCCGTCATTTCCATAATCATTTTGCCCTGCCTGATAATTCCGTAGTGCGTAGCAATCTTTTCAAGCTCACCGAGAAGATGCGAGGATATAACGACGGTACAGCCGTAATTCTTGGTGATATCCACGAGAATTTCACGCATAATTCTCATACCGTCGGTATCAAGTCCGTTGATTGGCTCGTCGAGAATAAGAAGCGCAGGATCACCTAAGAGCGCCATAGCGATACCGATGCGCTGCTTCATACCGAGTGAGCAGCTTTTGAATTTAATAGCGGCGTTATCCTCCATACGCACGATTCGAAGCACACGCATAATTTCCTCGTCGGCATTTTTGATACCGAGATTTATGCATTGCATCATAAGATTCTGGTATACGGACGACCCCGGAAAGCAGCCTGCATTCTCAATAAGCGCCCCTACTCTGACTCTTACCCCGGGGTCGGTATAATCTCTGCCAAATAGCTTTATTTCGCCGCCGTCCGGGACGAGGTGGCCGCAAATAAGCTTTTCGGTGGTCGATTTTCCGCTTCCGTTTTCGCCGATAAAGCCGTAAATTGCTCCCTTTGGAACTGTCATATTCAGGTGGTCGACCGCATACATTCCCCGAAAGCTTTTTGAAAGGTTTTTGATTTCAATAGCGTTCATAGTTTTACTCCTTTGTATTTTCAGAAGTTGATAGCTCAATCAGGATTCAATAAGCTCCTCCGACAAACGAAGAATCTCGGGCGTCAGGGAGTTTTTGGTCTTAGTTGATATTTTCTTGTAAATCGGATATGCAGGAAGCATCAAAAGCGCACCGCATATCATAAAAGCAGCCGTCAGCCAGGGCGCTCCTGTGAATACGTTAAGAAAGAAGCACATTCCGATACCAAAGACCAGCGCTCCGATTATTCCTATAAAAAGGCTCTCTATAATTCCTGCGCTCTGCGCCTTGCGGTCGAGCCTTTTCAGTGTTTCAAGCTTGCTCTCCTCTTTTATCAGGTATTTATCTCTGATTTTTTCTATTTCTCTGTTTTTAGCCGCTGAATACGTGTAATTAAAAGATGCGTTTTCCATATTTTCGTAATTCCTCTCTTTGATTGTGTCCCTATTCTAATATAACGGTTTTTAGCTTTTGTTTTTGAAATGTTTCCAAAATGTTATAAATGCAAAAATACAAAAACGGGACTGTCACATTAAGAATTCAATAAAATCAATGCAAAATCGGAAAAAATGCGGCAAGAAATAAAGATTTAGCGAATTCTTAATGAGACTCTGAACCTTGGGGCGAACGAATTTAGGTAGGAAAGCGGCGTTTGCGACCGAAGGCGTACGAGGGTACGGCGAGAGTTCAGCAAACGGCGGTAGAATAAAAAATTAATAAAAAAGAGGAAAAACAAGAGTTTTTCAACCTTA
>JAZRCT010000048.1:0-3405 GCA_045659905.1 Eubacteriales bacterium | reverse complement strand
TGATAAAGAAGCAATATAGCCGATTTTTCCGAATAAAAGACTACAAAAGGTTACAAAACAATGAAAAAATATTTAATGGCGCTAGACCAAGGCACAACCAGCTCACGCTGCATAATTTTTACTAAGGACGGAAAAATCGTCGGCTCTGTTGCAAGAGAATTTCCGCAGATATTTCCAAAAGAGGGCTACGTTGAGCACGACCCGCTTTCGATATGGGCGACGCAGATAGGCGTTGCTACCGAGGCTTTGCTTAAGATTGGCGGAAGCTGGTCTGAGGTTATCGGTATCGGCATAACGAACCAGCGTGAGACCGTAATCGTCTGGGATAAAATCACGGGAGAGCCTGTATACAATGCGATAGTCTGGCAATGCAGAAGAACGGCAGGCTATTGCGAGGAGCTGAGAGCGAGCGGTCTTTCGGATATGATTAAGGAAAAGACGGGACTGCTTATAGACCCCTACTTTTCAGCCACAAAGCTCAAATGGATACTTGACAACGTAGAGGGCGCACGCAAGCGTGCCGAGCGTGGCGAGCTGCTCTTCGGGACGGTGGACTCTTATCTTTTATGGAAGCTCACGGGCGGAAAGGTACACGCTACCGACTACACAAACGCATCACGCACGATGCTTTTCAATATTCACACGCTAAGCTGGGACGAGGAGCTGCTTTCGCTCTTTAATATACCAAAGGCAATGCTTCCAAAGGCGCTTCCCTCCTCTACGCTTTTCGGCTACACCGATGCGTCTATACTCGGCGCAAGCATACCGATAGGCGGAATGGCGGGCGACCAGCAATCGGCGCTTTTTGGTCAGTGCTGCTTCTCGGTAGGTGAGGTAAAGAACACCTACGGTACGGGTGCGTTTTTGCTTATGAACATTGGCTCTGCCCCTAAAATCACGAGCGACGGACTGCTTACCACGGTAGCCTGCAGTGTCGGGGACGAGGTTGCCTATGCGCTCGAAGGCTCTGTATTCACCTGCGGCTCTGCAATTCAGTGGCTGCGTGACGGAATGAAGCTTATCGACTCGGCACAGGACTCGGAATATTATGCAAGGAAGGTCAAGGACTCGGGCGGCGTTATCGTAGTGCCTGCATTCACAGGACTTGGCGCTCCGAATTGGGACCCTTACGCAAGAGGCACTATAATAGGCATCACGAGAGCCACCACTAAATGTCATATTATAAGAGCTACGCTTGAATCCTTGGCGTATCAGACACGTGACGTAATCGACCTTATGCAAAATTCCTGCGGAATTAAGCTTACAAAGCTTAAGGTAGACGGCGGAGCAAGCGCTAATTCCCTGCTTATGCAGATACAAGCCGACGTGCTTGGCGTGCGCATCGAGCGCCCCGAGTGTGTGGAAACCACAGCGCTTGGCGCAGCTTATCTTGCAGGACTTTCGCTCGGTGTGTATTCCGACCTCTCGGATATTATAAGAAACCGAAATATCGGCACGGAATTTCTCCCCGAGCAAGCCGACGAATGGCGTGAATCAAAAATGCGCCTTTGGCACAAGGCTGTCTCAAGAGCGCTTGACTTTGCTGAGGAATGAGAAGCTTTTAAAACATTTTAGCGTGTTATCCTTAACGGACAACACGCTAAAACTATGTGATACCCTGCGGTAAGATATCTTATTGCAAGCAAAAAAACAGAGCAAGCTTAAAAGGGCGCGTAAAAGTCCTTCTATTCTTGCTCTGTTCTTTATTATAATGTATTAATGATTATTTAGCCGATTCCAAAAGGCCGTTAATAAATTCCTTTATGGTGTCAAGCGGAATAACGTTGGTGAACACGAGAATTGCGCCAACTCCTGCAACTACTACAAGGAATATAAGAGCAACTACGAGAGCGCACCAAAAGCTTCTTGCATATCCGCGGCGAACGATATTCTTGCTGCTTGCACTGCAAACGATAAGCGCAATAAGACCGACTACCGGAATAGAGAAAAGTATGTTATACCAGAAATAACCCCAAGCGCCAAGAGGGCGATACTTTTTAGGAAGACGGCGGATTTCAGCTCTTTCTAAGGATGTCATGATAAATTCTCCTTTATGATATTTAATTAGTTACATATATTTTAACCAATTTCCAAGTATTTGTCAATGCTTTTTTTAAGGTTTATCGTATTTTTATCTTATTTTTTTGCTAAAACGTCCGAAAGCTTGACAAAATCCTCGCAGGAAAGGCGCTCGCCTCGTATATCTTCACGGAATCCGAGCGAAATAAGCGCCGAGGATAGCTCCTCCTTACTAAACGGAAGCTTTGCGCTGACAGCGTTAACAAGCGTCTTTCTTCGCATCTCAAATGCGCATTTTATAAGATTGAAGAAAAGCCTTTCGTCACGAGGCTTGAATTTCTTTTCCTTGTATAAATCTATTCTGACTACGGCGCTGTCTACGTTGGGAGCGGGCAGGAATGAGCCTCTTGATACCTTAAAGAGCCGTCTTACCTCGCCGTAATAATTAAGCACTGCGGTAATTGCTCCGTAATCCGAGCTTCCCGCCTTAGCGCAAAGGCGTGATGCGACCTCGTTTTGTACCATTACCGTAATAGACGAGAACCTTACTCCCGATTCAAGAAGATACATAAGTATTGGCGTAGTAATATAATATGGGAGATTGGCGCATACAGATACGGGCATTCCCATAGAATATTCGTCCACGATTGCCTGAAGGTCGACCTTCATTACGTCCTCGTTAATTACCGACACGTTGTCAAATTCCGCAAGCGTCTTCGCAAGAATCGGTATAAGCCCTTTGTCGATTTCGATTGCCACAACCCGCCTGTATCTTGCCGCAAGCTCTGCGGTAAGACAGCCAATGCCGGGGCCTATTTCTATTATCAGGCTTTCAGCTTCGTCGGTACAGCTATCGGCTATGTCCTCGGGAATAATTCTGTTTATAAGAAAGTTTTGTCCGTATTCCTTTCTGAAGCTTATGTTTGCGTCGCTCATAAGCTCCTTGATTACAGATATATTACATAAATCCATACTTTTCTCCCGAAAAAATTAAAATTCCTATTGACAAAATCACGATTTAATGCTAGAATATGTTGGTACGCTGGTGTGGCTCAGTTGGCAGAGCAGTTGATTCGTAATCAACAGGTCGCCGGTTCAAGTCCGGCCACCAGCTCCAAGATAGGGGGACTAAAAGTCCCTCTTTTTGTTTTGAGTAACGAGGACACGGCGGACCTGAATTACGAAATCAATGTATTTCTTCAAAATACGATTCGTAATTTGACCTTCGGTCAATGTTGCACCAGGTCGTAGGTTCAAGTCCGGCCACCAGCTCCAAGATAGGGGGACTAAAAGTCCCTCTTTTTGTTTTGAGTAACGAGGACACGGCGGACCTGAATTACGAAATCAATGTATTTCTTCAAAATACGATTCGTAATTTGACCTTCG
>JAZRCT010000047.1:0-109359 GCA_045659905.1 Eubacteriales bacterium | reverse complement strand
CTTTCTTCGTTTAGTAAATGTTCTTTAAATAGTCTTATATTTTCCTGTTCTATTTTCCGTTCCATTTGATTTGCCTCCGTTTATCCCTTTGTTGTAATAATTTTATTATAAACGGATTTATATACCGTAATGTAAACTTATATTTAAAAAATGAAAAAGAGCTATCTCAATTTTTTTGAGATAGCCCTTTGCTAATTAAAAGTTAAAGGTAATCTGATTTAAAATGCTTCCGGTCGACGGAATTGCGGTCTTTTTAAATTTTGTAATATCCGCTCCGAGCGATGAAAGTCTATCCGTAGCAAGCTCTACCTTTCCGCCCTTTTTCGGGAATTGCATTAAAGTAACGCCCGACGAGGTCCTTGTAGATTTTTCTGGAATAAGCGAGCTTTTTATAAGCATTCCTCTGCCCATATCACTTCTTATGAATATTTCAATAGGCTTATCCTGCTCGTAGAATGCCGCAACGAGATTAGACGCCGACGAGTAAGCGCCGGTAATCTTTCTTCTTCTGGATTTTGCATCATAGCACGACATAGGTATTCTGACACCCTTGCCGTTTTCAAAAATATAGACTATATGATGCTCGGGATTTAAGTCGTAAACCATCTTGCAGGCAACGACGTGCTCGTCGTCGTCCATTGAGAGCTTAGTCGGAATATAGTCACCCATATTAGAGGGCTTAGAAAGCTCAAAATCGGATACCTTGGCTCTGTAAATCTGCCTCTTATCTGTAATAAAGAGAACGTCGCCCCTATTGTCGGTATCCTCCTCGTAGATAACGTAATCCCCTTCTTTAAGCTTCTGCTCGTCGGCAGAGCGAGCGCCTTGCACCGAAAGCTTTTTAAAATAACCGCCTCTTGTAAGTAGCAAGCGGCAATTATAATTTTCAAAGAAAATATCTTCCTTTTTAACCGTCGCAATAGCCTCCTTGGCTATTATATCGGTCTTTCTCGGCTTTCCGTGCTTTTTCTTGATTTCACGGAGCTGATTGATAATTACCTCTTTAAGCTTAAGCTCATCCTTAAGGATTCCCTTGATTTCGGCAATATCCTTTTCGAGCTGGTCAATTTCGGTAAGACGGTTAAGAATATACTGCCTGTTAAGATGGCGCAGCTTGATTTCCGCAATATACTCGGCTTGCACCTTTGTGATTTTGAATTCTCTTGAAAGATTTGGGACGACGTCATTTTCGTCCTCGGTATTTCTGATAATTCTTATTGCTCTGTCTATATCGGCAAAAATTGCCGCAAGTCCAAGCAAGAGATGCAGCTTTTCTTCCTTCTTTCCAAGCTCAAACGTCAGTTCACGGGAAACGCATTTTGTACGGAATTTAATCCATTCCAAAAGGATTTCACGAACGCCAAGCGTCATAGGTCTGCCGTCTACGAGAATGTTAAAATTACAGTCGTAAGTATTTTCGAGGTCGGTCGCCGACATAAGCTTCTGAATTACAAGCTCAGGATTAGCATCCTTTTTTAAATCAAAGCTTATGAGCTTCTCGCCCGTAATATCATACGAATCCCTGACGTCGGTGACCTCTCTCAGCTTGCCCGACTTTATCATATCGGTAGCCTTTTTAATTATGTCCTCGGTGTATGACGAATAAGGTATTTCGTTGATATCTATGCAATTTTCCTTTGCATCGTAGGTATACTTAGCACGAAGCTTGAAGCTTCCCGTTCCCGTAAGATAAATCTTCTTTATCTGCTCCTCGTCGTAAATAAGTCTTCCGCCGCCCGAAAAATCGGGCGCTTTTATTATTTCCATAATCCTTTCGACCGATGCCTTGGGATTTTTTAAGAGCGCAATAGTACCGTCGCATACCTCCGAAAGATTAAACGAGCATATTGAGCAAGCCATACCTACCGCTATACCGAGATTAGGTGATACCAGTATATTTGGAAAGCTCGTAGGCAAAAGTGTAGGCTCGTCCATCGTATTATCATAGTTTGGAACGAAATCTACCGCATTCTTATCAATTCCCGAAAAAAGCTCGGAGCAAAAGCTGTCAAGCTTAGCCTCGGTGTATCTTGCCGCCGCATAAACCATACTGCGTGAAAATCTTTTTCCAAAAGAGCCCTTAGAATCGATAAAGGGATGCAGCAACGATTCATTGCCCTTGGTAAGACGAACCATAGTTTCATAAATTGATGCATCGCCGTGCGGGTTAAGGCGCATAGTCTGACCTACGATATTGGCGCTTTTAGTCTTTGCGCCTGTCATAAGCCCCATCTTATACATCGTATACAAAAGCTTTCTGTGCGATGGCTTGAATCCGTCTATTTCGGGAAGTGCTCTTGAAACTATTACGCTCATTGCGTAAGGCATATAGTTCTTTTCCAGCGTTTCGGTAATAGGCTGAACCGTAGCGGGAGCTTCGTTAGCCATTATATCTACTTCTGCATTCTTCTTTTTCTTTGCCATTTTCTATACCGTCACATTCTTATAATATGATGAGCGCTCGCTCTGATTAGTCTGTTATATAACGCTAATCCCACCCCCTCTGCTCTTGGCAGCGGTGCGTAAATTTCTTCAAAATTCCGAGCGTCTATCTCTCTTAATATATCAAAAAGCCTGTGAGCCTGGGTAAATTCGTCGTTTTTGTTGCCAATCGAATATACCGTCTCACAAATATTTTCAAAGTCTGCCTCGTCCTCGCTGTATGAAATCACGGCTATTCTTTTATCCGCTTTTCTTTCAGTCAGAAATTTTACAGCCTTGCTATGGTCGCAATCTAAAAGAAAAAGCGGCGCTCTCGGAGCGTAATGCCTATATTTCATACCCGGAGAAATTGCGCTTTCCGAGGGCTTAAGTTCTTCCTTGACCGCATTTGCCACGTTAACGTATTTAACAAAGGGTAAAATATCGTCTGCCGTTATTTTCCCCGGCCTTAAAAGAATAACTCCGCCGTCGTCCTCTATTTTCAGTATGGTGGATTCCAAGCCAAAGTCACATTCTCCGCCGTCGATAATCATATCGACTCTGCCCATCATATCCTCTATGACGTGCGCAGCTTTAGTTGGCGAGGGTCTGCCCGAAATATTGGCAGAGGGTGCAGCAATCGGAATTCCCGATAAGGAAATAAGCTCTCTTGCTATCAAATTTTCAGGGCATCTTACGGCAACCGTATCAAGCCCGCCTCTGGTTTCTTTCGGAATAGAATCCTTAGCTCTTAAAATCAAGGTTAAAGGACCCGGCATAAACCTTGTTGCAAGCTTGTAGTATACCTCGTTGGTATACGCATATCCTTCCGCCTCCTCAGGTGTAGACAGGTGAATAATCAACGGATTATCCGACGGTCTTCCCTTTGCTGCATATATTTTTTTAGCAGCCTCGGGATTCGTTGCGTCACCGCCAAGACCGTACACGGTTTCGGTTGGAAATACCACAAGACCGCCGTTTCTGATTATAGAAGACGCTATTTTAAGGCTTCCCGAATGCTTGCAATCAGACTGCGAAAGCTTTATAACCTTCGTATCCATCAGCTCTCTCCTTTTAGCTTTTCTGCAGTATCAAACGCGATAAGGTCATTAACAAGCTCGCCTATATCGCCGTTAAGAAAAGCGTCGAAGGTGAATACGGTTTTTCCGATTCTGTGGTCCGTAATACGGGATTGAGGATAATTATAGGTTCTTATCTTTTCGCTTCTGTCGCCCGAGCCAACCTGACTTTTACGCTCCGAAGCAATTGCATCGCTTTGCTCCTTAAGCTTGATATCATAAAGCTTGGTATAGAGTATTTTAAACGCTCTTTCTTTGTTCTGGAGCTGGCTTCTTTCCTGGTCGCACTCGATTACTATTCCTGATGGAATATGAGTAAGGCGCACGGCAGATTCGGTCTTATTTATGTGCTGACCGCCTGCGCCGCTTGATTTGCAGGACTCGATTTTTACGTCGCTCGGCTTTACCTCGACCTCGACGTCGTCGGCTTCAGGGAGTACGGCTACCGTTACCGTAGAGGTCTGTATTCTGCCGTTGGATTCGGTGACGGGTATTCTTTGCACCCTATGAACTCCACTCTCGAATTTAAACCTTGAGAAAGCGCCGTCTCCAATGACGTTAAAGGTGATTTCCTTATATCCGCCAAGCTCGGTTTCATTTACGTTGACAAGCTCAAGCTTAAAGCCCTCTTTTGCTGAAAACATAGAATACATTCTATATAAATCGGCAGCGAATAGCGCAGCCTCCTCGCCTCCTGCTCCCTGACGGATTTCAACTATTACGTTTCGGTCGTCGTTGGGGTCTTTGGGGATAAGAAGGATTTTAAGCTCCTCTTCCAGCCGCTTTAAATCGGTAAGCGATTGGGTATATTCTTCTTCTGCAAGCTCACGAAAATCCTTATCAAGCGAAGAATCGTCTTTTATCTGCAAAGCCTCCTCCGAAGCTTTGCTTACCGCTTTATATTCTCTGAATTTGGTAACCAATGGGGAAAGTGAGTTATATTCCTTAATTAGTGCAGTATATTTTTTAGCATCTGCGACCACCTCCGGCAGCGTCAGCATCTGCTCTATTTCGGTATATCTCGCTTCGCATGGAATAATTTTTTCTATTAACATTTCTCTCTCCGTATATTGAAATAACAGTCACAATAAATACGGAAAGTGCTATTTTACAAACGCAAGACAAGCCTCGTAAGTAGAATATACGTCTGCTTTTGAAACGACCTCGTAGGGTGCGTGCATTGAAATAACGCCGACTCCTATATCAATCGTTTCTATATTGTGGTTGGCAATATACATAGCAACCGTTCCGCCGCCGCCTGCATCTACCTTGCCAAGCTCTGCGGTCTGCCATATTACTCCATTTTCGTCAAGCAGACGCCTTACAAAGCCCATATATTCAGCCGAAGCATCGCTTGTACCCGACTTGCCTCTTGCGCCCGTGTACTTGCTTATTACCGTGCCGCAGGAAATCATTGCGCTGTTTCTCTTTTCATAAACGTCGGGGAAATTGGGGTCGTAAGCAGCATTAACGTCAGCGCTGAGGCATTTGCTTGCCGCTCTTACTCTCCTTACGTTCTTACCGAGAGAGATAGAAATTTCCTCAATTAGATCGGTGAAAATATCGCTTTTCATACCCGAAACGCCGACTGAGCCTATTTCTTCCTTATCTGCAAGGATAACCATAGCGGTCTTTCCGTCGGTTGCGCAGTTGAAAAGCGCAGTGATAGCGGGATAGGAGCATACTCTGTCGTCATGACCGTATGAAGCAATCAAAGCGCCGTCAAAGCCGACATTTCTTGCCTTTTCAGCAGGAACGAGGCTAAGCTCTGCGCTAAGAAGGTCGGCTTCGATAATTCCGTAATTATCATTAAGATACGAAAGTGCCGTGAGCTTTATTTTGTCGGTCACTTCTTCGTCGTTATAAGGAAGACCTCCGATAAGAATATTGAGTGTTTCGCCAGGAATGGCGTTAGAAAGAGTTTCTTGTGCCTGCTTTGCTGCAAGATGAGGAAGAAGGTCATTGATATAAAATACAGGCTCGTCTTCCTTTTCACCGATGCAGATATTTACCACCTCACCGTCATTCTTGACTACAACTCCGTGCAGCGCAAGAGGAATAGCGGTCCACTGATACTTCTTGATGCCGCCGTAATAATGTGTCTTAAGGAACGCCATACCCGAATCCTCATACATAGGCACCTGCTTGACGTCAAGTCTTGGCGAATCTATATGGGCGGCAACGATTCTAATACCCTCTTTTTCAATATCTTCGCTGCCTATTTTGAAAAGATAAAGGCTCTTTCCGCGGTTGTTATAATATTTTTTATCTCCTACCGAGAGCTTTTCTCCAAGTGTATATTCGGTATAACCGCTTTTCTTTGCAAGATTTATAGCATAGGCTACTGCCTCACGCTCCGTCTTTGCATTATTCAAAAAGTCCATATAGCCCTTGGCGTAGTCGTAAATCGCCCCAATTTTCTCGCTTGAGGAATTTTCATAAACGTTAAGCTTTTTGTAGCTTAGCTTTTCTTGAATTTCAAATCCTACGGTCTTGTTCATTTTATCTTCTCCTTAAAATATTATTAGCAATTTCATTTACTTGAGCATCTAAATCGTGATTTTCATCGTTGATAATTGTGAAATCTGCCCTTTGTGCCAGAGCTTCATCGCTTATTTGCGAATTTATCCGCTCCTCGGCCGCTTTCTTTGAAATGCCATCTCTTTTGATTATTCTCGAAATCCTAATATCTTTATCACACAAAACTGCGATAACAAGATTGCATTCCTTATCAAATCCGCTTTCATAAAGAAGCGGAGCGTCGACTATTACAGCGGGCGGTCTTTCGCTGCTCTCTGCAAGCCTTTTTAACTCGGCTCTGACAAAATTCAATATGTGCGTGTGAGTGATTTTCTCCAGCAACGCCTTTTTTTCCTGTGCATCATTGCCGCAAAAAACTATCGAGGCGAGTTTCCTTCTGTCAAGCGTACCATCAGGAAGAAGTATCTCATCGCCAAAAGCAGAGACCAGCTCGTTAAAGCAGTCGCTGCGCCAAGAAATCAAATCTCTGTATATTTTGTCTGTATCAAGCGACAAAATTCTATGATTAAAAAAGCGACGGCATACTTCGCCCTTTCCGCTGCCGGAGCCGCCACATAAACCTATTACAAGCATAATTCACCAGTTTTCAGTAAAAATTATAGAATAGAATAGTAAAATATTTGAAAAATCAAATAAATTATACACCAATAACGCCATTAAAGTCAAGCATAAAATTTTTAAAATGATAACACAATAAAATATATAAATACTGGGTGGTGATAAAAATGAGCAAGGAAAAGGATTATAATAGGTGTAAAAACTCCTATTTTGCAGCCTCTAACAGCTTCGACGGCTTCGTTTCATATTTTGATAAATGCTTTTCATCAAGAGAGCTTGATAAAATATTCGTAATTAAAGGCGGACCGGGTACAGGAAAAAGCACGCTGATGCGTAAAGTATCAAAAATCGCAGATGATTCCGGATTTACAAAAGAAGAAATATATTGCTCCTCGGATATAAATTCGCTCGACGGCGTCATAATTAAAAAAGGAAACCGCTCCGTTGCTATGCTGGACGGAACGGCGCCGCATGAGCGTGATGCCGTAATACCCGGAGCAGTTGACGTAATAGTAAGCCTATATGATTTTTTCGATATTAAGGGGCTTGAAAAATCTAAAAACGAGATTATTTCTCTTATAGACAAAAAGAATAGTGCTTATCAAAAGGCGTATGACCAATTGCACCTTTCTTCTGTTTTTCAGAGAAAAAGCAAGGCAGAAAAGCTTAAACACTTCGACTTTGAAAAAGCCGAGGAAGAAGCCGCGCTCGTCGTGCGTGCCGTATATTCTGAGGGCGAGAGGAAAAGGAGCGTCCGACTTATAAGCGCTTTCAGTAAGGACGGATACTATACTCTTGATACCCTGGATTTGATTTCTGACAGGATTTATTCTATAAAGGCTGACCCTGTCTTTGCAGAAGCATTTATTAAAATTTTAGAAAACAAGCTTATGACTACCGATGCGGATTTTTATATACTTCCATCGCCTTTTGATAAAGGCGTAACCGAGGCGCTTTACTTCCCCAAGACTAAAACATCGGTGATAGTAAACGGCAAGGGCGGAAGCATAATTGATGCAAACAAATTTATAAAGCCGGGTTATTTATATTCAACTGAATTAAAGGAATACGATACTATGGCAAATAAATTTCAGGAAAGCGCAAAGAAATATTTTTCCGAATCCTCGACGCATCACTTCGACCTCGAAAAAATTTATTCCGGCAATATAAATTTCGATGCATTAAATTCTTATAGCGAAAATTTAATATCTTATATTAAAAATATCCTTTCTTAATCACTATTTGTTGACTTTGTAATTTTTTTGTGGTAATATATATATTGTGAAAAATACCCGCAGTTTTTCACCGCGGGTATTTTATTATTTTCTAAGCTCATTTACTATTTTCTCTGTGTCCTCAGCTATTACAAGCTCCTCGTTGGTTGGTATCATATATACCTTTACTCTTGATGAGTCCTTCGAAATCTCAACGGGGGTTGAGGAATGTGGGAAGGTATTTCTTTCGTCGTCTATTTCGATGCCGAGAAATTCAAGTCCAGATAAGGCATTTTTGCGAATATAAGCCGTATGCTCGCCGATTCCTGCCGTAAATACTATTGCATCAAGTCCGCCCATTGCAGCAGAATAAGAGCCAACGTACTTTTTGATTTGATAGCAAAGAACGTCGAAAGCAAGCTTCGCTCTCTCGTTGCCGCTGTTCATAGCAGCTTCTACGTCTCTTGAATCCGAGCCGACGCCGCTAATTCCGGCAAAGCCGCACTTTTTATTCATATAATTATCCATCTCGGAGACGGTATATCCCTTTTTATCCATAATGTAAGTGACTATTGCAGGGTCAATAGCTCCGCAGCGAGTACCCATTATAACGCCGTCAAGAGGTGTGAATCCCATCGAGGTATCAACACACTTGCCGTCCTTTACTGCACTGATGGACGAGCCGTTACCAATGTGGCAGGTGACGATTTTAGTACCCTCTTTACCCTTGCCGAGAATTTTAATCATCTCAGCAGATACGTATCTGTGCGACGTTCCATGCGCACCGTATCGCCTGATTCCGTATTCCTCGGAAATCTCGTGGCTTATACCGTAAGTGTATGCCTCCTTCGGCATAGTGGTATGGAAAGCAGTATCGAACACCAATACCTCGGGAACGTCACCCATAACCTCCATACAGCCTTTAATTCCCATAATGTGGGCGGGAGTGTGAAGCGGTGCGTAAGACATACATTTTTCAAGAGTTTTCATAACCTCGTCGGTAACAAGCATACTTTTGGTAAAGTATGGACCGCCGTGGACCACTCTGTGACCGATTGCCTCAATTTCAGAAGCATTAGATATACAGCCGTACTTATCGTCAAGAAGCGCATTTACGACAAGCTTCATTGCTTCTGAATGATTGGGTATGTCAACAGACTTTGAAACAGCTTCTTTGCCGGCGGTTTTGTGCGTTATTACAGAGCCATCTATGCCTATGCGCTCGCAATTTCCTTTAGCAAGCACCTCTTTACTATTAGTCTCAAAGAGCTGATATTTCAGAGAGCTTGAGCCTGCATTTACTACTAGAACCTTCATTTTAATTTCCTTTCGATTCCAAAAATATACTAGATTGTACCACAACTTTCAAAAATTATCAATATAATTTTTAAAATTAGTTCACGAAGGAGGGATTTTTATTAAAGTTGTAGGCATAATAGCCGAATATAATCCTTTCCACCTTGGACACAAGCATCAAATTTCAAAAATCAGGGAAGAATTTGGAGAAGACACCGCTATTGTCGCTCTTATGAGCGGAAATTTCACTCAACGTGGAGAAATTGCAGTTACCGATAAGCTTACACGAGCAAAATGTGCCTGTGAAAGCGGAATAAATCTGGTTTTAGAGCTCCCCTTCCCCTTTTCAATGTCAAGCGCAGATTATTTTGCCAGGGCAGCAGTGTCTATTTTCAACAAGCTCGGATTTATTGATTATCTATCCTTTGGAAGCGAAAGCGGAAGCATTAATGAGCTTGAATCGGTCGCTTTAGCAATGCTTAGTCCCGAATTTGATGTTGAATTTAAAAAAATAGACAATTCCAGTGCGGGATATGCAAAAAAGTGTGAAATGGCGCTAGGCGAACTTAATATATCAAGCGAATTTCGGCTTTCACCTAATAATATCCTTGCAATTGAATATATTAAGGCGCTTATCAGCTCCTCTTCTAAGATAATACCGCATACGGTAAAGCGTGAGGGCTCGTCATTCGACAGCAAAGAAGTAGATTTATCTCAGCTTCCCTCTGCTATGGCAATAAGAGCGGTTCTTGAAAAGAATTGCGACAGCGCTCTTGTTTCCTCGCTGATACCGCAGGAAACGCTCGGCATAGTATCCAAAGCAATATCAGACGGTGATATGCCGACAAATCAGGAAAGGCTCTCGGCTGCGATAATTTCGCATTTCAGAATGAACAAAGAAATGAAGACTGGCATTCTTGAATGTGAAAACGGACTGTATAACCGAATATATAGCGCCAGCATTAAAGCCGACAGTATTTCATCATTACTTAGTTTATCGCAAACAAAAAAATATACCAATGCAAAAATCAGACGTGCTATGTGGTACGCATTTTTCGGCGTTACCTCCTCCGATATGAATGCTATGCCATCATACACTCAGCTTCTTGCCTTGGACAAGATTGGAATGTCTTTGCTACATTCGGGCGCAAAAAGCTCCAAAATACCGATTTTGACTAAGCCATCTACAAAAGACGGACTTTCGGATACAGCTCTTTATTTTAAAGAAATGTCCGACAGAGCAGACTCGGTATTTGAGCTTGCTAAGCCCAAGCCCAAGTATGGCAACAGTGCGATAATTCTTACACCTTATGTAAATAATCGTTAGATTTTGCGAAAGTTTAACGCTGTCTAATTTTGTCAAAGCTATTTACATAGGCCGTGAGTGATGCTAACATAAGAATGTAGCAAAAAGGCAGTTATGCTTCAAAAAAACAGAAAGGAGTTTTCAATTATGTTTGAATTACAAGGCATTGATAACGAGGAATTTCTTACATATAAGGGTAGACCTCTTGTTCGCAAAGACGAAGAAATTATTTACGGTGACCTGAATAGAAAGCATCACGTTAAGATGATGATAATGACAGAAAAGGAAGTAAGCGGATTTACCGTTCCTGATATTATCGTTGTTCAGCTCTTTGAGGATTCTAATATTATGCCTCTTAGACAGTTTAAAGCAAAAGGTCTTTACGATGCTCTTGATACTGCCGCAGTTTGGCTGGACGGCTTCAATAAATAAGCTAGGTAATCAATTTTAAACGTGCGTTTTTACGCAAGGAGGTAAAAATGAATACCGAAAAATCTGGCAATCTGCAAAAAACGATTGCCATTATTATTATAGCCGCAATTGCGCTTTTTTTCATTCTTGCAACGGTAGTACAAGGATTTGGAGCAGACACGGATATGCCGAGCGACGATAAGACGCCCGAGGATACTGATACACCTCAGGATACCACGGATGATACCACTCCACCCGCTGACGAAAATTTGCCGCCCGAGAATGAAAGCAAAGACGACGAAACAGTAACTACGCCTGAGAAAATCAAATACAAGAGTTATCTTACAGGGCTTGATATATCAGAGGAGCAATATCCTTATCAAAGACTTGTTTATATTTGCAAAAACTCTCCCTCGATATACGGTGCTTCATCATCCGAGCTTATAATAGAAATCCCATGCGAAAGCGGTGAAACACGCTACGCTGTATATACCCCGTACAATTCAAATTTAGGCAAAATCGGCGCACTCGCTCCGACAAGAGCCTATATTTCTGACACGGTGCGACTTTTTGGCGGTCTTATATGTGCTTACGGCTCAGACGATACGGTTTCGTACGGTAAAACCAATCCGCTTTTGCACTTAGATTTATCCAAAAGCGATTCCTACTTTTATAAAGAAAACATCAACTCGATATACACACGGCAGGACTTGATAGAAAAGATAATTACAAGCGAGCGAATTGATATGCTTGCGGTAAAAACGCCAAGCGTGCCCTTTTGCTTTGCTGAGAATCCTATATCCGCAAAGACAGATGCAAAACTTTTATCTATTCCCTACTCCGAAGAAAATCAAACAGCCTTTGCATTTGATGAAGCTTCCGGAAAATATAAATTTTTGAAAAACGGTAAGCAGCAATATGATATGCTTAGCGGCGAAAAACTTTCATTTGATAATTTATTGGTTTTATTTGCGGACAGTGTGACTTACGAAACCTCGGGAGGGGTGGAAACGGTTATGAACACGGATGGTAACGGCGCAGGATATTACCTTTCTTGCGGAAAGCTTACCGAGTTCAAATGGGAAATTGACGATAGCGGCGAGCTTCGCTTTCTTTCACTTTCGGGAAACGAGTTGCAGATAAACGCAGGTAAATCTTATATTGCATACTATAAGTCCTCTAATATAAAATCGGTTACATTCGAATAAAAGCGAATGCTGTCACTGGTGTGCGACAGCATTCCTTTTTTATTCTTCCATTTGCTTTCCCAAGAACATTCCTGCCGTCTGAATGAGCTTAAGCTCAATATCGTCGGCTATTTTCTCCGAGATATCAGAATCGCTCTGCCAGCCCGCTACGACGCAGCCGATAATATCGCCTTGTGATAAAATCGGCATTGCCGAGGTAATAAAATGCTCACCGTCATCAACAATCTTTATTTCTTGCTTTTTATGCTTGTTCTGGAAAAGCTGCCTGCGCTCTATAATTTCATCTAAATCCTGAGATATTTTCTTGTCTATATATTCTCTTTTAGATGCGCCTGATACCGCAATTATAGCATCTCTGTCACAAATAAAAATAGGGATAGACGAGGTTTTGTAAAGGGTATCGGCATATTCTGCCGCAAACGAAGAAAGCTCTCCTATGGGGGAATATTTCTTAAATATAACCTCACCCTCTCTGTCTGTATATATTTCCAGAGGGTCACCCTCACGGATACGCATAGTTCTTCTTATTTCCTTAGGAATGACTACTCTGCCAAGGTCATCTATTCTACGAACAATTCCCGTAGCTTTCATTATTATATCTCCTTTTGCTTTGGTTGCTTTGTTAGTTTTTGTAAAATAAAAGGAATTATTCTAAACAAAGAAATATAAACAAAAAGTCCCCGAGGTGATTTTATCATTCCTACCTCGGGGATAAGCATTAAGCTTTAGATATTCTATTAAAAATTTCATTAGAAGCTGTCATTATTTTCTCGAATCTACCTTTACCGAGCTTGAATTTAGCCTTAAGGTACTGCTTATACGCCATTTTGTCAATCATATGAATATCACTGCCTATACCTACAACAAGTCCAGCGTCTATCCATTTATAGAGTGTCTTATTTTTAAAGACTCCACACAGCCCCTCTGCGTTAAGCTGAATCTTGACTCCCGGCAAAAGCAGCGTTTCAATGTTTCTCGGGTGATATCTGTCGGCGTGCGCAAGAATTACCTCATATCCCATATCGCAAAGTGCTCTGACAGAATCCTCATATTCAGGTATGAAGTCAGAAAAAGGAAGCTCTATCAAAATAATATTCGTCCCCTCAAAGCAAAGCTTATCGAGATTAGGCAGACGTTCTATGCCTGAGCACAGAAGTACCTCTGCGCCGAGCCTTACGTCTATATCAGGCATAGCACCGCTTGCCTTAAGCTTATCGAAAGCGTCTTTTCTTCGCTTTAAAAACGCCAGCGCCTCGTGCCTGTGAGGATAAAAATGAGAGGTAGCTATAATAGAATCAATCCCGGCAGCCTTTGCCATAGTCAGCTGAGCGACAGCGGTCTCGACGCAATCTGAGCCATGGTCTGCCTTAGGGAGTATATGAGTATGAAAATCAACCGTATTCAATTCGCCCCTCCTTTTTTGGATTTTTGTAAAGATAATAGAAAATGGCAGTTTTTCAACTGCCATTTCGCATTAATCCGAAACAACAGATTCGGAATTCTGAATCTTACCCTGTTCAGCTATTTCCTGAGTCCAGCCAATAGCCTCGCAATAATAAGCATCGAACACGTTGCCGGTATGCTTGATATCCATCGAATATACAGGCAATTTAGTGGTCTTATCGGTAGTAAGAACTACGTTATTTGATTCATCAAGTGTATAGGTCTTATCCTTTACACCGTATTGAAGCGTGTTCTTGAATTCAACCACGGTATTCAGGGCGTATATAATATCCATACACTCCGAGATATTATCGGTATACTTTGATACGGCAAAGCCGGTAGAAAGCGCCTCGGCGGAAGTGACAGTAGGTGCTTTTATTGGAATGAAATAATAATTGGCATTTTTATTTCTGAGACCGTAATCGCCGGACACCACTTTAATGTACTTTGAAACCTCGTCGTTAGGGTTGGCTTCGAGAATTTTATCGGTGAAGGGCTTAGCATCCTCAAGCGACTTGAATGCAGCAACTGCAGTAGCATCAAAACCAAGTGCCGTAGCTTTAGCCTTTTCTATCTGAAGGTATTCATAAGTGCTTACCACGTGGTTATTGGGAACGGTATAAAGAGTATCTTCGATTTTTGCTGCTGTAAAGAGATGCTCAAGAATTTTATTCGTAAATTCGGGATAATCGTCGGATACGACGAAAGAGGTAAGGTCGGCGATAAGCCCCTTGCTTGCAAGATTGTTAGCAAGCGATTCGGAATTAACGAGAATTATATCGGCACGCTTGTTGGCATTGAGTCTGGTTGCCTGCTCTACTGCAACGAGATACTCGTTGGCGGGCTTGAATTCAATATCAAGAACGACGTTGAAATTCTCTTTGGTATACTCGGAAAGCTTAGCTTCCACCAAAGCTTTCGCCTCGTCGGTAGTTCCATCGCCGCAAATGATATAAAGAACTATGATATCGTCAATAGAATCCTTATTCTGCTTTTCACCGTTTTCTATCGCTGCTTTAGTCCAACCTATTTCGTCGCAAGGAAGCGCCGTAAAGACGTTACCGGTGTACTCAAGATTCATATAATATACGTTTTCGCCCGTGGAGGTGCGGGTGACAATGCCTGTCGTATCATCCACCGTATATGTAGCACCCTCGACACCGTACTGGAGAGTATTTCTATACTTGGAAACGGTATTAATTGCATATATGATTTCCATGCAGCGTGCAGGGTCCTTAGTGCCCTTAACTACCGCAAATGAGCTGGAAAGAGCTTCTTCGGTATCTACGGTAGGATAGCTGAGAATATTGCAATGATAACCCTCTGCACGGTATGCGGCGAGGTCTTGATAATCTCCCTTGACTACCCTGACGTAGTCTGCCATTAAATCAGAACCGTATTTTGCGGTAAGCTTTTCTCTGATTTCCGAGGTCAAGGCGTAAGAATTCATAGCCTTTATCTGCTCATCGCTGTAATAGAACTCTCTTGCCTTTTCCTTATTGATAAGAAGATATTCGTACTCGCCTACAACATGGTTGTTGGGGACGCAATAAAGCTTGTCATTGATTTTTGCTTTCTCAAGAATAGTCTGGGTAATAGCCACGTTGAGCTTTCCGTAGGTGTTGGTATTGTAAAATGCCGTAAGATCTTCGACCTTATCATCTTTAACAAGTCCCTCAAGCATAGAGGCTGAATTTACCAAAATAATATCAGGTACGTCCTTAGAGCCGGTCTTGATACGGTCCGCTATTTTGCTTTCGTACTCAGAAGGGCTGTAATAATCAATTTCAAGGGTAGTGTTAAAATCTTCTTTAGCATACTGAGTAAGCTTCTGCTCAACAGTCGTCTTTGCAAGGTCCTGAGTTCCGTCCTCGCAAATTATGCAAATATTGATAGTAAGCTCTTCTACTTCATCCTCTGTCTCGGGATAATTTTCGAGATACGAGCCTATTTCTTCTTCGGCACAAGACGCAAGAACAAACACGCTAAGCACAAGACAAAGTATCATACAAAGCAGCTTTTTCATTTAAATGGTACCTCCAGCGTACATTTGTTTTCTATTTTATAATACAACAAATACGCGAAAAAGTCAAGAGCATTTTATTTTAAATAATATATATTATATTTTATCGTAAAAAATGCACAAACCAAATAAATTCGATTTGTGCATTATTTTTTAATTATTTAAATAGTCCTTAAGAGATTTTGAACGTGACGGATGTCTGAGCTTTCTTAATGCCTTAGCTTCTATCTGTCTTATTCTTTCTCTTGTGATTTTAAACTTACGACCAACCTCTTCAAGAGTTCTGGGGCGTCCGTCCTCTAGACCGTATCTAAGCTTGATAACCTGCTCCTCTCTCGTAGTAAGAGTATGAAGAACGGTAAAGAGCTGCTCACGAAGCAAGGAGTAAGAAGCGCTATCGGATGGTGCGGGCGAATCGCTGTCCTCAACAAAATCACCGAGATGGCTGTCCTCTTCCTCGCCGATTGGAGTTTCAAGGGAAACAGGGTCCTGAGCAATCTTCATTATATCTCTGACCTTTTCAGGCGTCATAGCAAGCTCTGCCGCTATCTCGTCGGTGTTAGGCTCTCTGCCGAGAGTCTGAAGAAGCTGACGGGCTGTGCGGGATACCTTATGAATAGTCTCTACCATATGTACGGGGATTCGTATAGTTCTTGCCTGATCTGCAATAGCTCTGGTTATAGCCTGACGAATCCACCATGTAGCATATGTAGAAAACTTATATCCCTTGCTGTGGTCGAACTTATCAACCGCCTTCATAAGTCCAAGGTTGCCCTCCTGAATAAGGTCCAGAAAATACATACCCTTACCAACGTGTCTTTTGGCAATGCTTACGACAAGTCTTAAGTTTGCCTCGGTAAGCTCGTCCTTTGCAGCTTTATCGCCTTCGGCAATTCTTTCAGCAAGATAAGCTTCACGTTCGGCTGAAAGCAGCGGAATTTTTCCGATGTCCTTAAGATACATACGCACAGGGTCATCAATGGCATAACCCTCCTGCGAAAGTATCTTTTCCATTTTTTCGGCGCTTTCGTAATCCTCTACGTCCTTTTCAATCTCTTTGAGATTTTCATTATCAATGTCTTCGGGCGAGGGTGAGTCGATATCAACCTGAGAAAGCTCAAAATCAATATCCTCAAGAACTTTCATAATTCCCGAGCTTTCAATGCTGCTCTTTTCTTTAGAATCAATATAGTCGTTAACATCAATCTTATCGTTGCTCATTTTTCTAAATCCTTTCTTTGTTCCTGATTGAATTGTCAGCGTTAGTTGTCCTGACGCAGCTTATTGATAAAGCTGTTAAGTCCGTCAAGCGTATCAACGTTAACTGCTGATTTTTTTCGCATAGAACTTTTAAGTGCTTCTATACCTTCGCGTAGTACTTTATCTGAATTATCGTCAAGTGACATACGCATAAGCTTCATTTTGTAAATTCGTCCAACCTCCTCCGGGGTGAAAATTTCATTTATATCCCCAAAGACGTCGCCGTTTTCATAAGAGGTTTTTACATACCCAAACACCCGTTTGCCAAGCTCCGTGAAGAAATCGCTCTCCGTAAGCAAATCCTCTTCAAAAACAGCTTTACAGTGCTCAGGAAAAATTAAAAGCAAACCTAAAACGAATTCCTCATGCTTTGCCACCGAAGGTGCTTTCGCAAAATCCGGATTGATTTTATCCCCGTATCCCGCTAATGCTCTGCGTGCGTTTTCACCCTCGTTTTTTTTGATTGTCCTTACTCGCTTAGACCTTATTCTGTCAACGTCACTTATTATATTAACGGCGTTGAGATTGAATTTTTTAGCTACTATTCCGCAGTAAATTTCTCTTTCTGCCGCAGAATAATAGTTGGAAATCTCATTTTCTATGCGTTCAAGCGCTTTCACCATATCTGACGGAAGATTGATATCATACTGCTTAAGTATGTTATCCATAGCGTAATCAAATTTGGTCTTTGCTCCGCTTATAACCTCTTTAAATTTTTCTTTTCCAAAGGTCTTTATATACTCGTCGGGGTCTTTTGAACCGGGAATTGATATAACCTTTGTTTCAAGACCGACCTGCTCTAATATTCCAAGCGCTCTCACGGCAGCCTTTTGCCCGGCTTCGTCCGCATCATAGCAAATAATTACACGCTTAGTATATTTGCTTAGCAACCTCGCCTGCTCGTCGGTAATAGCCGTACCGAGGGTTGCAACCGAATTTTCAAAGCCCGCCGAATGTAATGCTATAACGTCCATATAACCCTCGCATAGGATTATTTCTTCCTTACAGGAGTGACGGGCAAAATTCAGCGCAAATAGATTTCTTGATTTTTTAAATACCGGCGTATCCGAAGAATTCTTGTATTTCGGCTTCGTCTCATTATCCATAGCACGTCCGCCAAACGCAATAACATTGCCAGTGACGTCTATGATGGGGAACATTGCCCTATTTCGAAACGAATCATAATATCTGCCGCTCTCGGATTTTCCGCAAAGAAATCCTGCAACAAGCTCCTCGTATGTAAAGCCCAAAGAAAGCATATGATTTGAAAACGCAGAAAAATCGTCCGGCGCATATCCAAGCCCGAAATGCTTAACAGTTGAGAGGCTAAGCCGTCTTGTATCTGTAAAATATGCTAAAGCTTTTTTAGATGCAGGCTTGTCCTGCATAAGCGATTGATGAAAATACTTAGCCGCAGCCTTATTCATTTCCCACATTCGCTCTCTCGAAAAGCTTTTTTTAGCGGGCTTGTAATTATATTCGTCCCTTATGACAGTAACACCGGCTCGCTTAGCCAAAAACTCAATTGCGTCAGGATAATCGAGATGCTCTATCTCTCTGATAAACGTTATCGCATTGCCGCCCATTCCACATCCAAAGCAATAAAAGCTATCCGAAGAAGGATAAACGGTGAAGGATGGACTTTTTTCACTGTGAAACGGACATAAGCCCTTGTAGTTGGACGCCGCTCTTTTGAGCGGTACGTATGAAGATATCAAATCTTCTATGTCGGTACGCATTAAAATTTCATCGACAACTTCCTGCTTTATACCTGCCATTACCTTCTCCTTTCCTTTATTCCTTTAAAATATACGAAAAAGGCTTTGAAAAACACTTTATTTTTTTAAAATTTTAGCCTCTGTAATCAAATATTGTTCCTTTAATATCCATATGGCTTCGCCCTGAGGTCGCCTCTGTAATCTTATTTCTGAAATCCTCACAAGCATCCTCTGCGACAGTACCGCAAATTTCTATATCCTCAAGATATTGCGTGTCATCCACAAAAAAGTTAAATGACGTAAATATAGGCAATAATCTTTGATAATCAGAGTAACTTACCTTTATTGAAACCTTCGTAAATAAATCGTAAGTAATAATTTCGGAGCTTCTTAACGCCGAAAGCGCAGCCTCCGAATAAGCATGCACAAGTCCACCCGTACCAAGCAAAACTCCGCCAAAATAGCGTATTACGACTATAACGGTATTAACGCAATTATTTTTCCTTATTGCATCCAGCACGGGCATACCCGCAGTCCCTTGCGGCTCTCTGTCGTCGGAAAATCTGGTTATTGAGTTATCCTTAAGAACGTACGCATAAACGTGATGCTTTGCGTCAGGATACGTCTTTTTGGCAGAAGCTATAAACGAAAGTGCCTCTTCTTCCGTTGTAACCGGCGAGCATAATCCTATAAATACAGATTTTCTATCCTCAAATCTGCTCGTTGAAAAGCATTTTACCGTAGTATAAGATTTTTCACTCATATTTATTCCTCATAAGATATATAATCCGATAAAGCGCCTCGCATAGCTCCGTCGAGCACCGCAATAATCTCAACGCCATCGTCAAGATATTCGCAGGAAATTACCGTCGCCTTGCTATATACCGTGTTTACAAGCCTTTGCTCTGAAAACGGAATTGAAATTTTGCACCGCTTTTTTCCTTCGTGGACACATTCCTCAATCATAGAAAGGAGCGAATCTACACCTTTTCCTGTCTTTGCCGAAATTATCGCCGTTCTTTCTTTGGGAACTAAATAAGATGCAAAATTATCTCCGTCAGCCTTATTATAGACGTAAATTCTCGGCTTATCAGAAGCTCCCAGCTGCTCGATGATAGATTCTGTCACCTCAATATGTGAGCGCACCTCGGGGTCGGTGATATCCGATATAATCAGAAGAATATCAGCATATTTTACCTCGTCAAGCGTGGATTTAAAGGCTTCTACCAAATGATGGGGGAGCTTTCTTATAAAGCCTACCGTATCGGTAAGAAGCACGGTTTCTCCGCAAGGAAGCTCGAGTCTTCTTGTAGTAGCGTCAAGCGTAGCGAATAATTTATCCTCAGCTAGTACACCTGCGCCCGTAAGATAATTCAAAAGGGTTGATTTGCCTGCGTTTGTATATCCGACAATCGCAATTTTAGAAAGTCCCGATGCATCCCTGCTTCTTCGCATAACGCCTCGGTTATGCTCAATCTGGCGCAGCTTTTCCTCCAGAGCCGAAATTCTCTCGTGAAGATGACGCCTGTCGGTCTCTAGCTTGGTTTCACCCGGACCTCGTGTACCGATGCCGCCGCCAAGCCTTGATAAATCCTTGCCCTTGCCGATAAGTCTTGGAGAAGAATATTTAAGCTGCGCAAGCTCTACCTGAAGCTTACCCTCGCCGCTGGTTGCGTGAAGTGCAAATATATCAAGAATAAGCATGCTTCTGTCTATTACCTCAGCGCATTCTATATCCGTCTCAAGATTTCGTATCTGCATAGGCGAAAGGTCTACGTCAAATACTACGAGCTCAACGTCTAAAGCCAGACAAAGCTCTTTAATTTCGAGCACCTTTCCCTTTCCTATCACTGTACGGGGATCGTAAGCGCTCTTTATCTGTATTATTCGGGCAAGGCTTTCGCCTCCTGCCGTGTTAAGCAGCCGTTCAAGCTCATCAAGGCTTTTCTCGCAGCCCGAAAGCTCGGCTGAGCTTTCGCAAATAGATACCAGCACAGCTCTTTTTATTTCTGAATTTTCCATAAGCGCATACCTCCAAAAATAAAAGAGCGCGGACAAATTAGCCTTCGTCCGCCGCTCCTAACAGCAATGATTATTTTATCATTGCAAGACGCTTCTTGAATCTGTCAACGCGTCCGCCTGCATCTACAAATTTCTGCTTACCTGTATAGAAAGGATGGCACTTGGAACAAATTTCAACGTTAAGGTCGCCCTTTACAGAGTGAGTCTTAACAGTCTCGCCACAAGCACATCTAATGGTAGCTTCTTTGTATTCGGGATGTAATCCTGCCTTCATTTTAACACCTCTTTGCATAGTAATTCAATTTAATTGCTACTTATTATAACATACATTATAAAATTTTGCAATAGTTTTTTGAAAGAAATATTTTCTTTTTTTATTTTTTGTCGTAATACAACTTTTTTACATCTTTTCCTCGAGCTTTTTGCGCAATCTATGCATTATTTTCTTCTCTAATCTTGATATATAACTCTGTGAAATGCCAAGGGCGTCAGCAACCTCCTTTTGAGTAAGCTCATCCTGCCCCATAAGTCCGTAACGCATCTCGATTATTATTCTTTCACGCCCCGTCAGGTTAAGCACCGCCTCTCTTACCAATTTCTTTTCCTCGTCCTCTTCCATTTGATTTGATATGCTGTCAATCTCGCTTCCCAAAACGTCGGAAAGCAAAAGCTCATTTCCATCGTAATCGGTGCTTAGCGGCTCATCTATTGAAATTTCCTTTCTTCTGTGTGAGCTTTTTCTTATAAACATAAGTATCTCATTTTCTATACACCTTGACGCATAGGTAGCAAGCTTTATGTTTTTCTCAGCATTAAAGGTAGACACAGCTTTCATAAGCCCGAGAGTGCCTATCGAAATAAGCTCCTCTATATTCACACCTGTATTTTCAAAGCGTTTAGCGATATAGGCGACAAGCCGTAGGTTATGCTCAATGAGGGCGCTTTTAGCATAATCCGAATTAATATTGCTTATCATAAGCTCTTCTTCAGCCTCGCTTAATGGGGGTGGGAGAGTTTCTTCTCCGTTTATATAGTATATATAGTTCTTATTAAATATTCCGTTTATGTAAAGTTTTATTTTCAAAACAAGTTTTTTGAGAAAGAACATATCGCATCTCCTTTAAGTAATTGCCGATAAAGGTATTATAGCATCACAGTCGTTAAAGCTGCCCCCATGAGTGTCAATAGCTACCGTCGATTTGATAGCTATAATCCTCTTCCCCACCAATAGCTCTAAGTAATCGGGCTTGAATCCATATAAAATCCTATTGCCCGAAACGTCCTTGATTGGTATTATTCTTAGCTTTTTAGACAGAGGATTTTCTTTGCTGGTTATCGGATAAAAATTCAAAACTTTTACGTATTTCTTTAAAATTTCTTCCTTTATTATTATAACGGGGGTTAAATCCATTGGGTCCTTCAGGAAATTACCGGAATCAATTATGCCGTTTACAGTAAATTCAGTATCGAATATCCGCAGCTTGAGCTGTGCCGTCCTTTTGCCAATAGACGAGCTTAATATTAATCTAAAAAGCTTTAACAGACAATATACCAGAGCTATTATTGCTGACAGCAGAATAATGCTGCTATTTTCTGAAGATAAATTTTCTTCTCCGAACAACGGCAAAAGATATTTTTCAAGCTTATCAAAAAAGAAACCTACAGCGCCGCCAAAAAGCGTTTGTATCACCGTAAAAATACAAACGAACTTTATAGAAAGAACGAGCGAAGAATTTTTCGGGCAAACCGCCGCCGTGATTATTAGCCAAAGAATATATATAGGAATATAAAAAAGATTGTTAATGCAAAGTAAAATCAAAAGACACGGAAGCAATCCTCCAAGAAGCGAAGGAATCAATAGCCTAAGTAACGAGGTTTTGATTCCCAGTATCAGGCTGGCAAAATACAGAGATAAATAATCAACGGTGAAGTTTATTAAAAAATAAATATCTATGTATAGCGTTGGCAAATCGCTCACCTCCGAGATAATTATAGCATAAGAAAAGCGAGATATTTGTCAAAGCATGGAACTAAATAAAATTATAGCCCCTTTTGCCAAGCAGAAATCCAAAGCAAAAAGAGGCTATTTGATTTTTCAATTTAAAAATTACTTTACAAGCTTTTCCTCAAGGAAATCAGCACAGCTCTCAAGGTAATCACCCTCGAAAAGCTCAATTACTCCCATATCGGCGTTAGATGCAAGCGAGGGGTCTATAGGAAGCGTAGCGAGGAGCTTTGTTCCTCTCTCATCGGCTATCTTTGCCGCCTTGCTTTCGCCGTAAGGTCTTATAACCTTTCCGCAATCAGGGCATACGATATAGCTGTAATTTTCAACGATACCAAGCACGGGAATATCCATAAGCTGAGCCATATTAAATGCTTTTTCCACAATCATAGACACAAGCTCCTGGGGGCTGGTAACTATGATAATGCCGTCAAGCGGAAGGCTTTGGAACACCGTGAGAGGTACGTCGCCCGTTCCGGGAGGCATATCGACGAACATAAAGTCAACGTCGCCCCATACGACCTCATTCCAGAATTGCTTAACAGTGCCTGCAATTACAGGGCCTCTCCATACTACGGGCTTTGTCTCGTCGTCCATAAGAAGATTTATGCTCATTACCTCTATATTGGTCTTTGTAAGAGCGGGAAGCATTCCTATATCCGAGCCAACTATATTTCCTGATTTAAGTCCAAATGCTTTCGGAATAGACGGACCTGTAATATCTGCATCAAGAATTGCGGTTCTGTATCCTCGTCTATTCATGGTAACACTAAGCAACGAAGTAACAAGAGATTTACCTACTCCACCCTTGCCGCTGACAATACCTATTACTTTTTTTACGTTACTTGCACTGTTCTGAGGTAAAATCAAATCTGCCTTAGAGCATTTTGAAGAGCAAGTCGAACAATCATGAGTACATTCTGACATTTTATTCTCCATTCATTTTGCTTTAAGATTATATTAAAAGCACTGTAATTTTTTCATTCTCTGCACCAAGCTTTATAATGCCCGGCTTTTCAGGATATATTGAAATCATTTTTTCAGCAATCTGGTCTTCGACATTTTTTTCAATATATCGTCTCATATTCCTTGCGCCGAATTTTTCGGAATAGGATTGCTTTGCTATAAGCTTGAGGACTTCGGAATCATAACCCAGACTTATATCCTTTTCGGTAAGCGCCCCCTTTAGCTTTCCAAGCATAATATCGGCAATCTTTTCAAAATCATCCTGCGAAAGATGACTGAAGCTTATAATCTCGTCAATTCTATTGACGAATTCAGGTCTTAAAAACTCAAATAGCGCCTTTTCGGTCTTTTCCTTTGTAAGAAGCTCCTTGTCCTTAGTAAAGCCCGAAATACCCGAAGCATTGCTGCTTCCCGCATTGGTAGTCATTATGATTATGGTGTTCTCAAAATTAACAATCCGTCCCTGCGCATCGGTGATTTTACCGTCATCAAGAATCTGAAGCAGAATATTCAGCACGTCAGGATGAGCCTTTTCGATTTCGTCAAACAGAATTACGCAGTATGGGCGACGTCTGATTTTCTCTGTAAGCTGCCCCGCCTCGTCATATCCCACGTATCCAGGAGGTGCCCCAATGATTCTCGACACCGCATGCTTCTCCATAAACTCCGACATATCAAGTCTGATTAAAGCCTCAGGCTGCTTAAACAGCTCATCGGCAAGAACCTTTACAAGCTCGGTTTTTCCAACTCCCGTAGGTCCGGCAAAAATCATAGAAACAGGGTTTCTCCTGTACGAAATGCCTGCACGCTTGCGCTTAATAGCACGGCAAACCGCATCGACGGCTTCTTCTTGTCCTATTACACGCTTGCTTATTCTGCCGTGAAGTCCGACTACCTCCTGAAGCTCGCCTTCCTTAATGTCGGATGCGGGAATTCCCGTCCAAACCTCTACTACTCCCGCTATGTCCTCTACTGTAAGCGTTATTTTTTCAATTATAGCATCAAGCTCGGAATTTCTATTTTCAAGCCTTAGCACCTTAGCTTTAATATCGGCAAGCTCACGGTAATTATCCTCTGTCTGCCCTTCACTGGTGGACAGCAGATTTTCGAGCTTTTCACGGCTTAAGGAAAGCTCCGACAAGACTTTTATGTTCTTGCGCTTTTCGTCAAGCTCCGGCGTAGAAATAGATACACGTGCCGTTGCTTCGTCAATAAGGTCGATAGCCTTATCGGGCAAAAAGCGGTCGGTGATATATCTTTCCGACATTAATACTGCGCTTCTTGCTACCGCATCGGATATTTTTACGGAATGAAAATCCTCGTAATATTTCTTTATGCCTCGTATGACGTCAACGGTTTCATCAATCGACGGCTCATTGACCATAACCGGCTGAAATCTTCTTTCAAGTGCAGAATCCTTTTCGATATGCTTACGGTATTCGTTAAGCGTAGTCGCTCCTATAACCTGAATTTCACCTCTTGAAAGTGCAGGCTTAAGCATATTGGCAGCGCCCATGCTTCCCTCGGAATTTCCTGCTCCGACTATATTATGCACCTCGTCAATAACTAAAATGATATTGCCGGAATTCTTAACTTCCTTTATCAGTCCCAGAATTCTTTGCTCAAACTGTCCTCGGAATTGAGTTCCCGCAACGAGAGCGGTTAAATCCAAGAGCCATACCTCTTTATCCGAAAGACGCTCGGGTACCTTTTTATCAACTATTCTTTGAGCTAAAGCCTCAGCAATTGCAGTCTTTCCTACTCCGGGCTCGCCGATAAGGCAGGGATTGTTCTTTTGTCTTCTTGACAAAATCTGTATAACTCTTGCAAGCTCACGCTCACGTCCGACGATTCTGTCAATTTTGCCGTCCTTTGCCTTGTTGGTAAGGCTCGTGCAATACATATTCAGATATTTTCTATTGTCCTCTGACGCCTTGCCTGCGGCATTTCCCATATCCTTACCCTTTTTCTTGGAGTCGGTGGAATCCTGTGTAAAGCCTAACCCTGAAAAGAATTTCTGAAAATCAATAGAGGGCGCTCCGCCGTCGTCGGCCGCCTCGGGAAGATTGTTTGTAAGGTCGGACATAGCCTCCTCAAGCTCCCCCGTCATGCTTTCAATGACGTCGTCGGGCATTCCCATTTGCCTTAGCATATTATCAAACGGCTTTAAGCCGATTTCGTTGGCACAAACAAGGCAAAGTCCTTCTTTTATAACCTTTCCCTCCTCGTTTTTGGTAACAAAAACGGTAGCAGGTCTTTTCTTACATCTTGAGCATACTGGAACATTCATAAATTTAAATTACACCATTCATTAGTTATTTTGAGTTATAAAGGGATTTAATGACAACAGTAAATCGTATAAAAAACCGCCGTCAAAATCCTTTGATACTGTGCTTACGATAGTTGCTACGATACAGCAAACTAGGCAAGCTGCCGCCGTGCCTAATACCGCTCCCAGTGTCTTATCGATAGCTTTCATTGGTCCTGCAGTAAGAAGCTTACCTAAAAGGTCCATAACAAGCTTAAGCAATAATAAAGATATTACAAAAAGGACGAGGTAAGCAACAACCGTCGCAACAAAATGACCGACAGGAGCTCCTATTGCAGCGCCAAGTGCCTGTGCTGCCGATTGATTTTCCTCTATGCTTAGCGCATTTTCCGAGATATCAACTCTGAAAAAGAAAGCAAGCGTTTTGAAAAGGAAAGGAATAGATTCGGTATTTGCGGTAGTAAGCTCGGGGCATTTTTCTATAAGAGCCTCAGTAATACTATCGGTTATTACGTCTGAAAAATAGGGTGAAAGCCAGCCGTCTATGACAGGTGCTGCAAGCAAAAAGGTGATACATATTGCAGCGATAAATCTTATTGGCTTAGTAATAAGGTCGTAAAAGCCCTTGAGCGTTCCTATTATCACTCCCAATAATAGAACTAACGCAAAAATGCAATCAACCACGCCGAACGTCATAGCCACCTCCAAATTAAGTTATAATATTATACATCATCTAGTTTTTTCTGTCAACCTGATAATTATAATAAAATCATTTCAAAACAACCGCTTCTTCTCCTAATTTCGCTCTGAGCCTATTTAATACGCTTTCGTTTGGATTAATTTTTGCATTTTTCATAACTGCGTATTTCTTAGTATCAGCGGTATAGATTATTATTTCACAGCTACCGGGATTTAAATTAGCCATTCTTGAAATAAGAGAAACAGAGGCATCGCCTGCGCTCGGAATTTTTATATAAAGCTTGCCGTTCTCTTCCTTTTTCTTTATAGCTTCCTCTGATTTTGCTCTCTCGAATTCCGCATCGGTGAGCAAAAGTGTGAGATTTGAAAGAATAATTTTCGGCGTATCGGTATCCTCGTCTGTAATTCTACCCTCTATCATAACCGCAGTTTCTTCGGCTATATCCAGTGAGAATTTTTCAAACATCTTAGCAAAAACTATAACCTCAATTTCGCCAAACTTATCCTCCAAGGTTAAAAACGCCATAGTGCTGCCATTCTTTATAACCTTGCTCTTTTTAGCGGTAATAATTCCCGCTATGCGCACAAAAGAGGAATCCTTATATCTGCCGTAGGAAGGGTCATCTAAAGAAAATGCGGCCTTTATATCCGAAATTTTATCAAGCTTCAAGGAATCAATGTGCGAAGAATAGCTATTGATTATGTGCCCTGTAAAATACATGCCTGAGCTTTCCTTTTCAAGCATAAGAAGCTCTCTCGAAGAAAATTCCTCTATATTCGGATATTGGAATGCGGAAGCCGTATTTATTTCGCCTATACAGGATGCCCCGAAAAAGTCCATTTGTCCTGAGACGTTATTTCTCTTTCTCGTTTGCTCCGCCTCTAATATCTCCTCGTAGCAGGAAAGAAGCGAGGCTCTGGTAGTCCCCAGTGAATCAAAGACACCGCATTTGACAAAAGCCTCGAGGGTACGCTTATTTAAATCGGCTGAGCTTAGCCGAGAAACGAAGCTATCAAAGGATTTATATTCCCCACGCCGTCTTTCTTCCATAACTGCCTTGGCAAAGCTTCTGCCAACATTTTTGATAGCTAGCAATCCAAATCTTATATTTCCGCCGCAAACCGAAAAATCAGCGTCGCTCTCGTTTATATCGGGAGGTAGCACCTTTACACCGAATTTGCCTGCGTCAGATATATATTCCTTAAGCTTGTCCGTGCTATCGAGAACGCTTGTGAGGAGCGAAGCAAAATATTGTGCCGGATAATGAACCTTCAAATAGGCGCTTTGATAGGAAATTACGCTGTATGCGGTAGCATGGCTCTTGTTGAAGGCATATTGAGCAAACGCCTGCATATTATCAAAGATTTCGTTGGCTATTTCGGCAGAAATTCCGTTAGTACTGCAGCCATTGACGAATCTTTCACGCTCGGCGTTCATCACACTTGCCTTTTTCTTCGCCATTGCACGTCTGACAAGGTCTGCCTCAGCATAGCTGTAGCCCGCAAGCTTACGGCAAATTTGCATAACCTGCTCCTGATATACTATGCAGCCGTAAGTAATATTTAAGATGCTCTCAAGCTCAGGCGTTGTATACACGATAGGCTCAACGCCGTGCTTGCGCTTAATAAAGCTGTCTATTGAATCCATAGGCCCCGGACGGAAAAGCGCTATTACCGCTATTACGTCCTCAAGCGTCGAAGGCATAAGCTTTGATAAAACCTGCTTCATTCCTCCAGATTCAAGCTGGAAAACACCGTCGGTACGAGCTTCGCATAAGAGCTTGAAGGTGGCTTTATCGTCATAAGGAATTTTAGAAAGTGAAAAATCCTCGTTTTTCTGCTTTATAAGCTTTTCGGCATCGTGAAGAACCGTAATGTATCTAAGCCCAAGAAAATCGAACTTGACAAGTCCAAGACGCTCGTCTGTGACCATATCAAACTGTGTGACTACGCCCGTGCCGCTATAAGAAAGCGGCACGTAGGCATAGGTGGGAAGCTCGGTTATAACCACGCCTGCTGCGTGAGTGGACATATGCCTCGGCATCCCCTCAAGGCTTTTGCTTATATTGATAAGACGCCTGATTTCCTCGTCACTCTCGTAAAGAGACTTCAATTCCCTTACCTCAAGCGCCTTTTCAATAGAAATATTAAGCTCTCTGGGTATAAGCTTCGCTACGGTATCTACCTTGGCGTACGGCATTCCTAAGGCTCGTCCTACGTCACGTATTGCGGCTCTCGCCGCAAGCGTACCAAACGTCGCTATCTGCGCAACCTTATCGTCGCCGTATTTTCTCTTAACGTATTCTATAACCTCGTCACGCCTGATATAGCAGAAATCTATATCGAAGTCGGGCATTGAAACACGCTCGGGATTTAAAAATCTCTCAAAGAGCAAATCAAAGGCAATTGGGTCTACGTCCGTAATGCCTACGCAAAAAGCGACCAAGCTTCCGGCTCCCGAGCCTCTTCCGGGACCTACGGGTATATCGTTCTGCTTAGCATAGCGAACGAAGTCACTGACTATCAAAAAGTAGGCGTTAAAGCCCATCTTGTCAATTATTGAAAGCTCGTATTCTATTCTGCTACGATATTCTTCCTCCGAATGAGCTGAAAAATCAAAGCGTCCGTTGGATTTATGAAAATCAAATCCACTATATGCGTTTTTTCTTAGTGTATCCTTATGCGATGAAAAATCGTCGGCTGCGAAATCCGGCAGATGCAATTCGCCAAACTTGAAATCGAAATTGCATTTATCTGCAATTCTGACGGTATTTTCGATAGCATCCTCATAGCCGGAAAAGAGCGTCGACATTTCCTTTTCAGATTTAAAATAGAATTCATTTCCCTCAAATCCAAGCGGTCTACCGTCAGTAATGACAGAATTCGTCTGTATGCACATAAGAACTGCCTGAGTATCAGCATCGGTTCTGTTTAGATAATGCACGTCGTTGGTAGCGACCATAGGAATATTCAGCTTTTTACTTATAAGGCGGATTCCAAAGGCTACCTTTTTTTCCTCGTCTATTCCGTGATTCTGTATTTCGAGATAAAAATCATCACCAAAGATATCCCGCATTTCTTCGGCATATTTTTCAGCCTCGCTCATACTGCCTGCCAGAATAAGCTGCGGGATTTTTCCTGCTACGCAGCCTGAAAGAGCTATAAGTCCCTCACTGTGCGAGGACAGAAGCTCCATATCTATTCTCGGGCGCATATAAAAGCCGTTAATGAAGCTTTCTGAAACCATATAGCAAAGATTACGGTAGCCGATTTCGTTCTTGCAGAGCAAAATTAAGTGATTGCCGGAGCTATCCTGCTTTCCTTCCTTGAAAAAGCGTCCACGAGGCGCAACGTAAACCTCGCAGCCTATAATCGGCTTTACACCTTTTTTCTTTAATTCATCGTAAAACTCAACTGCTCCGTACATTACACCATGGTCGGTTATCGCAACGGCGTTCTGCCCAAGAGATATTGCTTTATCTGCAATATCACGAATTCTTGCAGCACCGTCAAGAAGACTGTATTCAGTATGCAAATGTAAATGTACAAAGCCGCTCATATGAGTTTTCCTTTCTTACTTATTCCTTAAAAGCTCCTCGCCGATTTCTATTATTTTATCAAGCCTGTGCTTAATTCCGGATTTTGAAATCTGAGGAGTGTGATTTCTTGCCAGGGACGCAAGTGAGGCATCAGGATTTTCAATCCGAAGCCGTGCCGTAATTTTTAAATCCTCAGGTAGCATTTCGATAAGACTATGTGAAATAAGCTTATTAATTATTTCGCATTGATTTGCCGAAACATTAACCGTCTTTTCTATATTAAAAAATTCTACGTTGCTTAATCTGTTAGTACGATTATTTATGCTTTTTTTAATTCCTTCGTTGATTACCTCGTAAGTCACCGATTGCAGTGATGCCATTCCGAAGAAATCCTCTATCAGGTCGGCTCTTTTTGCATACAGAACAGCTTCGTTCTTTTTATTGCTTTTGTTAAATTCGAGTCCTAACGATAAAAAATATTCCTCTATTAAATTTATCCTGTTTCCAAGAGAAAATTCAAGGCAGAATTGCTTTTTAGGGTCGCTGATTCTTCCGCAAGCAATAAATATGCCTCGAAGAGCCGATGATTTGCAGGTACTGCATTTATACTTTATTAAAACGCCGTCTGACTGTGCGCAATCAAGCTCTGACAAAAAGTCATAGATAACTTTGTTATAAAATGAGAGAATTTTTTTCCTGCCGCCGGTCGGATTTTTTACAAGCGTAGCCTTTGTTGAAAAGGCCTCCGACAAAAGCCTTGTAAAAAAAGAGCAAAGAGCATCACCGTCTAGCGACACTGTCACCGCATTCTCTGTTACAGTACCCTTTACTGCTATAATTCCCAAAATCAACGATCGCTTACAGCAGTTGCTTTTATAAAGCGAGCTGCAAATCGCCTCTTTAACTTCCTTGCTAAAAGACATAGCCACCCCTTAAATTATACAATCACTGCTTCCTCCTCGAGTAACACCGAGAATTTATCAAAAACCTTGCCCTTTACATATTCGGAAAGAGTAATTATCTCGGTCGCAGTCGCACATCCTTTATTTATAATGAATCCTGCATGCTTAGTCGAAACCTCAGCACCGCCGACGGAATATCCCTTAAGCCCCGATTGGTCTATCAGCTGTGAAGCCGTCAACGAATGTGAGGACGGTCTTTTAAAAAAGCTACCCAGGCTAGGCTCGCTGGGCTGGGATTCCCTTCTTTTTATTGCATATGCAAAAATATCATTTTCAATGTCGCTTTGCGCCCTGACGTTCGTCTTTAGTCTTGCCTTAAGTACAATCAGATTCTCCTTTGCCACAGTCGACGTTCTGTAACCAAACGCCATTTCGTCACGGATAAGGTTAAAGGTCTTATTGCTTATTGCATCATAAACAAGGCAGGAAATAAAAATATCAGAAACAGATTCGCCAAAGCAGCCGCAATTTCCTCTGACCATAGCCCCAAGAGTGCCGGGAATTCCTGACAGTGCGGAAGAAATTTCTATTCCCGACGAGCTTAGCTTCCTTGTTGCATACGCAAGAGTAGTGCCGCACAGGACGTCAACTCCTCCCCGCTCTGCGCTAAATCCGCTTAAAAGGCGCAGAATTACTGCAACGCCCGAAAAGCCCCCGTCGGAAAAAAGTGTATTCGTGCAATTTCCAAGTAAGATATACTTGGTATCGCTCTTACGCAATGCTTCAACTGTGTAAATTAACTCAGAAATATTCCTTGGATATACGCACGCATCTATTACCCCGCCGGCTCTTATCGAAGAAAGCGCCGCTGATGACACGCACCTTTTATACGGAATATGAATTTCATCGAATATGGAAAAGGGATTCAAATCAAATCTCACTTACTGTTTTTTATAAGTTTCTCTTTCCTTTAGCATATCCAAGGCGGCTTCACGCTGAGCATCTGTAATCTCTATACCGCCGAGTATCCTTGAAATTTCATTTATCCTTCCATTTTCATCGAGTAAATCGACAAAGGTTTCGGTCTTACCCGAAGCGTCGTTTTTACTGATAAGATAATGATTATCCGCAAGAGAGGCAATCTGCGCACTGTGCGTAACGCAGAAAATTTGCGTGGATTTTGAAAGCAAGAGAAGCTTGATTCCTATCTTTCTTGCCGTCTTACCAGACACACCTGAATCAATTTCGTCAAAAACTACGGTGCTGACACCGTCCTTATCTGCTATTACGCTTTTTAACGAAAGCATAATTCTTGCAAGCTCTCCGCCCGAGGCTATTTTCGAGAGAGATTTTGGCTCAACGCCCTTGTTTGCACTGATATAAAACTCTACCTCCTCACAGCCAAGCGAATTCAGCTCCAGCTCGCCTCCCTTTGTTTTTCTCTTAATCGAAGTAAAGAAAACCACCTTAGGCATATCAAGGAATTCAAGAGTATCAAGCACTGCGCTGTCAAGATCGTTTGCAAATTTTACTCTACGTTCGTAAATTTTATTCGCAACTGCAACCGCATCGGAATAAGCCTTACTAAGACGAATATTAAGCTCCCTTAAAACGTCATCCGAATTCTTAAGCTTTTCGCACTCTAAAAAGGCTTTTTCTCTGAAAGCGAGAATATCGTCAACGGTGTAGCCGTATTTTCTCTTAAGCTTGGAAATCTTATCAAGGCGAGACTCTATATCGTTTAAGCGCTCGGTGGGGTCTTCGTCGGTGCCATCGGTTGCCGCATAGACCTCCTCGGCTATATCGTCAATCTGATACAGAAAATCCCTCAGCTTTTCCGAATAAGAAGAAAACTCAGGAATAATATCAGAAAGCGACTCAAGATGCGATATGCTTTTATCGATAAGGAATGACACGCTTCCCTTTTCGCTTCCCTTGAGAGCTTTGAATACGAAGCCTGCGCTTTTCGCTATTTTTTCGCTATTTTTAAGCTTAAGCTTTTTATCAATAAGCTCCTCCTCCTCGCCGGAATGAAGACCGTAAGAATCAATATCCTTAACCTGGTATTCATACATTTCAAGAAGCCTGAGCCTTTCGCTCTCTTTTTGAGTAATACTCTCAATTTCGGTCTTGATACGATTATATTCGGCATAGTGCAATTTGTATTCTGCCAAAAGCGACGAATTATCAGCGTAGGTATCCAGTATGTTTATATGATTCTTGGAATCCATAAGTGCGTGAGTATCCGACTGACCGTGGATATTCACAAGATACAGTGACAAAGACTTCAATATCGACAGACTTACAGAGCGACCGTTGATTTTAAGCTGAGATTTGCCATCTCTGTATACCTTTCTCTGGATAAATATACAGCCGTCATCGTCAAGCGATACGCCGTATTCTTCAAAAGCAGAAACGGCAGCATCCGAAAAAACGCCAAAAAGGCCGCTTACAAGACAGTAATCCTCTCCGTGCCTTATGACCTCACGTTCGCATTTTGCTCCCATAAGCAGCTTAATACTGTCTATTATTATTGATTTACCGGCACCGGTTTGTCCTGTTAATACAACGAACCCCTCATTGAAATCAATATCGACAGATTTAATTACGGCAACATTTTCTATATGTAGCGAAAGCAGCATAAAAACTACTCCTAATCAAAATTAAATATGAAAAATGCTTTTTAGCTTTAACTCAACCGTCGAAGCGGCATCGTCATCGGTAATTACGAGCAGAATAGTATCATCACCCGCAACACTTCCTAATATATCTGAAATCTTTAAGGAATCAAGATAAACGGCTACTGCGTTTGCCATTCCAGAAAGCGTCTTTACTACTATCAAATTCCTTGCAATCTTTACGGTAATGACAGCGCCCGTCATAGCCGAGCTTACAGCCGTTACATTGCTCTCCTGCTTGATATCGGGTAGAACGTATTTATATGTACCGTTTGCTACGGCTGTCTTGACAAGCTTTAACTGATTTATATCTCTTGAAACCGTGGTCTGAGTAACGTTAAAGCCCGCCTCCTTAAGCTTTTTAATCAAAAGCTCCTGAGTATCGATATCATATTCTTCAATAAGCTCAAGTATCTTTCGCTGTCTTGAATTTTTCATCAGATATCCTCCAATATCTTCATTTTCTTAAAGAGCGACGAAAACATATTATTATCCTTGAAGGATAAAATCTTTAAAGCATTTTGACTTACTGCTACTTTGCATTTTTCGCCTTTTTTCATAGTAACGAAATGCCTGCCGTCAACACTCACGTTTAAATTATCTGCTCCCGTATTTTCAATCTCTATCGATTCACCAATCGGAAAGATTATAGAACGGTTAAAAAACGAGTGAGGACATATCGGCGTAACCATAAATGCATTGACACTGTGCGAAACAATAGGCCCTCCCGCAGATAAAGAATATGCCGTAGAGCCTTGCGGAGTTGAAATAGCAAGACCGTCCGCACGATACCGTATAGCACCGGATTTGCTCTTTAGTGTAAAGTCTGCAATTCCAAGATAATTCTCGTGCGAAATAACGACGTCATTGACGGCAAGCCTCGGAGATTTTATTTCTGCATCCACGCTGTCATAAGCAACAGAAAGAGTCATTTTTTCTTCTATTTTGTAATTTTCAGAAAATAGACTTGACAGTACCGAAATATCCTGTGGCTCAACCTCGTTTAGATATCCTACCTTGCCAAGATTTATTCCTATCATAGGTATATCGTTTTCAATTGCATAATGCGACGCATCAAGCATAGAGCCGTCGCCGCCGATTACCACTATCAGCTCCGCCTCTCTTGGAAATTCACTATAATATGTAACGAAAGCGGGAAGGATATCTTTATACCTTTCCTCAGCGTAAATACAAGCGCCAAGTGAGTAAAGCTCGTCAATTACCTTTTTAGTAATGTCAAAAGAAGTATCTTTATTTGCATTAGGTAAAATAACAATATTCTTCATAATTACCTCATAACTTTATAAAATGAGCAAGATATTCGGTATTACCGTCGCCACCGAGAATAGGCGATTCTAAAATGCCCTTAAAGGAAAATCCTATTTTTACCGCAAAATCTATTACCCTGCTTACCGCAAGCTCTCGCACTCTCGTATTTTTAACTATTCCGCCCTTGCCTACGTTTTCTTTTCCGACCTCAAACTGCGGCTTTATAAGGCATACGAAGTCAGAACCCGAGGAAAGCACTGAATATATAGCAGGCATAATGAGCGTTGCGGAAATAAAGGATACGTCCATAACGCACAAATTTGGTATGTACGGAAGGTCATCGGCAGAAAGAAAACGGGCATTATAGCTTTCAATCGAAGTAACTCTTTCGTCGCTCGCTATATCTTCCGAAAGCTGCCCCTTCCCCGAATCTATCGCAACTACTCTGTTAACGTTTCTTTTGATAAGACAGTCTGTAAAGCCGCCGCTTGAAGCGCCGATATCAATAGCGCATCTCCCTAAGACGTCTATTTTAAAGCTATCAAGAGCAAATTCAAGCTTAAGTCCGCCACGGCTTACGTATTTTACAGAGCTTCTGTCTACCAAAACCGAAATTTCCTCGCCGGTTATTTCATACGAGGGCTTTGTGATTACTCTGCCATTTACCGATACCGCACCCTTCAAAATCAAATTCTTCGATTCGGTTCTGCTTCTTGTGTATCCCTTTTCGGAAAGATAAGCGTCAATTCTCATCTGAAGACTTATCAAATCGCTCGGCACTTACACCGAATTCACTCTTATTTAGGATATATACTCGCTGCTTTGCGTCCTCCAGGCGTTCTTCGCACGTAACGATAAGCTTTCTGGCTTCCTCGTATGCATCAATGGAAGCGTTGAGCGACATTTCCCCGCCCTCAAGCGACGCTACCGTTTTTTCAAGCTTTGCCAATGCTTCCTCAAACGAAATATTTTTTTCACTCATAATTTACTCCTTATTCAAAACGGCACAATCAAGCACGCCGTCAACAAGCTTCACCTTAATTCTATCCTTGACCGAAACCTCGTTTACACTCTTAAGCGAGCTACCGTTGGCATAAGCAATCGAATAGCCCCTCTTTAATACTCCGAGAGGACTTAAGGCATCGAGCTTGCCAGATAGCATAGAAAGTCTTGATTTTCGGACCTCAATAATTTTTTCTAAAGCAACCGCTAAAGCTATTTTATTCCTTTCTATTCTATCTTCAAGAGATAAGAATAACGCCTCAGCTCCCGAAAGCTTCTGCGATAACAACGCCAATCTTTCAGAATGCTTATTAAACAGTCGCTCGATAGCCGAAAGCACCCTATCGTCGAGCGATGACAAGCGCATTAAAAGCTCGTTCAAATCAGGGACTGCAATTTCTGCGGCGGCAGACGGGGTAGGCGCTCTCATATCGGCGACGAAATCACAAATCGTAAAATCCGTCTCGTGACCGACGGCTGATATTACGGGAATTGGACAATCGTGAATTTTTCTCGCAAGTGCTTCCGAATTAAATGCCCACAAATCCTCAATAGAGCCTCCGCCACGGCCGATAATTATAACCTCTACGCTATTTTCGGAAATAAAGTAGTCAAGCGCCTCTATTAAATTTTCGGAAGCGCCGTCCCCCTGCACCAGTGACGGATAAAGAAAAATCTCCGCTAACGGAAAGCGTCTTCCGGTAACGTTTATAATATCCCTTACGGCAGCACCCGAGGGCGAAGTGATAACTCCAACCCTGAGCGGTGCGTACGGAATCGCCTTTTTATTATCATTATCAAAAAGCCCCTCCGCCGAAAGCTTAGCCTTAAGCTGCTCAAACGCAAGATAAAGCGAGCCTATGCCGTCGGGTTGTATAGAGGTTACATACAGCTGATACGCTCCCCCTTGATTGTATACGCCGACAGAAGCCTTAACGATAACCTTCATACCGTTTTCGGGTACGAACTTAAGCCTCAAAGCAGAAGATTTGAACATTACGGCTTTTATTTGTGAATAATCATCCTTTAGCGTAAAATACAAGTGGCCGCTTCGATGATATATAAAATTAGAAATTTCACCCGATACCGTAACGGATTTCAGCACGTAATCGCTTTCAATAAGCGACTTTATATAATTATTTATCTCGCTTACGGTAAAGGCTGCGGAATCCCTCGGCACTCTTAAATGCGAAATATCCATAAAAACTCCGATTATTTATTGTTGTATGTAAGATAAGTAAGATAAGCTATTCCGACAGCGTTATCCCTAGATAATTCTGGCTTTGCGAAATGGCTTTTGAACCTTGCTTCAAGTGCCTGCCTGATTATTGTATTGCTCATTACTCCTCCTGCAAATACAAAATCGGTATCTCCGTATTTTTCAATATATGCATCGCTCATAGCAATCAAAGCTCTTGAAATATAGTCAAGCACGAAGGCTGACGTCAGGGCTGAATCTTTCGTATCGCAGTAAAGCTTCTTCGCCATATTTTCAAGTCCCGACAAATTTACCGACGTCCCCGATGCGGATATCTTTTTATTTGGAATTCGCTTTGTATTCTTAAGCGCCAATTTTTCCATTTCAACACCGCAAGGAAAGCTTAGCCCCATAAATACGCCTACCCTGTCAATAATCTGTCCTGCGTTAAGGTCCATAGTACCGCCGACCAGCTCGCAATCAAAGCCCTTACCCTTTACAAAATTCGTCCTGACAAGCTCGGTCGTACCGCCTGAAATATGAAATGATGCAAATTTGTCACCGCAAAGTAGCTTTAATGCTCCGGATGAATATATAGCCGACATTATATGACCGCACTGATGCGAAAACTCATACAGAGAAGCGTCACAAAAGGTAGAAATTCCCTTTGCGAGCATATCTCCAACGGTAAACACAGGCATATAAGAGCCATCTACGTTCCTCGGGCGCAAAGACACACCGACTGCACGCAGCACACCATTCGAAAGATACGGCTTAATTTCCGAAAACATCTCGGGGAAATTCTTAATGTGCGCAAACACCGCATCAGATTGGCGAAGTCCAACATCCCCGCTTTTTACCGGCAAAGGCGCTTTAAGATTGGCAATAAGCGCTCCGCTTTCGTCTAGTAAAGCCAGTGAAGTCGTATAATTCGAGGTATCGATACCAAGATACATATCTTTCATTATAGCGACAGCTCTTTCGCAACAGCGTTGAGAACTCCGTTTACAAAAGAGTAGCTCTTTTCATCGTCATATTTTTTTGAAAGCTCCACAGCCTCATTAATTGATACCTTGAACGGCACGTCGGAAAGAGCGAGCATTTCGTATATCGAAAGCGCAATCAGCGCTCTTGAAACTATTGAAATCCTGCTTTTAGACCATCCAATTATATTTTTATCAATGAGCTCGTCAATTTCTTTGCGTCTTTCAAAAACGCCAAAGAACACCTGCTTGACGTAATCGTTAAGCTCAAAATCAGGAAATTCGAGTGCGTATTCATAAATTTCAAGGGGAGTTTCATCCTTACGGCATTCCGCCTCAAAAAGTAATATAAAAGCATTTTCTCTAGCTTTGGTTCTGTTCATACGAAGCCTCCATTAAACAGTTATATATAATATTATAAAATATTTAAAAATAATTGTCAACAGTATTTCACAAAGACTTTGATTATAAATTTAACGTATTCGCTATTGCAAAATAAATAAAGATGTGCTAAAATTACAATATACGTAGAAAAGGAAGCCTCAATGTATGAATTATCTTAAGAAATTTCTATATAACGGTTGCGCTTACACCGTTTTAATTTCAATTGCGTTTTATTTGTTTGCACTTGCGCTAAGTCTTACCGATGCGACGTTAAGCATTGGCAGATTTTTCACCATAGTTCTCCTAGCATTTATAATTTCCGTTGCCGAATTTATTTTTCGTCTGAATTCGCTTCATACAGTCATTAAATACATAGTTCACTACCTTGTCATTTTCGCCTCTTTCTTTATCGTATTTCTTACCGTAAAGACCGAGGACGGAACTCCTTTCAGCCCGAGCTTTATTTTTTCAGCGCTTGCGATTTTTACCGTATGTTACGGTATTGTCCTGGGAACGGTTAAGCTTACAAAGCACATAATCAAAAAGCACAAAAATCGCAATTCAAGGGCATAGCTTCAAATTTCTTACATAAATTTAAGCTGTAAAATAGTATTTCTGCCTCATATTAAACCTTATTTTTGATATTTTTTACTGATTTGCGTCTCTTTTTTCTCTCGCACAAAACGCAACGAAAGAATTGGAAATTCAAATAATAAATGAGAGAAATCATATTGACTTTTAAAGCTATGTATGATATAATATTCAAGTAATATTTGCGGGTGTGGCGGAATTGGCAGACGCGCTGGACTTAGGATCCAGTGGGCTTCCCATGCAGGTTCGACCCCTGTCACCCGCACCAACCTACAGTGCCGGCACCAAAATATCAATTGTCGACAGCAAAAATCCGAACCTTATCACAAGTGTGGTTAGGTTCGGATTTATCTTTTCACTACACAAAAAAAGAACCTATTTCATTCTCGAAATAGGTTCTTTTTTCTTTACAAATTATGCTCTTTTTTATATTCTAGATACTCCTCGTAGGTGCATTTTTTGTCTATAAAGCTACCGTCAGGGAGTATTTCAATAATTCTGTTAGCAACAGTATTTATGATTTCGTAGTCGTGCGACGAAAAGAGAATGTTGCCGTGGAAATTCTGCATTCCATGGTTTACAGCAGTGATTGACTCAAGGTCCAGATGATCTGTAGGCTGGTCTATAATCAGCATATTCGAGCCATAAAGCATCATACGTGAGAACATACATCTGACCTTCTCTCCGCCCGACAAGACGTTAACCGGCTTAAATACGGCATCGTTAGAGAAAAGCATTTTGCCAAGGAATCCTCTTAGGTAGGTTTCGGTCTGGTCCTTTGAATATCTTCTCATCCAATCAAGTATGCTATCCTTGCAGCCGTCAAAATATTTTGAATTATCGTGAGGAAAATAGGAGGTCGTTATCGAAACTCCAAACTTGAATTCCCCGCTATCCTGCGTTTCCTCCTCCATCAATACCTTAAAAAGGTTGGTGATGGCAAGCTCGTTACCAAGAAATACAATTTTATCGTCCTTAAATACTCTGAAAGTAAGATTTTTAAACATAATCTTTCCGTCATAGCTCTTAGAAAGATTATCAACAAAAAGAATTTCCTTTCCCGGCTCTCTGTCCATATCAAAGCCTATGAAGGGATATCTTCTGCTTGAAGCAGGTAATTCCTCTACGGTAAGCTTATCAAGTAGCTTTCTACGTGACGTCGCCTGACGTGACTTAGATTTGTTCGCAGAAAAGCGTGAAATAAAGCTTTGCAGCTCGGCAATTTTTTCCTCATTCTTCTTGTTCTGCATTTTAATCATACGCTGTATTAGCTGGCTGGATTCGTACCAGAATTCATAGTTACCAACGTACATTTTTATTCCGCTGTAATCAATATCGACGATATTGGTACAAACGTCGTTCAAGAAATGACGGTCATGCGAAACGACGAGCACCGTACCAAAATAATCAGCAAGGAAATTTTCAAGCCACATAACGGCGTCGATATCAAGACCGTTAGTAGGTTCGTCTAATAGAATTATATCGGGATTGCCGAAACGCGCCTGTGCCAGAAGCACCTTTACCTTTTCGCTTTCCTTTAGCAACGACATAGTGTCATAAAGCCTGTCCTCTGAAATTCCAAGACCTTGTATAAGCTTAGAAACGTCGCTCTCGGCTTCCCAGCCGTTAAGCTCAGCAAACTCGCCCTCAAGCTCTGCTGCTCTGATGCCATCCTCGTCGCTGAAATCCTCTTTCGCATACAGAGCATCCTTTTCCTTCATTATATCGTAAAGACGCTTGTTGCCCATTATAACCGTATCAAGCACGGTATAATCCTCGTACGCAAAATGGTCCTGCTTCAAAACCGACATTCTTACCGTTGGAGGTATTATAACCTCGCCTCTGGTAGGCTGAAGCTCACCGCAAAGAATTCTCAAAAACGTGGATTTTCCTGCGCCGTTAGCGCCTATAATGCCGTAACAATTTCCGGGCGTAAACTTTAAATCTACGTCCTTAAATAATAACTGACCGCCAAATTGAAAGGCTACGTTGCTTACTGTAATCATATCTGCTCCATTTATATCTCATTAATTATATCTTTTACGCTATCGAAAATATAAGTCGGCTTCGTATCAGAGCCCGCCGCATCCTCACGAGTCCCCTCACCGCTAAGCACAAAGCAGGTGTCTATTCCCGCATTATATCCCGATGCGATATCGGTATAAACTCTATCACCTATCATAACGCTTTCTTCCTTTGTAAATCCGTATTTACTCAAGGCCAAAAGCAAAATATCGGGCTTGGGCTTACCTATAAACTCGGGCGCTCTACCGCAAGCTTTTTCTATCATTAAAGCAAACGAACCGCAATCCGGAACGTAACCAAAGGCGGTAGGACACACCCAATCGGGATTTGTCGCAATATATACGTTAACTCCCTTCGTAAGCAGATAACAAGCCTCCTCAAGCTTTTTAAAGCTCAGCTCCTGGTCGTTAGAAAGTAAAACGCCTCCTATTTCCTCGCAAAGCTCAGTAACAGCCTTAATTCCGCTATCCCGAAGCTGTCTAACGAAAGACTTGGTGCCGACACAGTAAAAGGTCACGTCGGGATGATTTTGCTTTATATAGTGAATAGTTGCATCGGTCGAGGTGAAAAAATTATCAGCCGTCGCATTTATCCCAAGTCTATTTACCTTATTCACGTATGCATCAACGCTTTTTGAAGAATTATTGGTAACGAATAGATATTTACCGCCCTTTTCAACAATTCTATTCAAAAATTCAAGAGCACCGTCAAACAGATTTTCGTCAAGGTAAATAGTACCGTCCATATCCAAAAGAAAAAACTTCTTATCCGATAATAACATAAAAAACTCCAAAATCAATCTAAACCTTACAAAAGGGATGCGTTTTCTAAAATTAACTACGTAATAAAAAGAGGCAAACCAAAAGGAAAGCCTCTTTATAAGCTTTAATCAGGATATCCGTCGGGATTCATTTTCTGCCATCTTGCAGAATCCTCGCACATTTTCTTCAAATCACGAGTTGCTTCCCAACCGAGAATTTCTTTAGCCTTGGTGGGGTCAGCATAAGAAGCGGCAACGTCGCCGGGGCGTCTTGGCGCTATCTTATATTTAATGGGCTCTCCCCAAGCCTCACCGAACGCTTTAACCATTTCAAAAACCGAATATCCGTTGCCTGTGCCGATATTGAAGTAATCAATTCCCTTCGACACAGCGGTATAATCAAGAGCCTTAAGATGCGCAAGCGCAAGGTCCACTACGTGTATATAGTCACGCACGCCCGTACCGTCGGGAGTAGCGTAATCGTCACCGAATACGCTAAGACATTCAAGCTTTCCTGCGGCAACTCTTGCTATATAAGGAAGAAGATTGTTAGGAATTCCCTTCGGATCTTCGCCCATAGTACCGCTTTCGTGAGCGCCTATCGGATTAAAATATCTAAGAATGCAAACCGACATCTCAGGTCTTGCAGCTGCGCAGTCAGCGAGAATTCTCTCTATCATAAGCTTTGTCTCGCCGTAAGGATTCGTAGTAGAAAGAGGAAAATCCTCCTTAAGCGGAACGGTTTTCGGAACTCCATATACCGTCGCAGAGGAGCTGAACACTATTCTGTTGACGTTATACTTATTCATACACTGTATAAGATTAAACGTGCCGGTAAGATTATTGTGATAATATGTTAAAGGAATTTTGCAGGATTCGCCAACCGCCTTAAGACCTGCAAAATGAATTACAGAATCAATTTCGGGGTTTTCAGAAAAGACCTTATCAAGAAGCTCAAGATCAAGAAGATCGCACTTATAGAACTTGGGACGCTTTCCGGTAATGGCTTCAATCCTGTCAAGAACACAAACCTTGCTATTATAAAGATTGTCTATTATAACAACTTCTGCACCGGTATTTAAAAGTTCAACTACGGTATGAGAGCCGATGTAGCCAGTACCGCCCGTAACTAATATCGACATAATTCCTCCTAAAATATTAAAATCTTACTTATTTAAAGCAAAAAAGAGCAGACGAGCCACTCTTTTTTGATAATATTAGTCAGCGTAAACGCTAACCTGCTTTCTACCACCTGAAATGTGCTCGAATTTAACCTTACCGCTAACAAGTGCAAAAAGGGTATCATCGGTACCGATACCAACGTTCTTGCCAGGGTGAATCTTTGTACCGCGCTGTCTTACAAGGATATTTCCCGCAAGAACAGACTGTCCGTCAGCCTTCTTAACACCAAGGCGCTTGGACTCGGAATCACGGCCATTCTTAGTAGAACCAACGCCCTTTTTGTGAGCGAAGAATTGTAAACTAATCTTAAGCATTTTTAGTACCTCCTATAAGTATTGGCATTTTCAAAAATTAATAGTTATATTTCCCGCTCAATTTCCTTTACGTCGAGGTATTCATAATTATCCTCGAGTAAATCCATAAGCTGGAAATAATAGGCTTGAATAAGTCCCGAAACTGCATATTGCTTCTTCTCGTCAGACTCATATTTAGGTAACGCAGATTTCGCAATAACCTTAATATCGGTAGTCTTTTCGTCGATTACGTAATCAACCGAGCTTGCATATGACACCTCTATTGCATTTATAAGAAGCATAGTCATAGATGACAGCGCTGCGCAAAGAACGTCATCTCCGCTCTCGCCGTATCCTGTGTGACCTATTTCCTCAAAGCCATAATAGAAGCCTTCGGACTTATAAAACGTGATTGTGGTCATTTAATTAGCCTTCAATCTTCTCGATCTGAATCTTAGTATAATCCTGACGATGACCGATCTTCTTCTTCTCGTTCTTCTTCGCCTTATACTTGATTACATCAATTTTCTTCGTCTTGCCATTCTTTACGACATTAGCAACAACAGTTGCTCCTGCAACGTAAGGAGTACCTACAGACAAAGTTTCGCCGCTTACAGCAAGTACCTTGTCAAAAGTAACCTTTTCTCCCTCGGCAACGCCAAGCTTTTCTACAAAAACAACGTCACCCTCGGAAACCTTGTACTGCTTTCCGCCTGTTACGAAAATTGCGAACATAAAACAGCACCTCTCTTTCATAAGAAATCGCTACGGTTGGCGGTGAATTCAAAAAATTCACACTTTTCGAGCCTAACAATAAGCGTCATAATATTCTAGCACGAATAATAGCAAAAGTCAACCCCATTTTTAAAGTTTTATAAAAATTTTTGTGAAATATTTTTAAATTAGGCTTTATCTTCGCAATTATCACAATCACCGTCGCAAAGCTCGACGTCGCCGAATTTTTCGCCGCAAGCAGGACAAGCTACGGTGTCAAGATCCACGCTTTCCTCTACGCACACAACCTCACCGCAAGAAGGGCAAACAAACTCGTCATATCCCGAATCATCGTCGAAATCGTCCATAAAGTCGTCTTCGAAGTCCTCGTCAAAATCTTCCTCGGTATCTTCGTCCTCATCGGTAAAATATAATTCCTCTTCTACTGCGCCAAGGTCCTCATCAAGCTCCTCAACGTAGTCTCGAAGCTCTGCACACTCGGCAGAAAGCACCTCAACCTCCTCCGCAAGCTGAGAAACCATATCAAGAAGTCCTGAGATTATTTTTCCCTCTTTCTTTGATGCGTCTATTTCATAGCCCTCGAAAAGACCTTTTAAATACGCTGCATTTTCTTTGATTTCCATAATATTTCACTCCTATAAAAATTAAGGAGGCGTACTCCTTGAATTTCAAAAGAACGCCCCCCGCTTGAATTAATTTACACTCTTTCTACGTAAGTACCTGTTCTGGTATCGATCTTAAGGGTATCTCCCTCGTTAATAAAGATCGGAACTCTTACAACCGCTCCGGTCTCGAGAGTAGCTTCCTTAGTAACGTTAGTAGCGGTATCGCCCTTAACGCCGGGCTCGGTCTCGGAAACCGCAAGCTCTACGAACGTAGGAGGATCTACCGAGAATACATTGCCCTTCCAGGAAGAAATACGGCATACAGTATTTTCCTTAACGAACTTAAAGTTGTCGCCAAGCTTCTCGGAATTAAGAGGAACCTGTTCATAGGTCTCCTGATCCATAAAGTAGTAAAGCTCGCCGTCGTTATAAATATATTCGAGATCCTTACGCTCAATTACAGCATTCTCAAACTTAGCGGTAGGGTTGAAGGATGCTTCACGGATAGCTCCCGTAACTACGTCCTTATACTTGGTTCTTACGAACGCTGCTCCCTTACCGGGCTTTACGTGCTGGAATTCAACTACCTGATAAACCTTACCGTCCATTTCGAAGGTAAGACCGTTTTTAAAATCGCCTGCTGTTACCATTTTTTTAATCTTTCTTGGCGTACTGATTTCTTAAAAACTGAATCCGCCACAATTCCGTCTTTGTTTTTGATAAGCTATCATAATAAACTACAAATATTTTACTATAAATCGCTTTAATTTGCAATAGGTATTTTAAATATTTTTTACATATTTGCTTTATTTAGGCAAAAATTACAGTATTTCGATAAGATTTTTAGGTGAAGCTGTAAAATTATGAACTCCGTTCTCCTCGACTACAACCATATCCTCGATTCTGCAGCCGTATTTTCCGTAGATATATATACCGGGCTCAACCGTAACGACCTCTCCGGCTCGCAACACTCTTCCGCCATTCGTCTTGGCTAATCTTGGGTCTTCGTGAATAAAAAGTCCCACGCCGTGTCCTAAGGAATGACCGAACGTACCTTTGTATTCGTCTATTGCATCGATTATATTACGTGCGGCAGCATCGGCATCCTTGCAATCAACTCCTGCTTTTAATATATCAAGAGCCGCAAGCTGAGCTGAAAGCACCGTATTATAAAGCTTCTTTATCTCTGCGTCTGCCCTTCCTATGCACACGGTTCTCGTCATATCCGAGCAGTATCCGTCTACACTAGCGCCGAAATCCATAGTAAGAAAGCCTCGCTGAAGCTTCTGATTTCTCGGTACGCCGTGCGGAAGCGAGGAAGCATCTCCCGATACGGCGATAGTTTCAAAGGCGAGGCCTGATGCGCCGTTTTTTCTCATTTGATACTCAAGCTCTGCGGCTACCTCTATTTCGGTCATCTCGGGATTAAGCACCTTTAACAGCTCGGAAAACGCCTTGTCCGTAATATCCTGCGCCCTTTGCATAATCTCAATTTCGGATGCGTCCTTGATTTGCCTTTGCTCTTCGATAATATTTCCGATAGACACGAACTCAACTCCGCCATAGCTTTCGCAAAGCTTAGTATAAAGGGCAAAGGAAACGGTATCGCCCTCAAAGCCGATTCTCTTACAGCCCTCGTCAAGCAATGCCTTTCTTATAAACTCGGTTTTATTGTCGGGAATAACTATCTCATATTCCGAAAATGCACCCTTGTGTGCCATCTCATAATATCTGAAATCGGTTATAAGATACGAATGCGCTTTTGTAATCAGCAAAAGTCCGTCAGTGAAAGCAAATCCACTCAAATATCTTTGATTAAGCTCGCTGTAAATAACAGCGCCGTCGATTTGAAGCGCCTCAAAGGCAGCTCTTAATTTATCCGTTCTATTCATTTCGCTTTATACCTCATATAGCTTTTTTTCATCACAAGCGCATCATCAGACTGGCTGCCCGCCGATTCGCAAATTATAGTTGGACTAAAATTTCCCTTTGCTATTGCCTCTGCAAGAGGTTCAAAATCAGGACCGAAGGTCGTATCAGCAAAGGTTAGATGCCTTTTTTCACCGCCGTTGCTCCACTCGATTTTAGAAAAATGGCAGTGAAGATTTGATGCCACATCAGGACCGAAAGTGCGGTCTATTCTATCAAACACACGTAGATAATCGTCGGTAGTTTTGAATACGCCTCCAAGCTCTCTTGCGTTCAGATGACCAAAATCGACCACAGGGACGAGTGCGCTGTCAATTCTGCATAGCTCGAGCACCTCGTCAAGAGTGCCAAGCTGATTGATTTTACCCATAGTCTCGATTCCGATTTTCACACCGTATGTGTCGACGGAATCAAGCGTCCTCACGAGCGTATCCGCAGCAAGCCTCAGAGCCTCATCTCTCGTAATTTTGGATGCGGAGCCGCAATGCACGACTATCGTGCCTGCACCAAGAAGATGCGCAGCGTCAAGGCTCTGCTTTATGTAGCCTATGCTTTTAAGACGTGTCTCCTCTACCACTCCCGAAAGTGATATAAAGTATGGAGTATGAAAGCTCATACGCACTCCGTAATTTCTTGCACGCTCACCTATCTGCATCAGCATTTCAGGGCTTGCGGAAAGACCGTTACCTGCCTCATATTCATAAGCATCGAGTCCTATCTCACTTACGAACTTCGGAGCGTCAAGCGTCGACTTGTATCCTGCGAGCTTAAACGCCTCGCTGTTGCCTCCGGGGCCAAAAAAAGCACTCATTTATCTTGATTCCTTTTGTGAATTTTATCGTATTTTTTTAATATAGGCTTCTCTAAAAGTCTCTTGAACCTTGTAAAAATATCCTTTTTGTCCTTTATGGGGGGTACTAGTACAGTTTTTATTCCCGCCATTTTTCCCGCCAATACGTCAGTAAACACCTGGTCGCCCATTATTAAGGTGTTGGAATTATCGCTCCCCATTCTCTCCATCGCAAGCTTTAGATTTTTGGCAAATGGTTTTTTTGCTTTAGGAAATGCGGGAAGCTTCAGCTCTCTATTAAACGTATCAACTCTTTCTCTTCCGTTATTTGAAACGAAGGCTGTATTTATGCCGTTTTGATTTAATTCATTCAGCCATTCCTTTACCGAATCTGACGGAGTAGGATTTTCATAAGGCTCAAGGGTGTTATCAATATCAAGAATAACCCCTTTAATTCCTTGACTTTCGAGAAACTCAAGCGTTGCGTCACTGAACCTATCAAATCTGAAATCCGGCACAAGACTTAATTTCATACTTTCTTCCTTTTAATATTTAATATAATAATTCTAACAAAATTCAGGTATAATGTCAAGTATAGATTTAGGTTGGAAAAATATTTATAAAAATTAAAAAAATCTATTGACAAAAGCTATTTCTTGTGTTATCATAATAAGGCTTTAAGCGATATGCGAGTGTAGTTCAATGGTAGAATTCCAGCCTTCCAAGCTGGTCGCGTGGGTTCGATTCCCATCACTCGCTCCAGAATGCGCCCTTAGCTCAGTGGATAGAGTGCCCGGCTACGAACCGGTAGGTCGAAGGTTCGAATCCTCCAGGGCGCGCCACAAAAAGGGGCTGAGTCATTAACTTAGCCTTGAAAAAGAAAAAGCGGATGTTCTTTACCGAAAGGTATTGAGCATCCGCTTGCTTTATTGTATATTTAGTTGCTAGAAAAAATCCACAAAAAAGCGAGATAATTATACACCAATGAGAGAAAAAATCAAGTAGTTTTGCCATTAGATTTAGGAATAAAAATTCCGGAAGGAGATTTTGTATTCAAAGTAGCTGAAGTTTGCGAAAGTTTGGATTACACAGAGTTGTTTAATACGTATCTTCGAGCTTGGAGAAAAGTAAATCCAATCACAATGTTTGAAATACTTGTGTCCGCATATATGAACCGCAAATTTTCGTCTAAACAGGATAAAGAAGCATACTAACAGAAAATTTGAGAACATAGTAGCCGATGCAGGCTATGAGATTAGCGAGAATTATCTGTATCTTGAAGAAAACGGGCAGAGATGCTTCATTAAACCTCAGAATTACGAGATAAGTAAAACGAGAAGCTACAAAGCTAATCCGTATACTGTGGAAAATATGGAGTATAACGCAAAAAAGACGAATATATCTGCCCTGATGGAAGAAAACGAAAGAAAAACATAGAAACTCAATTTTTCCTTCTCACTTTTGCCTTAAATATTGAAAAACTTTGCAACCGCACGAAAAAAGGAAGAATTGGCTTGAATTTGTTCGCTCTGAACGCCTCTTAAACCGATTCTCATCGGAATTGTATAGCTCTCAAAATTGAGGATTTTACCGATCCTCTTTTCGTCATACTCTTTTTTACCTCAATTCGAGGCTTTTTTCGTTGCACGTTATTTACAAAATTGCATAGCAAAAGGCTGAACCATTCGCTTATTTAAAAGCTTTTGACTCAGCCTCTTTTTTTATAAAATTGTGTTATAGAAATTCACTCAAACTCGGAAATTGAAAGACAAATAATTATTTATTGTTCTAATAGCGTTTTCAAGTGAATGAGTCGCCGCTTCTGTTTTGGATATAACATCACGAGCATTGCGCTGTAGCTCGGGGATAATGTTTTTTAATTCGTTGGCAGCTGAAGCTAATTCGCTTGCTATTCTTTGCGAATGGCTCACCTCATTATATACCTTCCACGACAGTTCCTTAACAGAAACCAATCTGGAGCTTTCTTTTTGAATTTGTGTTTCTAACGCCTTATATTCGGGATTAGGTGTCTTTTTTACTTTCACATTTCCTTCTTTATCGGTACTCTTTTTTTCGAGTTCCTTTGGTATGTTGCCAAGCTGTGCCTTTAAAGAGGAAATACGGTTAGATATATCGCTTTCAAGTTGCTTGATCGAAGAATAGAGCTGATCATATGAAGCTGCGATGTGTTCAAGCTCATTGGCACGTTGATTTGCGACAGCTTCCATTTCCATCAAGATATTCAACAAGTTATCCCCAGCATTATAAGTCATTTGAACAAATGAATCTACGCTTTTGCGAAATTTTACCACATCATCTATATTGACGGCTACTTTTTTTGAAAATAATCCCATTTCAATTACCCCGTTGCAAGCGAACAAACTTTGACATACATTCACTATAAGTAGCGTTGAATTTACCGACATCCACCGAGGTTACATTGTTATAAATATTATTCGCCTTATCCGTCATCCATTTCATATTAGAAATTAATTGTTTTTCTTCCTCGATAAAGCGGAAATAAGAATCCTTGACCTCGTCATCCCATTCACTGTTCGAAAGAACGTTTGATAAGTCATACAGCCCTGTTTCATACTCTGCCGTTGTTAATTCATGCGCCATTATCTTCCGTATCCTCCGTTTGCATAGTCATTGACCAAAGCCTCTAATGTTTTCAAATCTTTGTTAAGCGTATCTACTTTACCCGAAAACACTGCTATTTGGTTTTTAACCGACACAGCAGATGCAACCGTTCTATCATAGTTCGCATCATCAAACTCTTGCTTGGCAGTTCCAAGTTTTTTTATCAACATAGCGGTCATTGCTTCGATGATCTTGCAATGTTTTTTTAGGCTTGACGAAGCACTCGAAAAAGCATCGGTGTTTACATTCATATCCATTACATCATACTCACTTTCTTCTCAAGCTCATGCTGTGCGTGGTCAATCGCATGCAATTCGTGCTCCACGGAAGATTTCATTTTCTCGACACATTCCAAAAATTGTCCGAATTTAACATCCTTCCAAACATCCGATAATGACGCTGTCTCTTGCATGATATGATTCAATTCATTTTGAACGATTGCCGTATAATCGTTGATATTTTTTATTACGCTTTGTATGGCACTTTTTGATGCTTTTCCGCTATCTCTCATAAAACACCTCTGCCAAAATTAAAACTTATCAGCCTTGATTTTCAGATTTTTCTCAACTGTGTCAAGCGTTGCAATATCGCTTTGCAATTGCTTGGTTATCTCGGTTGTAAAAGCAAGGAATTCCTTATATTGCGGATCATTCCAACAAGAAGAAAGGTCTGTCGCATCCTTCTGAATATCTTTAATCTCTTTGGTAACGATCTCATTAAATTGCTGAATATTCTTCACAAGCTCCAAAACGACAGCTTTTGAAGCCTTACCCATATCTGCCATTATTCTTTACCCCCAAGGACTCCATATATCTTCGATTTTACGTATCAATTCTTTTACGGAACCGGAAAGCTCGGAATACTCACTCTCTGCGTAAGACATTTTTTTGAGATATTCCTTGATCAGCTCCTCGGCACGATCCGTATTGACATCCTGAAATCCGTTTACTCTTGCGGCTTGAATTTTGGTTTCAAGAAATTTTCCGAGCATACAGAGATTTTCACAATGCTTTTTCATTTTCATAACGCCCTCGTCCATGCCGCGAAGGCTTTTTACATCATATGATTCTATCTCTTTTTTTAGCTTCATAATTGATAATCACTTTCTGAAAGATTATGCTTTATCTTCTGTCGTTCTTTGAGTAGCAGCGGCAACGATGAGCTTTCTCGTTTTTTCGTTATTCCAATCATACTGAAAATATCGGCACTTGGAGAAGCTGCCTCGGTTGGAAACGAAAACGATGTTCTCGTTCAGCCCGTCCATCATTTTCTCTCTGAACGAATTATCCATGATCCGATACGCCACGGCACTGACATCATTCTGCAAGATCTTATATCCGCAATTTGCAAAAACATTTCTCTCGTCATAATCATTGCTCAAATTGGAATTGCTTGCAACAATGATATACATATTACCAACACTTCCGGCTTCGGAAAGCATAGAAAGCAGCGTAGTTTTGCCCGAAACATCTTTTTCCGCAGACGTGTTTGCCGTCATACTCGCGTAGAACGCCATCATATCTCCGTCGAAATTAGCCATATCGGAAGAAGTAGTTTCTTTATGTTCAGTTTTTTTATCCGTGCGGTAATCGTCGATTCGATAAAGAGAATTGATAATAAAGAAATACGGCTTGTACCTTGCGCGGAAATTCTGCTTTCTTCGCTCAAATTCCTCATACACCTCTCCCAAGGCGGTCATATAATCATCTTTGGTATAAGTTGTGACGCTGGGATGAGACCCGAAAAAGCTTGCCAAGGGCAGATCCATCGACTCGTCTATGAGCTTAACCTCACCGCCGATAGAAATCGCACTCGTAATCACGGAGGTCAGAATATCCGACGAGGGCTTTTCGTTATCTCCCAAAAGCAAAATCGAATGTGAGGTGTCTTTTGAAAGATCAAATCCCCATACACTGTGGTCAAAATAGTTTTCGCCGATATTTGCAAACATCGGTGTTTCCGCGACAAGAGGATTAGCCGCATCAGAATAGCTGCTCAAAAGCAAAGGTCTGTTCTCGCCGGCTTTTATCAGATTGATACCGTAATTGACCTTTTTCCATTTTTCTCTGATCTGTCTGTTGTATTCAGCTTTGTTTCCGCTCTTATCTCCGCCGTGGAAAGCGACATGTATCTTTTCGCAGTTTTCACCGTTCTCCAAAGACATCCACGCAAGACCGGAGCCTTTAGGAACATCGATATTGAGCGCTTTGGTGTATGCGTGATTGATCACCTGTGCCGCATCACTTTTTTCAGGGGTAAAGAAGCAAAAACGACCGTCGATAAATTTACCTGCGTGTTGCATCATATTGAGCTTTGCGTCCTGCGAGGCAAGAACAAGGTGAATGCCCGAGCTTCGTCCTTCACGGGCAAGCTTCTCGCATTTTGATGCGAGGATATCGCTGGCAAACAGGTTTTGACACTCGTCTACGATAACAATGATACGCGGCATTTTTCTATCGCTCTTGCTGTTGTAGCCTGCAATATCCGCTGTTCCGCAAGCCTTGAAAAGCTCGTTTCTGCGTTCTTTTTCCGCGATAAGTCCACTGAGGATAATATCGGAATCCTCTTCCTTACTTTGCGCCGCTATCATGCGCACGTGCGGAATGGCATCGTCACCGTCATAGAAGGATGCCGTAACGCCATCCTTAAAGTCGAGAAGATAAAAAATCAGATCGTCGGGCGAATATGCCATGGAACCGTTGATTACCAAAGAATCGATCAGCGTTGATTTACCCGAACCCGGACCACCCACCACAAGATAGGCAAGCGGAGTCTTTATTCCTTTTTCCTGATCCTCTTCGGAAGGGGCAGTTGCAAAATCAAGCGAAAACAGCTTATTGTTGACTTTACCGATAGGGATGGAAATTTTTGTAGAGTAGCCATCAGCGTTACGGTCGGTCTTTCCAAATCCAATATCCTCATAGGAAAGGTATGTATTCTTCTTTCCTTTTTCGGCATTTGCTACAAGATTTTGAAGAAGCGGACGAATACTCATTTTTTCAACGAAAACGCTTTCGTAAACAGTTCCGTTGATATTTATATGTCCATCTTCTCCAAGCTCACAGCTTATACTGCGGTACTGCGCAGGATCGCATATTCCATTACTGATATGATTTTCTCCAAATCCCGTTTGCAAAACAACGCAAAAAACACCGTATCTTGCGCACTCTCGGAAAAAATATCCAAGATCTCTGCATCCCGAAAAGCCTGTGGGATAATCATGAAGAAACACAAGAATGGGAGATATAATATCGGCACTCTCGGTTACGTTATATTCGTATATGGTTTCCGCAAAAACAGAATCCATCAGGCTTGCGCGCCGCTTGGCCTCGTTTCTGAGATCCTTTAAGCATTCGCTGATCGATTGATAGAACATATCGGCTTCAAGCTGCTCGATGCCGTTGAAAAAGACGGACTCATTGCACACATCCTTAAGTGCTTTCAGAAAAGTATCCATCCTCGAAAGGGAGTTCTGACAGCAATAGAGTATCTGTTTTTTCATTAAGGGGTACGAATGCAAAAATTGCATGGTAAGCGCAATGATAAAATCCGAGGCGATCTCATATCTGCCGCTTGGTATGCTAACGTGCAAAATACCGTCTTTTGTAGGATTCCAATATGCAATACCCGTTTCATATTCGTCAGAAGCAGTGCTCTTGGCAAACGGTAGCTTTATTTCCGAAGCATAATCATCTGCTACGACAATGTTTTTAAAATGAAAACTATCAACATCATTTTGGATGTTTTCTTTTACGTTTGCGAGCTGCTCCTCGATTTTTTCAGGTTGAGCAAGCTCGGGACACTCCTTCAAAAGAGTGTTGATTTTCTTTTTGATCGTTTCAATTCGCTGCTTTTCTTCTGCCAAAGCATTTTTGAGAGCCTGCACCTTCAATTCGCCGATTCTTGCGTTGAGCGTTCTAAGCGTTGTAAACGACACACACAGCTTTTTAATCTCTGCATCTGTATTGCCGTTTTTTTGAGCAAGTACTCTGAATGACGATTTAATGGCATTCACGCATTGCTCTGCAATTGTAGAGGCATTGTCATAATAAAATAGCATCGGAGATTGAACGATTCCTCTATATACGAGATTTCCTCCCAACACAGAGAGAATATCGGAATACAGGTAACAGAAATTCTTTATGACAGAACGAAAAGAGTCACTCCCGCAAAAACGCTGAATATTGCTTGCAAGCGTGTCAAAACGAGTTGCAATTTCGCTTTCCGCTTTTAATTCAAAATTGGAGTAATTCAAGCTCGCCTGCTCCAATTCACGATTCAATTGTTTATATTCGTTTAATTTTTTCAATAAATCCTTGCAGTTCACTTGAAAACTCCTTTGTTTATGGTTTGACATTATTTTCTCATAATTTTGGTGGTTGGTGGGAAGGTGTTGCTCTCATACTTGGTATGAGCAGGCAATGCTACGCTTTTCAGGTTTTCGCAACCTTTAAACGCCCAACCATAAATATTTTTTACCGAATCCGGAATTACTACCGATTTCAATTTTTTGCAATCGGCAAATGCATAAGTCGGAATGGATTTTACCGAATCGAAAATAACTACATTTGTCAAATTAAAGCAATCAGTGAACGCTGCCTGCATAATTCTTGTCACCGTATTTGGGATGATAATACTTGTTATATGCTGACAGTTAGCAAATGAACGTATACTTATAGTCGTTACAAAACTCGGAATGGTAACCTCTTTTTCATTTCCTATGTATTTTTTTAACAAGCCATCCTTAATTACAAAATTTTTGCGAATATATTCTTCATCCTCAATGGAGGAAGGATTTTTTTCCCTTGGAGCTTCGGATTTTTGCTCCTTCATACGTTCCACCTCTGCACCAATATCTTTTTCGAGGTCGGATAGCCAAGCATCGTCAAATGTGTCGGTCATAGGCGACACAAGTTCATTGCTTTGCTCGTTGCCAATGTTATATCCACACTCGGGGCAAAAAGAGCCTCGCGGAATTTCCGTTCCGCACTCGGGGCAAAAACGCACCTTGGGTTGTGCGTGTTCTTCTGCGTATTTCTTGATATTGCAGCCACATTCCATGCAGAATTTCGCAGTATCACTAATATTTGCTTGACATTTAGGGCATTGTTTCATTTTGGATTTCCTCCTTTTATAGGATTATCGTTTTGCACTAATTTTTATAAACCTTTATAATCGGAACGACTCCGCTTATCTGGTCCGCACGCAAAGTTACGGTATCAGGGGTAATCTTAAACGGACCGGATGTTCGAAGTTGTCCGTGCTTGTTAACTCCTAAAACAAAATCCGAATGATGTGAAGATGGGGATCTTGTCCACCAATCCGTCTCTTTCTCTTCCAACTTACCGCCGGTACGAGATTTTGAAAAAGCATACTCCGTATATTTTATAGTCCGTTGAAGTGATTCGAAATAAGGCGAACCAAATCCATAGCACTCTTGAAGCTCGGAAAACGTAATCAATGCTACTTTATCAATTGTATCCTCACACGAATACGGGTTGTTAGCAGAATCGGTAGTAGTCGCACAGTTGTTGCATTTTATTTCGCATATTTTCCTTTGTGCATCAGGATTAAACGCCTTATTGAAAAAAACATCATTCAACCAAGCTCTGATGTCGCTTTTTTCATAATTGTTATTCGTTTTTGAAAAAGCTTGAGCATCAAGTGCTTTTGTTGACATAAGATACAATGTTTCGTCATCCTCCGAAAGAATCCGCCACTGTATGGGTTCGACAAGATACGGAGCCGTTCCCGCAATATCATATCTTGTAACATTGTTTATACACGCAAGTACATGGTAACCCTGGTTATCGATCGGCGTTGATTTGATTGCTCTCATACCGCGCCACAGTCTTTGAGGATATGCCCCAAAATACACGAACTCGCCTTCACGACGAACAGTAGCTTCTAAACGCTTTTTATTTTCAAACTCTTCCTTAGCAAGTTTTCTTTTCTCTTCTTTGCGAATCTCCTCCGCCTTGCGTTCTTCCTCTGCCCTGAGCGCCTCCGCCGCTTTGCGTGCCTCCTCTGCTCTGAGGGCTTCCACCGCTTTGCGAGTTTCTTCTGCCTTGCGCGCTTCAGCAGCTCTTCTTTCTTTCTCAGCTCTGCGAGCCTCTTCGGCACGGCGTGTTTCCTCTGCTTGGCGAGCCTCCTCTGCACGAAGCTTTTTATCAGTAAATGTATTTTTTATAGCATCTTTACCAACATTGGAAATAGTGCGCAAATCAATCTCCAGCGAATCACAATCAGCAAACGCTTCTTCCTCCACCACTCGCAGTGTTGCAGGGAGATTGATCGCCTCTATGTACTTACAGCCCGCAAAAGCACGCCGTCCAATCATCATAAGTCCCTCGGGGAGTGTGACCTGTAGCATTTGACTGCCTTCAAAAGCGTGATCTGCAATATTCACAACCCCTTGCGGAACAAACACGGTTAATGCGGACTTGTCTTTCAATCCCGTGATCGTGTATGTACCGTCAGCGTGCTCTTTATACTCGAACATTGCAAAAGCCTTTTCCGTTTGCACTCTGGATTGTTGGTCTTTCAAGTTTTTCACATCCGCACTCGTGGTGCTTTCAAGGTCGGAAAGCCAATCGTCACCGAAAGCATCAGTAGCAGAAGTTACCTCATTATTCAAATTATTGCCAATGCTATATCCACATTCGGGGCAGAAAGCACCTTTGGAAATCTCCGTTCCGCACTCGGGGCAAAAGCGCGCTTTAGGCTGTGCGTGTTCTTCTTCGTATTTCTTTATATTACAACCGCATTCCATGCAGAATTTTGCAGTATTACTGATGTTTGCTTGACATTTAGGGCATTGTCTCATATTCGCATCCTCGCTTTATGCAAAAAATAAATATTTATACAAAATATATTGTATCACTGACTCGTAAATTTTTCAATATATCTTGAAAAGATTCTAAACAAAAATTGCAAGAAAAGTCTTGACATTGTTTCGGTATACCGACATAATATATAGTGAGGTGATGAAAATGAACATCAACGTAATATTAGCACAAAAAGGCATCACGAAATACAGACTTGCAAAGCAAAGCGGTGTTCCTCATGCAACTCTCAACGATATATGCAGCGGAAAGACGAATATCGGAAAATGCACTGCCGAGACCTTATACAGAATCGCGCGTGTCCTTGACGTTTCGATGGAAACTCTAATTAAAGAGGAATTTGCCGAAGCAGAACGCCTGCGCTCCTATGAGTACGGCTTGCCCGAATATCTCCAACACGACCTTGACGCTTACAAAAAGGGCCTGAAGGAAGGCTCGACCTTGATAGATTGCTTATGGGGCGAGCTGTACGGCAGTATCAATATGGCAGAGGTCAGCCACGGACTTATCACACCCGAACACGCCGATTATCTGCGGAAAAAATACCTTTGGAGGTAATGCAGATGATAGACTTTACGAATTGTAAAAGAATAATAAGCAAGGCATAAAGCGGCGCAAACGGAAAGAAGATCGCCATAGAATACGAAGGCGAGCAGTATATGTTAAAGTTCCCTCCGTCCGGCAAGGAGAAGCCTACCGAGCTTTCCTATACGAACAGTTGTTACAGTGAACATATCGGTAGCACGATCTTCAATATGCTCGGACTTGAAGCGCAAAAGACGATGATGGGCAGCTTTAGGGTCGGAGGAAAGAAAAAGATCGTCTGCGCCTGCCGCGATTTCACCGTGGGAGATAAGCAGTTATATGACTTCTGCGCTATTAAAAATACTGTAATCGACTCCGTACACGGCGGCACGGGAACAGAGCTTAAGGACGTTACGGACACCATCGCACAGCAAACCTTCGTAACTCCCGAAGTCCTCGCCGCACACTTTTGTAATATGTTCATCGTGGATGCCCTGCTCGGCAACTTTGACCGTCACAACGGAAATTGGGGCTTTCTCGTGGACGTCAACACGCAGGAAACGAGCATCGCTCCCATATACGATTGCGGAAGCTGTTTGTTGCCGCAGGCAGACGAAAAGATTATGAAGGCGGTGCTGACCAACGAGGACGAGCTGAACGCCCGTATTTATCAGTTTCCGACCTCTGCCGTGAAGTTGAACGGAAAGAAGATCAACTACCACGATTTTATAACCTCGTGCGAGGTTAAGGAATGTAATAATGCGCTCTTGCGCATCGTACCGAGGATTGATATGGACGATATTTGTACCTTTATTTATTCTGTTGCTGAGCTGTCTGAGCTTCAAAAGAAGTTTTACAAAAAGTATCTTCTTAGCCGATATGAAAAGATACTTATGGTCGCTTACGAAAAGTTAAAGACATAAAATAAAAATCCCCCATTGACGGGGGATTTTTATTCGTTATAATTTACGAGTGAGGAAGAAAAATCGACCTCACTCTTTTGCTTGTCGGTTGCGTCCGAAATACGCAACCGAAGCTGTTTATTTTACTACTATATTGATAATTTTGCCAGGGACAACGATTTCCTTGACGATGGCTTTATCAGCGATTGCCGCCTTGATTTTCTCTTCGCTCTTAGCAACCGAGAGAATGGTATCCTTGTCGGCATCCTTAGCTACAACCACGGTAGCTCTAACCTTACCGTTAATCTGAACGGGCATTTCGATTTCGTTATCGACAGTCTTGCTCTCATCGTACTTTGGCCATTTAGCTATTGAAATAAGCTCACGGCAGCCAAGCGCTTCATTAACCTCCTCTGCTACGTGAGGAGCAAAGGGTGACAGAAGCGTAGCAAAGCACTTAAGCTCATCTTTGGTGATAGTACCCGCATCATAGACCGTATTAAGCATCGACATCATAGCGGCAATTGCAGTGTTGAATCGCATATTGTCAATATCCTGAGTAACCTTCTTGATAAGCTTATGCATCGGCTTTTCAAGCGCAGGCGTAACGCCCTCGCCATTAACGATATCAAGAAGATTCATAAAACGATCAAGGAATCTCTTACAGCCTTTTATAGACTGAGTATTCCAAGGCGCACTCTGCTCAAAATCTCCAATGAACATTTCGTAAAGGCGCATTGTGTCAGCACCGTAATCACGAATTATATCATCGGGATTTACTACGTTTCCGCGGGATTTAGACATCTTTTCGCCGTTTTCGCCAAGAATCATACCGTGGCTGGTACGCTTTGCATACGGCTCTTTTACGTCTAAAATATCGATATCAAAAAGGAACTTAGACCAGAATCTTGAATAAAGCAGGTGAAGCGTAGTGTGCTCCATACCGCCGTTATACCAATCAACGGGCATCCAATACTTAAGTGCCTCGGGAGATGCAAGCATCTCGTCGTTGTTGGGGTCACAATAGCGAAGGAAATACCAAGACGAGCCGGCCCACTGAGGCATAGTATCGGTCTCTCTCTTGGCTTTGCCTCCGCATTTCGGGCAGCTGCAATTAACCCAATCAGTCATAAGCGAAAGCGGTGATTCACCGTTTTCGGTAGGCTCGTAGCTTTCAACCTCAGGAAGCTCAAGAGGAAGCTGCTCCTCGGGTATGGCTACCCAACCGCACTTTTCACATTCTACAAGCGGTATAGGCTCACCCCAGTATCTCTGTCGTGAAAATACCCAGTCACGAAGCTTGAAATTAACTCTTGCCTGACCAATTCCCTTTTCTTCAAGGAACTTTATCATAGCTGCCTTAGCATCCTCTACCTCAAGACCGTTAAGGAAACCGGAATTGACCATTTTTCCGGTATCAGTATCGGTATAAGCTGCTTCATCGACGTTTCCGCCTACTACAACCTCTACGATAGGAAGCGAAAATTTCTTCGCAAAGTCAAAATCTCTCTCGTCGTGCGCAGGAACTGCCATAATTGCGCCAGTTCCGTAGCCTGCAAGAACGTAATCCGATATGAATATCGGAATTTCCTTGCCTGTCGCAGGATTTATTGCGTTTACGCCGTCAAGTCTTACGCCGGTCTTTTCTTTTACAAGCTCGGTGCGCTCGAAATCGCTCTTTCTTGAAGAAAGAAGCTTATATTCTTCAATCTCAGAGATATTATTCAGCTTATCACGCCATTTTTCAATCACGGGATGCTCAGGCGCAATAACCATATAAGTAGCGCCAAAAAGCGTATCACATCTTGTGGTATATACCTTAAGCTTATCCTTTGCGGTTGTATCAAAATCGATTTCTGCTCCGCAGGATTTTCCTATCCAGTTTATCTGCTGAGTCTTAACTCTCTCTATGTAGTCAAGACCGTCAAGATCCTCGATAAGTCTTTCTGCGTACTCGGTGATTTTAAGCATCCACTGACTCTTTACTTTTCTGATTACAGCCGAAGAACATCTCTCGCAAACGCCGTTTACAACCTCCTCGTTAGCAAGCACTACCTTACAGGATGTACAGAAATTAACAGCCATTTCCTTCTTATAGGCAAGCCCACGCTTGAAAAGCTGGAGGAAAATCCACTGAGTCCACTTGTAATACTTGGGATCTGTGGTATTGATTTCTCTATCCCAGTCAAAGGAAAGACCGAGAGCCTTAAGCTGCGATTTGAATCTTGCTACGTTCTTTTCGGTAACGATTTTAGGGTGAATCTTATTCTTTATAGCATAATTTTCGGTAGGAAGTCCGAATGCATCCCATCCCATTGGGAAAAGAACGTTGTAGCCCTGCATCCTTTTCTTTCTTGATACGATATCAAGCGCAGTGTAAGGGCGTGGGTGTCCTACGTGTAAACCCTGACCTGACGGATACGGAAACTCAACCAGCGAATAGTATTTGGGTAAGGAATAGTCCTGCTTTGCAGCAAAGGGCTTCTTTTCGTCCCAAATTTTTTGCCATTTTTCTTCAATTCGTTTGTAATCGTAAAGCATTGTTATATATCCTTAATCTTTAGTAATCAATTATGAGAATTTTTTGTCTACTTCCTCTACAAGCTCGCTTATGTCAACTAAGCTCTCCGCAGGAAGCAATCTGTCAAAATTATAATAATTTCTGGATTCAGCGTCAAAAACATTAATTATTACCGAGCCGAAATCTACCAAAAGCCAGGAATTCCCCTGTCTGCCTTCTACTCTGAGGGCAGATTTTCCACGTCCTTCAAGGTTATCAACAATCTCGTCAGCCAGTGAAGAAACGTGTGTCGAAGACCTACCCGTGCAATTTATATAAAAATCTGTTATGCCGCTATTATCAGCGACGTCGTAAAGCTTAATATCAATCGCTTTTTTCTCTATAAGAAGCTTCGTTGCCTCTTTTGCTATCACGGAAGATTCAGCTTCACTAAGCTCTTTCGTATTTTCAATAATCATTTTATCTCCTTGCCAATACTCAAATGTTGCTATCTTTTATCAAGTTGAATATCGTAAACATTTTCACTAGAATATTCATTATACAATAAATTATCGTCGTTGTAAATATTTACAAAGCGTTTTTGCGAATTATTCACAAATATTTTTTCAGGGTCAAAATCGTTTTTAGCAAACATATACCTTTTAGCTATTTCTGCGCCTGACTTTTTATTGATAAAATAGTACGAAAGTCCGGTTTCGGTTGTATCCGCCTCGCCAGGCATTGTAACGAATTGCGTAACAGGCTCTTTTGACGAAAAGCACGCCTTAAAAATTATAGGAACAAACTCGCTTATTTTAATGTTAGTATAGGAATTTTTTTCAAAGATTTTTGCTAAAGAAAATAACGACGGTAAGGACATTCCTGAGGATATTTTAGCAAAAAGCGAATTCAAAAAAAGCTTTTGCGCATCTATTCGTCCAAGATCGGCAGATATATATCCCTCACGAAATCTGACAAAGCCCTGCGCTACGTCACCGTTTATATGATTCTTTCCCGCCTTTAGCTCTATCGGCTCATCTCCGTCAATCCTTATGATCATATCGCTCTTAAGCTCAACATCTATCCCGCCCACAGCGTCTACTATATCTTTAACGGTAGCAAGGTTGACGGCGATATATCCGTCAAACTCGCATCCAAGCGCATAGCTTAACTTAGAAATAAGATTTTGCATTGCAAGGTCGGGTGCAGTACCGATTGCACGCTCTGAGCTATATATCTGATTGATTTTATTTTGTGACTTGCCAAAATTTATATAGGTATCTCTCGGGAGCTGAGCTATATAAGTCCTGTTTTCTGCCATATCCACACCGAGTGTAAATAAAACGTCGGTGTTTTCAGCAGCCTCGTCAAGACCTGCTATCAAAAACAGCATTTTTTCATCATCCCCATTTGCGGTATCTATCGTTTTACTACCGCAAGACGAAAGCATTAATATAACAGACAAGGCACAAAATATACTTATTACTTTTTTCATAGCGCAAACCTCTTTTTTACTTAGTTTGCGCCTTATTTTAAAAAGTATTAACGCTTAAGCTCCTCAATTAAGGAAGCTTTTGTCAAAAGCATTCTGGAATTAACGGGAGTGTCCTTAGCTTTTAAGGATTTTTCGGTAGCCTCAATTGCCAAAAGACACGCCTTAGTTACCGAGCGTTTTTTGTCGTCATAGCTCTCTGCTACGGAAATTTCAGAAAACAAAAGCTTCCTTAAATTGATACAAGCTTCGTATTTCCTGGTTTCCTCTATAAAATCACTTATAAAAACTATCTTGTCGAAAACAGACATAGAATCCGCACCCACAGTGTGTTTTTTTATAGCAGAAAGTATATTATTATTTACATATTCTGAGAAATTCCTTTGACAATATATATCCGCACTAAAGGAATGAAGAATCCCGGGCGTCGTCATATCCTCATCTGTAAGAGCAATTCCCGCACTGTCAAGAATAGCAATATGCGCATCAATCGACATTTCCTTCGTCACGTCATGCAAAAGCGCTGCTACGCATATATCGTAAGCCATATCCGGTAATAAGTGCGATGCAAGCTCACACGCCGTCCTTTCAACGGAAAGAGTATGCAAATATCGTTTTTCGCCAAGTCTTGCCTTGACTGTATTCCTAAGTTCGCATAATTTTTGCTCGTTTTCGGGTGAAATCAAGAGAAAATTCATATCAATTCAATTCTCTTTTTCTTTTGAGATTCTCTATATAAAACGAATTTAGAGCCAACGCAGCTTACTACCTCACAGCCGACAACTCCGGCTATTTCGTTTGCAGCTTCCTTTGCGGTATATCCGCTATTATCAAGCACTCTTGCTTTTATAAGCTCTCTCGCTTCAAGAGCATTTGAAATTTGATTGCATAGCTCCTCGGAAATTCCGCCCTTTCCTATTTGGAAAATAGTATCAAGCTCCATTGAAAGAGAACGCAAATATGCTCTTTGCTTACTTGTAATCATATTATAACTCTCCTTCAAACAGTGCCTTGGCGAATTCGTCTGAGTTAAATGGCTTCATATCGTCTATTTGTTCGCCAACGCCTATAAATTTAACGGGAATACCGAGTTCTTTTTTTATCGAGAGAATTATTCCGCCCTTTGCAGTACCGTCAAGCTTCGTGAGAATAAGTCCGGTAAGCGAAGCTGCCTCCTTGAATTCCCTTGCCTGCATAACCGCATTCTGACCGGTCGTAGCATCAAGAACAAGCAGAGTTTCACGTGCAGCATCCGGAAGCTCACGGGAAATTACACGGTTAATTTTCGCAAGCTCGTCCATAAGATTTTTCTTATTGTGAAGCCTGCCCGCCGTATCAATAAGCAAAACGTCAGCGCCCCTTGATTTTACAGCTCCGATAGCATCAAACACAACTGCAGCAGGGTCTGCGCCCGCAGCCTGCTTGACTATATCAACGCCAGAGCGCTCGCACCATACTGTAAGCTGCTCTGCGGCTGCCGCTCTGAACGTGTCGGCTGCTGCAACTACTACCTTTTTACCGCTTGACTTCAGCTCCTTTGAAATCTTGCCGATGGAAGTGGTCTTACCTACCCCGTTTACGCCAACTATGAGCACTACGGAGGGTTTCGTTGAAAGATTCAGCGGCTCGTGCTCGCCTATCATGCTCCTAAGCATATTGAAAAGCGCATTTTTTACGTCTTCCGACTCTTTTATTTTGTTGTCAATGACGAATTCTCTTAATTCGTCAAGGATATCCATTACGGTATTTACGCCTATATCAGCAGAAATCAACAGCTCCTCAAGCTCATCAAAAAGGTCTTCGTCGACCTTTCTGAATTTTTTAAAAAGTCCGTCTATTTTACCGACAAGAGCATCCTTAGTTTTGAAAAGGCCCGCCTTTAATTTGTCAAAGAACCCCATCTAATAACTCCTTTTGTCTTGCTTCTATTTCACTTACGTCAAGCTCTATCGCCTGAGAAATACCACGCTGAGGCATCGTTACGCCGTAAAGACGGTTTCCTACCTCCATAGTACCCCTTCTGTGAGTGATAAGTATGAACTGCGTATCGTCCGCAAGCCTCTTTACGTACTCACCAAATCTGAATACGTTAACCTCGTCAAGAGCCGCCTCTATCTCGTCAAGAATACAGAACGGAGTAGGGTTAACCTTAAGGATTGCAAACAACAGCGCTATCGCAACAAATGACTGCTCACCGCCCGACAAAAGCGAAAGGCTCTTGATTATTTTACCGGGGGGCGCTGCTTTAATCTCTATACCCGAGGTAAGTACGTCCTCCGGCTCGGTAAGAATAAGCTCTGCATTACCGCCTCCGAATAGCTCCTTGAACGTAACTCCGAAATTCTTGTTGATTGCCTCAAACGAGGTTGTAAAGCTGGTACGCATTTCGTCTTCGAGCCTTGATATAATATTTACAAGGTCGTCTCTCGACTTTATAAGATCGTTAAACTGCTCGGTCAACGTATCGTATTCGCTCTTTACCTTGCTATACTCCTCAACCGAATCGGGGTTGAAATTACCTATTTTCTTAAGCGCATGTCTTGCAGAGGTCTGAATTGCGGCAACCTCATCACGGTTTTCAGCGGTGACCTGCGGGTATTCGAGTGCGACTGCGTCCTCATAAGAAAGACCGTAATCGTCAAAGAGCTGAGCTCCAAGCTTTTCCTGCCTTTCACGAAGCAAATTGAGCTTATTCTCATCACGCATAGCAGCCTCGTAGCAAACTCTCTGGCTGGCGTTCTTTTCATTTAGCTTTCTGCGCAGCTCAAGCGAGAGCCTGTCAAATTCCTCACCGCCAAGCTCTGCGTCACGCCTTGCAAGCTTAAGGGCCTCAAGCTCATTCGTAAGGGCGTCGCATTCTACCTTGTTTTGCGCTTTGGTTTCGTCTAAGCCTTCTTTTTTGGCGTTGATTTCATCAATTCTCGCAAGCTGAGCCTGCTTATCCAAGAAAAGCTCGGAAAGTCGCTCGTCAATGTTGGCAATCATTCTGTCAACACCCTCGATTTCCTTTTTAGCTTCTACTGATTTTGTATACAAATCGTTAGCCTTAAGAGATAAGCTGTCAGCCTTGTCGTCAAGCTCTCCCATGACCTCGCTGCGCTTCATTCTGAAGCTTTTAAGCGCTTCGATTCTCTCGCTTGCCGAATTGTAATCTATCTCAAGATTCTTGATTTCCTGCTCTGCTAAGGACTGCTGACCGATAAGATTATTGTAATCATAGCGCAGCTTCTCAATTATATTCCTGTTTGCGGAATATCTTGCATTGGCGTTGTCAAGGGCAGCAAACTGAGTTCTCGCCAGAGCAAGAAGAATATCTCTTTCTGCCTCGGTGGTCTTAAGGATATCATAAGCTTCCTTCGCCTCAGCAGTTATTTCAAGGATAGCACTCTCTGATTCCTCGATCCTCTTATCAAGTTTCCCGGCTTTCTCACGAAGATTTGCGATTTCGGTGGCTCTTGTGAGCAGACCGCTATCACGCTTTGCGCTACCACCCGTAAATGAACCGCCCGTATTTATGACCTGACCGTCAAGCGTGACGATTTTTACCTTGTAACTTAGCTTCTTTGCGGCAACCGATGCATTGTCAATATTGTCAAAGACTACGGTTCTAAGCAATAAAAACTCTATTACCGAGCGGTATTTATCTTTGGTCGAAACGAGTGTATCCGCCCGTCCAACAAATCCGTCAAACGACTTTGAACGCTTGATTTCTTCCGTCTCGCTGGCAGCCCTTATAGCCGAAATAGGATAGAAGGTAGCTCTGCCCGCAGAGGCATTTTTTAATGCGTAAATCGCAGCCTTTGCGGTAGCTTCGTCCTCTACCACTATATTTTGAAGGCTTCCGCCAAGTGCAGTATCAATAGCGGTAATATATTCCTTTTCGACGCTTATTAAGGTCGATAAAGGGCCGTATATCTTTCCGTCGCATCTGAGTCTGCCCTCGTTGTATTCACGCATTACGAATTTGATGCTTTCGCCGTATCCCTCAAAATGGTCGTTCATTCTTTGCAGAACGTCGGCTCTCTGTACCAATTCGTCGTGCTGAAGCTTTAATGAGTTAAGCGCTTCGGTTATCTGTGCCTTTTCTTCGGTAAGACCATCGTAAAGCGCACTCTTTTCTTCTATTATAGCTTCCTTTGCCGCAATATTAGCCTTGTGCTCGGCTGCATTTTCCTCGCACCTATCAGCCTCGGCCTTAAGCTCAACTCCCTCGCTCTCGTACTTTTCGATTTCAGCTTCAAGGTCCTGAGTCTTAGTTCCGTCCTGAACCTTGGAATTCTTGAGAACGTCAATTCTGACCTTGAGATCGGTAGAAAGATTTTCCTCGACGGTAAGCTCATCAAGAGCTTCTGTCAATTCCTTCTTGATTTTTTCTACCTCTGCGGTAAGAGACTGAACCTCCGTTAGCAGCTCAAGGCGCTTGTCTAAAAACTCGTTATCCTTTTCTACAAGAGCGTTTCTTGAAGCAATATACTCATCCTTCGACTTATTAACGTTTCCTTCGCTATGCTCTATTTCGTGGATTCTTTTTTCGCATTCAAAAATAAGCTCAGCAGAATGAGAAACCTGACTTTCAGCAAGCTCAACTGCTCTTGAAAGCTGATGCATTTTTTCATCGATTTCTCTGATTTTTTCATATATTTTGGTCGTTTCGAGCTTGTTTTGCTGAGATTTAAGATATAAAACGTCATTTTCCGCATTCAAATCGTTAATTGTGGTTTCAACGATTTCAAGCTCGTGTCTTGAAAGCTTAAGAGCGTTATCCGCCTTTTCAATATCATCCCTTATCTGCTTCGTATCGTAAAGCCAAAGAGAAACGTCGGCACGCTTCTTCTGCTCGTATAACTCAAGACCCTGCTTAGCCTTTTCCGCATCTCTCGACAGCGGACCTAAGCGGTCCTCAAGCATCGTCTTTATATCGTTTAATCTATCAAGGTTGTCCTGAGTCTGAGTAAGCTTCCTTTCGGATTCTTCCTTTCTTTTTCTGTATTTTGCAATGCCCGCAGCTTCCTCGAATATATTTCTTCGCTCGTCGCTTTTCTTCGAAACGATTTCAGCGACCTTTCCCTGTCCGATTATCGAATAGCCCTCTCTACCGACACCCGTATTCATAAACAGCTCTACGATGTCCTTAAGACGCTTCTTTTCACGGTTTATAAGATATTCGCTATCTCCGCCTCTATATATTCTTCTGGTAACTACAACCTCATCAGCATCGTTATCAAGACGGTTTTCGTGGTCAGAATTATCAAATGTAACCGAAACCTCGGCAAAGCCCATAGGACGTCTATCGTCCGTTCCGCCAAAAATAACGTCTTCCTTTGTATTACCTCTGATATTACGGCTGTTTATTTCTCCAAGAACCCAACGCATAGCATCAGAAATATTTGATTTTCCGCTTCCGTTAGGGCCGACGATAACCGTCGCTCCACGCTCGAATGTGAGCGTCGTCCTGTTTGGGAATGATTTAAAGCCGTGAAGCTCAAGTGATTTTAAATACATTTAAACTTTATGTCCTTTCTCGGGAAACGATTGCTATATCATTACCCGATACGAAATGTTCGATTATTTTTACGATATTAATTCCGTATTCCGATTTCAATCTTAATCTATTAGCCTTTTTCTGTCCTACGATTTTAGAGGTTTCGCCAACAGAGCAGTAAATTACAATATCCGATCCGGATTTTATATTTTTATTCTTAATTTCCTCAACGATTTTGTCATAATAAAATTGCGAAAATACAAGCTCACCGATTGCGGGATGATACGGTCCTCCGATTAGAGTGCCGTCATTTCTCAAGCCGTCGCTTTCACAAAGACCTACCCTTAATACCTTTACACCGTTTTCAAGAAAGATTTTAAGAGCCGCAGCGCTTCTTTTAACCGCATCGTCAAGCGTCAACGGAGTATACAACGAGCTTGACAGCATCCCATTAAGCTCGGTTTCCGAAAAAACCAAGGTAGTATATATTCTCGCTTCACACGCTCCCATTCTGACAATATCAAGCGCCGTTTTGATTTCATCATCGGGCGTAGATTCAGGAAGACCTATCATCATCTGTCCTCCCAGAGCAAATCCACGCTCGATAATCAATGAAGACGCCTTGAATTCCTGCTCACTGCTATGTCCCCTTTTAGAGGCAAGCAGTACTTTATCGCTCGTGCTTTGAAGTCCAAGCTCTACAGTCCTGACTCCGTAAGCTGCTAAAACATCAAGAATTTCCCCGTCTATGTAATCAGGGCGTGTCGAGCAGCGTAAAAACTCAACCTCGCCTTTATTGATATATTCCTTCGCTAAAGTCAAAAGGGATATCATAAGCTCTCTGTCAATTCCCGTAAAAGAGCCTCCGAAAAAAGCTATCTCGTAGACGTCCTCAGGGCTTCTCGTGGAAAGCTGAAGCTCGATTTGCGACTTTACCTTTGATAAATCAAAGCTATTAACCCCTGATATCGCACGTTGATTGCAAAAAACGCATTGATTCCTGCATCCAAGATGCGGAATAAAAATAGGAATATTTACGTGTCTTATAGCCTTCATTATAATAATCCAAAAAGCTTAAGAGCTTCCTTTGCGGCAAGCATCTGCGCTTCCTTTTTGCTTCTAGCAACGCCACGTCCTACGTCGTTATTATTAACCTTACACACCGCCGTAAACACTTTATCGTGCTCAGGTCCGCTCTCGTCAACAATTTCGTATTCCAGCACAGCAGAGCCGTCTTTTTCGATAAATTGCTGAAGATTGGTCTTGAAATCCGCCCTCGACATATCGGCAGCATCGGTTATTTCCTGCAAGAAAAGACCTATTATTACGTCATAGTATTCAACCGACGACCTGCTCTGACAATCAATATACATAGCTCCGAAAACCGCTTCGAGCGCATCGGCAAGAACCTTAGGACGAAAACGGCAATCGTTTTCTTCTCCCTTTCCAAGATGCAGATATTCTCCAAGAGAAATTCCCGAAGCAACCCTTGCAAGCGTTCTTTCGCATACCAGATTCTGTCTCATTTTAGTGAGTTTCCCCTCAGCAAGCTGAGTAAAGTTTCGAAAAAGGTAATCGGATATCACTATTTCAAGTACCGAATCTCCTAAAAATTCGAGCCTTTCGTTAGAGGGAATATTAAGCCCCTTTGACTTAAATTCATTTGAATAAGAGGAGTGTGTCAGCGCATTCTGAAGCAGCTCTTCATTTGTAAAATTATAATTTAAACGTGCCAAAAGGTCGTTTAAGCTTTTACCTATTGCCATATACCCTCCTCATTTTTAACTATACCGAGCCGTAAATTTTATCTGCGTCGGCAAGCAGCTTTTTCTCGTCGTAATCCTCGGCAAAGCTCGCTATATCGGCGTTGATACCGGTATTCACGAAGAATATTGCCTGCCTTACTGCATTTTTAATAGCTTTTGCGTCTGACGAGCCGTGTGCCTTAATAACAGGCTTAGAAATACCGAGAATTGGTGCGCCGCCATGCTCGGAAGAATCAAATCTATGCTTAATTTCCTTGATTTTAGTCTTCATTGTAAGCGCTGACGCCTTAGTGACGATATTAGTATAAAGAACGTCCTTAAGCAGTCCAAGAAGGAACTTACCCATACCCTCAATACTCTTAAGGAATATATTTCCCGAGAAGCCGTCTGTGACAAGGACATCGCAAACGCCAAACGGCACGTCCTTTGATTCAACGTTTCCTACGAAATTAAGACCGCTTTCGGAAAGAAGCTGGTAGGATTCTACCTGAAGACTGTTACCTTTATTATACTCAGTTCCGTTATTGAGCTGTCCTACCTTTGGACGGTCAACGTCGTAAATTTTTTCCATATACTTTGCGCCCATAAACGCAAATTGAACTATATTATCCGAGGTAACGGTAAGATTTGCGCCTGAATCCATAAGAAGAACAGGGCAAGAAAGCGGTAGAATTGAAGCAATAGCCGCTCTGTTGATGCCGGGGATTCTCTTTACGATAAGAGTTGCGCCGGTAACCAAAGCTCCCGTATTGCCCGCACTTACAAACGCATCGCCTTCTCCTGCTGCAAGCATTTTCAAGCCAACATTCATAGAGGAATCACGCTTTTCTCTTACTACAGCCATAGGCTTGTCTTCCATTGTAATAACCTCAGAGGCGTGCTTAATCGTTATATCACCGAGGTTAAGCTCATTCTGAACTACAACATCGGAAATTACGTTTTCGTCACCTACTATTATAATTTCGTGCTCCTTGTATTCCTCTTGGGCAGCTATTGCACCCTTGATTATTTCGAGTGGAGCGTTATCACCGCTCATTACGTCTACGATAATCTTCATACTATTCTTCAAGCGAAATTTTATCTATAACCGAAAGCGCTCTTTCGGCGTAAGCCTCATTTCGCTTAACCTTTCCTCCCTTTACCTTATTTTCAAGTGGGGATATTATTCCAAAATTAGCGTTCATTGGCTGAAAATCACGAGAAATGCCGCCGTGGCTTACGTAATGCGCCAAAGCTCCGATTTCGGTAGTCGTCGGGAAAATAAGCGGCGATTTGCCAAGTGCCAATCTTGCAGCGTTTATTCCCGCAACAAAGCCTGAAGAAGCAGACTCCACGTAGCCTTCAACGCCTGTAATCTGCCCTGCGAAGAAAACCTTAGGGTATTTAACCGCAGAATAATCTTCGTTAAGAAATCCTACTGAATTCAGATATGTATTTCTATGCATTACTCCGTACCTGAAAAATTCAGCATTTTCAAGTCCGGGAATCATTCTGAAAACACGCCTTTGCTCAGGGAACGTAAGATGCGTCTGGAAGCCAACCATATTATACATCGTGCCTTCCTTATTTTCTCGTCTTAGCTGCACCGTAGCATAGGCATCCTCACCCGTCGTCGGAACGGGTAATCCTACCGGCTTCATTGGCCCGAAGCGAAGTGTGTCCACACCTCTTGATGCCATGACCTCAACCGGCATACAGCCCTCGAATACAACTATTTTTTCCTGCTCCTCCTTGTCAAAGGAATGAAGCGTCGCCACCTCTGCATTCACCAAAGCTTCGTAAAACGCCTCGTACTCCTCCTTGGTAAATGGCAAGTTCAAATAATCCTCGGGGTTACCCTTTCCGTATCTCGAAGCAAAAAACGCTTTGCTTAAATCGACCGAGGAAAAATCAATGATAGGCGCTGCAGCATCAAAAAAGTGAAGCTGAGATACGCCGTCAAGGCTTCTTATCCTATCAGCTAATGCATCAGAGGTAAGAGGTCCTGTTGCTATAACGGTAATTTCGTCAGGATTAATTTCGGTAACCTCTTCCTCGTGAAGCGTAATTCTCTCGTTTGATTTAATTCGTTCGGTTACGTATTTGCTGAATTCGTGTCGGTTAACCGCAAGAGCAGAGCCTGCCGGCACTTGCGTGCTGTAAGCGGCTTCCATAATCAATGAACCGAGTCTCATAAGCTCTTCTTTGAGAAGTCCGACAGCGTTATTCAGCTGATTAGAGCGCAAGGAATTAGAACAAACCAGCTCGCATAAATAATCCGAAGTATGTGCCGGGCTTTTTTTATTTGGCTTCATTTCATAAAGGTCAACGTCAACGCCAAGTCTTGAAATCTGATAAGCGCATTCGCATCCGGCAAGGCCTGCGCCTATAACCTTTACTCTGCTTACACCTTTAATATCAGTCGTCATTGATATCCTCTCTTCGGCTGTATCCGCATCCGTGCTCCTTGCAAATAACTGTCCCCTTGCTCTTTCTGTAATAAAGAATTTTGCCACAATCCGGGCATTTTTCCTCTAAAGGACGATCCCAGGAGCTGAAATTACATTCAGGATATCCCGTACAGCTGTAAACAATTGAGTTCTCTTTAGTATACCGTCCAACAAGCGGCTTACCGCATTCCGGACAATCAACCGATATGTTTATGGTTTTTTGCCTTGTAAATTTACATTTCGGATATTCAGAGCAGGCGTAAAATACGCCGAATCTGCCACGCCTTTCTACCATCTCTGCGCCGCAAGCTTCGCACTTGAATCCGGCCAACACTGCTTTTCTTTCGTTTGACTCAACCGGCTTTCCGTCCTTATCAACGGCTATCGTGCTCTTGCACGCAGGATAGTCCACGCAGGCAAGAAATTTACCGAATCTTCCGGTTTTATACACCATAGCCTTTTGGCATTTGGGACAGCAGTACTCACTCTCATTGAGAGGTAAATTTTCGGTCTTTTTGACGCTCGACTCCTTTGCAATCTCAAGCTCTGCGGCGAATTTAGTCCAAAATCCGCTTATTACTTCTTTAATACTTTTTTCGCCGTTTTCTATTGAGTCGAGAGAATTTTCCATAGAAGCCGTGAATTCATAATCTACGACCTCCGGGAAATTTTCTTCCATAAATTCGGTTGTAATTTTGCCAAGCTTAGTACCAACAAGCGTCTTACCGTCACGCTTTACGTAATCACGCGACACTATAATCGAAATTATCGGTGCGTAGGTAGACGGTCTTCCTATGCCGTTTTCTTCCAAAAATTTGATTAATGACGCCTCTGTATATCTGACCGGTGGCTCGGTAAAATGCTGGTGATTTTCAACGTCGATAGCACGAAGCTGCTCGCCCTTTTTAACAAGCGGGAGCTTAGCTAAGGTATCACCGTCTTCAGATTCGTCGCCGCTAGTGTAAATAGTCAAAAATCCCAAAGATTTCACAACCTGCCCCGAGCATTTGAAAATCAATCCCGAATTTTCAATATCTATCGACACCGTATCAAGAACGCAAGAAGCCATCTGGCTTGCAACGAAGCGCTCCCAAATAAGCTTATATAAACGGTACTGCTCGTTGGTCAGAACCTTTTTCAAAAGGCGAGGAGTTAATTCCACGTTAGAGGGTCTTATCGCTTCGTGCGCATCCTGTGCATTGCTTTTATTCTTATATACTCTTGGTTCGTCGGGAATAAGCTCAGGCGAAAAATTGCTTTTAATATAATTAACACAGGCCTCTGTTGCAATTGGTGATATTCGTGTAGAATCGGTACGCATATAGGTGATTATACCCTGAATACCGCCGAGTGACGCTCCAAGATTTATACCGTCGTAAAGCTCCTGGGCGACCTTCATAGTCCTAGTCGATTGGAACCCAAGATGCTTTGACGCCTCCTGCTGAAGCGTAGAGGTTGTAAACGGGGGGTACGGAGCCCTTTGCTTTTCTGCGTGCTTCACAGTTGCTACCTTGAACGTTCCACCGTCAAGCGTTTTTTTCACTTGCTCGGCATCTTCCCTGGACTCAAGCTTAATTCTTCCCTTTTTATTACCGTAAAAACGAGCGCAGAACGTATCGCCTCCGGGAGCTTCAAACGATGCTTCAACAGTCCAATATTCCGATGGCTTAAAGGCTTCAATTTCACGCTCACGCTCCGCAATAATTCTCGCAGCAACCGATTGAACTCTTCCGCCCGAAAGACCGCTTCCTATGCTTTTCCAAAGAACCTGGCTTAAATTAAATCCCACAAGCCTGTCAAGAATTCTTCTTGCTTGCTGAGAATTTACAAGGTCTACGTTAATTTTTCTCGGAGTTTTAATGGCTTCCTTAACGGCACTTTTCGTTATTTCATTAAAAGTAACTCTGCAAGCCTTATCCGCAGGAATCCCAAGCTCCTTCGCAATGTGCCACGAAATTGCCTCGCCCTCACGGTCAGGGTCGGTTGCCAGAAAAATCTTCGTAGCATTTTTGGCATCACGCTTAAGCTCCTTTATAACGTCGCCCTTGCCTCTTATATTTATATAATGCGGCTCAAAATCATTTTCCACGTCAATTCCAAGAGAGCTTTTGGGCAAATCTCGAATGTGTCCCTTGGATGCTACGACCTTATAATTTGAGCCAAGATAGCTTTTAATTGTATTTGCTTTTGCGGGTGATTCAACTATTACTAAATTAGACATACTAAATAAACTATATTTTACCTTTCGTAAAACTCGAAAAAAGTAACTAAAGCTACATATTACGCTTTACTCTTTCTTGCGGAAGCATCACTATAAAGCGTCCCATTTCGAGCTTCATTAATATTCTTAAAATCTCTTTAAACGGATATTTTTCACAAACCAGACTTTCAATAGAGCAATCGCCCTCGGGCGGTATTCTCTTATATATTTCAAGAGACTTTTTATCAAACGAGCTAAAATCAACCGTCTTTTCCGCTTTAGGCGCTCCTTCGTCCGGAACGGTTACGGCAGTTTTCGTCGGCGCAATCTCGGTTTTCTTAACAGCGGAGGTATCACCTGATTTTTTCTTTTTGGGATACGTTCTGAAAATGTCGTCAGATGGCGTAACGCAAGATATCCGAAGCTCCCTTAAGGTTTCAAACATTTTCAAATCCGCTTTTTCCGTCAAAACGAATCTGTTAAGCTTACCTAGGCAAACGAATTCGTAATCGTCAATCAAATCCTCCGCTTTTCTTATAAGCTTAGCTCCGTTCTTAATAAGAAGATTTGATACCTCGCTCGTTTTGTTGTCGATATTACCCGGAAGTGCGTACACGCTTCTGCCCTGCTTTTTTGCGTGTTCGGCGGAAATAAGAGCGCCGCTGCCAACCACGCCCTCAATTACCACGGTAGCACAAGAAAGACCGCTGATAAGACGGTTGCGCTTCGGAAAATTCCAAGAAAACGGCTTTGTGCCCGGAGCATATTCGGTAAGAACGCAGCCACGCTTTACTATTTCCTGAGCTAACCTTTTATGCTCTATCGGATAACATACGTCAATTCCGCTACCCAGAACCGCAACGGTAACTCCTCCGGCTTTGATAGCGCCTGCCATCGAAACTCCGTCAATACCTTTTGCCATTCCCGAAACGATATAAGCTCCGGCTCGGGCTAAATCAAAGGATATAGAATACGCATGGCGTCTACCGTAGTCGGATAGCCATCTTGTGCCTACTACCGAAATAAAGCATTCGCTATTGAAATCAGGCAACACGCCACGGTAATAAAGAAGTACCGGAGGATTTTTAATTTCTCTAAGCCGATTTGGGAATTCAGCATCAGAATAGAGCAAAATTCCCACACCCTTGTCGGTGCAAAACTTATATATCTCCGAAGCACGCTTCAAATCCTTATTCTTAAGCGCAGTTATATCCGAGCATCTTGAACCCAATACCCGTCTATAATCTTTCTCGTCAAGCGAATAAATATCCTCGGCGCTGCCATACTTCTCGTAAAGCTTAGAAAAGCTATTATTTCCAACACCTACCGCAAGCGACAGCCATATCCAATAAATCTTAGTGTTCATAATGTCAGTTCTTACTCTGCTCCCACATAAAAATAGCCGCTGCAACCGATGCATTCAGCGATTCGGTTGCTGTTGAAATAGGAATGTATATTGAGTTATCACATGAGGCACTAACCTCGCAGCTTACTCCGTGTCCCTCGTTGCCTATAACGATAACGTCTTTCCGGCAAAGCCGTGCCGCCTCAAGCGGCATCGCATTTGAGTTAAGCTCGGCAGAAAGAACTCTGCGTGAAGCCTTACGCATCTCGCAAATAGTACCCTTTGCATCCTTGACGTATGAAAGCTTTGTTTTAAAAACGCCACCCATTGAGGCTCTGATGCATTTAGGATTGTATGCATCGGTGCAATCAGAAGAAAGAATTATATGCTTTACTCCGAAAGCCAGAGCGCTTCTGATAATAGCGCCTAGATTGGAGGGGTCACGTACAGAGTCAAGAAAAACTATGGTTTCTTCCTCATTTTTCAAAAACTCTTCCTTATATATTATATCTAACTTATTGAAAAAGTCAAGATATTTTATTACAGTAATTATTCCTTGAGGCGCATTTTCGGTAGAAATCTTAGAAAATGCCTGCTCTGAAAGAATCAATATCTTAGTGTCGGCATAAAGCTTGTTTTCCGAAAACTGTGAAAGCTTAGGAATAATATAGTCTTTCTTCTCCTCGGAAACGAAGATATGCGTAGCCGCAAGCCCGAAATTCAGCGCTTCAAAAGAAAGCTTTTCACCCTCTGCGATAAACGCTCTACTTGCATCTCTACCCTTTTTATCCTTAAGCGTTGCCGCCCATTTGACGGTAGGATTATTTTTGCTCGTTATAAATTCGGTAATCAAAGCCGGTACTCCTATTGCTTAAAATTTAAAAAACTCCCGCTCGGTCAAACGACCTAAGCGGGATTTGATATTTCAATTAAAGCGCAGCCTTAGCCTTTTCGCAAATTGCTGCAAAAGCTTCCTTATCAGAAACTGCAATCTCTGCAAGCATCTTACGGTTGAGGTCAATGCCGCAAACCTTAAGACCGTGCATAAGAGTAGAGTAATTCATACCGCAAACCTTAGCCTGTGCAGAAATTCTGGTAATCCAAAGAGAACGGAAATCTCTCTTCTTAAGCTTACGACCGGTAAATGCATAGTTACCGCTCTTGAGTACGGCCTGCTTTGCCATCTTGAAATGCTTGGACTTAGAACCCCAGTAACCCTTTGCTGCTTTAAGTACGCTCTTTCTTCTCTTGCGCGTCATCATAGCGCCTTTAACTCTTGCCATTTTATATTATCCTCCAATATTTTCTCGTTGTGCCTTATTTATTAATAAGGGTTCTGTAAGTAGGTGCAAAGCTCTCGCTAAGAATAGCGCTCTTGCGAAGACCTCTCTTACGCTTAGCGGTCTTGAGACCAAGGTTGTGACGGTGATTGTTGTGAGACATCTTGATTTTTCCGCTTCCGGTAAGAGAAAATCTCTTTGCAGATGCCTTGTGTGTCTTGATTTTAGCCATTTTTCTTTCTCCTTTTCAATTGGGATTAACCCAAAACATTACCTAAATTACTTCTTTTCGCTTTTTACAGGCGATATTACGATAGACATAAAGCGTCCGTCGAGAGATGGCTTCTTTTCAGCTGAGCCAACCTCGGAAAGCGCTTCCTGAAATTTAGCAATTACGTCACGGCCAAGCTCCATGTGAGACATTTCTCTACCCTTAAAACGAACTACCGCCTTGACCTTGTTACCCTCGCCAAGAAATCTCTTAGCCTGATTTACTCTGGTATCAAAATCGTGCTGCTCGATACGGCAGGAAAGCTGTACCTCCTTAACCTTAACGACAACCTGCTTTTTCTTGGCTTCCTTTTCTCTCTTGTCACGCTCAAAGCAAAACTTTCCGTAGTCAATTGCTCTGCATACGGGAGGAGTAGCGTTGGGAACGATAAGCACGAGATCAACACCGTTATTTTCAGCGTACGCTCTTGCATCATCAATTTTCATTATTCCAACCTGCTCGTTCGAAGCTCCAAGAACTCTAACTTCGGGGCACTTTATTTCTTCATTAAGAAGAAATCCCTTATCGTCTTTGATGCTAATAGTCTTATACCTCCAAAAAACAAAAAATGCATACAGAAAATTCCGTACGCAAATACATTTTAAAGAAAACATATTTACCATACGCGCCCCATGCGGTATGGTGAGAACGGAAATTCTGCTTGTTTTTGAGTTACACTAACTCCGAGCGTTATTATATCACTGCAAAATGCTTTTGTCAATACCGTTTTTGATATTTTTTACAAAAAACTTTATTTTTTCTCAAATTCTACTTATTTTACGAAATTTGACGGTAAAAATTGTGAAAAATTCCATCTTTACAAAACCTACGTCTACGTGTATAATTGATACAGTAATGATGCGGTTCCGAAGAAGCGTCAATCGTATGGCGCATTTATGCCGAGGAATCAACGCTTTATTTTTATGGGATTTTTGCCTCAGGTGCGAAAGTCCCCTTTTTCATTTTCCAAAAGAAAATATATTTATTCTCATAAAAAGTATAGATTTTTAACAATTTTTGTGTTATAATAATTAGAACTATTGTTTTGCGCAAAGGAAATACATAATATGTCCGTAATTTTAAATAAAGAAACCACGGTGACGCTCCCTGTTCTTCCCCTTCGTGGATTAGTAGCGTTTCCCAACGTTCAAATGAATATAGAAATTGTAAGACCACTCTCGCTTGCGGCTTTTACAACTGCGGCTACCATGCACGAAATGGAGATTCTGCTCGTAACCCAAAAGGATTTTGCAATTGACGCACCAAAAGCAGACGACCTGTTTGAGGTTGGCGTGCTTGCGAAAATCAAGCACGTAATCAAAAACCCTCAGAACAATTTATCGGTAGTGTTCGAGGGAATCTCCCGTGCTAAAATAATTTCGGTTGACGACAGCGGCAGCTTTATGACTGCAACCGCTGAGATTTCGCCGGAGGGCAAATATACTGCAAATATTCAAAAAATCGAAGCTCTCATTGCTGAAATTAAAAATTCCCTTTCGGGACTTGCCGCTATACATCCAACCTATACAGACGAAATGAGTTCGAGTGCAGAGGCTATTACAGACGCCGGATATTTCGCAGATTTCGTTGCCTCCTCTGCTCTCATTGATTTTGGTAACAAGCAAAGCATACTTGAGCTCTACACTCCTAAAGCAAGACTTGAAAAGCTTCTTATTTCGCTGAGCGAAGAAAGAATGCTTCTTGAATGCGAGCACGACATTCAGGTTCAGGTACGTGAAAAAATTGACAGAAACCAAAAGGATTATTTCCTGAGGGAGCAGGTCAAGGCTATCCAGGCTGAGCTTGGCGAGGACGAAGACGAGGAAATACTTGAATACGAGCAAAAAATAGAGGAAAAGAATTTAAGCGAAGAAATCAAGAACAAGCTTTTAAAAGAGCTTAGCAAGCTTGCTAAAACGCCGTTTGGCGCAGCAGAGGCTTCGGTTTTACGCTCGTATCTTGATACCTGCTTAGAATTCCCTTTCGGTGTCAAGACAGTCGACGAGACCGACATATCCAAGGTAAAAAATCAGCTCGACCTCGACCACGACGGAATGGACAAGGTAAAGGAAAGAATCCTTGAATTTGTTGCGGTAAAGCGTTTTTCTGAAAGTCTGAAAAATCAAACGCTTTGTTTGGTAGGTCCTCCCGGAGTGGGTAAAACCTCGATTGCAGCTTCAATTGCCAAGGCACTTGGCAGAAATTATGCAAGAGTATCCTTGGGCGGAGTACACGACGAGGCTGAAATCAGAGGACATAGAAAGACCTACGTTGGCGCAATGCCCGGAAGAATAATCACAGCTATATCAAATTCGGGTTCACACAATCCCGTTATCGTTCTTGATGAAATCGATAAGCTCGCAGGCGATTTCAGAGGCGACCCGACCTCAGCGCTCCTTGAGGTGCTCGACCCTGAGCAAAACAAATTTTTCAGAGATAATTTTATAGAGTTCTCTATTGATTTATCGGACTGCATTTTCATTGCCACTGCCAACGGCTACGACCGAATCCCTGCTCCGCTTCTTGACAGAATGGAGATTATCGAGCTTTCGAGCTACACCGATTCGGAAAAGCTTGCAATTGCCAAAAACCATCTCGTTCCGAAGCAAATGGAAAAGCACGGTATGACAAAAAAGAGCTTCAGCATTACCGATAGCGCTTTAATGATGCTTATTAAGGAGTACACACGTGAATCCGGTGTAAGAAATCTTGAAAGAGAAATCGCATCGGTTATCAGAAAATCTGCAAAGCTTATAGTCGAAGGCAAGGTGGCTACGGCGAAAATCAACTCAAAAAATCTAAAAACCATTCTTGGAAAGACAAAGGTTACACAAGAAAAGCTTGAGGAGAAAAACATAGTAGGAGTAGTAAACGGACTTGCCTATACTCAGACCGGAGGCGACCTGCTCAAGGTAGAGGTTGCTGTAATGGAGGGCACAGGAAAAATCGAGCTTACGGGCTCTCTTGGCGACGTTATGAAGGAATCAGCAAGAATTGCTCACTCGTACGTAAGAACTATTGCCTCAAAATACGGAATTTCAGAAAACTTCTATAAGGACAAGGATATTCATATTCACTTCCCCGAGGGCGCAATTCCCAAGGACGGTCCCAGCGCAGGAATTACGATGGTTACGGCAATAGTAAGCGCACTTTCGTCAACTCCTGTAAAGCGTGACGTCGCAATGACCGGCGAAATTTCGCTCAGAGGAAGAATTCTTCCAATTGGCGGTCTTAAGGAAAAAACTCTTGCCGCATACCGTAGCGGCATTAAGACCGTTATTATTCCCAAGGATAACCTAAAGGATCTTGACGATATTGATTCGGAGGCTAAAGAGAACCTTGAGTTTATTCCTTGTGAAAATGCCTCCGAGGTGTTATCCTTAGTTCTTTGCCGAAAATAAAGGATTTTTATGAAAATAAATTTTAACAACGTTAATCTATCGCTCACGGTCGGCAGCAGCAAGCAATTTCCAAAGGAAAGAAAACCACAAATTGCCTTGTCAGGCCGTTCAAACGTAGGAAAAAGCTCGCTTATAAATACGCTTTTGCAAAGAAAATCACTTGCCAGAGTTTCTTCCTCGCCCGGAAAGACGGTAACAATTAATTATTATAACGTAGACGGTAAAATGTATCTTGTAGACCTGCCCGGGTACGGATATGCAAAACGCTCCCTTGAATCAAAGCGGGTTTTCAGCGTTCTTACAGAGGATTACTTTTTAAAGAATCCCGCAGCTGATATGATTAAGCTTGTAATACAGCTTATCGATATAAGAACAGGCCCTACCGACGACGATATAATGATGATAAACTGGCTTATAGATTCAGCAGTCCCCTTTTTAGTCGTTGCCACGAAATCGGACAAGCTTTCAAAGACGGGTGTAAAAAACGCACTAGAGGATATTCAGAATAATTATTTTAAAGGAACGGGTATTGAGATTATTCCATTCTCGTCCGTCACTAAAGACTCTAGAGACCTGCTTCTTAGTAAAATCATAGAAGTTTTACAATAAGGAAGAAGTTATATGGAAACTGTAGTTTACTACCTTTTCTTAATATTAAGCGCTCTTATCGCTCTTACTGTCCACGAGTTTTCACACGGATATATAGCCTATAAACTAGGCGACCCTACAGCAAGAAGCCTTGGCAGACTTACCCTTAATCCAATGAAGCACATAGACCCGATAGGCGCTTTATGTATGGTTTTCTTTAAGTTCGGCTGGGCACGTCCCGTACCGATTAACCCCCGATACTTCAAAAAGCCTAAGAGAGATTTTGCTCTCGTTGCTATGGGCGGTCCTTTGTCTAATTTTATACTTGCGATATTTAGCGCCTTATTTCATACCGTTTTGTTATTCGCCTTTTCAAATTACCGATTTTCTTCGGAATTCGGTCTTTCTATCGTACAAAATATTCTTGATTTTCTATTCGTATTCCATATTATAAACTTAGGCTTTATGATATTTAATCTTATTCCCATACCGCCTCTTGACGGTTCAAGAATTTTAAACGTAATATTGCCTGACAAGGTTTATTTCAAAATAATGAAATATGAGAGAATCATTTATTACGTATTTCTCGGATGGTTGCTTATCGGCGACGTGATTTGCGACGTGCTCATGAAATCGCCGCTTATAGCGGGCTCACCGCTACTTTCCGGCGTGATATCTATCCTGTCGCTTTCGGATATGATAAGCGCTGCAATAAACGCAATATCAGGACTTATTTTCAATTTCTTTAACTTATTCTTCAGGTGATTAAATGATTGAACAACTGACTTACAGACTAGACCAATTCGAAGGTCCTCTCGACCTGCTGCTTACGCTTATAAGCCGAAATAAGGTTAGTATCACCGATATTCCTATCGCTATGATATTCGACCAATATATGGAATATATAAATGAAGCTCAAAAAATGGATCTTGAGGTAGCTTCGGAATTTATAGTTATGGCAAGCGAGCTTATGCTTATCAAGAGCAAAATGCTTTTACCGCACGAGGAAGGCACCGAAAACGACCCCAGGCGTGAAATTGCCGATGCACTTCTTCTTTATCAGCAAGCAAAGCTGGCGGCTACGAAGCTACGTCCCTTATACGATGAATATTCACAAAGATTTATCAAGGGCACAGACGACGTACCGCCCGAAAAAGGTCTACCACTCAATCTTGACCCCGCTCTTATGCTTAAAGCGCTTCAATCCGTTCTCAGAAGAATGCGTCTTGCCGAGGCTGAAAGAAAGCCGCAGGACCTTGTAAATCCTCTTATAAAGCATAAAATTGTATCAGTAGAGGAAAAAATAAACGAAATAATTCAGCTCCTTGAATATCAGGAAGAGGCTTCCCTTTTTTATCTTTTAAAGGATGCAGATTCAAGAGCAGAGCTTATTGCACGTTTTATGGGCGTTCTTGAGCTTATTAAAATTCGCAGAATCACTATAACGACTATGCATTTCGTTGAAGACGTAGCCGAATATGACGAACGCGGACTTGAAATGCGTTTTAAGATTAACCCCGATTACGTTCCTGCCGAGGGAGAGTCAAGCGAATTTGACTCCGAAGGCGAAAGTGATGAAAAGAAGGATAATGACACAAATGATTGACGAAACTAAAAGCAATGAAAAGCCTGACGGCGTAATAGAAGAGCAGGAAGAAAGAAATATAGTGTTTGAAGAAGCACTCGAAGCAATCCTTTTTGCCGCAGGTCATCCGGTAAACTACGCTTCAATAGGCAAGGTGCTCGGTATGACTACCGCTAAAGTGCGTGACAAAGTGTTCGAGTATTCTCTTCAATATAATAAGAATGACGGTATGCCGAGAGGCATTATGCTTCTTACCTTCCAGGACTGCTGTCAATTATGCACCAAGGAATATTATCTGCCTGAAATACGCGAGGTTCTTGGTATAAGAAAAAGCGGTTCTCTTTCTACCGCTGCTATGGAAACGCTTGCTGTCGTTGCATATAATCAGCCTGTAACAAGAGTTTTCGTAGACACTGTAAGAAAGGTCGACTCCTCCTACGCAATGAACAGCCTCATAGACAGAGGTCTGATTGAATGCGTCGGCAGACTTGATGTTCCCGGCCGTCCTATGCAATACGGCATTACAGCAGATTTCTTAAGATGCTTTGGAATGAAGAGCATCGAGGACCTCCCTGCAGCAACGGAGGACCTTATTACGATGTTTGAAAAGGTCAAAGAAAAAGAAGAGGAAGAAATGGCTGAAAAAGAAGCGCAAATCAGCATAGACGAGCTTGGCAGCGGCATCGTTCCTGAGATTTCCTCTGATTCTCAACCGGAGGCGGATACTCCATCGGTAAATGAAGCTGCCGACGTCAACGAGCCTAGCGCCGAGGACGATATTTTCGATGTAGATTAAGGAGTTATTATGACGAAGCTTTACCTTTTATTCTTCGTCACTCTGATAATCTTTATAATAAGTACTGAATTCATATCCTTCCGTTATACCACTCGGGGGGATATAAACACTTTAAAAATCGATTTTAATATTTTTGGGATAACCCTTATAAAGGATAAACGCAAAAAAAGGCAGAAAAAAGAAAAAAGGCGCAAAGCTCCTCCTCCATCGTTCAAGACTTGGATATACTTTTTTAAATCGGTTATTTCAAAATCACACATTGAAATCCACTCGCTAAATTTTGATTTTAGTTATGACACTCCAAGCGAATATGCTTACAAAAGAACTGCGTACACAGCTTTTATCGGCGTAATTATTTCTTATCTTCATAATTATTCAAAAAGCGTCCAATATATTAATACAGATTCAGTGATTGAAGAAGACACAAAATGCGGTCTTGATATAAAAATTTCTCTTAATCTGATTTTTTTAATATCTTCAATTGCCACTCTGATAACGAAATATATCAAGGAGCTGATAAGAAAAAATGGCAGAAAGCAGAATGAGCGATATAATTAAATCCTCTATGTCGGGTATAAAAGAATTTACCGACGTAGATACAATTTTCGGAAAAGCCGTTACCACCGCATCCGGAGTTACTGTAATTCCGGTATCCAAGGTATCAGTAGGATTTGCGGGCGGCGGTCTTGACTTTTCTCCGGAAAAGAAAATGCTAAATCCGCAAAATTTCGGAGGAGCTACCGGAACGGGCGTTTCAGTAACACCAATTGCGTTTCTTACCGTAAGCCCCACCTCGGAGATAAATCTTATCGAAATAGGAAAAACCTCCGAAGCCAATACAGTAGACAGAGTTGTGAATTTAATAGAAAATTCACCCGAGATTATAGGCAGACTAAAAAACTCATTTTTACCCTGATATTGTAAATAATCAGTTGCATATTTCAGAGTTTTACCGACAAAGATAACAAAAAAACGCAAGGTAAAGCTTATGAAAACCCCAAGAGATAGAATCATTGTGGCAGTAATAGTGTTTTCGATTGTTTTAGCGTTGTTCTCTCTTATCATTACTGCTACTGAAAATATAAATTTGAGTGCTAAAAGTGCATATCTTTATGAATACAATTCAAAAAAGGAAGTATTTTCAAAAAACGCTAATATAAGACTACCCATGGCTAGCACAACAAAAATTATGACGGCGCTTATCGCCATTGAACGGGGAAATCTATCAAAAACAGTAAAAATCACCAAGGATGCAGTTGGCATTGAAGGCTCAAGCGTTTATTTAAAGGAGGGCGAGGAGCTTAGTCTAAAGGACCTTCTCTACTCTCTTATGCTCAGAAGCGCCAACGATGCCGCTGTTGCAATAGCAATTGAGGTTGGCGGAAGTCTTCAAGGCTTCGTCGATATGATGAATAACAAGGTCAGCGAGCTTGGACTCAAGGACACGCATTTTGACAATCCGCACGGTCTTGATTCGGAAAATCATTACACTACGGCAAAAGAGCTTGCGCTGATTACCGCTGCAGCAATGAAAAATCCCGTATTTTCCGAAATCACCTCTACCTACAAAAAAACCGTTACAAACTCAGCAGGCGACGCAAGACTTATAGTAAATCACAATAAATTACTTAAAAGCTACGACGGTACAATAGGCGTAAAAACAGGATACACCAAAAGAAGCGGCAGAAGCCTCGTAGGATGCGCAGAGCGAGACGGCGTAAGGCTTATTTCGGTAACCATCAACGCCCCTGATGACTGGAACGACCACAAAAAGATGTTCGATTTAGGTTTTTCTACCCTTGAAAAGCGTTATATCGCAAGAAAAGGAGAAATATCCTATAAGCTCCCCGTTCTTAACTCAGAAACAGAATTTATTACGGTAAAGAACACAAAGGATTTTTCCCTGATTACCGCAAAATCAGCCGGCGAAATCACAAAAAAAGTCAATTTGCCGAGATACGTCATAGCTCCTGTTAAGGAAGACGAGGCTTTAGGTGAAATTATATATTACCAAGACGGCAAAATCATAGGAAAAATCGAGCTTTACGCACAAAGCTCAGCTGATAAAATAAAAAAAGGACTGTTCAAGTAAAATTAAGCAAGGGTAACGAAATGGAAAAACAAAGACTACAAAAGCTGATTGCCGATGCAGGCTTAATGTCAAGAAGAGCCGCCGAAGAAGAAATCAAATCAGGAAACGTCTCCGTAAACGGTCATAAGGCGGCTCTCGGCGACAAGGCGGACAGCAAGGACATTATCACGGTAAGAGGCAAAAAAATTAATACGAACAAGCGTGAATACGTTTACATTATGCTTAACAAGCCAAGAGGATTTGTCTGTACTACCTCAGACGAAAGAGGAAGAAAGTGCATAACGGAGCTTATTGACGGGGTTGATGCAAGAATATATCCCGTCGGAAGGCTTGATATGCTTTCTGAGGGTATGATACTCCTTACCGACGACGGAGAGCTGAAAAATCGGCTCACTCACCCGTCCACTTCCCTCCCGAAGCTTTACAGAGTAAAGGTTGGCGGTAGCGTAACGGGTACGCAGTATGAAGCCCTTACCTCTGAAATGATAATCGACGACTACAAAATCAAGCCCGTAGAGGTACAGATTGCAGAGGAAGATGAAAGCGGAACTGTGCTGAAAATGACGCTCGTCGAGGGACGAAACAGACAAATACGAAAGATGTGCGAGAAGGTAGGTCTTGAGGTAAAAAGACTAAGCAGGGTTTCTATCGGAAATCTCAAGCTTGACGGTCTTTCAGTGGGAAAGTGGAGATTTCTTACCGATAAAGAAATAGCCTATCTCAAAGCTTCAACGAGGAAAAAGTAATGTTCAAAATCATACCGCAAAACGATGATAAGGTCATCGATACATACTTGAGCGCCTGTAATACGAAACGCCGTGAGGGTTCATTTGTATACGCTATGCTCGACTATGATACGAATGAGCTTATGGGGATAACGCAGTTCGAAATTGACGATAAAATATCATATATTTACGATGCTAAGCAGACGCCCGGTGAGGATGACTTTGAAGCAATGTTTATACTTATCCGTCAGACTATGAATTTCATAGAAAAGTGCGGAATAGGAAAATGCATTGCCACGAACGGTTCTGCAAGCGAACAGCTTTTGAAGGCAGCAGGCTTCAAGCCTGAGGACGGTGCTTTCGTTGCGATTCTTACAGGAATGTTTGATGGTAATTGCCACAATCGCAGTCATAATTAATATCATTTAAGTCAATAATAGTTAGTAAAAGCAGCGAAAACCGTTTCTGGTTTCCGCTGCTTTTGCTTTTAATCCACAAGTCTTTCGGCAAGCTTATTATGATATTTTTGATAGAACTCCTCAAACGTTCCTTCATCCAGAGCATCTCTGATTTTCTGCATAAGCTCATTATAAAAATAGAGATTATGCAAAACTGCAAGACGCATACCAAGCGCTTCCTTTGCCTTGAACAAATGACGGATATAAGAACGTGAATACTTTTGACACGCAGGGCAGCCGCATCCTTCCGAAATAGGTCTTGCATCGTCGATATACTTTTCATTAAGAAGATTCATTTTACCGCCCCAGGTGAAAAGATTTCCGTGTCTTGCGTTGCGGCTGGGCATTACGCAATCGAAGAAATCGACACCTCGGTGTACCGCCTCTACTATATTCTGAGGCGTTCCCACGCCCATAAGATATCGAGGTTTATCTTTAGGCATATACGGCTCAACCGCCTCGATTATCTCGTACATCGTTTCGGCATCCTCGCCTACTGCAAGTCCGCCAATAGCATATCCGTCACATTCAATTTCGGATATTGCCTGCATATTTCTGATTCTGAGGTCTTTATACGTTCCGCCTTGATTAATGCCGAAAAGCATTTGTTGTCTGTTGACGGTGCTCTCCTGCGAATTCAGTCTGTCCATTTCTTCCCTACAGCGCTTAAGCCAACGCACCGTTCTTTCTTCTGATGCCTTGACGTAAGGATAAGGCGCAGGATTTTCAACGCATTCGTCAAACGCCATTGCAATCGTAGAGCCAAGATGTGATTGAATCCTCATAGATTCCTCAGGTCCCATAAAAATGCGCTTTCCGTCTATGTGAGAGTTAAACTGAACGCCCTCCTCGTTTATTTTTCGAAGCTTGGCGAGGGAAAAAACCTGAAATCCTCCCGAATCGGTCAGTATAGGTCTGTCCCAATTCATAAATTTATGAAGTCCGCCCATTTTATATATCAAGTCGTCACCGGGACGCACGTGCAAATGGTAGGTATTAGAAAGCTCAACCTGACAGTTTACGTTATGCAAATCCTCGGTTGATATACCGCCCTTAATAGCGGCACTCGTACCAACGTTCATAAATACAGGCGTCTGTATTGTACCGTGGGGCGTTTCAAAAGTAGCACGTCGTGCCTTGCCCTCGGTTTTTATCAAAGTAAATTTACCCATAATTCTCCTTATTTAAGTCTGTCAAACTGTCTATCCAGCTCCGACTTTTTTAACTTGTACGCAATAGGTCTTCCGTGCGGACACACGGTAATATCAGGCAACGATAGTACCTTATTTATAAGCCAATCAATAAGAGGCTTATCGTATACTCTTCCGCCCTTAATAGCCGCCTTGCAGGCTATTTGATAAAGCGCCTTTTCACGTCTTACGGCTTCGGTAACCGCAGGATTTCCAAGCCCCTCTATAAGCTCCCCTGCCATCTTCACAAAAAGTCCCTCTGCATCGTATACGTTTATTGCATCGGGTATTGCGGTGATATCGCAGGACTTATCAAGCAGATTGAATTCAAAGCCTATGGCTTTAAATTCCGAAGCGCAATCCCTTACCGCACTTATTTCATCCGCAGTAAGAATGACGGATAAGGGCAAAAGCAGCGGCTGAGAGCCTATGCGTGAATCGTTTGCTCGTCGCTTCTTTAAATCCTCAAATATTACTCTTTCGTGCGCGGCGTGCTTATCTATAATCAAAAGCTCGGAATCGTATTCGATTATCAGATAGGTGTCGAACGCCTCGCCGACGAATTTATAATCAAATGCGATTGCGTCTGGCTCGTCTTGTTTTTCAATATTTGGAATAGAAGGTGCTTCCTCGTATTTTTTGAGTAGGTTAATTGAATCCTTAGGCGAAAGCTCTTTTGTTGATATGGCTTCTTTTGCGGCTTGAGCGCCCGCCCCGCTTGAAACACGAAGCGGCTTTCCGTAATCAAGACCTTTATCATTTCCTACTGAAATATCAAAGCTCTTTGGCATCGTATAGGTCGAATTCTGAGATTCACGGCTATTACTGCCGTATTGGTTAGAGCCAAACGTTTTATCAACCTTATCCTGCCGAGGCAGGCTTGGGTTGACCTCACGCACTCCGAATTTCATCTGCTCTACCTTCGTCCTGTCGTCAACCGGAACAAAAGCACCAATTGGATTATATGCGCTCCTCTTTGCGCCAAGCGAAAGTTCGGGACGGTACTCCTCGTTTTCAATAGCAGTCTTGACGCTGTAATATACAGCCTCAAACACCCGTCTTTCGTCAGAAAATTTCACCTCAAGCTTAGACGGGTGGACGTTTACGTCCACGACACCCGGATGCATAGAAATAAATAAAGCGCATACGGGGAAGCACTCGGGCGCAATATATGAAACGAAAGCTTTCTCAATTGCTGCCTGAGCAGTAAGGCTCTTTACGTAGCGTCCGTTTATAAAGACGTTTTCAAGGTTTCGGTTTTTCCTAACGTTGTCGCTTCTGCCGACAAAGCCCGAGACCTTTATTCCGTCACTTTCTCCCTCAATCTTTATAAGCTTTCCAGCAAATTCTTTTCCGAAAATTGCTCTTATTGTGTTCTTAAGCTCACCATCGCCCGGGGTCTTAAATCTTTCCTCACCGTCAATCAGAAGCTGAATAGATATATCAGGTCTTGAAAGCGCTATTTTTTCTACCAGCGCAGAGACGTTCATTGCCTCCGTGGAATCTTTTTTTAGGAATTTTCTTCTTGCAGGTACGTTATAAAAGAGATTTTCGACGACGACGGTCGTACCGCTTGATGCTCCAACCTCCGATATATCAACTATCTGTCCGCCCTCACTGGTAAGCATATATCCGATTTCTGCGAATTTAGGCTTTGTGATTATGGTAACCTGAGAAACCGAGCTTATAGCCGCCAGCGCTTCTCCTCTGAAGCCAAGCGTCATTATGCTGTATAAATCCTCACGCTCGCTTATTTTGCTTGTTGCGTGTCGTTTAATTGCTACGGGAAGGTCGTCCTTATCAATTCCGCATCCGTTATCGGTAACTCTTATAAGCGAAACGCCGCCCTTTTTAATCTCGGCAATTATCTCGGTAGCTCCTGCATCTATTGAATTTTCGATAAGCTCCTTTAAGACGGAGGACGGTCTTTCGACGACCTCTCCCGCCGCAATCAAATTGGCAATCTCAAAGCTTAATACGTTAATTTTTCCCATATATTTTCCTTATTTGGATAGAATATTTTTAAGCTCGTAAATAAAATTCATAGCTTCAATTGGCGTAATGGTATTCAAATCAAGAGCCTTAAGCTTATCGCAGACCTCCGATTCATTTGAGGTATTTATACCCGAGAATAAATCGAAGGCTACGTCGGTCTGCTTTACCTCCTGACTTTTGACAGGCTTATTATCCGACTCTATTTCAGCCAAAATTTCCCTTGCACGCTTAACTACCTCGTTAGGCACACCCGCAAGCTTAGCAACCTCAATTCCGTAGGAATCATCAGTGCCTCCCTTAACAATCTTTCTTAAGAAAATAATGGAATCAGCTCTCTTTTTTGCCGCTATATTGTAATTAACAATTCCCTCGAACTCATCTTCCATAGAAATAAGCTCGTGATAATGTGTGGCGAAAAGAGTTTTTGCGCCTATTTTCTTTGATTGCGTGTATTCAAGCACAGCTCTTGCAATCGCCATTCCGTCGAACGTGCTCGTTCCTCTACCAACCTCGTCGTAGATTATGAGTGACTTTTTGGTTGCATTCTTGAGAATCGTTGCAACCTCGTTCATTTCGAGCATAAAGGTAGACTGTCCCGATGCGAGGTCGTCAGAAGCGCCTACTCTGGTAAATAGCTTGTCTACTATTCCTATTTTTGCTTCCTTTGCAGGAACGAACGAGCCGATTTGAGCCATAAGCGTAATAAGCGCCACCTGACGCATATAGGTAGATTTACCCGCCATATTAGGGCCCGTTATAATCATAACTCTGTCGCTTTGCGTATTAAGGAAGGTATCATTAGGAACGAAATAGCTATCCTTGACAAAGCGCTCTACCACGGGGTGTCTTCCTTCTTTAATAACGATATCAGAGGAAAGGTCAACCTCGGGGCAAACGTAGGAATTCTTATCCGCAACCTCTGCAAGCGATGCGTATACGTCTATTTCGGCTACGCTCAGCGCCGTCTTGCAGATTCTCTCGCTATTATTAGCAATAAATGCTCTTAAAGCATTGAATATTTCATATTCAAGCACCGCAAGCTTTTCCTCAGCGCCAAGTATTGCAGTCTCCATTTCCTTAAGCTCCTGCGTAATATATCTTTCGCAGTTGGTAAGGGTTTGCTTTCTTATGTATCTGTCGGGAACGCTGTCCAGGAATGCCTTGGTAACCTCGATATAATAGCCAAAGACCTTATTATAAGTAACCTTAAGATTCTTGATACCGGTAGCCTCACGCTCACGCTCCTCTATAGATGCCATTATTCCTGAGCCGTTTTCCTTTATCGAGCGGTAATAGTCTACGTCTTTGTCGTATCCTTCTCTTATCATTCCGCCCTCTCTTATCGTAAACGGCGGCTCGTCCACTATCGCTCTTGACAAAATTTCATAAATATCACCGAGGACGTCAAGCTCCTGATATATTTTCTTTGCATTGGGCGATGGCAGCTGAGATATCAGCTCCTTAAGCATAGGCAGAAGCTCAATCGAATTGCATATCGCACGTAAATCCTTGGCATTTGCCGTACCGTATACAGTTTTTGCGGTAAGTCTTTCAAGGTCAAGCATTCTTGAAAGAACGCTCTCTACATCCTCTCTGATTATTCTGTTCTTTTGAAGATCTGCTACCGTTGACTGCCTGTGAGAAATCTTGACAGGGTCAAGCAACGGTCTCAGTATCCAGCTCCTCAGCTGTCTTGCACCCATTGCAGTCTTGGTCTTATCAAGAACCCAAAGAAGCGAGCCTCGCTTCTCCTTGCCTCGCATATTTTCGACAAGCTCAAGATTTCGTCTTGTATTGTAATCTAGCTCCATATACTGCCCTTTGGAATATACGTTAATTTCCTTTGCAAAGGCAGTCTCGGTCTTCTGTGTATCAATGATATAAAGTGCAAGTGCTCCTATTGCCATAATTGATTCCGGCGTAGGCAGCTTATCATATTCATCATGGAAAAATCTGCGAACTACGTCTCTCGCTCTCTCATATGCAAACATCTGCTTTTGACCGTCCGCGATAATAACACCGAGACGCTCTCTTGCAAATTCAATCACTGTTGGAATTTCAGCGGAATGCACGTTTAAAATAATTTCCGACGGTGAAAATGCCGAAAGCTCGTTTACAAGGCGGCTTACAATGTCATCTCCGCTGATATGAGTAACCGAGATTTCACCTGTTGAGATATCGGCAAACGCTACCGAGAAGCTATTCTCTGCCGCTGCAATCGCTGCGAGGAAATTATTTTTATCCTCTCTTAAGAGCGAATTGTCGGTAATCGTACCCGGCGTAACCACCCTTACGACGTCTCTTTTTACAAGACCGCTTGCACTTTTAGGGTCTTCCACCTGCTCACATATAGCTACCTTATAGCCCTTCTCTACCAATCTGCCGACGTAAACGTCGGACTTATGGAAAGGAACGCCGCACATCGCAGCACGCTTTCCGCCGCCGCAATCACGCTTCGTCAAGGTAAGCTCGAGCACACGGGATACCTCAACGGCATCCTCGAAAAAGCACTCGTAAAAATCGCCGAGCCTATACATTAGAATGTACCCCTCGTAATCTGCTTTTACTTCGAGATACTGCTGCATCATAGGCGTTACGGTTGTAATCTCAGCCCTTGTGTATAAAATGTCTGACATACAGTATTTTCCCCTTTTTATCTTGAGCCGGAGCAACCGCCGCAAGTGGAACAATCGTGCGTGCACGTGGTTGGACGCTCGCCTGTTATGCAATATTTAATTTCGCTGTTAACCGAATTCATAAGGTCGTCCATAGCCTTTTTTGCATTTGCGAATACTATATAAGTCGTGAACTTATATATTTCACGAGAAAGGTCCTCTATTGCTGCTCTGAGGTCGGCAATTACTTTTTCGTCTGCGTCACCCGAGCTTTTCGAAAACTCCTCGCCGAGAAGTTTTCTGACCGCTTCATACTCGGCAAGCTTAGCCTGAAGCGCAGCATCACGCTCATAAGCATCCTTTGCTTCCTCAAGATTTTTAATTTCGTCGCTTTTTGCTATCTCCTCGCCAAGCGAGTGAGCAAGCTCTATTATCTTCGTCATTTTTTATACCTCTTTATCAATAATTTTACCTTCAAGATTAAAAGGCTTTGCCTTTTCTATTAATACGTTTATAAATTCGCCTATATGGCAGCTTTCCGAATAAAAATGAACCAGCTTATTCGTATCGGTGCGAGCCGTGTATATTTTATCCTCAGGTGATTTTGAGTATCCGTCCACGAGAACTCTTATTTCTTTGCCTTCGTACGCCTTGTTTTTACTTAGTGCAATATCCTTGCATTTTTCAAGAAGCCTTGACATTCTTTCGTTAATTTCGGATTTCGGGGTATTATCCTCTATAAGCGCCGCAGGCGTTCCCTTGCGCTTGGAATAAATAAAGCTATATACGTTGTCGTATTTTACCTCATCTATAATCTTTATGGTATCCTCAAAATCCTCGTTTGTTTCCTCCGGGAATCCGACTATTATATCAGTAGATAATGCTATATCGGGAACCTTGCTCCTTAGCTTTTCTATTATCGAAAGATAATGCTCTTTTGTATATTTTCGATTCATTTTAGCTAGTATTCTGTTGCTTCCCGATTGAAGCGGAAGATGAAAAAAAGGAGCAATTTTTCCTTTATATTCCCCGACGACGTCTATTAGCCTATCGGATACGTCCTTTGGGTGGCTTGTCATAAATCTTATGATAAAATCGCCGTCAAGGTCTGCAATTCTTGCAAGAAGCCCTGCAAAATCCGTATCCGAGCGGTAGGAATTCACGTTTTGTCCAAGGAGGGTTATTTCCTTGACGCCGTTTCTTATATGTTCACGGCACTCGTTTATAACGGTAGCAGAGTCTCTGCTTCGCTCTCGCCCCCTTGTATACGGCACTATGCAATAGGAGCAGAAATTATTGCACCCGTACATAATGGACACGTATGCTCTGTGGGGGTGCTTATTTACGGTAGGAAGTCCCTCCACTACGTCTCCTTTGTCTATGCCAAGCATAAAAATCCTTTTTTGCTCAGTTCTTATTGAGTAGATTATTTCGGGGATTTTATGAAGCATATTAGGCTCAAGCGTAAACGAAACGAAGTGATACGATTGCTTAATCTTTTCGACCGTCTTGGACTCAGCCGCCATACATCCGCACACGCCAATAATAAGCTCTTTATTCAAAGCTTTATTCGCTTTAAGCCTACCTATAACTGATAAAGCCTTCTTTTCAGCATGCTCTCTTACCGCACAGGTATTAAATATTACAACGTCGGCATCCTCGGGAGTATCGCTTATCCGGTATCCCATTTGCAAGAAAATTCCTACGATTTTCTCACTGTCCGCCTCATTTTGCTGACAGCCAAACGTAATTACGTGCGCATATCTTATTCTATCGGAATTCATATCTGCAACTGCTTTTACGTAGCCGCTGTAATTCAAAGAGTTTACGTCAATAATCATATCTTTCGTTCTTTTATCCTTGCTGCAAGCTTATCGGGCGACAATCCTGCGTAATCGTACAAATCAACCTTAAAATCAGGCGAAGCAAAATTATCGTCCAATGCGCAAACATCTATTTCTATATTACGAGTTACCATAGAGGCGTTCTCCAGCGCATCCTTAAAAATCATAGAAAATCCGCCGTTTTTGATACCTTCTTCTACAAAAAGTACCTTTTTTGCACCTTTTATGCATTCAAGCACGAACGGAATTGCATCGCTGTAAGGCTTAAGCTTCTCAATCAGCACAATTCCCGAATCAATTCCGATTTCAGAAAGCTTCCTTTTGGCTTCAATGCAATATCCAACGGCGCATCCGACTGCTATGAAAACGTAATCCACAGAGCCCAAAAAATCTCGGCTTACGCCCGACGTGATGCAATTATCCTTATATGAAAACTCTGCCGCCGAAGAAACCTCCTCGCTATCAGGATATCTGATGGCAACAGCCGATGGCGTATCCTTAGTATCCTCCATAAACCGCTTCAGCGAAGCATAGCTTGCCGGCGAATATAATCCAACCGACGGAATATGCATAAGAAAAGCTATATCGAAAATACCGTGATGCGTAGCTCCGTCGGCAACCGCCAAGCCTGCTCGGTCTATCAGCATACGTACTGGAAGATCCTGTAGAGCTACGTCGTGTATTATGCTATCGTACGCTCTTTGCAGGAAAGTAGAATATATAGCGGCATAGGGCTTATATCCCGCTGCTGCAAGTCCTGCGCTAAAGGTAATAGCGTGAGCCTCGGCAATGCCTACGTCAAAATATCTGTCGGGAAATCTCTCGCCAAACTGTGACATACCCGTACCTATACCCATAGCGGCAGTAACAGAAACAATCCGCTCGTCATCCTCTGCCATTTCTATGAGCTTTTTCGCAACCTCACTATGGAAGGTACTGCTTTTTTTATTGATACGCAGGCTGTGAAAATCATCAGGAGACCTTTCGGCCGGCTCGTATCCCTTGCCTTTTTTTGTGTAAGTGTGAATAATACAGCACTTATTAAGCTTCTTGGCTTCCTTAATTGCCCTTGAAAGACTTGAGTAATTATTGCCGTCGACAGGACCTATATAATAAAACCCCAAATCCTCAAAATAGTTAGTCGAATAAATCATCTTTTTGAATTTATTCTTTACCGCTGACAGAAACAATATGGTCGGCTTACCCAACAATGGTATCTTGCGAAGAACCGTATTCGTTCCCTGCTTCCACTTGAGATAACGCTCAGAACGCCTTACTCTCGCAAGGTAGGAAGCAAATGTGCCTTTGTTCTGCGAAATTGACATACGGTTCTCATTGAGAACTATAATAAGCTTTAGGTCCTGCTTGCAATTGTTTATAGCCTCGTGCACCATACCTCCGGTAAATGCACCGTCACCTAAAACGGCAACGGTATAAGCATCGCTGCCCGAAAGCTTATTAGCCTCAGCGAATCCAAGCGCTGCGGAAATTGACGTTGAGCTATGACCTGCTCCAAAGGGATCGTGCTCGCTCTCCTTGCGCACTGTAAAGCCCGAAAGTCCCCCGGTCGTGCGAAGACGGTCAAACAAATGCTTTCTACCGGTCAGAATCTTATGAATATATGCCTGATGTCCGACGTCAAATATAATCTTGTCGGTCGGCGAATCAAAATAACGGTGCAACGCAACAGTAAGCTCTACTGCACCAAGGTTGGACGCAAGATGCCCTCCTGTCTTAGGCACGTTATCAATTAAAAAATCTCGCAGCTCGGAGCAAAGAGCCTTCATATCGCCTTCCGGTAATTGCTTCAGCTCCGTCGGAGAATTTATATTATCAAGAAGCTTATAGCTCATTTAATATCCTTTCAACAATTGCGTTTATTTTTTCACGCTCTTATGAGTAGGCGCTTTACCCAGAATTTTAACATATGCACGGTAAAAAGCGGAATAATCGCCAAACCCCACCCGGTACGCAGCTCCTGAAGCGGTTTCGCCCGAATCAATAAGCTGCTTTGCATACATAACTCTCTTGTGATTAATATACGAATGAATAGACACACCGCTGTATTTCTTGAACGACCTGCAAAGATAGTATTTGCTGACAAAAAAATATTTTGCAAGCTTATCAAGAGATATTTCCATCTCAAGATAATCGTTTATATACTGCGTTACCTTTGCTCCAAGCTCGCCTTCGTCATGATTTATGCGCTGACTTCCCGTCCCAGAAAGAAGGACCAAAAGCTCCGAAAGCAAAAGTCCAAGATAGACAGAACGCTCCCGCTCCGGTAGATTGTTGGCATATTCCAGCCTGTCAAAAACCGATATCGTTGTCTGAAGCAAAACCTCCGGCGGGAAATATCTTCCGTGAGAGCTATCCTCACCAAGCATATTGTCAAGTAGTCTTGCCGTATCCTTGGAAAGAGCATTTCTGCCGAAATTAATTACGTATCTCTCATAAGCGCTTTTGTTCTCGACCTCTACGTAATGGTACTCAAACGGCCGTATTATCACAAGGCTTCGAGGAAGCATCTCGACCGCAGCCCCCTCTATAAGATACCTTCCCCGCCCTTCGGTAACGTACAAAATCTCATATGTGTCGTGGCAGTGACTTACGTTGAGCCGCTCGGTTAACGGTGCATCAATTCTATGCGTAAAAACAATATCATCCGATTCAATATGGATTAACTTTTTCATATCAATCCTCAACAAGGTACATTTATACATTTAATATTTTAGCACAGCTGAGCAATATTTGCAATAGTTTTTGCAACACTTACAATAAATATTTTTAATATTGTATTGCAAAAATTGCTACGCTGTGTTAAAATTGAATTAACAAAAATTTATGGAGGCGATTTTATGAAATTAGGCGCTCAGTTTTACACTCTCAGAGAAAAGAATAAAACTCCCGAGGGGCTTCGCAATTCATTTAAAGCTATGAAAGAAATCGGCTATGAGGTAGCTCAGATGTCGGCCATTTGCCCTATCGAGGCAGAAAGACTTATGGAATTTTCCAAAGAATTTGACCTCCCTATCACCTGCACTCACTCGGCATTCGACCGCATTATAGGTGATACGGAAGCACTTATTAAGGAGCACAAAATATACGGTTGCCCGGTCATTGGACTTGGCTCTATGCCTACAGAATTCCGCGGCTCAGTAGAGGGCGCACGCAACTTTATCAAGGTTATGAGCGAGCCTATGAAGAAAATTGAAGCCGCAGGTCTCAGATTTGCTTATCATAATCACGCTTTTGAGTTTGACGATCTCGGTGGCGTTTGCTCCTACGATATCCTTAACGAAGAAGCGCCTACAATGAATTATATTCTCGACACTTATTGGTTCAAGTATGCCGGAAGAGATTATATGGAATACATAAAGCGTTTCGGCAATAAGCTTCTTACAAACGTACATTTTAAAGATATGAAGACCGAGCCTCAGGGTGAAATTTGTCCCTGCGGCGCAGGCACTATCGACTTTGCTCCGGTAGTAAAGCTTTGCGACGAGCTCGAAATTCCCTACGCACTGGTAGAGCAGGATAATGCCCCCACGCTCGGTGATGAGTATGAGCAGATGAAGTATTCATTTGAGCATCTTAAGCCGCTCTTTTGATTGACGGAAGGACGTAAGAATGGCAAGTTTTATATTTTCTGCGTTCGCAGACGAGGCAGGTTCTTCGCTGAGCGAGCAGATTTCAGCGCTAAAAGCCAACGGTATTTCTTATATCGAGCCACGTAATATTGAGAATAAATCAATAATGGATTATTCTGACGAGGAGCTGTACGAAATAAAGGCAGCTCTTGATAAAAACGGCATAAAAGTTGGTTCTTTCGGCTCACCTATCGGTAAATATCCGATAGAGGACGACTTTGATTCGTATATAAAGAAGGTAAAAAGAGCCGTTGAAATCGCCAAAATTTTAGACACAAAATACATAAGAATGTTCAGCTTCTTCGTAAAGCAAGACGAGCTTACTAAGTACCGTAATGAGGTAATAAGACGTCTTTCAAAAATGGTAGCTATTGCGAAAGAAAGCGGAATTACGCTTTGCCACGAGAACGAATCCGAAATTTACGGACAGATGCCAAGCGAGGTTCTAGATATTTTATCGTCTGTCGAAGGACTTGGTGGCATTTTCGACCCTGCCAATTACAGAATGAATGATGCGGACCCTATTGAAGGCATAAACGCAACTATGACGAATTTTAAATATATGCACGTAAAGGACGCTATATTTGAAAGTCAGATGATAGTTCCCGCAGGCGAAGGCGAAGGAAAAATAGGCGAGGTTATTGATATTATAAACGACAAGGTTGACGGTGACGTTTACCTGACACTTGAGCCTCACCTGCACACCTTTGATGCATACAAAGGAATAGATAATCACGAGCTTATTGGCAAATACTCCTTTGCAAGTGGCAGAGAGGCTTTTGACTTTGCAGTAAAATCACTTGAAAAGGTTTTAACTAATCACGGATATCGAAAGGACGAATTCGGAAAATGGAAAAAGTAAGATTTGGTATTGTCGGCTGCGGAAATATGGGCTCAGGTCACGCAAAGAATTTCAAGAACGGCAAAATTGATAATGGAGTTATCACCGCAGTTTGCGATATAAACCCCGATAAGTTTGGATACTTTAAGGACAACTTCGGCGACAGCATCAAATATTTCACGGACGCTGAGGAAATGTTCAAATCCGGCGAGTGCGACGTAGTAATGATTTGCACACCCCACTACATTCACACAGACCTTGCTATACTCGCAATGGACAACAATCTCAACTGTATCGTAGAAAAGCCTGCGGGTGTATATACGCTCCAGGTTAAAGAAATGATTGAACGTGACAAAACAAACGATAAGGTTCTAGGCATAATGTTCAACCAGAGAATGAATCCTGCTTTTATTAAGATGAAGCAGTTGATTGCGGACGGCGCAATCGGAAATATCAAACGTACCAACTGGATTATCACCAGCTGGTACAGAACTCAGCAATATTATGACAGCGGCGACTGGCGTGCTACATGGCTCGGCGAGGGCGGCGGAGTGCTCTACAATCAGGCCCCGCATCAGCTCGACCTTTTCCAGTGGATTGTTGGTATGTCCCCCAGCAAAGTGCACGCTTTCTGCCATTTTGGCAAATGGCATGATATTGAGGTTGAAGACGACGTCACCTGCTACTGCGAGTATGCAAACGGAGCTACCGGCGTATTTATCACCACCACGGCTGATGCTCCCGGCACCAACCGCTTTGAGGTTACAGGCACGAAGGGTACTCTTATTTTTGAAAATGATAAGCTTTATTTCAAGGAGCTTGAAATCGACGAGAGAGATTGGATGTTCTCTATCGGCGAAGGCTTTAAAAAGCCCCCTGTTAAGCCTACTGTAACGGTAGAGCTTGAAGGCGAGCATACCAACCACGTCGGTATCTGCAACAACGTCGCTAACACCGTTCTTGGTCTTGAAAAGCTCTATGCTCCCGCAAGCGACGGAATAAACGGCGTAAGGCTTGCAAATGCAATGCTACTTTCGTCCTGGCTTGGCAAGACTGTTGATATGGATAATTTTGATGATGAGCTTTTCTATGAGGAATTGAAGAAGCGCATTGCTATATCAAAGCCCCATAGAGTAATAGAAAAAACTGAAGTACAAGGATAATTTATGTCTAACCAATTATTTAAGGTGGCGTTGGTCGGTTGCGGAGTAATTTCCGAAAATCATCTTAAGGCGCTCACTGAAAATGAAAGCGTTTGCATTGTAGCACTTTGCGACAATAAGCTCGAACGTGCAAGCAAAAGAGCTGCTGAATATAATCTCGACTGTAAAGTATATCAGGATTACGAGGAAATGCTTGATAGCGAGAAGCTTGATGCAGTACATATTTGTACGCCTCATTATCTCCACGCTCCTATGACACTTTCGGCGCTTAAGCATAACGTCAACGTTTTTCTTGAAAAGCCTACTGCTGTAAATGAAGAAGAACTTCTGGAAATGATTGAAGCAGAAAAAGCCGGCACGGCGAAGGTATGCATTTGCTTCCAGAACAGATACAATCCCAGCACAATTCTTGCCAAAAAGCTCGTTGAGGAGGACGGCTGCGCTTTGAGCGCTTTCGGTGCTCTTTTCTGGGAAAGAAATGAAGAATATTATACCAAATCCGATTGGCGAGGAAGATATGCCACAGAGGGCGGCGGAGCAATGATTAACCAAGCGATTCACACAATAGATTTGCTTTGCGAATTTTTAGGACGCCCTATCGCTGTTACCGCTACCGCTTCCAACCATAAGCATAAAGGTATAATAGAGGTTGAAGATACCTGCGAGGGATTAATAGAATTCGAGGGCGGCAAGCAGGGCAACTTCTTTGCTACGACAGCCTCTATCGGTTCTGAATATACAATGATTCGCATCCGCACTCCTAAAAGAATTATTTCACTTATGCCGCCAAGCGTCTATATCAACAACCACCGTATAGAAGACCCCTCGTTGGTAGAGGATTACGTAGGTAAGGAATGCTATGGAAACGGTCATAAGTACCTTATTAAAAAGTTTTATAAAGCTTTAAAGGGCGGCACTGAAATGCCCGTTCCCCTCGCTCACTCGCAATATGCATTGAAAATTCTTCTCGGTGCATATAAATCGCAAGACGAGAGAGTGGAAATTTGAGTATAGACAAAGGAGCAGATTTCAATCTGCTCCTTTGTCTTTCGGGGCGTCCTGCGTGCCCTCGATTCTTCCCTTTCTTCTCGGGAATACTCTATCAATAATTTTATTTGTAAGATTGGTAATTTTATCGGCATATATAATAGACAAAACCATTGCCGACACAGCAAGCGTACCTAAAACGACAAGCACGGGAAGACCCCAGCCTTGATACGGTATTATTTCACCGCTCATAAACAAAAGCGTTCCAAGGATAGAGGTTGTTCTCGTAACTAGCTGCATTATTAAAAATCCGACCGTGGAAATTGGAAGAATACCGGCAACCGAGCATAAAATATCGTCGGGAAATAGCGGCAAAAAAAACATAAAGAAAAGAAGCACGTTTTCCCTTCCCTTTAGCTTTTTAATCCACTCATCCGTCTTATCCTTGCTGCCTGTAATAAAATCGACGAACCGTCTGCCAATCACACGTCCAAGAAAAAATGCGAGCATAGAGCCCAAAAGCATACCTATATATGAATATAAAAACGCCTTAACCGGTCCAAATACGTAATTTCCCGCAAGTATAGTTATCGCTCCCGGAATAGGTATAAACGTGACCTGAATAAAGCTTATAAATATGTAAATAAGCGGTCCTAAAGCTCCCGCACTTTCAATAAACGACTGTATTTCTTCCCTACTTAAAGTGTCCCAACCTAAAATTCTCACAAGAAAAAATCCGCCGAACAAAAGAAGCGTCAACCCAAGAAAAGAAATTAAAAGCTTCAATATTCTTTTTATTTTTTCTGATTTTGACATAAATTGCACCTCTATAAACATTATAATACATAGAGGAAAAAGACGCAATAATATATAAAGAAAAGTAACAAAAATTTAAATTAATACTTATAAATTGGAAAAACTTGTGATAATTTTAATTTGTAAACAACCAAATATGATATGCGAATCGATTTTATATAAGTAAAAAGACGGAAATCTTACGAAATCCGTCTTTTTTGTATTTTCTAACCATTTGCGGCCAAAGTATTTTGGATTACAAGGGCAATTTAAGTATCATACCGACCATAGTGGTGTTACTTGCTCCGATATATCAGTTCCATCAATACGAACGTTTTTCGCTGCGCCGTTTATGACGGTTCCCTTGTTCACCAAAAACGGCATTTCGATACCAGTGAGATTTTCTACGGTAATACCGTCAAGAATCATATTTTCAACCGTGGTATTCGCTCCTATATACAGAGTCTCAACAGGTACATTGTATTCCTTTCTGTGAAGCTCCGTAATGGTTAGATTACGAGCACAAATATCCTTTTCTATCCAGATAAGCGGGTATACATAGCTGTTAGGATAGGGATACAGGTGGGGCTTGCGTACCGCCTTAGATGCGTATATGTGATCAATGGAGATAGAATCGAACCCGCCAACATTTTTACCGGGATAAAACTTCGTAAGTCCTACACAATACTGATAGTACGTTCCGTATACGTTAGTAATACGTACCCTTTCAACAGGGTATTTGACCGAAAGAAGCCGCACTGCGCTGTGACACTCCTCAGCAAATACGCCGTCCACCAGAATATCGGTAATCGAACCGCCGCTACCTTCGTCTGCATTGAGAGCCACAAGGTCGTCACGGCAAGCGCCGTGCAGATTTCGGATAACACCGAAATGGCAATTTCCGTTTACGTGAATACCGTCCATATTAATGGAAAATGGATTGCCATTGTTATAATCGAAGGTGATCTCATCAATGTTAAAATAGGATGTACGGTCGATAGTTACTGCAAAATTTGTTGGGTCTTTTAGGGTAAGCGCTGAGAGACGAAGATTCTTTACGTTGTAAAAAAGCATACCGTATCCGGTAAAATCGGGGATGGAGAAATCTTTCGACTGAAGAGGGTTGGGCTCTTGCCCCATATTGTTGAAATTCCAGATACCGCCGACAATCTCAACGTTGGTCACAGTGTCCTCAGTACTGGGGGAATATTTGTTTTCGTGAAGTGCTAGATGCTTTTGCCACTGCCCAAGTTCCGCCGGAAGACGCTCAGCAGGCTTATCTACAGTTTTATTGCGTAATATCGGACAATTTGAACCATCTTTTAAACGTATTTCCGCAAATCTAGGCAAAACAAGGCGTGTATTAGAACCTATAAGGAGCGTTTTTGATACTAAATAAAATACACTCGGCTCGGGTAAAATTACTTCTCTCTTCGTATCAAGCAATTCTTGTATAGCGAGGGTATCGTCATGCAAACCATCACCGTATAAATTATACATAATATGTCTCCATTCTACAAGTTATTCAGCGCTTTCGCTGCACAATACGTTCATTATAGCATTAGTTAAATAAAAATTCTTTATTATTTGCTGGCTTCTTCGATAGCAACCGCAACCGCAACGGTAGCGCCTACCATCGGATTGTTACCCATACCGATAAGTCCCATCATCTCAACGTGAGCAGGAACGGAGGAAGAACCGGCAAACTGAGCGTCGCCGTGCATTCTACCCATAGTATCGGTCATACCGTAGGAAGCAGGACCTGCTGCCATATTGTCGGGGTGAAGAGTTCTACCCGTTCCACCGCCCGAAGCAACCGAGAAGTAATTTACACCGTTCTCAGTAGCCCACTTCTTATAGGTACCTGCAACGGGGTGCTGGAATCTGGTGGGGTTAGTAGAGTTACCGGTGATAGAAACGCCAACATTCTCAAGCTTCATAATAGCAACGCCTTCGGGAACGCTATCTGCGCCGTAGCATCTTACGTTTGCTCTTGCGCCCTTAGAGTAAGCGGTTTCATTTACAACCTTAACAGTCTCCGAGTAAGGATCGAACTCAGTCTGGCAATAGGTAAAGCCGTTGATTCTCGAAATAATCATTGCAGCATCCTTACCAAGACCGTTAAGAATAACTCGAAGGGGCTTAACTCTTACCTTGTTAGCGTTAAGTGCAATTTTAATAGCACCCTCAGCAGCAGCAAAGGACTCGTGACCTGCAAGGAAGCAGAAGCACTCAGTGCTTTCGGAAAGAAGCATCTTACCAAGGTTACCGTGTCCAAGACCAACCTTACGGTTCTCTGCAACAGAGCCGGGAATGCAGAAGGACTGAAGACCGATACCTACTGCAGCTGCAGCGTCAGCAGCCTTGGTGCAACCCATCTTGATTGCAATAGCTGCTCCGACGGTGTATGCCCATACTGCATTCTCAAAGCAGATAGGCTGGGTTTCTCTTACGATTTTGTCGCAATCAATTCCCTTTGCAAGAGTGATATCACGGCACTCCTCAATAGAATTAATGCCGTATTCCTTAAGAACTGCGAGAATTTTAGCCTCGCGTCTTTCATAGTTTTCAAATAATGCCATCTTGCTTGCCTCCTATTAATCCTTACGGGGGTCGATATACTTAACCGCACCGTCTTCGGTAGCGAATCTGCCGTAATGACCCATAGATTTGTTGTAAGCAGTAGTGGGATCGTCGCCCTTCTTGATAAAGTCGGTCATCTTACCAAGGTTAACGAATTCATAACCAATAACCTGATCATTTTCATCAAGAGCCATTCTGGTAACGTAGCCCTCTGCCATTTCAAGATAACGAACACCCTTAGCTACAGTACCGTACATAGTACCAACCTGAGAACGAGAGCCCTTACCAAGGTCCTCGAGTCCTGCTCCGATAGTAAGACCGCCCTCAGAGAATGCGGACTGAGTACGTCCGTAAACTATCTGAAGGAAAAGCTCACGCATTGCGGTGTTAATAGCGTCGCATACAAGGTCGGTATTGAGAGCTTCAAGGATAGTCTTACCCTGAAGAATTTCAGCTGCCATAGCTGCGGAATGTGTCATGCCGGAGCAACCAATCGTCTCAACGAGAGCCTCCTGAATGATACCGTCCTTAACGTTAAGAGTGAGCTTACAAGCTCCCTGCTGAGGTGCGCACCAGCCAATACCGTGAGTAAGTCCCGAAATGTCACTGATTTCCTTAGCCTTTACCCAAAGACCTTCTTCGGGAATGGGCGCAGGACCGTGATTAGGACCCTTGGCAACTACGCACATATTCTGAACCTCATGCGAATAGACAAGATTTGCCATAATATATCTCCTTAAATTTTGTTTACAATTAAATTTTCGTATATAGTTAAATCTTTGGATAATCAGGCGATAACTATACCCATAACTTCGCCGAATGCACAGCAAGCATTTGCTTCATCAGTGTCAATATGCATTGCAGGCGCAAATTTTTCACTTACACGCACAACGACGTCACCAAGCACGCAAGAGCGCTCGGAATAAATTTTTACGCTTACTACCTGCTTATCCTTAACGTTCATCTTTTCAGCATCAGCAGGAGTGAGGTGAATGTGACGTTTAGCAGCTATTACGCCCTCGTTAAGGACGTATTCAGCGCCGTTCTCAGGGTTAACGAGCTTGCATCCGGGAGTACCCGCAATATCTCCGCTCTCACGGATAGGAGCGCTAACTCCGATAGTGCGTGCATCAGTAAGCGAAAGCTCTACCTGGCTGGCAGGACGCTCAGGACCAAGAATAGAAGCCTTAAGCTTGCCCTTAGGACCAACTACCTCAAGCTTTTCAGCGCAAGCAAACTGACCCGGCTGGCTTAAATCCTTTCTTTTAGTGAGCTCATATCCTTTACCGAAGAGTACATCTACCGCTTCTCTCGAAAGATGGATATGTCTTGCAGAAGTTTCAACTAAAACCTGTTCCATTTTTATTCTCCTTTTCGCCGAAATACTAATAATGATAATATTCCGTATTATTACGCATACTATTATAGCATAAACGTACCGAAAAATCAATGTATAAACCAAAATAATATTGCAAAAAATTAATTTAAAAAGCATACAAGGATATGGTGAAAATAATGGAAAGCAACAGCCGTAGTTACGAAGATAATCTTAATAACCATGAAAATTCGGGACTTATACAATTGGAGGGCAACGAAGAGACGTTCTATTGTCTTTCGATTATAGGGCAAATCGAAGGACACTATATTCTGGACAGCACTCAAAAGTCCACAAAATATGACCACGTAATCCCCCTATTGGTAGCACTTGAAGAAAGCAAAAAGGTAGACGGAATAATAATCTTGATAAATACGTTAGGCGGCGACGTTGAAGCAGGACTTGCAATTGCAGAGGTTATAACCAGCCTCAGCAAGCCAACAGCTTCAATCGTTCTCGGTGGAGGACATTCAATCGGTGTTCCGCTTGCTGTAAGCGCAAGAAAATCATTTATAGTCCCAAGCGCCACGATGACAATACATCCTGTAAGAACCACCGGAACAATACTTGGAGTACCTCAAGCTTTTAATTATCTTGATAAAATGCAAAACCGAATCATAGACTTTATAGTGAAGCATTCAAATATAGCAGAAGAAGATTTTAGGAAAATGATATCCAGAACCGACGTGCTCGTAAACGACATAGGAACAATATTAGACGGATACGAAGCGGTTGAATGCGGTCTTATAGATGAAATCGGCGGGATAAAAGAAGCGTTAGAGTACCTAAAAGAATGTAAATTTGATAAAAAATGATATTTTTTTCGATTTCCTCTTGAAAGTTTTTAAAAATATGTTAAAATATATATGTATACTTATTTTAGGAGGATAATTATGGGATTTTCCAACAAATCATTAAAGAAAAAGAATAAAATGCCTGAAATAGAATATACAGAGCCCTCCGAAGCTTCTGTTGACGGCGCCGATGTTGAAGTAATAGATGTTCAACTCGATCCTGAGATTGAGCAAGAATATCTCAATATGACGGGAAAGACAAAAGCAGAAGACGCTAAGGTCACTGAGGAAGCTAATAAGACCGAGGAATCACTGAGGAAGCTATGAAGGTCGTAGAAGATGCTAAGGCTACTGAGGAAGCTACGAATGCCGAGGAATATGCTAAGGCTGACGAGGAGGCTAAAAATGCTGAAAAGTCTAGAAAAACCGAAGAAGCCAAGAAAGCCAAAGAAGCTAGAAAGGCAGAAAGGGCTAAGAAAGCTGAAGCAGCAAGAAGAAAGATAATGGAGGCTGACCAGCCGGAAGCGTCGGAAAACAACGAAGATCCTGTAGCCGAGGAAGCCGGCAATGATACTCCCAACGGTCTTAGAAAGGTTATAAAGAGAATTCCCAGAGCCGAATACGAAGCATCGATGAGCAACAATGCCGGGGTTCAGGAAGAGCAGCCCGCAGAAGAAGCTGTTTTCAACGAAAAAACTGATGCAGTCGACACAAAAGAAGATAAAAAAAGCAAAATCCAAAGCAGAAAAAAAGACCAAACAAAAACCTGACGAAAAAACAAAAACGGAAGCAAATATGAAAGAGGATAAGGCTATGGACAAGAAAAAAGTTGAAGTACCCGTGGCAGAAGAAAAGAAAAACTACACCGGAAGATTTGAAATAAACAAATCTAAGAGCGGTGAGCAGTACTTCTTCAATCTTTATGCTTCAAACAAGGTTGGCATCTGCACCTCTCAAATGTATTCATCAGCAAACAGTGCGCTGCATGGAGTACATAGCGTAATCAATTTTGCTGCTACTGCACCTATCGAGGATCAGACACTCAAAAACTGGGAAAAGATCTCCTATCCTAAGTGGGAAATTTATGTTGATAAAGGTGGCAAGTACAGATTCCGCCTCAACGCAAATAATGGTAGTTGCATCTGCCATTCTCAAGGTTACACTACCAAAAACGCCTGCAAGAACGGTATTGACAGTATTATCAGAAGTTCGAGAGATCCTGAAATCGAAAAGGCATATATCAGAAAGCCTGACGAAGAATAATTTACATAAAAAAAGCGTCTTCAATATAGCCGTACTCTAAAGGACAGTTTTCAAAAATACGGGATATCTCAAAATAGGTATGCCGTATTTTTACATTTGTGTCTACAATTGCAGTGCTTGTCAAGAAAAATGACAAGTGAATTAACGGACAAAGAAAAGGCTCCCTTGTGTAAATGGAGCCTTTTAACGATTTGTGTTTCAATGTTTCTCAATAAATTGAATTTTTTTATTTGTGTGCGACTGCTCTTAATCTCCGATAATCGGCAACCCATGCTTCTCCGTTCCAAAGAGTTCCTTTTGTTAATTCCGCAACCTCATCAAAAAGCGAAGACTGAATGTGTTCGGGCATTACCGCTAATTCGGAAGTAAAGAATTGCTTCAAAAAATTAGTCAAGCCTTGCTCGCCGTCTTTGAATACGGTTGGTCTATCGAAATCATAGATTTTATCAATTATAAAACCGTGTTTCTCTAACATTTCCCCAAAAACCTTTACCGTAGGGAAATTAAACTTAGGTTTATAACTATATCCCAATCTTTGACACACCTTGATAAATGCATTTTCGATCGTAGCAATGTTACCGTTCGCGCCAAACTCACATACAAGTAATCCTTGTGGTTTCAATGCTTTATATATGTTTTTCAGCAATGAGTTATGGTCGTTTATCCAATGAAAAACGGCATTTGAAAAAAAGACATCAAATTCTTTATCAAAAGGTAATGTAAGTGCATCGCACACAATAAATTCAATATTGCCGAACTGTTTTTGAGCTTTATCTATCATATTTTGCGAACTGTCAACGCCAACAACCTTGCTACACAGGTCGGCTAACTGTGCTGTAAGCGTTCCTGTTCCGCAACCCAAGTCCAAGATAGTTTGTTCATTGTTCTTGGGTATAAACTCCAACAAGCCCTTGCCGTATTCAGCCACAAAATCGTGTTTATTATCATACAATGATGGATTCCATTCCATAGTCATTTTCTCCGTCAAATTCTTATTTATCATTTAGATTTATCGCAACTTTCGCCTTTGTTTAAAAAACGCATAGGGCTAAACTTACACCACTATTATAGCGCAAAAACCACAGAAAATCAATCTGTGGTTTTTTCGTTTTTTAAATCAACAGAAAAATCTGTTTTTCTTTTGTCGGTAGGTAATGGATTTTCAAACTGTCCTTTAGGGTACTGCCCTATAAGAAGCCGCTTTTTCTTAACTCTCGATAAATGTGGGGCTTCTCCTATAATGAGAAGCTCCTTTTTTACAAAAAGCCTTGCTAAAAGCAAGACCAAAAAGTTCAAAACTCCATCCGAAGATGGTATATAAACCGAGATCCATCGGATGTTTTCGTATATGTCCCGAAGAAACCGAATAAGTATAAGAAACAAAGCTCAAATCTTTCGTTGCGTAAGCTTTGCTTCTCTCAAAACAGCACATCAAGCCATCGGTCTATGGTGCATCACTCGGATTTTGAGGAGATTTTTTCATTCGCTCCCCGATGGCGTAGATGGAGCTACGTCGAGTGGGGGCTAATGCAAAAATATACCAAAAGGCGTACGATGCAAGTATCGCTAGGCTGAATACATTACCTACACTGCATCTGCGACCTATCTATTGGGAGTAAAAACAAAAAGCCTTGC
>JAZRCT010000046.1:0-4028 GCA_045659905.1 Eubacteriales bacterium | reverse complement strand
TAATAAATCTTGTAAACTCGGATATCATTACTACCTCCGGAACTGAAACCACCGCCGTAGAAAATACCGATGGCGTGTGGGACTTGAACCAGAGCATCTGACACAGATGCTCTGGAGGTAAGAGTGAAGAGTGAAAAAATCCTCGCTGCGGCGAGGGTGATATTGCTTCGCAGTGATATTCCTCGCTTATACGAGGAGTGATATTCTTTGCTTTCGCAAAGAGTGATATTGCCACAAGGCAATAAAAAAACACCCCAAATGCTTTCGGGGTGCAAGGGACGCTTTGGCTTCAAAGTCTCCCTTTACATTACAAATGGGACGCTTTGAAGTCAAAGCGTCCCATTTTTTCTATTACTAAAGCTTATTTAGCGCACTGCTTTGCGCTGCGTTTTTTGATAAGCCTGCTTACACCCATCTGACCGAGGTGTATTACGACCGAGCTTAATACGGCAAGTCCTAAGAAGCCGAGAAGCAAGGGGATATTCGAGAATGCGGGAGTAATATCCCAAAGATCGGAAAGCAGGAATATTGAGCCTACTATCGCAATAGCGAGAAGCGCCGCATCTATAAGCACGACGTTAAGACGCCACTTGGTGTAGGGAATACAGATAAAGATAAGGTTGACGAAGCCGGCAAGCGTAAGCGTCATCATACAAAGACCGCTGATAAATTCGCCGCTTACGTTAAGTGCGCCTGCTCTTTGCATAATAAGCGCCGTGCATACGGGAATAAGCATTGCTATTGCGTTAGGTATGCTCTTGATAAGGACGGTCTTTATAAAGCTGCCCTCGATACGCTTGTTGTTAGGCTCTACGGTAAGAGCAAGAGAAGCGAAGCCGATTACTATAAGCTCGATGCAGTTGAGGTGCTTTGCCTCAAGAGGATAGGTGATATGTACGATTACCGCAAAGATTGAAAGCACGATAGTCAGTACCGTCTTCATAAGGAACAGCACGCTTGACATTCTTACGTTGTTGATAGCACGCCGTCCCTCTCTTACTACGTCGGGCAGAGTGCCAAAATCCGAATCGAGCAGGACTATCTTCGATACCTTTCTTGCAACGTCGGAGCCGTCTGCCATAGCTATCGAGCAGTCAGCCTCTCTCAGAGCGAGGGTATCGTTGACACCGTCGCCGGTCATAGCTACGGTGTGGCCTGCCTTCTTGAACGCCTTTACCAGAAGCACCTTCTGCTCTGGGCTTACTCTGCCGTATACGGCGTAATCGTTAGCCACCGCAAGAAGCTCCTCGTCCGAAAGGCTCTCGCAGGAAAGATACTTATCGGCGTTTATGATGCCGACACGCTTTGCTATAGTGGAAACAGTAAGAGCATTGTCGCCCGAAATTACCTTAACAGTAACGCCCTGCTCCTGGAATTTAGCGATAGTCTCCTTGGCGTTGGGACGGATTCTGTCGGAAATAGCGATAAGAGCGATAGCCTCGCCCTCGGTCTCAAAATCGCTCTGGCGCACGAGAAGCAGCACTCTTTCGCCCTCCTCTGCGTGGCGTGCGATTTTTTCGTCAAGCTCCTTTGATACGGGGCATTTTACGAATCTCGGAGCGCCTATCGAAAAGACACCCTCGCCCTCTATCGATACGGCGGAGTATTTTCTTTGCGAGGAGAAGGGAATTTTATCTAAAACCTTACAGTCGGTATTCTTGCCGAAATGCTCGATAAGAGCTCGGGAGGTATTGTTGATGCTATGCTCAGAGCCCTCGACCATCGCCATAATTCTGGTGATTTCTTCGTCGCTTAAATCCGAGAGTGCCTCAACCTTGGTGACCTGCATCGTGCCGTCGGTGATAGTACCCGTTTTGTCAAGGCATACGACGTCTGCCGAAGCCAGCATTTCAATAGAATACATATCCTGCACGAGAGTGCGCTTCTTTGCAAGGAGAATTACCGAAAGCGTCAGCGTCAGCGTGATAAGCAGATAAATACCCGAGGGTATCATACCGATAATGGCTCCGCTCGTCGCCTCAACGGTGCTGCCGAGAATATCCGCAGCTCCGCCCTCCTTGGCGATAAACCAGTTGGTAAGACCGACGATTAAGGTCATAGGTATCATAAAAATACCGATATATTTAACGAGGTTGTTAAGGTCACGGAAAAGATTTGACTGAGGCGCTTTAAAGCTCTTGGCAGCCTTTTCAATCTTATGCACGTAATTGTCCTTGCCTACCGCCGTCACCTTGACGTAGATGCCGCCACTGACGAGGAAGCTTCCCGCAAGCACGCTGTCGCCCTCCGCCTTTCTTACTGCGTTGGATTCGCCCGTAAGCATACTTTCGTTAGCCTCTGCGATACCCGAAACCACGACGCCGTCCGAAAGAATCTGCCTGCCAAGCTCGACGTACATAATATCGCCAAGCACGATTTCCTCGGCTGCGATTTCGGTAAGCTTGCCGTCCCTTACTACCGTAGCCTTAGGCTCGGTGGTGACCGAAAGCTTGTCTACTACTCGCTTTGCCCGTATCTCCTGAACTATCGCAATTGCGGCGTTGGGAATAACTACCGCAAGGAAGCCGAGATTTTCAAAGCTTCCAAAGGAGATAAGAATTACCGCAACCACCGTCCAAACGAGGTTGAAGAAGGTGAGCAGATTATCAAGCACGATTCTGCCGTAGCTCTTACCGCTTTTGGTGTCGCTTACGTTTGCCTTTCCCTCAAGACGCAGCGCCTCTGCTTCAGCATTGCTGAGACCCGTGGGAAAATCCTGTGAAATTTCCTTTTCCATAATTCACCTGACTGTTTAAAGAAACAATATCCTTGATTATTCAGCCAGCCCCATAGGGCAAGCCGTAAGTAATATATTACCATAAAGCGAAAGTAAAGTCAACAAATAAAGAAGATAAAAGCCGGGTGCTATCAAAAAATTTTTTATATATCTTGACTTTACTTCTATATTTATTTATAATTATATGTTGTATAATGGCATTTTGCGCAGCCGCCTCGTGCGGCGGAATGGAGAAAAAATGAAAGAACTTTACGAAAAGGTGTCCACAAGCCTCTCCTTCGTTGAAAGAGAAAAGGTTACCAGAAAATTCTGGGAGGACAACCGCATTTTCGAAAAAAGCATCGAAATAAGAGAGGGTAAGGAGAATTTTACCTTTTACGAGGGCCCTCCTACGGCAAACGGCAAGCCCCACATAGGTCACGTGCTTACGAGAGTTATCAAGGACGCAATTCCGAGATACCGCACTATGAAGGGTATGCGTGTATTGCGTAAGGCGGGCTGGGATACCCACGGTCTTCCCGTTGAGCTTGAGGTAGAGAAGAAGCTCGGAATCGACGGCAAGGACCAGATTGAGTCCTACGGACTTGAGCCTTTTATTGCGCACTGCAAGGAGTCGGTGTGGAATTACAAGAAGATGTGGGAGGATTTCTCGGGCACTGTCGGCTATTGGGTTGACAACACAGACCCCTACGTTACCTATACCAATGAATTTATAGAGAGCGAATGGTGGGCGCTTAAGCAGATTTTCGATAAGGGACTGCTTTATAAGGGCTTCAAGATAGTTCCTTACTGCCCGAGATGCGGCACTCCGCTTTCCTCGCACGAGGTAGCTCAGGGCTATAAGACCGTCAAGGAGCGCTCTGCGGTAGTACGCTTCAAATGCATAGGCGAGGACGCTTACTTCCTTGCCTGGACCACGACGCCCTGGACGCTTCCTTCAAATACTGCGCTTTGCGTAAATCCCAAGGATACCTACTGCAAGGTAAAGGCAAACGACGGCTATACCTACTATATGGCAAAGGCGCTTCTCGATACCGTCCTTGGCGGTCTTAAGACCGAGGACGCTCCCGCTTATGAAATTCTTGAGGAGATGGACGGTTCGGCGCTTGAATACAAGGAATACGTGCCGCTTTTCGACTGTACGGGTGAATTCGTGAGCAAGAAGGGCGCTAAGGCGCATTTCGTTACCTGTGATTCCTACGTCACTATGTCCGACGGTACGGGTATAGTTCATATCGCACCCGCCTTTGGTGAGGACGACAGCAAGGTAGGCAAGAGATACGGTCTTCCT
>JAZRCT010000045.1:0-8498 GCA_045659905.1 Eubacteriales bacterium | reverse complement strand
ATCAAGCTTGGTTGGGGCTGTCGCATTTAGGCATAACCGAATAAAAACGAGGGGTATTGTGGAAGAAACACAGTACCCCTTTAATAATAAGCGCAATTTTGAGGAAAATAAGGTTGAAAAACTCTTGTTTTTCCTCTTTTTTATTAGTTTTTTATTCTATCGCCGTTTGCTGAACTCTCGCCGTACCCTCGTACGCCTTCGGTCGCAAACGCCGTTTTCTGCTCTAAATTCGTTCGCCCCAAGGGTCTGTCGCATTTAGGCATAACCGAATAAAAAACGAGGGGTATTGTGGAAGAAACACAGTACCCCTTTAATAATAAGCGCAATTTTGAGGAAAATAAGGTTGAAAAACTCTTGTTTTTCCTCTTTTTTATTAATTTTTTATTCTACCGACGTTTGCTGAACTCTCGCCGTACCCTCGTACGCCTTCGTTCGCCTTATATTAAAGGCGGGAAAACAGGGTTCGTGATGGCAAAAATCTTTGTTTTATCATATTTTTCGGGATTTTTCTTGCGTCGGCGTACAGAAAAAATTGCCTATTGACATTTATTTTAAAAAATGGTAAAATATATACGGTTACACGAAATGAATTGCAAGCTTGCCTGCATTTTTCTCGTTTAGCTCCCGCAAAAGAGCCATCACAGGAAGCCTTATCTGCTATGAGCACGGCTCTTTTTTCATTTTCCGTCGGGACGGCGTATCTCTTTTACTTGGCTTTTCGTGTAATATTAATTGCGGTTTTACCGCTTCCGAAAGGAAGTTTACATAATGGACTATACCGAGAGTACACAGCCAATCAAGGTGTCGGTAATAATGCCCATCTACAATGCCTTTGATTTCTTAAGACCTGCTATGGACAGCGTAATCGACCAGACCTTACGGGAAATCGAAATCATTTGCATAGACGACGGCTCGACCGACCATTCGCTCGACATAATCAAGGAGTACCAGAAGGCTGACGACAGGATTAGAATAGTTACCGAGACCAACGCAGGTCCTGCTCTTGCGAGGAACAACGGCTTAAAGCGTGCAAGAGGCGAATACGTAGCCTTTCTTGACGCCGACGATTTCTTTAAGCCCGAGCTACTTGAGAGGCTCTACGACACTGCCGTCAAGGACGACCTTGACATTGCGATAGCGAGATATGATATATATAATAGCAAAAAGGCGGCGTTTTACGAGAACGTCGAGAGCGAGCAGGGCAGAATTTATGCGGGCGGCAAGGTCACCTCGAAGAATGAATACCCCGACTATATTCTTCAGTCCACAACAGGCTCTGCCTGGAATAAGCTTTACAGGCGCTCGTTTTTGCTTGAGAAGAATATTACCTTCCTTACAGAGGTTAAGATGTTTGAGGACGTGTATTTTACCGTCACGGCGCTTGCCTTTGCGGAAAGGGTAGGTAAGCTTCCCGAAATTCTTATACACCACAGGGTGTATAGCGAGCAGTCGAGAGCAAGGCAGTTCAAGAAATACTATTCTCAAGTCCCCGAGGTATACGAAAAGATTAAGGAATTCCTTATGAAGGGCGGAATGTATCAGCCGCTTGAGCGTGGCTTTGTCAATCTCACCTCCTCAAGATGCCTTCACGTATATAAGCTCCTTTGGTCGGATGCGAGAGCCGATTTCTGGAATATGCTCCACGACGGCTATGCCGAAAGACTCGGCTGGTTTGACCGTGCTGAGGACTTCTTTGAGAAGCCCGAGGTGTGCGAATTCTGCGCCAACGTCCAGCTTTATAGCTTCAAGCAGTACTCAAAGCGCTGTCAGCGAGGCTTAAGGCTGAAGCTTGGGCATATCAAGCAGAAGCTTCAATCGAGCAAGCGTTGGAAGAAATTTGGCGAATTCTTTGCTAATATTTTTAAGAAAAAAGGCAGCGAGGAAGGCTAATAAATAAGGGATAGCTTGGCGTTCGACCTTACTATCCCTTTTATTTTTGCATTTCCAAAGGAGGGAAATTTTATTTTTTTAATAAACCCCTTGATTTTAAGAGAGCATTGTGCTACAATTAGTAAGTAAGGAGCAAGGATGTTTTATTTGTGGTGTCACATTTTCATTTTTGCCTGCTTTAAAATAGTTTTGTGCCTTGCATTTCGCAGGGCATTTTTATATTTTTTGCCCCTTTCAGAAAGGATTTTGAAATGAACAACAACGAGCGCAGAGTAGGTACAGTATCCCGAGGTATCCGTTGCCCCATAATCAGACAGGGCGACGACCTTGCAAAAATAGTCACGGATAGCGTGCTTGAGGCGGCGGAGCTTGAGGGCTTTGAAATCAGAGATAAGGACGTTATATCAATCACCGAGTCGATAGTCGCAAGAGCGCAGGGAAATTACGCATCTGTTGACGCAATCGCAAAGGACGTAGAAGCAAAGCTTGGCGGCGGCACGGTCGGCGTTATATTCCCCATTCTTTCAAGGAATCGCTTTGCGATTTGTCTTCGAGGCATAGCAAAGGGTGCAAAGAAAATAGTGCTTATGCTTTCTTACCCCTCAGACGAAGTAGGCAATGAGCTTGTAAGCATCGATAAGCTTGACGATGTCGGTGTAAATCCTTATTCCGACGTGCTTACGCTTGAGCGTTACCGTGAGCTTTTCGGCGAGAATAAGCACGAGTTTACAGGCGTTGACTACGTCGAATATTACGGCAATCTTATCCGTGAGATGGGGGCTGAATGCGAAATCATATTCGCCAACCGTCCCAAAGCAATACTTGACTATACCGACACCGTGCTCACATGCGATATACACACGAGAGCACGCACCAAGAGAATCCTTAAGGCGGCAGGTGCTAGGACGGTCTTAGGACTTGACGATATCCTCACCTCGTCGGTAGACGGCTCAGGCTACAACGATAGGTACGGCCTCTTAGGCTCTAATAAATCCACAGAGGATTCAATCAAGCTTTTCCCCAAGGAATGCTCCGAGCTTGTCTACGATATACAGAAGCGTGTATTTGACGCTACCGGAAAGCACGTTGAGGTAATGGTTTACGGCGACGGCGCATTCAAGGACCCCAAGGGCAAAATCTGGGAGCTTGCCGACCCCGTCGTATCCCCCGCATTCACCGACGGTCTCGTAGGCACGCCCAACGAGCTTAAGCTCAAGTATCTTGCCGACAACGATTTTAAGAATCTTTCGGGCGACGAGCTTAAGGCTGCTATTTCCGAGAGCATCAAGGCAAAGGGAGGCAATCTCGTCGGAAATATGGCGTCTCAGGGTACGACGCCAAGACAGCTCACCGACCTTATAGGCTCTCTTTGCGACCTTACCTCAGGCTCGGGCGACAAGGGCACTCCCGTTGTATTTGTGCAGGGCTATTTCGATAATTATACCAATTAAAGCCTTAAAATCCGCTGCACATAGCGGTATACGAGAGCACGGCATACCTCTTTTTGAGATATGCCGTGTTTTTATGAATGATTTTATTTTTAAAATAGCTTCCCCGAAATCTCGTCAAAGTCGCATTCAAGCACCGTGCAAAGCTCGGAGCAGAGAAGGTTCAGCGCACGGGTGCGCATGTGGTCGTCCTGCAAAAATGGCTTTTTGCCGCTTTCTATGCGCTCCGCCTGGACCTTGTCGATAGCCTTGATAAGCGAAATAATCCTTCTGTGGTCGCCTTCGTCTATGACGGATTTTGAAAAGCTTGCACGGGCACGGTTCTCATTTATCCACTCGATAGGAGGAATCTCGCCAGCCGTGCTGATAAGCTCGAGCGCTTTTTCCTTGCTGATAAGCGGGCGCATAGCACGCTTTTCGATTTCGCTTCCCACAGGCACGAATATCTGCGATGCCGACGGCTCGTCCTTGGCGGTAAGCACGTAATAAAGGGCAGAAGCGCCCATTACCTGCTCGGTGCGAATATCGGTAATTTCAAAAACGCCAAGCGATGAATATATGACCGTATCGCCTATTTTATACATAATCCGTCGTCCTCCTATGGCTTTTTTCTGATACTATTTTAACACATTTTCAGAAAATTTGAAATAGGCAAAATAGACAAAATTTAAAAAATTGACTAAAAAGCTTTGCTGTTTCGGCATATCGGCTTGAATTTACAGCTCTCGCAGGCACGTCCCGTTCCGCCTCGCTTCATAGGCTCGGCACTTATTCTTCCCGAAAGCATATCTCCCGAAATCCGCTTTACCGCATTTGATATAGTATCGTTAAGGCGCTCCCAGCCTGCCTCGTCGTAAAGGCGCTCCCTTGAGGCTTGCGTCGGTGTGCCGTCCTTCTTATATTTGATAGGTAAAAATGCGGGGTTCATAGCCGAGATGCTTTCCTCGTCGTCAAGCAGCATACCGACACGTGCCTGATTCTTCCTGATAAGCTCCTCTGCACTCTCGTCGGCGCTGTTTACGGTGACGTCGGAAAGGTCTGCCTTTACGTACATAACTCCTGCGGGTATGAGCCTTGAATTTGCATCTCCGCCAAGTCTTTCCTTAAGTCCTGCGCCCTCGCTCTCAGTGAGCGCCTTAAGGTAAAGGAACATCTGCAGATTTTCGCCTCGCTCAAGGTCCTTCGGCGAGAAGGTCTTGCTGCCGGTCTTGTAGTCTACCACACGAAGATAAATTTTGTCGTCCGAGGTGTAGCTGTCCACACGGTCTATCGTGCCGTATATATAAGCAGAGCGACCGCCGTCAAGCTCAAAGCTTGCAGGAGCAGGGGAGTCCTCTCGGTTCTTTTCTATTGCAAGCTCGAAGAATACGGGCTGATAGCGTGATGCGGCAAACTCGTCGCAAAGGCTCTTTACTATCGGTCTTGCGTAGCTTGAAAGCCGTCTTATAAGAAGCTCCATTCGCTCGGTGCGCCTCGTAATATCCGAAAAGCATTCCTCGGTATATCTTTCGGCGGCGCTTCGTGTGAGCGTATTTATTTCGTCCTCGCTAAGCTCGCCTGCCTTGCGCTTTTCTTCTCTTAAAAGCTTAAAGAATTTTTCAAGTACGGCGTGTATAAACGTACCTATATTGTTAGCGCCCCATTCGGCACGCTCACCCTCGTCAAGCTTAAGATTGTATTGACAGAAATAGCGCATAGGGCAGGTAGAATAGGTTTCAAGTCGGCTCTGCGTCAGGGCTATATCACGGGGATAAAGCGACCTTACCGTATCCTCGCTAAGATATACGAGGTCACGCCGTATGGGCTTGTCAAGAAGTGAGGTCCTGTCGCTGTATCCAAGTGCGTCGAGCGCCTGCTTCAGCACCTTTGTGTCAGCGCTCTCACCGCCAAGATTCTTTAGTGCATATTCGGGGTAGTAGGTTCTGTCTGAAAGCGGAAGCGACCTTAGCCTTACGGGGCTTACAGCTCCCCCCGTGAGATTCCTTATCCTCTCTATTGCCTCGCTTGGACGCAGGGGCGAGAGGGAATCGTCACGCAGAGGGCAGATAACCGTAACGCTCTCGGTAGCAAGCGAGAGGGCACGGTGAAAATAGTAGTATTCCATAGCCGACCGCCGTGACTGCTCAGGCTCAATAGGCACGCCTGCCGAGCGAAGCTTCAGAATTTCGGAATCGTCAAAGAAGCCGTCGTCGGCAACCCTGCGTGGAAACTGCGAGGCGGCAACGCCAACAAGATAAATATGCTTCTTTCTCGGTATACGGATAGTGTCGGCTGAGCCTGCTGACGCCTGGTCTAAAAATGCGGGAATGCTTCCTATTGATATCTCTGAGAAGGCAAGTGAAAGCATATTTAAGAAGCCCGAGGGCGTGACGTCGATATCTCCCATTACCTCTGCTGCCGCATCAAGCGCATCCATTACCAGCGAGTATATTTTTTCGGTAATCTTAGCCTCGGTGTAGCAGTCAAGCTCGAGAAGCTCTCCCACACGCACTATGAGCGCACTCTCGCACTTAAGCTCAATAAGCAGTAAAACGAGCGCCTCGGCAAATTCTCTTGCCGTATGCTCGCCCGAGGATTTTTCCTTGAAGCGGAGCAGGGGCGATACGATTTTTTCTCTCGATGCATTTATTCTGAGCAGCTTTTCGTCGGCGTCGTCTCTTCGCCTCGAGGTAAAGCCGTCGGGATTCATATTCCAGATTTCGCCGTCGGTAAAGCGTGAGCCGGAAAGCTGCCAGCGCTCAGCGTATAATTCAAGCTCGTCAGCCTCGTCAGAGCTAAGACCTGAAAGCGAGCATTTTGCGAAGGCTATTACGCTCTCGTAGGAAAAGCCTGTAAGCACCACCCTGTACGCCGCCTCGATAAGCCTTATAAGCTCAAAGCTCTCAAGTGAGCTTCGCTTTGATATAAAGATTGGAATGTTTGCCTCGGCAAAAGCGCCGTCTATAATTCCGTCGTAGCTGCCGATATCCCTCGCTATCACGGCGAAGTCGGAGTAGCGAGAGCCGCAGAGAATTTTTCTTTTGATATCCGAGGCTACGAAGTCGCATTCGTCATAGGGGTCTTCCGCAAGGAATACCCTTATTTTTTCGTTATTTTGCAAACAACTATTGTCAATTTCCGCATTGGTGCGCCATAAATTGTTGGCAATCACCTTAAGCTCCGGAGGCGTAGCCTCGTCGCTGTCTGGAAGATTTTTAGCCCGTACCTCGACGCCGCTCCGAAGCGCATTTTGCGTAAGCCGCCTTTTGGTGTCACGAAGCTCGGTGTATTCAAAGGAGTCGGCTTCGTCCTTGTCGTAGGTAAGCTCTACCGTAAGGTCACAAAGCGAGGTAAGCACCGATATAAGCTCGTACTGAGGCTCGGTAAAGGAGGTGAAGCCCTTTATGAAAATATGGTATCCCTTGAGCATTCTTTCACCGTCGGCACGGAGCTTGGCGGCGGTCTTTACGGTCTTGTCCTCGGCGCTCTTGTAGCTCTTTTCGAGTATTTCACCGTATACTGAGGAGATAAGCGACAAATCAAGAAGCTTGTCAGCAAGGCGTGAACTCTCCTTTGAGGCTCGAAGGCTTTCCGATATTGCAAGCATATCCGCCGAGGAAAGTCCCAGGCTCTCGGTCTTTCTTATAGCTCCGATAGCCTTATTTACCGTACCCGAGGTGATATTGCCGCCCTTGCCAAGCGTATGGAGCTTGTCACGAAGCTCTGTTATCGCTCGGTAGATTATCAGCGCACGGTGAAGCGAGTCGGCTGATTTTCCCGCAAGTCCGCCGAGGCATCTTTCTACCGTGTTGGCAAAGCGAGTAAAGTTGGTAGCCTCGCAGTAAAGCGGAGCGTTCTTGGGTGCGGCATCGGCAAGCTCGCTCTCGGCTACCATCGTCTGCTGCTCGGGGACTATGAGAAAGGAATGCTCGCCACGCTTACAGCGCTCGCCAATTTCTTTTATTACCTCGGCCTCGGAATAGGAGTAAAATCCGCCTGTGATTATATTCAACATACCGAGCCTCCCGTGATAAATTTCTCGTTGATTTTGTAGCCAATACCACGCTTTGAAATAATGATGCGCTCGCCCTCGGCTTCAAGCTTGCTTCTTAAATAGTGGATATACAAATTCAGCATACCGGGGTCCTCTCTTGAAAAGAGGAGCGAGCATAGCTCGTCCTTTCTAAAGAACTCGCCGCCTCTTGATAAAAGAAGTGAGAGAAGTCGGTATTCAAGCTCGGTAAGGTGTATCTCCCTTCCGTCGAGCGTGCAGGCGAGTGAGGCTTCCGACAGAATAAGCCTCGGCTTTTTGCGAATACTCATAAGAAGCCTTGAAATATCGCCACAGGCGAGGGGCAGCGTGTCGGGATAAGAGAGCAAAATATCGGGCGTCACAAAAGCGCTCCCGTCTGCTTCCGCCTCGGCTATAACGATATCCGACGAAAGCAGTGCCGTGCCGTCTGATTTTACACATTCGTAATCGGAGGAAAGCTCAGCCCTTATTCTTCTGAATAAAAGCTCGTCCTTGCATATTACGGCTATTCTCTGCATAGTGCGCTCTCCTCTCTAATTTATTAGTGATTTAATTATATACTAAAGTGCGCCCGATGTCAATAAGTCGGAGGTTTTGTCGGCTTCTACTGCAATTTTTGCAATCTCTAGGGCAATTTTTGCAATTTCGTTGGCGAGCGAAATAATGTATAATATATTTATCTAAAAAAATTTCAGGAGTGTGCAATCAATGAACGCAATGATGACAGAGCTTTACAACATAGGCCTTATCCCCGTTATCAAGATTGAGAATGCCGACGACGCAGTTCCGCTCGCCAAGGCGCTTATCGACGGAGGACTTCCCGCAGCCGAAATCACCTTCAGGACTAAGTGTGCGGCAGAGGCTATCAAGAATATTACCGAGGCATATCCCGATATGCTCGTAGGAGCAGGTACGGTGCTCACCACCGAGCAGGTAGACGCCGCTATCGCAGCAGGCTCTAAGTTCCTCGTTTCCCCGGGACTTAATCCCAAGGTTACCTCCTATGCGCTTTCAAAGGGAATTCCTATGCTCCCCGGCTGCTCCAATCCCTCGGATATTGAGGCGGCGCTTGAGCTTGGACTTACCACCGTTAAATTCTTCCCCGCAGAGGCAGCAGGCGGTCTTAAGATGCTTAAGGCTATGGCAGC
>JAZRCT010000044.1:0-14303 GCA_045659905.1 Eubacteriales bacterium | reverse complement strand
GGCGCTATCACCTTCCACAGAGAAAAATACGTTGCCGCAGGCGGACCTGACGGCGGTGACGGAGGCAGAGGCGGCAATATCGTCTTTAAGGTTGACGAGGGAGCCAACACCCTGCTTTATTTCAGGTACAAAAGAAAATTCGTCGCTGAAAACGGTGAGAACGGTAAGGGCGGCAAAAAGCACGGAAAATCGGGCGAGGATTTGATTATTCCTATCCCCAAGGGCACGGTAATCCGTGACGCTGCGACGGGCAAAATAATATTCGATATGGCGACCTCCGACGAATTTACGGTATGCAAGGGCGGCAGAGGCGGCTTTGGCAACCGACATTTCGCTACTCCCACAAGGCAGATACCGAGATTCGCAAAGACGGGTGCGCCGGGCGAGGAGCGTGAATTGAAGCTCGAGCTTAAAATGCTTGCGGAGGTAGGTCTTATAGGATTCCCCAACGTAGGCAAATCCTCAATTCTTTCCCGCATTTCGGCGGCTAAGCCTAAGATTGCAGACTATCATTTTACTACGCTTTATCCCAATCTCGGCGTGGTTTCTGTTGGCGGCGACGGCGGCGGATTTCTTGCAGCTGATATTCCGGGACTTATCGAGGGTGCAGCAGAGGGCGCAGGACTTGGACATCAGTTTCTCCGCCATATAGACAGATGCCGTCTGCTTCTTCACGTCGTTGATATTTCGGCGGCCGACGGCAGAAATCCGATAGAGGATATAGAGAAGATAAATTCCGAGCTCAGGAAATATTCCGACGAGCTGATAGAAAGAAAGCAGATTATAGTCGCAAACAAATGCGATATGGTCGATATGGAGGACGAGAGCGTCAAGGAATTCCTTGAGTATGCAAGGTCTAAGGACACCGAGGTAGTATTCGTAAGTGCGGCTACGGGTGAGGGACTTGACGAAATGGTGAAGCTCTCTGGCAGAGCGCTTAAGGATTTACCCCCCGTGACGGTCTACGAGCCTGAGTACGATTCCGAGGCAGAGCTTCTTTCTGCCGATACTTCGGATACCAAGATAAGCCGTGACGGCGGCAAATTCGTCGTCGAGGGCAAGTGGCTGTTCAATCTTATGTGCGGAATCAACTTTTCCGACCGTGAATCGCTGGGCTTCTTCCAGCGTGCGCTTATAAAGCACGGCGTGATTGAGATGCTTCGTGAGGCGGGAGTTGCCGAAGGCGACACGGTGTCGATATATGGCTTCGAATTCGATTTCGTATTCTAGGAGGCGTCATATTCGGCAAGACCGAAAAAAGGCTTGGTAACCTTTTTCCTACTGCCGCTCTTGAGGCTCGCCGTAGGGTTCTACGGCTCACGCCACAAAGAGCGACGCTTCTTCCCTGAATCTGGCGACCTCCTGAGGTGTCATATTCGGCAAGACCGAAAAAAGACCTAGTAGCCTTTTTTCTTTGTGAGTGATATTCTTTGCTTGCGCAAAGAGTGATATTCCTCGCCTCGGCGAGGAGTGAGGAAAGCCGTAAGAGGGCAAAAAGAAAGGAATAAAAATGACAGTATACGAAAGAGCGCTTGCTTCACGCACTGTGAGGCGCTATTCGCAAAACAAAATCCCGACGCATTCGGAGCTTGTATCCTTTATAGAGTGTGCAAGGGTGTCGCCGAGTGCGGCTAACCGTCAGAGAGTAAGATTTGCGCTTATAGAGGGCGAGAGGGCAGATGCGGCGTACGCAGGCATTTCGCTTGGCGGATATCTTCCCGAGGATAAGCGCCCCTCGTATGAAAATCGCCCGACGGCGTATATCGTGCTTATGTCGGAATGCGACGAGGATACGAATCTCGCTATCGATATAGGAATTTATGCGCAGACGATAGCGCTTGCCGCAAGCGAGGCGGGATACGGCACGTGTATGATAAGAAGCTTCAGGCGTGAGCATATTATTCCGCTCACCGAAGCCGAGGGACTTAAGGCGCACCTCGTTATAGCAATAGGCGAGCCTGCTGAGTGCGCCAGAATAAAAGAGGTAGGTATAGACGGCGACATAAAATACTATTACGACGAGAGCGGCGTCAACGTGGTGCCGAAGCGCTCTCTTTCCGAGCTTATCGTCTGAAGACGGAAAATATCGAAAAATAAAACACGCCCAAAATGCTTTCGGGGTGCAAGGGGGACTTTGGCTGCAAAGTCCCCCTTTTTCATTTTTCCTTGCGCATATATCCTTAAATCAGAGCAATTCCAAACGCCTGATTTATTCCGAGCGATATTATATCGGACGCCCGCTCCACAATAAGGTCTATTTCTCTTGGCGCTACCAGCATTGAGGAAAAATCTCCGCAGCCGCCCTCACGGCAAAACGCTTCTGCCGATACCACAGTTGGCATACCTACCGAAATGACGGGAACGCCGAGCGTCCTCAAGTTAAGTCCCCGCTTTACTCTGCCGACACCGCTTCCGGGGTAAATACCCGTGTCGGAAAACTGCACCGTGCAGCCGAGCCGCAAAGGAGAACGGGCGGTAAGAGCGTCTATTGCAATTACGGCGTCGGGCATAATCCGCTCGCAGATAGCAATTACCGCCTCGACACTTTCTATTCCGCATTTTGAGCTTACGCCGGGCGCAAATACGGCGATTTCTGATATATCCTCTCTTGCGCTTTTTGGAAGATGCATTGTAGCGTTTATTTTCGATACGCACTTTGCGCCGAGAGAATCGGGGGTGAGCGCTTCGTTGCCAAGTCCTATTACGAGTATTCTTTCGGGAATGATTTTTTTAAACTCGAAAAGAAAGCAAAGCTCTCTTGCTACCTCCTCTGCGGCATCGAATATCCCCTCGCCCGAAATCTGGTCGGCACGCTCGGTTATCAATGTATCGTATCTTCCGATGGGGCGCCCGATTTCCGCCTCGCCTCTTTCGTTGGTTATTTTTATCCGCTCCCAGAGAAAGCCCCGCTCACGGCTTTTTTTGAAATCTACCCCGCAAGCATCGGGCATAGCCTCTCGACGCTCTGCGGCGAGGTCTGTGAAGAATTTGCCGCTATCAAAAAGTGAAAAATCCATTTGACGCATCCTCCGTATTAGTTCTGCTTTTCTTGTTTATTTAATAATGAAAGTTTGTGAAATTTTTACAAGGTTATACCCTCCGCTTTGTGCATTTGACCAAAAAGTCGGACGTGTTAAAAAAATGCATTGAAAAAAGGTAAATTATATGTTAGACTTATATAAGTAAAATAATAGCATTTGTTCGGGAGGACAGATATGAAGAAGATAATAAGTCTAATACTCACCCTCGCCCTTTGCCTTGGCTCGCTTATGCTTCTCGCATCCTGCGGAGCACCTAAGGACGATGGTGCTGAAATCAGCGTATATCTCGGCGAGGAGGTCTATGATTTCGACCCCACCGATTACTATGCGAATTCCAATCAAGCAACTCTTATGAGCCTTCTTTTTGAGCCGCTCTTTAAGCTTTCCCGTGAGGGAAATCTGCTTACCGAGGGCGTTGCGAAGAAATATAAGGTATGGGAGGATTCCCGCACCATCGTAATAGAGCTTCGTGAGACCCACTGGTCGGACGAGCAGAGAGTTACCGCAGCAGATTTCGTCTACGCCTGGAGAAATATTCTTTCAGAGCCGACAAAGCCTAATCCTGCCGCAGCGCTTCTTTACGATATAGAGAATGCAGCGGAAATTAAGCGAGGCGAGAAGTCGATATTTGAATTTGGCGCTGTCGCAAGCGGCACGTACGAGCTTACGGTGACCTACCGTGAGGGAGCAGACTACAATATGCTTCTTAAGAATCTCGCTTCGGTTGCTACCTCTCCTGTTCGTCAGGACGTTTACGATGCCGCTCCGGGATACTGGACTAAGGTGCTTAACTACGCTACTACCAACGGTCCTTTCAAAATCGGCGAGGTTAATTACACCGACGGAAGCTTTACCGTTACCAGAAATATCGGCTACCATCAAGCGCCCACTACCGTTAATTACACAAAGCAGGTAAGACCCGGCACCCTCGTTTCGCTTATGAATGCGGACGGTTCGACTGCGAAATACACGTATAGCGATATTGAGAATTACGCCGTATTCTATATGAGCGAGGCATCTCTTGCAGACAGAGCAGAGCACAAGGACAGCGCTACCGTAGTCGATGCGCTCTCCACCTACACCTACGTATTCAACACCGACAATCCGCTTTTCAAGAATAAGGATATAAGACGTGCGCTTTCCATGGCTATCGATCGTAACGCAATAGCTTCGGCTATCGTTTTCGGCGAGGCTGCTACGGGATTCGTCGGCAATGCGGTAATTGATACCGCCAGCGGCAAGAGCTTCCGTGAGGGATACGCTCTTATAGATGGCGCAGCTAAGCTTACCGAGGCAAGAGCTATTCTTAATTCAGTGCAGGGCTTTGCGGGAATGGATAAGAAATTCAGCATTACCGTTGATACGAGCGAGGAATCGGTTAAGATTGCCGAGCTTGTCAAGACTGCTTGGAAGTCACTCGGCTTTGACGTATCCGTAAAGAAGGTTGATACGAGAAAGACCGAGACCGTTGATTTCAAGAACGGCGAGAATATCACCGTATACGATTCCGAGATTCAGGCGCTTATCAACGAGGCTTCTCTCGGCAGCCGTAATTTTGACGTAATAGGTATCGATTGGCAGATGTATTCTACCGATGCGTTCGTAGCGCTCAGCGCACTTTCCACCGATTTCTCGGGCTGTGGCACTCAGTACGGTGAATCAGGTCTGTTTTCCTCCTTCGGCGGCTGGAAGAATAGCGAGTACAATAAGCTTATAAAGGAAGCTTACGAGGCTACCGACAAGGCAGTCCGTACGGAGAAGCTGCATCAGGCAGAGGCTATCGTAGCAGCGGAAGCGCCGATAGTTCCTCTCGTATTCAATCAGAATTTTGCCTTCTACAACAAGGACCTTTCCAAGTTCTGGTTTGACGGCTACGGCAACGTAGTATTCAACGAGGCAAAGCAGCGCAATTACGAGCAATATCTCAAGGGCTAAAAATAATTCGGGTGTCGCAATAGCGGCACCCGTCGTTTAATAAATTAAGAGGTTTTATGGCACAGAGTTTTAATCCGTCCTCGCTGACGGACGTCAAGATATTTGTTTTGTTTCTCCTTGATTCTATAAGAGGACCTATAGATTATACGGCGCTTTCCGCAATCATAGCGGAGAACGCTTATGAAAATACCTTCGATTATATAGAAGCAATAAAGGAGCTAACCGATTCAGGCTATCTGCTTTTTGACGAATTTGACAAGGAGCAGTACTATATGATAAGCGATTCGGGAAGAGCCGTTTCGCACGAGCTTTACGACCTTTTGCCGCACGGCGTCAGAGAGGAAATCACAGCAAGCGTCGCAAGATACGTAAGAATTACTAACGACGGAATAAAGATTTCCTGCGAAATTGACGGTGACGGCGGACACTGCACGCTTAAGGTAAGAGCGAGTGACTCGGACGGTGAATTTATTTCAGTAAGCTTAAAAGTCCCCTCAAGGCAGGAAGCGCAGAGGATGAAGGAAAATTTTGAGAATAATCCGAGCGGAATATACAGAGGATTTCTCTTTTCTCTGACCGGCAGACTTGAGTTTTTGTCATAAGCCTGCGAAAATTTGCCAAAATTTGTACTAATTTACGAAATTTAAGCACTGTATTTGCCGATTATTGTACAAAAAAGAGGAAATTTTTAAACTTTTTTTAAATATTGCTATTGACAAAGCAAAAAAATAAAGATATAATAATGTTATACGTGTTACGGAGAAGTTATGAGTGAGTTGATAGAAATTCAGCTTGACGAGCTGCTTTCTTTGGTGAGAGATGAGCGGACGAGAAGCGAAGCCTTTTCGGAGCTTGCATCGAGATATAAGCCATTGATATCAAAGAAGGTGCTGTCACTCGTAGGCGACGGTGCCGACTCGCTGGAAGCGACTCAGGAGGCGCATCTTGCGCTGCTTTCGGCAGCTCTGACGTATGATACGGAGCGCTCGTCGGAGGTCACGTTCGGACTTTATGCAAGCGTATGTATAGTTAATATGCTGAGGTCATATCTTCGCAGTCGCCGTCGCTTAGGCGAGCGTAGCGGAAGTATTCAATCGGACAAGCTTTACGTCAGTCAGGACGTAGAGGGATTTCTTTCACGCAAGGAGCTTTGCGAGAGGGTAATGCGAATAGCCGGCGGAGTTTTATCAGAGCTTGAGCTTTCGGTTTTCAAGCTTCAGCTTGAGGGCTATCCCACCCGTGAAATTGCGGCTAAGCTTATGCGCAGCGCAAAGTCTATTGACAATGCGAAGAACCGAATATCGGCAAGACTCAGAGGTAATAGCGAGATATGCCGAATTTTGTCTGATGCTTTTTAATTTGTTTATATGCCCGAGTAGCTTAAGGGAGAGCGTTGTTTACAAAGGCGTCGGTTGAAATCCGTCTTAGGGCAAATAATAACCTATATTTAAGAGAGGTAAAGCGAATGTTCCAGGACAAGACATTGAAGTGCAAGGATTGCGGCAATGATTTCGTGTTCACTGCTGGCGAGCAGGAGTTCTACGCTTCTAAGGGCTTTGAAAACGAGCCTACCAGATGCAAGGACTGCCGTACTGCCAGAAAGAACGCTGCAAAGGGTGCAAAGGAAATGTTCCCCGCAGTATGCGTTGAGTGCGGAAACGAGTGCCAAGTTCCCTTCAAGCCTACCGAAGGCAAGCCTGTATATTGCAGTGCGTGCTTCGCAGCTAAAAGAGAAGCAAACAACTGATTCCCGTTTGGCTAAATAAAAGAGCGCAAAAGCGCTCTTTTATTTTTTTATTTTATTTTTTAATAATGTTACTGTACAAAGCTAAATAATTATGCTATAATTATGATGTATAATTATTTTTGCTTTAAGGCAGTTTAGGATATTAATATGAAAAATCAAAGACCAAGGACAAAGATGCGTCCCGAGGGACGAGAGAAAAGAGAGGAGCATTACGTTCCGGAAAATCTTATAGCGGGCAGAAATGCCGTTAAGGAGCTTCTTGAATCAGGACAAGCGATAGAGAAGATTTATGTGCAGTCGGGTGAGCGTGAGGGCTCGATAAGCCTGCTTATCGCAATGGCACGTGAGCGCAAAATTCCGATAGTCACCGAGGAGCGTTCAAGGCTTGATAAGCTTGCCTTTGGAATAAGGCATCAGGGCATTTGCGCTATTGCCTCTGAGGGCGAATATTCAAGCATTGACGAGGTGCTGCGGTATGCCGAGGAAAGAGGAGAGAAGCCGCTTATCGTCGTGCTCGACGGAGTGGAGGACCCCCATAATCTCGGAGCGATAATAAGAAGCGCCGAATGCCTTGGCGCTCACGGAATAATAATCCAGAAGCGGCGTGCGGTAGGACTTACCGCAACGGTAGCCAAGGCGTCTGCGGGAGCGCTTTCGCATATGAGAGTATGCAAGGTCACTAATATTTCCTCTGCACTTGATGAGCTTAAGGAGAAGGGACTTTGGATATACGCCTCGGATATGGACGGTGAATCGGTATACGATACCGATATGAAGGGAGCTGTCGCTTTGGTAATGGGAAGCGAGGGCTTCGGCATATCGAGGCTGGTTAAGGAAAAATGCGATTTTGTTATTTCTGTGCCGCTTCACGGAAAGGTAAATTCAATGAACGTTTCCTGCGCTACTGCGGTTATGCTTGCCGAGATTGCAAGGCAAAGAGGCTAAAGGCGTGCGTTTTTGATTTTAAATTGAGAGGTTTTAAATGGATAATAAAGAAAAGGAAAAGGGCTTAAGCGAAGAAATAATAGAATTCGCAGAAAGAGCAAGGCGCAACGAGGGGCGTGACAGAGTTCGCACCACCGATAGCGGCGCTACCGAATATAATTTTTCTGCGGGAATACCCGAGACCTCGCTCGTTTTTATAGACAAGGAGGAGGACGAGATATTCGGCGCTGCATCGGATAACGAGGATACGAGCATTGATAATATCGAGCCCGAGGAGGAGAATCCCGTATTCCGCTTTGCCGATACGGCGGGCGAAGATACGGTGACCGAGCCTAAGCTGCGTGATGCATCTACCGAGGAGTTTGATATCCCGGACAGCTTCGTCGTAAGCGAGGAGTACACCGAGCCTATTGGCTTCGATATGGCACCGCTTATATGGAAGACCTACGTGCCGAGATTTACCGAGGTCACCGAGCGCACCTATAAGCTTCGCGACGAAAGCACTCCGCCATTCGGTAAGGGGCAGGAGGCAGAAGTCGCCGAGGAGCAGCCTTCTGTAAAGGCTGAAATGGTAGAGAGCGAGGGTAATATCGACCCCGCCACCTCGGAGCTTGACGGCGAGCAGTCGGATGCAACCGTCATAAATGTAGACGGCAAGGAGGAGCTTATCTCCAAGGACACTATCAACGTATTCAAGTTCGGCGGTAAGGAAAAAGCGCCCGAAGCACAGCTTAGCGAGGAGGAGCTTGAGCGCCGTGATATTACCGAGCTTACAGGACATATATTTAAAGATGCAGTCGAGGAGGAAATATCAGAGCCGTCCTCGGATACCGAGCCTGAGTTCTTTGCGCCTATCGCAGGCGTAATGGAGGACGTAGAGACCGAGGATATCATATCCGAGGAGATAGTAGACGATAAGGAAGCGCAGAGCACCGAGCCTGACGCTTTTGATGCGAACGATACGGACGAGCTGCCTATCTCTGAGCGTCCTCTTGGCTGGGATAGCGATATCCTTAAGATAAATGCATCTGATACAAAAGAATATAATCACCACAGTATGCGTGAAATCTTCAAGGACAGATTCCTTGATAATCTTCTCTCGCTTAAGATAAGAATGGTAGTATCGGCAATTCTCGCAGCGCTTGCACTGGTGTTTGAGAATTTGTCGCTTTTGGGGGTTAACGTGCTTTCCCTGATAGGACTTGCCGATTATCCAAATGCCCACCCGTTACTTGACGGTGCTATGATTCTCGGTATGCTGGCAATAGCTTTTCCCGAGGTCTTGCGCTCCGTGCGTGCGCTTGCTCACGGCGGCGTGATGCCTGAAATCGTGCTTCCGATAGGAGCTGTTCTTCTTCTGGTATACAATACGGTGGTCGCTTCAATGCTGCTTCAGCAGTATCTTTGCTTCGGATTTGTGTATGGAGTTATAGTATTTTTTGCCATTTTTTCCAACTATTCGTTACAAAAAGCGAATTTTGAAGCCTTTAAGAAAATATCAGACAAAGGTGTAAAGACCGCTGTAGACAATCGTTTTACAAGGACACTTGAAAGAGAGAACATTGCGCTTGACGGTGCTATCGACGAGTATAAATCAATATGCATAAGACGTTTTAAGACTAATTTTGCAGGCGGATTTTTTGCAAGCTCTCAAAAGGACGCCGAGGATAGGAAAAATAATCTTCTCACGCTTGCCTTTGGATTAGGTATAGCCCTCGTTGTGGGCGTGATAATGTACTTTATCGGCGATGGAATTGTGGATGCGCTTGCTTCGGCTTCGCTGGTAGTTATGCTTGCGATTCCCGCCTTTGCATTCGCTTCGCATAAGCTGACGTTTCTCTTTATGCAAAGGGAAGCAATATCGCACGGCTCGGTATACGTAGGCGAGCGTGCGGCTATGGAGTATGCGGGCGTCGACTGCATAGTGTTTGACGACGGTGAGGTGATAGGCGGCGAGGACGTCAGCTTCAAGAGCATCAGCCTCAGCGACCGTCAGAGTGATTTGCGATACGCAATAAGACAGATGGCGTCGCTCTTTGCCTCGGTAGGCGGACCGCTATCAAAGCTTTTCGCTACTACTCTTGGCGCAAGCTTCTCTACGGCACGTGACGTCGAGATAGAGGAGGACGGCATCTCAGGCAGAATTGACGGCTCTCGTGTAATGGCAGGCTCGTTTGAATATATGCGCCGCCATGGCGTTAAGGTGGTTGCTGAGCGTCAGAGCTTTGCCGGCAGTATGAGGACTATGTACGGCGCTGAGGACGGAGTGCTTTTTGCAAAATTCAACGTTCAGTATAGCTTTTCCGAGGAGTTTGCCCGTTCTCTTTCCGAAATGAAGGAAAACGGCATCACAGCTCTAGTCTACACAAGAGACCCCAACCTCGATACGGAGCTTATGAAATTCCTCACGGGCGGTGCTGACCTTATCAGAGTTATGAAAAAGACCTCGCCCCTGCCCGAATCTGAAAAGATTTATAACAGGCTGAATACTACCTTTGTAGAGTTTTCTAAAAGCGCAAATACGGTATCGAGCTGCGTTACGGCAAAGCGCTATAAGCGTGTTGTTTCGAATATGGCTCTTACCGAGCTTTCGGCTACCGCAGTTGGTGCGGTGCTTGCGAGTGCGCTTTCGGCGTTCAATATGGCGCTCCCCATAATATGTCCCGTCGTCGGTATCTGGCAGGTGGTATGGTTCGTTACTATTGCTATCATCGGCAAGAAAAGCTTTAAAGAATAAGAACCGGAATTGTGACTTTGACTTAGGTAGAGTGTCATTTAAACTTAGCTCAAATATGAAAAAGGATTGATTAAATGTTTAATAACGAAAATCTCAGCGGCGTGCTGAAATCGGTCGAAAAGCCCGGTCGCTACGTCGGCGGAGAATTCAACAGTATTATTAAGGATAAAAATGAGGTTGCTTGCCGCTTTGGCTTTTGCTTCCCCGATACATATGAAATAGGTATGTCAAACCTTGGCGTCAGAATTCTTTACGACGCCTTGAATAAAGAGCCCGATATTTGGTGCGAGCGTGCCTATGCACCGTGGGTGGATATGAAGGCAAGAATGGAGGAATACGGAATTCCGCTTTCGGCAATAGAGAGCGGCGACCCGCTTGCCTCGTTTGATATGCTCGGCTTCTCGCTTCAGTATGAAATGTGCTATACCACGGCGCTTGCAATGCTTAAGCTTGCTAAAATCCCCGTTTGGGCGTGTGAGCGCGGTGAGGATATGCCGATAATCATAGCAGGCGGACCTTGCGTATATAACCCTGAGCCGATAGCCGAATTTTTCGACCTCATCAATATTGGCGAGGGCGAGGAGGTTTTGGTTGAGATATGTAAGCTCTATGCCCAAATGAAGCGTGACGGTAGCTACACGAGAGCTGCCTTCCTGCGCCGTGCAGCCGATATAGAGGGCGTTTACATACCCTCGCTTTATGAGGTCAGCTATAACGCTGACGGCACTATTCAAGCCTATACCCCAAAGGCAGAGGGAATCCCCACGAAAATCAAGAAGCGCATAATTGCCGATCTTGATAAAGCCCCCTATCCGGAAAAGCTGCTTATTCCGTACGTTGAGACGGTGCACGACAGAATAGTCCTCGAGGTTTACCGTGGCTGTATCCGAGGCTGCCGCTTCTGTCAGGCAGGTATGGTATACCGCCCGATAAGGGAGAAATCTCCCGAGCGCCTTTGCGAGCTTGCAAAATGCCTTTACGAGAATTCGGGATACGAGGAAATATCCTTGATATCGCTTTCAATCAGCGACTATTCAAAACTTCCCGAGCTTACCGACGGACTTCTTAGCTGGACCGACGAAAAGCGTGTCAGCCTTTCCTTGCCCTCGCTTAGACTTGATAGCTTTTCCGAGGAGCTTATGGAGAAGATTTCTAGCGTCCGTCAGGGCGGACTTACCTTTGCGCCAGAGGCGGGCACTCAAAGGCTTCGTGACGTTATAAATAAGAATATTACCGAGGAGGATCTTGATTCTGCAGTAGGAATTGCCTTCCGTGGCGGCAAGAACAGCGTAAAGCTCTACTTTATGAACGGTCTTCCCACCGAAACTATGGAGGACATCGAGGGAATAGATGCGCTCGCAAAGCGAGTAGTCGATTGCTATTTTGCGCTTCCCAAGCCCGAGCGCCCCAAGGGCGGCGTCAGTGTGACGGTGAGCGTTTCCTGCTTTATCCCCAAGCCCTTTACTCCCTTCCAATGGGAGCGCCAGGATTCACTTTCCTCGCTTGAGGAGAAGCAGAAGCATCTTCGTGATTGTATTACCGATAAGAGAATAAGATATACCTATCACGACGCCCGCACCTCGGTTATCGAGGCGGTGCTTGCAAGAGGTGACAGAAGAATAGCTCCCGCTATTGCTCTTGCGGTAGAGGAGGGCGCTATGCTCGACGCCTGGGACGAATTTTTCGATTACGACAGGTGGCTCGACGTATTCTCTCGCACAGGCGTTGATATCGACTTTTACACCACGAGAGGCTTCGGTCACGACGAGGTTTTGCCTTGGGATATCATAGATATCGGCGTCACTAAAAAATATCTCGCAAGAGAGCGTGAGCGTGCATACGAGGGAAAGACTACTCCGTCGTGTATGGAGCTTTGCTCGGGCTGCGGCGCAAATAAGCTCGGAGGTAAGAACAGATGGTGCAAGTAGAAGCAAGAACTCTCCGTGTCAAATTCAAAAAGCTGGGCAGACTTCAGTATATATCGCATCTTGATTTAGTAAGGACTGTTATGAAGGTGCTCGTCCGCTCGGGACTTCCGCTGAAATATACGGAGGGCTTTAATCCGAAGCCGAAGCTTTCCTTCGCCGCTCCGCTTCCGACGGGAGCTGAGAGCGTGTGCGAATTTATGGATATCAGGCTTTCCGAATATATAGATACCGATAAGGCGCTCGCTATGCTTAACGCTAATCTTACCGACGAGCTTTTGGCAACCGAGGCTTATTACCCCGAGCGTAAATTTACAGACCTTGCTTATCTCTCTTACAGAATAGTCGTGAATACGGAGGGAAAGTCCGAGACGCTCGCAAATAGGATAAACGAATATTTAGAGAGCGACGGGCTTTATATCCTCAAAAAGACTAAAAGCGGCGAGAGGGAAGTAGATATAAAGCCTCAGATAAAGGAGGCAAAGGCGTACTTTGACGGGGAGAATATAGTAATAGACTGTATACTTTCCTCCTCACCCTCGTCTTTCTTAAGTCCCGAGCTTTTCGTAAGGCTTCTCCGTGCGGGCACGGGAATACTCAGCGCAAGGAATATTATGAGCGAAAGCTACAGCATAATGCGGAACGAAGCATACCTTGCTGATATGAGTGTTTTTAAGTAAATGCCAACAAATGTAGTCAAATTTAAAGAATACTATCAAGATTCACACCACTAAGCCGCCTTAGATGCGTAAGCGTCATTACGAGGCGGCTTTTTGCTATTATCAGAGTGTCCTTGTCGTCTGCGAGAGTAGCGCCGATAATTTCGGCAAGGTCGTTTTCAATCTCCGTTAAGTCGTCGTGCGATACGGTAAGAGATATGAATTTCTGCTTTTTCATAAAGCTTTGATATAGTTCTTCGTATTCAGTCTTCATATTGGTTTCGTTGGGGATTGCTTCACATTCTTCAATTAGCAAAGAGAGGGTTTTGTTCAGCATAAACGAGTTTGCGCCAACGAGAAGCGTGACCAGAATAGAGGTCGTTATTGCAAAAATCAGAGTTTTCATTTCTTGATTTCTTCCTTTAATACTATATTTGAGCTTCCGTCGTCGTTATAGCAGAAAATGAATATTTCCTCAGGGTGTCTTTTTCCAAGCCTTTTGTCGAGCCAATTGCGGTCAAAGCCCAGCGAGGAAAGACGGCTTTCGTTGATTTCTCCGTCGGAAATTAAAAGGTGACTGTAATTTACCGAGCTCGTACGCTCGATTATTGATATCTTTCCGTTTGGCTCAAGTATGCAGTATTCTATATCGTCAATATTCCCAACGCCGCCCTGACGCATTGCGGTGAAGAATTCTTCAATGGAAATTCTGTTTTCACGAAGCGTTTTTTCGATGAATCTTCCTTTGTATATTATATAAGCGCTCCTTCCGTCCACCGTGCGCTTCATAAGAGCTGATTTGTTTTTGATAGCCGAAACGATAATTTCAAGCGACACGATAAAGAATACGGGTATTATAGCGTTAAGAAGCGGAATATCAGGATTGTCAATTGGAATTGAGCATATTTCAGAGAGTAAAAGCGACGTCACAAGCTCGCTTACCTCAAGCTCGCCTATTTCCCGCTTTCCCATTATTCTCATTGAAAACGAAAGCGTTAAATATATGATTACGGTTCTGAAAAATATAGAAGCCATAGATATATCCTTTTTTGCTAAGTTTCCCTCGGTAAAATAAACTTAATTCAAAAAAATCGAAAAAATTAAAAAAAGGGGTTGACATTTGAATTTTGGTGTAGTATAATAGTAAAGCTGACTTTGGGGATAACCCAATGATGCAAAGCTTGATCATTGAAAATTGAACAACAAATAAGAAATTTCTGAACAAACACTAAAAAGTGTAGAGGAAATCTCGTTTATAACTTTGAAACTCAAACAAAGTAAAAGAAAGTCAAGATAAACTCTAAAGGTATCAAG
>JAZRCT010000043.1:0-20092 GCA_045659905.1 Eubacteriales bacterium | reverse complement strand
CTTTACGAGAGTAATCTTAACGTTTTCCATTTCGATTCCTCCTTATGCCTTGATATCTTCTACGGAAAGTCCGCGAAGCTCTGCAATCTCTTCTGCAGTTCTAAGAGCCTTAAGACCCTCGAAGGTCGCCTTAACTACGTTAGTGGGGTTCGAAGAACGAAGGCACTTAGCACGGATGTTCTTGATACCTGCAAGAGCAAGTATTGTACGAACGGTACCGCCTGCGATAATACCGGTACCGGGGCCGGCGGGCTTAAGAAGCACCTTACCTGCGCCGTACTCACCGATAATCTCGTGAGGAATGGTAGATCCGTTAAGGGATACCTTAATCATATTCTTCTTTGCATCCTCGATTCCCTTGCGGATCGCATCGGGAACCTCAGCTGCCTTACCAAGGCCGTAGCCTACGTGTCCATTTCCGTCACCTACTACCATGATAGCTGCAAAACGAGCGATTCTACCGCCCTTTACGGTCTTGGATACACGGTTTAATACTACAAGCTGCTCCTGAAGCTCAAGCTCAGCTGCATTAATCAATTTTGCCATGTTAAACTCCTTATAGAATGTTTCTTTTCTGAAACAGTGTACAAACCAGCGATTAGAACTTGAGGCCGCCTTCTCTTGCGCCTTCTGCTAATTCTGATACACGTCCGTGATAAATGTAGCCACCGCGGTCAAATACTACTGCGGAAATGCCTTTTTCGATTGCTCTCTTTGCGAGAGTGTTTCCTACCGCTCTTGCTGCTTCCTTGTTGGAGCCGTTAGCGGTGAAATCCTTTTCGTAAGTGCTAGCCGAAACGAGAGTTACGCCGTTCTCGTCGTCAATAATCTGAGCCGAGATGTGAGCGTTGGAACGGTATACTGCAAGACGAGGTCTTTCAGCAGTACCCGAAATCTTGCCACGTACTCTCTTGTGTCTCTTAAGACGCTGAGCATTACTGTCAATTCTTTTAACCATCTCAATACACTCCTTTCATTATTTACCCTTACCGGCTTTACCTGCCTTACGGCGGATTCTCTCACCGGTGTACTTAATACCCTTACCAAGGTAGGGCTCGGGAGGTCTCTTGGATCTGATAACTGCCGCAACCTGTCCGACTGCCTGCTTATCAATACCCTTGACGATGATTGTGGTGTTGTTGGGAAGCTCGAAGGTAACACCGTTTGCTTCCTCAAATACTACGGGGTGCGAGTAGCCGAGACCGAGAACGAGCTTCTTGCCCTGCTTCTCTGCTCTGTAACCTACACCTACGATCTCAAGCTTCTTCTCATAGCCCTTGGATACGCCAATTACCATATTGTTGAGAAGGGTTCTCGTAAGACCGTGAAGAGCACGCATTTCCTTCTGGTCGTTGGGACGGGTTACGTTAACTACTGCTCCGTCCTGAGCGATAGTAAGGCTTGCGTTGAAGGTCTGAACAAGCTCACCGAGGGGACCCTTTACCGTTACTACGTTGCCTTCTGCTACGTTTACGGTAACGCCTGCGGGAACTGCAATAGGTTCTCTACCAATTCTTGACATTGTACTTACCTCCTTACCATACGAAGGCAAGAACTTCGCCGCCAACGTTGGCAGATCTTGCTTTCTTGTCGGTCATAACACCCTTGGAAGTGGACACGATTGCGATACCGAGTCCGTTCATTACCTTAGGCATATCCTCGCAGTTGGAGTAGATACGAAGACCGGGCTTCGATACTCTCTTAAGGCCGTGAATGACCTTCTGCTTATCCTGAGTGTACTTAAGGGTGATTCTGATTACGCCCTGCTTGCCGTCCTCTACTACCTGAAAGCTCTTGATGTAGCCTTCGTCGAGAAGAATCTGAGCTATGGACTTTTTAAGATTAGATGCAGGAACGTCAACAGTCTCATGCTTTGCATCGTTTGCATTTCTGATTCTGGTGAGCATATCTGCAATTACGTCTGAAATTTGCATTTTATTATCCTCCTATATGCAAGGTTCATTTTACTTGCTACCGCTTTTGCGGTGCCAATCCGGCGGTTAAACGCCGTACACTTTCGACGTTTCCTTCCGATAGTTAAAGAGAAATATTACCAGGAAGCCTTTCTTACACCCGGAATCTCGCCCTTATATGCGAGCTCACGGAAGCAGATACGGCATATTCCGTACTTACGGAGGTATGCGTGAGGTCTGCCACAGATTTTGCATCTGTTGTAAGCTCTGGTAGAAAACTTAGGTTCTTTCTGCTGCTTGAGCACCATTGCCTTCTTTGCCATTGTTCATTACCTCCTTAGTTGCTTTCAGCAAAGGGAGCGCCCATAAGAGTGAGCATTTCCTTTGCTTCCTCGTCGGTGTTGGCGGTCGTTACGAAAACGATGTCCATACCACGAATCTTATCAACCTTATCGTACTCGATTTCGGGGAAGATAAGCTGCTCCTTAAGTCCAAGAGCGTAGTTTCCTCTGCCGTCGAAGCCGTTGGGGTTGATACCCTTGAAGTCACGTACTCTGGGGAGTGCGAAGCTGAAGAGCTTATCCATAAACTCGTACATTTTTTCGCCGCGAAGGGTTACCTTAACGCCAATCTTCATTCCCTCACGAAGCTTGAAGTTCGCAATGGACTTGTGAGCGTAGGTGGGAACTGCCTTCTGTCCCGAGATGAGAGTGATTTCGTCGATTACGTTGTCGATAACCTTAGAGTTATCCTTTGCGTCGCCGCATCCAACGTTGATAACGATTTTGTTGAACTTCGGAATCTGCATTACCGAAGAATAACCGAACTTAGTCATGAGTGCGGGAGCAACTTCATTCTTATACTTTTCAGAAAATCTAGACATATCCTTGCTTCCTCCTCATTATATTTCAGCGCCGCACTTAGTGCAAATGCGGACCTTAACCTCTTTGCCACCCTGAGTCTTAGTGCCAACCTTGGTGCGTACACCCTTGTCACACTTGGGGCAAACGAGCTGTACCTTGGACGCATAGATAGCGCCTTCGGTCTTTACAATCTGGCTGGAATCGCCCTGACGGCGAGCCTTCTTGTGCTTGGAAACGATATTAGCGCCGGCTACGATAACCTTGCCCTCTTCGGGAGAGGTTGCGATTACCTTGCCGCGAGTGCCCTTGGAATCGCCGGAGATAACTACGACTTCGTCGTCACGTCTTATATGAAGCTTATTCATTTTCAACTACCTCCTTAGATTAAAGCACTTCGGGAGCAAGCGACATAATCTTGGTGAACTCATGCTCACGAAGCTCTCTTGCTACCGGGCCAAAGATACGGGTACCCTTGGGCGTCTTATCTTCCTTAATTATTACTGCAGCGTTCTCATCAAACTTGATGTAAGAACCGTCTGCACGGCGTGTTTCTTTTACAGTTCTAACTACAACTGCCTTGACAACATCGCCCTTCTTTACTACGCCGCCGGGAGCTGCCTTCTTGACAGCGCAAACAACGATATCTCCGATGCCTGCGTAGCGACGACCTGAGCCACCGAGTACACGGATGCACATAAGCTCTTTTGCACCTGTGTTGTCGGCAACCTTCATTAACGATTGCTGCTGAATCACTGTTTTTTCCTCCTTTTTCGGTAAGCCTTTAACCTACCTACTGGTTTAGTGACGTTTATTGTTAATTATTTAGCCTTCTCTACGATTTCAACAAGTCTCCATCTCTTGGTCTTGGAAAGAGGTCTTGTCTCCATAACGGCTACCTTATCGCCTACTCCGCATTCGTTCTTCTCATCGTGAGCGTGGATTTTAACCGTTCTCTTGATGATTTTGCCGTACTTGGGGTGACGAACGTTGTCCTCGATAGCTACGACGATGGTCTTGTCCATATTATCGCTTACTACCTTACCAACTCTTACTTTTCTAAGCTTACGAGTTTCAGTCATCTTTTTAATCCTCCATTAAACATTCTTCTCACGAAGAACAGTCATTACGCGAGCGATATCATGCTTAACAGCTGTGATTTTGTGAGGATTGTCAAGCTGATTAACTTCGAGCTGGAAGCGAAGATTGAAATATTCTTCCTTGAGTTCGCCAAGCTTCTTGGTAAGCTGCTCGGCTGTCATATCTCTGAGTTCTGTTGCTTTCATTTGCTTAAGCCTCCTCGCTTTCAAGGTCTGCCTTCTTCACAAACTTGCACTTAATGGGAAGCTTGTGAGCTGCAAGACGCATTGCTTCTTTTGCCTGCTCTTCACTTACGCCGTCCATCTCGAACATAACACGTCCGGGCTTAACTACGGCTACCCAATACTCGGGCGAACCCTTACCTGAACCCATTCGAGTCTCAGCAGGCTTCTCTGTGATAGGCTTGTCGGGGAATATTTTAATCCAGACCTTACCGCCACGCTTTACGTATCTGGTCATTGCAATACGGGCAGCCTCAATCTGATTCGAGGTAATCCATGCGGGCTCGGTTGCCATAAGACCGTACGAGCCGTTGGTTACCGTGTTACCGCGAAGGGCTTTACCTGTAAGTCTTCCGCGGTGAACGCGTCTGTACTTAACTCTCTTAGGCATTAACATGGTTTACTTGCCCTCCTCTGTATTTCTCTTGAAGTTACGGCGCTGACCGTCTCTGTTTTGAGGACGGCGGTTGTTGTCGTTTCTTCTGGGGCGTCTTTCCTGGCGCTCACGTCTGCCTTCTGCATTCTGAGCCTCGGCAAGAACCTCACCCTTATAAATCCATACCTTTACGCCGATTTTACCGTAGGTAGTATTTGCTTCATAGAAGCCGTAGTCGATGTCGGCTCTGAGAGTCTGAAGCGGAATAGTACCCTCGTGATAATGCTCGGTACGAGCGATTTCAGCACCGCCAAGACGGCCGGAGCAAGCTACCTTAATACCCTTAACGCCAAGGCGCATGGTTCTGCCGATAGCGAGCTTCATTGCACGACGGAAGGAAACTCTCTTTTCAAGCTGAGCGGAAATCGACTCAGCAACGAGCTGTGCGTTCATATCGGGATTCTTAACCTCGATAACGTTTACTACTACGGGGCGGCCTACCATAGCCTCGAGCTCACCTCTGAGCTTTTCGATTTCAGCGCCGTGGAATCCGATTACAAGACCGGGCTTCGCACACTGAATGAATACTCTTACACGAGATGCATCACGCTCGATTTCTACTCTGGGAACGCCTGCTGCCTGAAGCTTGTTCTTGACGTAAGTTCTAATCTTATTGTCAGAAACAAGAGTGTCGCCAAAATCCTTATCGTTGACGAACCATCTGGAATCCCAATTCTTGATTACGCCAACGCGCAAACCGTGGGGATTAACTTTCTGTCCCATTTCAGCCTACCTCCTTCTCTTTTACTACAAGTGTTACGTGGCTGGTTCTCTTAAGAATCTGGAATGCTCTACCCTGCGCTCTGGGCTGTACTCTCTTGAGTGTAGGACCGGGGCATACGAAGCATTCGGAAACGTAGAGGTTACCTGCATTCATATTGAAATTGTGCTCTGCATTTGCTACCGCGCTCTTGAGCAGCTTGATAAGATGCTCGCTTGCAATCTTGTTGGTATTCTTGAGAATAGCCATTGCAGTATCAGTATCCTTGCCTCTTATGAGGTCAAGTACGATTTTAACCTTGCGCGGAGAAATTCTGACATATTTAAGATGTGCTTTTGCTTCCATTATCGGAATTGCCTCCTCTCGCTTTTTGCGATTTTCCGTTATTTATTCGATGTTTTTGAGCCCGCATGTCCTTTGAAGGTACGGGTGAGTGCGAATTCGCCGAGCTTGTGTCCTACCATATCCTCAGTAACGTATACCGGAACGTGCTTTCTACCGTCGTGAACGGCGATAGTGTGTCCTACGAAATCGGGGAATATAGTGGAAGAACGGCTCCAGGTCTTAAGCACCTTTTTCTCATTCTTTTCATTCATAGCACAGATACGGTCGAAAAGCTTCTGTTCGACGTAGGGTGCCTTCTTTAAGCTTCTGCTCATTATCGTTCTCCTTATCAGTCAGTCATTACTTAGCGTTTCTGCGCTTTATAATGAATTTGTTGGTTCTTGCCTTCTTATTTCTGGTCTTATAACCGAGAGCAGGCTTGCCCCAAGGAGTAACAGGACCGGGATGTCCTATCGGGCTCTTACCCTCACCACCACCGTGGGGGTGATCGCAGGGGTTCATTACCGAACCGCGAACCGTGGGACGGATGCCCTTATGACGGGTCTTACCAGCCTTACCGAGCTTAATGGTCTCGTGCTCAAGGTTGCCGACCTGACCGATCGTCGCCTTGCACTCAAGTCTGATTATACGAACCTCGCCCGAGGGAAGTCTAACCTGCGCAGTGCCGTTCTCCTTAGCCATAAGCTGAGCAAACGCACCTGCGGAACGAACGAGCTGAGCTCCCTTACCGGGATAAAGCTCGATATTGTGAATGATAGTACCTACGGGAATCTGCGAAATGGGGAGTACGTTACCGGGCTTGATATCTACGTTGCTACCGGTTGCTACTACGTCGCCGTCGGTAAGTCCTACAGGTGCGATAATGTAGCTGTTCTTACCTGCATCGTTCTCAAGAAGTGCGATGTAAGCGGTTCTGTTGGGGTCGTACTCGACACCGATTACCTTAGCCTCGCCCTCAACGTTTCTCTTGAAGTCGATGAGTCTGTACTTCTGCTTATTGCCGCCGCCGTGATGACGAACGGTGATTTTGCCGTAGCTGTTTCTACCGGCATTCTTCCTTTTCTTAACGATAAGGCTCTTTTCGGGGGTGAACTTGGTCACTTCATCGAAGGAGGGGCTTACCATATTTCTGCGCGACGGAGTTGTCGGCTTATACTTCATAGTTGCCATTATTCTTCAACCTCCTGATTAGTTCATGCTCTCGAAGAACTCAATTGCCTTGGAATCGTCGGAAAGAGTAACAACTGCCTTTTTCCATTCAGAGGTGTATCCAAAGTGAACACCCATTCTCTTAGGCTTCTTCTTCATAGAAACGGTATTAACCTTTACTACCTTAACATTCTTGAACATAGCCTCAACCGCCGAAGCAATCTCTGCCTTGGTAGCGTCGGACTTTACCTCGAAGCTGTAACGCTTCTCGGAAACGCCTGCCATGCTCTTCTCGGTTATAAGAGGTCTTACAATGATATCTGCATAGGATTTCATTTGCTGTATACCTCCTCAATTTTTGCTACTGCATCCTTAGCTACGACGAGAGTGTCGCAGTTGAGAATGTCATATACGTTGATTGTGTTCCACTGAGTAGTCTTAACACCCTCAATGTTGTCACAGCTCTTGATTACGAAGCTGTCAACCTTAGTAAGCACGATAAGCGCCTTCTTCTCAGCTCCGATTGCATCGAGCATAGCAACCATAGTCTTGGTCTTATACTCGTCCATTGCGATGTTGTCAACAACAACCATATTTCCATCAGCAACCTTCGAGGAAAGCGCACTGAAGAGAGCAGTTCTCTTAGTTCTCTTGTTGAGCTCAACTCTGTAGCTGCGAGGCTTAGGACCGAGCGCTACGCCTCCGTGTGTCCACTGGGGTGAGCGAGTGCTACCCTGCCTTGCGTGACCGGTACCCTTCTGCTTCCAGGGCTTTCTGCCGCCGCCGGAAACCTCGGTACGGGTAAGCGTGGACTGTGTACCCTGTCTCTGATTGAGAAGGTACGCTCTTACTGCGGTGTGGAGGACTGCTGCATTCACGTTTGCGTTGAATATTGCATCAGACAAAGTGATTTCGCCTACTTCCTTGCCCGCCATATCTACAACTTTCATATTAGGCATTGTGTGTTCCTCCTTCCGTTATGCTTTAACCGAATCGCGGATAAATACGATGCCGCCCTTAGCGCCGGGAACTGCACCCTTTACCGCAATGAGATTCTTTTCTGCATCAATCTTAACCGCTTCAAGGTTAAGGATGGTAACCTGCTCGTTACCGTACTGACCGGGCATCTTCTTGTTCTTGAAGATTCTGGCAGGGTCAATAACGCCCATCGAACCGGGCTGACGGTGAATGGGACCTGTACCGTGAGTCATTCTAAGGATGTGATGTCCCCATCTCTTTACGCAGCCGGTGTATCCGCGACCCTTGGTGATACCAGTGATGTCGACCTTCTCACCTGCGGTGAAGGTATCGACGGTTACCACCGAGCCAGCCTCGAACGCTGCCACGACGTCAAGTCTGAATTCCTTGAGATGCTTCTTGGGAGATACTCCAGCCTTCTTGAGATGACCGAGCTCTGCCTTAGTGAGGTACTTTTCCTTAGTGTCCTCGTATGCAAGCTGAATTGCTGCATAGCCGTCTGTTTCAACGGTCTTCTTCTGTGATACCACGCAAGGTCCTGCTTCAATCAGGGTTACGGGTATTACGTTGCCTTTGGCATCGAAAATCTGAGTCATACCCAGCTTCTTGCCGATAATGCCTTTTTTCATTTTTTCCTCCATTAGGTTATTGGTTGACGGCTTTGAATTTTCGCTTAAGCGATTCCGCCAACTTGACCACGAGGTCGTGGTTTCGGGGATTTGAAGCTCCCCATAGAAGGGATTACCCTTCGGTCTTACGCCTTGATTTCAATCTCAACGCCTGCAGGAAGCTCGATGCTCATAAGAGCCTCTACCGTCTTCTGCTGAGGATTGATGATGTCGATAAGACGCTTGTGCGTGCGCATTTCAAACTGCTCACGGCTGTCCTTGTACTTGTGAACCGCTCTGAGGATTGTAACAATCTCTCTGTCGGTAGGAAGCGGAATAGGACCGCTGACCTTGCTTCCGTTTCTCTTAGCTACGTCTACTACCTTTGCTGCTGCGGCATCAATGATTGCTGCGTCGTAGCTCTTGAGTCTTACTCTAATTTTAGCCTGTGCCATCTTTACTTGTCCTCCTTCTTAAATTCTGCTCGACTTGCATTAAGAAGAGTGAATTGGTTTTACACCGTGCCGAGCGTTTCATTCACGCCCCAATTAAAACGATTCGACGCTACTCCGCAGCGAGCCGACGAACCGTATATAATATATGCACAGTATTCCTCCGCCCGATTAAATATCGGACATACTCCACGGAAATTCCCTGCCTCAATGGGCAGCCACCTCCCGCTTCAGCGCATATCAAGCGGAATCTATTATACTACAATATATTTTGAAAATCAAGTGCTATGGAAAAATTTCCGTGTTTTTTAAATGTAGAATTTTTGTAGAAATTTCAAGCAATATTTTGTGCATAATACACAAATAAGTATCAAAAAGTTCTCTCGCAAGCTCTTTTGGAGCGCTTTTTTTAAAAAAACGCATCATTTTTCCTTGCAAAAAGCATTTGTTTACAATGTATTAACAATTGTGTAGTAAAATAAATACTGATTAACGTTAAAATTCGGCTCCGCTGAACCGATAAGTGCTATCGGCGGTCCGACTTCTCTATATATAATATAAAGGAAGGAAACCTTCAAAAAATGACCCAAAACAGCAAAATAACTAAGATATGTCTCGGCATTCTTCTGCTAATATCGGCAGCATCGGTGGTGCTAAGGAGCATAGCTATCGCTCAATACTATACCACAGACAACGGCTATTTCAGCAATAAAGTCTTAATTAATATCGCCAATATTATGACGCTCTCGGCTATCGCCATATTCATTATATCGGCATTTTGCGGCAAAAAGAAGGAAAATCTAAGGTTTAAATTTCAATCTCCCGCATCCATCGTCGTAAGTGGACTTCTTTCGGTAGCGATAGCCTTTCTAGGCATTTTCTTATTGCTTAGAGCGAACGATGGAGGCTTATTCAGCCAAGCAACCGAAAAATCGCCAGAGCTTATTTCGGTTTTCGAGCTTATTATTGCCATTCTTTCAATGCTGGGCGTTCTTTATTTGGTGCTGTGCATAAGCAACCGTGAGCGCCATTCGCAAAAAAGAGCGATGCTTGGACTTTGCACAGCCGTTTTCTTTGCGGCGTACGCAACCTATCTTTATTTTGATTCAACGCTTCCGATAAACGCTCCTAACAAGCTTATCGACCAGATGGCGTATCTTTTTACAGCGATATTTTTCCTTTTTGAAACGAGAATTTCATTAGGACGGGAGCTTTGGCGTCCTTACGTAGCGTCAGGTTTTATCGCAGCTACCCTGTGCATCTACGCTTCCTTACCCTCTATGATCGTATATTTTGCGAAGGGATATCTTGTTTCTAATAGCATTTTTGATTTCGCACTCACCCTGTCGGTTGCGATATACGTCGTCGTACGCATCGTGCAATACGGAATACTTAAAAAGGACGAGGAATCAGGCTTCATTTACGCTCTACGCTCTCAGGCCGATAGCATAGAGGAAGAAATCGCCACTAAGGAAGAACGAGAAAGACTTGAATACGTTGCTCTTATAAACCAAATCGGCGAGGAGGCGGCAATAGCAAGAGCCGAGGGCAACAACGGTTTTATCAGCGACAGTCTCCTTAACGGCAGCGCACCAAGCGAAGCCGAGGTTAGCTCCTGCGACGTGCAGGATGAGCCAAAACCGGATTTCCCTGTCAAAGAGAATACGGCAGAAGAAGATAGCGACGATACCACAGACGATACCGAAGAAAATCAAGACTAAGGAATAATATATATAATGAAGAAAATTCTCGTAATAGACGGCAACAGCATCATAAACCGTGCATTTTACGGCGTACGTGCGCTAACTACCAAAAGCGGCAAATTCACCAACGCTATATACGGAATGATAAATATAATATCAAAGCAGCTTTCGGTAATCAAGCCTGACTTTGCGGCAGTTGCGTTTGATTTAAAAGCGCCAACCTTCAGGCACGAAATGTTCCCCGAATACAAGGCAGGAAGAAATCCCACGCCGAAGGAGTTGCTTGAGCAATTTCCCGATGCTAAGGAATGCTTAAGACTTATGGGCCTTAATGTTCTTGAGCTTGCAGGATACGAGGCAGACGATATTCAAGGAACTGTAGCCTATATGGCACACGGCGAGGAGGATACCGAAAGCTATATTCTGTCGGGCGACCGTGACCTTTTCCAGCTAATCGACGACAAGATAACCGTGCTGTACGCATCCAACCACGACACGGTGAAAATGCAAAGAGCGGAGTTTTTTGAAAAATACGGAATCGAGCCTGAGCATTTCGTGGAAATGAAAGCTCTTATGGGAGATAAATCGGATAACATTCCAGGCGTTCGAGGCATCGGAGAAAAGGGAGCAGCACAGCTTATTTCGGATTTTGGCACGCTTGAAGGAATCTACGATTCGATAGAAGATTCCAGAATTTCCAAGTCCGTGCGAGGAAAGCTAATAGACGGCAAAGAAGATGCGTTTTTGTCAAGAAAACTTTCCAAAATCGATACTTTTGTCCCGCTTAATATGAGCCTTGACGATTTGAAGCTCAAAGAAATTGATAAGGGCGGTCTTTACAAAAAATTTACGGAGCTTGAGCTTAATTCCTTCATTGCGAAATTTAATCTTAGCGCCAAGGACGCACTCGAATCAGAGGCTGTGGAAGACGAAATCAAGGAAGACGCAAAAGAGCAAAATTTCACCGCAAGCGAAGCCGCCTCAGAGAGAAAAACAGGCAAAGAAAAAGCGCCGAAGCAATATGAGAAAAAGCTTTCTGCCGATATTAAGGACGGCACAGTTTACGTATTTGACGGCGAATCCGAGTATAGCTTAAGCCTTAAAGACAAAGAGGGCGTATCAAAGCTATTCTCTAAAGAAAACGCAATTGCCTGCTTTGACGGAAAGAAGCTTCTTTATACGCTTGACGATGCCGGTATTAAGCTAGGGCACGAGCCTGTGCTGCTTGACCTTATGATTTACGCCTACGTATTAAATCCATCGGGCGGCGCATCTACTCTATCCTCTCTTTCGTCGGTATTTGCCTCGAAAATCATAGACGACGAGAAGCCCTGCGCCAAGGCAATATACGAGCTTGAAGAAATTATGCTAGAGAGGATTTCAGAGGACGAGCTGTGCCAAGTCCTTAACGAAATTGAAATACCTCTTATACCGATTCTTTACAATATAGAGAAAAACGGCTTTAAGATAAATAAGGACGGTATGAATGAGTTTGCAGATGCGCTTGAAAAATTAGCATCCGAGCTTCAGGAGCGCATATATATGCAGGCTATGGGCGAATTCAATATAAACTCTCCAAAACAGCTTGGAGAGGTGCTATATGTAAAGCTTGGTTTACCTATCAAGAAGAAAAACAACAAAAACGGCTTTTCCACCGATGCAGAAACCTTAGAGGAATTGCGCCAATACTCCCCTATAATTGACGACATACTTGAATACCGTCAGGTAACGAAGCTTCGTGGAACTTACGCAGCTGCGCTTCCAAGGCTTGCCGACGAAAATTCGAGAATACACACCGATTTCAAGCAGGCTCTCACTGCAACGGGCAGACTTTCCAGCGCTGAGCCTAATCTGCAAAACATTCCAATACGCACGGCAATGGGCAAGGAAATGAGAAGGTATTTTATCCCCGAGGAGGGCAACGTTCTCGTAGACGCTGACTATTCGCAAATAGAGCTCAGATTGCTCGCTCATATTTCCAAGGACTACAATATGTCGGAGGCATTCATTCGCGGCGAGGATATTCACAGAAAAACAGCCGCCGCTGTATTCGCAGTCCCCGAGGATATGGTAAATGGAGAGATGCGCAAGCGTGCGAAGGCGGTAAATTTCGGTATCGTATACGGTATAAGCGGCTTTTCGCTCGCAAAGGATATAGGCACTACCACGGCAGAAGCCTCTAAATACATCAAAAATTATCTTATGAATTACCCCTCTATCGACGTTTATCTCAACGAGGTTGTCGAGAATGCGAGGGCGGACGGTTATACGGCTACTCTCCTCGGCAGAAGAAGATATATTCCCGAGCTTAAGAGCGCAAACGGAAATCTCCGTGCCTTTGGCAAGCGTATAGCCATGAACGCCCCAATTCAGGGAACGGCGGCTGACGTTATGAAGCTCGCTATGATAAAGGTATTCAGGCGTTTAAAGAAGGAAGCGCCCGAAGCTATGCTCGTTATGCAGGTGCACGACGAGCTTATAGTTGAGTGCAAGGCTTCAGATGCAGACAAGGTAAAGCGCATACTAAAAGAGGAAATGGAAAGCGCATACGAGATTTCAGTTCCGCTGACGGTAGACGTCACCTCAGGAAAAAATTGGCTTGAGCAAAATTAAAAAAAGAAAACGGCAATACGTATTATCCTTAACGGAAAAATCACGGATTGCCGTTGTTTTTTCTTATATGTGACTACATTTATTTACTTAATTCGGCTTAATTAGGAGCATTTTAACTCCTGATAAAAGGTTTTCGTTGCTTCTATCCGCCAGAGTTGCAACGTTCAAATCATTGGCTATGGCGATTTCGTTCACCGATACGCCATACCGCTTTGCTACCTCCCAAAGCGTATCCTTTTCCTTGGGGTAGTAGGCAACGAAGCAGCTTTGCGAGGAGCTATCCCTCTCGGTAGGATTCTCCTTTACCTCGGATAAAACCGAAAGCTTGCACTTCTTTCTTGCGGTGACGGTAAGGCAAACCTCCGCCGACATTTCAATTTTATCCGATATATTTATTTCGAGCGCACCCGTGTCTATTCTACATTCAACGTCAGCGCCGCTATGCACGTCAATTCTCTGCTTTATTGAAAAGGGATAGGTTTCCTTAAGGGTGGTATAGCCTACGCCGTTTTCATTGAGGCATATAAGCGTCACGAAAAGCTCGCCCTCGACGAGCGCATCCGTACCCTCAAGCTTCATTGAGGTCTGTCTTGCCTTGACGTCGCTGTATATGACCTCTTTGGGCGCAGCATCACCGTTTTTATCGCATTTAAGCTTTAAATCCTCTCTGTGTCTTGAAGTCACGGTGTAAAGATGCTCGTCAAATTCAAGCTCCTTATAGGTATACTCGCAGCGCCTGCCTGCGGCGAAGCCATCGGTTATAACCTCGTATTCTTCGTTCGCATCGAGCCTTGCCGTATATTCGCATACGGTATTAAACACAACCGAAGCGCCTGCCTCCCCGTCCTCGTTTACGTCATTGGTTACGCTGACGCTTATCGAGGTCAGTCTGGCTTCCGCACTTATATCGCAGTCGGCTCTTGCGTTCTCGCAGTCAAGATACACTTCGGTTGGAATCAGCTTATCGATTCTGATATATTCTTCGCCGAGCGCCCTGACGAGACAACCAACGCTCATTTCGCAGCAAAGCTTTATTTTATCACCCTCCAACTTGGCGTCGGTAGCTCTCGCCTTGCCGAAGCTCATTACGGTTTCTACCTCCTCAGCTCCTATTCCGCATAAGAGGCGGCCTCGCTCGGCATATTCTATTTCCTTAGTTTCTAAGTATTCGGGAGCGTGAATCTTTATATTGCGAGTTTTCCTTTCAAGCGGAATACCGAAATCGATAGGCGGAACGGCAAATTCCTCCAGAATATAAACGTCGGTGCTGACGCTCGCCTTTGCGGATATTTTTCTAGCCCCTGCCGCTCTTACCGCAAGCGAGGATATATCGTTTTTAGAGCTTGCATTGACGAAATTCTCGTGCGTTGCGCAGGAAAGCTCAAAATCCGAGGTAAACGCCGCCTCCTGAAGTCTGTTTTCGCCGTCAAGATATATGACGCTGTACGCAACTACTCCCGAGAATGATATTTCACCTTCGTTTACGTACTGCCCGGCAGGAAGAACCGCTGCGGAATAATGAATTATTCTTTTGATATCTCCCATATAGTCAGGCAGATAAAAGTCGCAGCCCGTATCGGTTCTTTTTGCTATTATCCGTCTTTCCGAGTTAGCTAATCTATTTTTATTAAGGTTTTCTCTTTCCGTATCAGACATAAAAAATCCTCCGCAATGTATTTGTTCAATACTATGCGAAGGATATCTTAAATATTCAAGCTTTAAATCAACCGCCCATATTTTCCATAAGGCGCTTATTAAATTCCTCGGCGGTGTTGTAGCCCATTTTCTTCTGACGGTTGTTCATAGCGGCAACCTCTATAACTACCGAAAGGTTTCTACCCGGACGGACAGGAAGGACGATTGACGGCACCTTTATTCCGAGAATGTCGGTAAACTGCTCGTCGATTCCAAGACGGTCGTACATTTTACCCTCAACCCAGTTTTCAAGATTGATTACCATATCTATCTTCTCGGTAAGCTTAACAGAGCCCATACCAAAAAGCCTGCGTACGTCAACTATACCGATTCCCCGAAGCTCGACGTAGTGTCTTATTATCTCGGGGGCTTGACCTACCAAGGTCGTTGCGGAAACACGCTTAATTTCTACGGCGTCGTCGGCTATAAGCCGGTGACCTCGCTTAACGAGTTCTATCGCCGTCTCGCTCTTACCGACGCCGGAATCGCCAAGGAGCAAAATACCCTCGCCGTATACCTCTACCAAAACGCCGTGTCTTGTGATTCTAGGTCCGAGCTCAACGTTGAGGTAAGCTATGAGCGCCGCCATAAATTCACTCGTACGCTCGTCGGTACGAAGGAGCGGAACTCTGTATTTTTCCGCAGACTTAAGCATTTCCTCGGGGATAGGATTGTGCGAGGTCATTATAACTCCGGCAGGAACGGAACGAAAAAAGGCGTCAAGTCTCGTAGCACGCTCCTCGTCAGAAAGATTCATTATAAAATGGTTTTCCATTTTACCTATAATCTGAAGCCTTGCTTGCTCATAGTAATCATAGAATCCCGCCATCTGAAGTCCGGGGCGGTTTACTCTTGAGCAGGAAATTTCAATATTTTCGGGAAGGTCGGGCAAAAAAATCGTTTCAAGATTAAACGCCTCTATAACCTTAGATAGCGCTATGCTGTAATTTTCTTCCATTGCTTGCTCCTTTATTTGCTTTTCTTTATTTTAGCATATCTTTTCTTTAATTGCAAACATTTTTCACAATTTTTATTTATTCTTGACTTGTTCATATTATTTTGTTAAAATAATAGTAACAGATCACAAGAGGTACATATATGACTAAAAGAATTATTGCGCTGGTGCTGCTCCTTTGGCTTTGCTCATCGCTTTTTGCCTGCGGTAAGGGAAACTATCCCGCAGTAGAAAGCACCAAGGAGGAGTCGGAGGTCATAATCAGGCTTCAGGCAGACGGCAAGCGCTACGACGTAAAATACGAGCTTTACCGTGCATTATTTCTCTCGTATCACACGCATATTGACGGCGGCGACCTTAGCGTATGGCAGGGCGATAACAAGGCGTCGTATATTGAAAAAATCGACAAATTGATAATTGACGCCGCATCCGATATATACGCCACGCTTCACCACGCCGACAAGATAGGTATAAATCCCTATTCTAAGGCTATCGAGGATAAAATCCAGGAATACATAAGAGGCAGCGTTGACGGCTATGACGACGGCAAAATGTCCGCTATCGGATACGGCGGAGATTACGAGGCTTATCTTAACGCTCTGAAGCAAAAGGGACTTAATTATTCCACACAGGTGCTTATTTACAGATACGCAATAGTGTACGATAAAATTGTGGAACACTACGCAGGCACTGCCGACAATGAAAATCCCACGCCCGATATGTCGGACGGCGCACTTAAATATACGAAAGAGGACGTTGAAGCTTATTACAACGGCACCTCGACCTCGCACGTGCTTCTCACTACGCTTGATTCGAGAAGCTTTACGAAAAAGCGTGCGGAGGAAATCCGTAGCACTCTCGCTTCCTACAATTCAAAGAACGACGTAATAGCTTATATTATGAATTTCACCGCTACTACCGAATCCGACGCCACCCGTGGCGTGCTTATAGGCGAATACAGCCTTGACAGAGCCTACTTCGGAAAGGTAATAAGCGAGGCGCTCAGAATAGGCGTCGGCGAGGTATCGGAGGTTATTCCCGTTTCTACTGAGCGTGGCTCTTATTACTACATTCTTTACCGTGTAGGCAAAAGTCCTGATTATCTGAAGGACTATTTCAGCGAGGTTCAGTCGAGCTATATCAACAATGAAATAGGCAAGCTTATAGCCGAGGATAAGGACAATCTTAAAGGCGATATCAGCTACACCGATGCTCACGTCAAGCTTGACCGCTCGCAAATAAAAAATCCCGAATAATATAAATAATTATTTGCATTTTAAGGATATTCATTCGATAAAGAGTCTTGGAGCTTTCCGGCTTCACGGCTCTTTTTTCCTTTTTATTTGCATTACATTTTTTACTACTAATATATCCGTCGTCGGAGTGGAAAAGTATAATCAGGCAAGCTTAAAATCTTTGCCGAACGAGAGGTCTTCGAAATGAAAAATAAAAACAGAAAACAAAGAAATTTCAAAATAAAAGGCATCTGCCTTGCACTTATATTATTAACACTTTTCTCGCTTTTTACAACCGGAGCTTATGCGAAAAGCGAGCGTGACGACGTTATCATAAAATCAAGAATTACCGAGCTTCTCTTCGGAAGAAAGGAGAAGAAATCCTCGGAGCTTATGCTGATTCCGGGCGGCGACGTATTCGGGGTAAAAATAAGTGGAGTCGGGGTAAGCGTATCAAGGGTACTTACCGAAGAATCCGAAAACCCGCTCAAGGCAGGCGATAAAATCGAGCGCATAAACGGCAAGGAGGTGCTTTCCTCAAGAGAGGCGAAGCAGCTGCTGTCGGAATGTGACGGCGGCGTTACACTTGATATAATAAGAGATGGAAGAAAAATTAAAATCAACACCGAAATATCAAGCGCATCCGACGAGCCGAAGCTTGGAGTATTGCTTACCGACAGCGCAGCAGGCATCGGAACTGTAACCTATATCGACCCGAAAACTCAGGACTTTGGAGGGCTTGGACACGGAATTTGCGATTCCGAAAGCGGCGCTGTGCTTCCTATGTACGGCGGCGAGGCTACCGGAGTAATTCTCGGCGGCGCTTCACGTGGTGAGGCAGGAAAGCCGGGCGAGCTTCGGGGGATTCTCACGCACGATACCCTCGGCTCTATAATTCTTAATACCAAGGCGGGCGTATTCGGGAGACTAAACGATGACGGAATGACTAAAAAATGCACCCTAGAGCCTCTGCCCGTTGGCGCTAAGGAGGAGCTTAAGGAAGGCCCTGCCGAAATAATCTCTACTGTAAAAAGCGGCAGGCGTGCAAGCTATACTATCGAAATCAGCGATATAGACCGTAGCTCCGACGGCTCAAAATCCTTCCGCATTAAGGTCACCGACGATACTCTTATTGCCCTGACAGGCGGAATTGTGAGAGGAATGAGCGGCTCACCCATCATCCAAAACGGCAAGCTCGTCGGCGCGGTCACTCACGTCCTCGTCGCAGACCCAACCGAAGGGTATGGCATATTCATAGAGAATATGCTGAGTGCGGCACAAATGCCGATGGCGAAGGCGGCGTAATCAGAAAAACAAGATAATACAAGAAAAAAGTTGTCCCTATTTGAACACACTCCACGAGTAAGTTTACATAGGGACAACAGTCTTTTGTCAAATGACTTTAACATTTGTGTGTAAATCTGCTGTCCTTATTATAACACACTACTCTTTCTAGGATGATGCCAACGCAAAACGCAACGTGCACATTTTTATGATTTATAGATTAGTTCTTGACAAAGTCATTTAAATATGTTACAATGTGTGCAACTGATTGCACACGGAGATATATATGATTATTTTTCAAATTATTCTTTCCATATCGTCCATGGTTCTTCAAAACTGCATACTTAATAATGTCTGTAAAAAAGACCTGCAAACCTCTAACCATGTTTATCGCTTTAATATTTTGACATACGTGGTATGTATCGTTCTTTTTGGGATCGCCGCGTTAAGCGGAGGAATCTCTTTATTTACCGTAGGTATGGGTCTTTTATTCGGCGTGGTAACGGCGTTCAGCAATTATTACAAAATGCTCTCGCTTTCAAGCGGTCCCATGCACATCACTCTGCTGATTACAACCTCCTCTATGATCATTCCCACTATGTCGGGATTTTTCTTCGGCGAGGGCTTCAGTCTTCCCAAGCTGTGTGTCGTTGCCTTGCTAATCTTCTTTATCTACCTGTCATTTGAAAAGAAAGATGATTTCAAAATCAACAAGCGTTGGCTGCTCTTTTGCTCACTTGCGTTTATTTTTCAGGGAAGTATCGGCGTTTTGCAAAAGATTCACCAAAGCTCCGCGCATAAAAGTGAAACGGGAAGCTTTTTGTTCATTGCCTTTATTTGTTCTCTCGTTTATAGTCACTTCCGCGCGAAAAAGAGTTTCAAAGAACTGAATTTTACAAAGAAACATCTTTGGTTTGCGCTGATTTGCGGCATTTGTACCTTTGGAATGAATTTCTTGAATTTGAGGCTTTCCGGAGTTCTGCCGAGCCAGTTGTTTTTCCCTGTCGTAAACGGAAGTGCCATCATTCTCAGTTCGCTCATGTCTATTTTGTTATTCAAAGAAAAATTGACAAAAAAACAAATCATAGGCTTGTGTGGCGGTATCGCAACACTGATCGCCATTTGCCTTGTGAAATAGGAGAGAGATTATGAATATTATTAAGCCGACTCATAGCGCGCGTACAATTTACGGTGAATTAAAAATTTTGAAAACATGATAAAAAGGAGAAAAAACAATGAAACCTGAATTTAGTTTTAATTACGGAGAAAAAAGATATGTGTTCTCTGCTGAGAACAACGCGGTTTATGAATTGGAAAATGGAATCACAGTATGCGTAGAGAGCAAGTTGTATAAGGAGTGCGATGCCGTAGAATGGGTCCTATGGTTTGAGAACAAATCGGACAAAAACAGCGCAATATTTTCCAATATTTTGGACTGTGACACCCTGCTTCCTCTTGAATTTCCAAAGCCTCTCAATCCCGGCTATAGGCCTAAAGAGGGCGACGCGTGCGTGATCACCATGAACGGTATGGTAGACTGCAAATATTATTGGGAAAACGATAAAGTAAGCGCAACCGAATACGGATTGAATTATGAATATCTCGACAAAGCACCAAAGAAGACAAAGTGCTTCGCAAATATCCGTGGACGTTCAAGCGACGGAATGATGCCCTTCTTTGACGTTACCGCTTCGGGAAGCGGATACATTACAGCGATCGGCTGGACGGGTGATTGGAAATCCGAATTTACCAAATGCGATCTCGGCATCAGAATGAAAACAGGCTTGAAAGAAACAAAGTTTTATTTAATGCCCGGAGAAAAG
>JAZRCT010000042.1:0-3257 GCA_045659905.1 Eubacteriales bacterium | reverse complement strand
AACGGGGGTATTGTGAAAGAAACACAGTACCCCTTTTATAATAAGCGTAATTTTGAGGAAATTAAGGTTGAAAAACTCTCGTTTTTCCTCTTTTTTATTTGTTTTTTATTCTACCGCCGTTTGCTGAACTCTCGACGTACCACAGTACGCCTTCGGTCGCAAACGCCGCTTTCTGCTCTAAATCCGTTCGCCCCAAGGTTCAGTCTCATTAAGAATTCACTAAATCTTTATTTCTAGCCGCATTTCTTTCGATTTTGCATTGATTTTATTTAATTCTTAATGAGACAGCCCCTGCTTTTATGGAAAAGGCGAAATTATTTACCCCTTTTTACTCATATTGGAAAGGTCGTAAGGTGTCGTCTGATATACGAAATAATTAAGCCAATTTGAAAACAATAGGTTAGCATGGGCACGCCATTTTACAAGCGGCGCACGCTTAGGATTGTCGTTAGGAAAATAGTTTTTCGGGATTTTTATCGGTCTGCCGAGGTCAAGGTCACGGAAATACTCGCCCTTTAAGGTATCGGGGTCGTATTCGCTGTGTCCCGTTATAAATATCTGCTTTCCGCGCTTGGTGGATACTGCGTACACACCCGCCTCCTCCGACGAGGAAAGAATTTTAAGACCGCTTACCGCCTCTATATCCTCCCGCCTTACCGTGGTATGGCGGGACTGGGGGACGAAGAATTCGTCGTCGAAGCCACGGAAAAGTATAGACCTCTTATAATCAACCTTGTGAGGAAATACGCCGAAAAGCTTTTCGTCAAGAGGATATTTCTTCACGCCGAAATGGTAGTAAAGTCCTGCCTGAGCGCCCCAGCAGATGTGAAGGGTGCTATGGACGTGGGTTTTAGACCACTCCATTATTTTCGTAAGCTCCTCCCAGTATTCGACCTCCTCAAATTCAAGATGCTCAACGGGAGCGCCCGTTATAATAAAGCCGTCGTAATTATTATCCTTGATTTCGTCAAAGGTCTTGTAAAACGCCAGCAGGTGCTCCTCCGCTACGTTCTTTGCGACGTGGCTTTTGGTGTGTATAAGCTCAAGCTCCACCTGAAGCGAGGTATTGCCGAGAAGCCTCGAAAACTGAGTTTCGGTCTCTATCTTCTTTGGCATCAGATTCAAAAGCAGAATTTTAAGAGGACGGATATCCTGAGAGGTCGCCCTCGTTTCCTGCATTACGAATATATTTTCGTCGGCGAGGATTTTCGCCGCAGGAAGGTCGTTTGGTATTTTGATAGGCATAGATTATGCCTCCTTTATCAGATAGTGTCAAGTGCGCTCTTTATATCCGCAATAAGGTCCTCGTAGCTCTCTATACCACAAGAGAAGCGGACGAGGTCGGACGGTACGCCTGCTCTGGTAAGCTCCTCCTCCGTCATCTGTCTGTGAGTAGAGCTTGCGGGGTGAAGGCAGCAGCTTCTTGCGTCTGCAACGTGCGTTTCAATTGCCGCAATCTTAAGCGCCTTCATAAATTTCTCGGCAGCGGCACGTCCGCCCTTGATTCCGAAGCTTACGACGCCGCAAGTGCCATTTGGCATATATTTCTTTACGAGCGGATAGTATTTGCTCGACTTAAGCGCAGGATAATTTACCCAAGCTATTCTGTCGTCGGCTTCAAGAAATTCTGCCACCTTAGTAGCGTTGAGACAGTGGCGCTCCATTCTTACGTGGAGGCTTTCAAGTCCGAGATTGAGAATGTATGCGCTCTGGGGCGACTGAGTGCAGCCGAAATCACGCATAAGCTGAGCCGTTGCCTTATAAATGAACGCACCCTCCTTGCCGAAGCGCTCGGCGTAGGTAATTCCGTGATAGCTCTCGTCGGGAGTGCAAAGCCCCGGGAATTTCTCCTTGTGCGCCATCCAGTCAAATCTGCCCGAGTCGACGATACAGCCGCCGACAGCCGAGCCGTGACCGTCCATATATTTCGTCGTGGAATGAGTAACTATATCCGCACCGAATTCAAAGGGACGGCAGTTGACGGGTGTTGCAAAGGTATTGTCTATAATAAGCGGAACGCCCGCCTCGTGCGCAACCTTAGCAAACTTCTCGATATCAAGCACGGTAAGCGCAGGATTGGCAATAGTCTCGCCAAACACAGCCTTGGTATTAGGTCTTATTGCAGCACGAAGCTCGTCCTCGGTAGCGTCCGGGTCAACGAAGGTAAAATCAATTCCCATCTTCTTCATTGTAACCGCAAAAAGATTGTAAGTGCCGCCGTATATAGAAGCGCTCGACACGACGTGGTCGCCTGCGTTTGCAATATTGAATACCGCAAAGAACGAAGCCGCCTGTCCCGAGGAAAGCAGCATAGCTGCGCTTCCGCCCTCAAGGGCGCATATCTTTGCCGCTACAGTATCGCAGGTAGGATTCTGAAGTCTTGAATAAAAATATCCGCTCGCCTCAAGGTCGAAAAGCTTACCCATATCCTCGCTGGTAGCGTATTTGAAGGTCGTCGACTGGATAATCGGTATCTGCCTCGGCTCGCCGTTGCCGGGAGTATATCCGCCCTGAACGCATTTAGTCTCAATTCTATTTTCTTTCATTTTTTATTTCCTCTTTTCCTGATAAACAGTTCTTAAATATTTTAGCACACAAGAATGTCTATGTCAAGCAAAATCGCTTGGTGCAGATTAACTATTCCTCCGTCTTCTGGTAGGCTATCCTCTCGTCGCCCGACAAAAGGTATATGATTCCGCGCTCGGAAAAGCCCGCCTTTACAAGCGAGCGCCTCATTGGCAGATTATCTCTGTGCGTATCTATTCTCAGATTGCTTATCAGATTATAGCAATAATCGAAGCAAAATCTGCCAACGCCCCTGCCGTGCGCCTGCTCGGATATAGCAATTCGGTGAATTACTCCGTACTCCCTTTCGGGGTGCAGCCATTCGCCGCCGTATATTTTAAGATAGGTTTCGTCTATGCCTATATTAAAAAAGAACACCGCAATCGGACTGTCTTTTCCGTCCTCGCAGACCTTATAAAGGCTGCCCGAGCTGATATCGGAAAGGATAATTTCCCTATTCGGATATCCGCCCTGCCACTGCAAAAGATTTCCGCTCCTTCGCATAAAGGCTCTTGCCTCCGAATAAATCTTCTCTATTGTGTCTATATCCTTGCTTTCGGCTTTTTTGATTATCATAGCAATCTCCCAATCTTTATAGCTAAATAATACACCAAATCATATAAAAAATCAAGTAAGGCTCGAATATATTGTTAAATTATTTTACATAAAGCAAAGCTCGGTTGCATAAGATT
>JAZRCT010000041.1:0-48629 GCA_045659905.1 Eubacteriales bacterium | reverse complement strand
TAATTGCAAGCGAGCGTGTCGATGCAGAATCGCGCAAAAAAGCAAAAGAAATATTGGAGCAAGAGCAGAACAAGCGTGCTGAATGTCGTGATATTATCGAAGAACAGGAATTTATAGAATCGCTAAATGATGATGTTGTTTATTCAGTTCCCGTTCCCTTCGAGTATGATAATGCGCCAAGGCCCCCTAAGACGATTTCTTCTGTGGAAACGAAACGATATCCGCGCAGCAGAACGGTTGCCAAAAATGCATTAAGCAAAGCATGTTTTATGTGTGAGGTCAGCGAACAGCACCAGCTCTTCAAAAGGAAAAACAGCAATCTTAATTATACGGAACCTCACCATTTGGTTCCGTTGCATGCTGCACCTTTGTTTCCGAATATTGACTTGGACAGAGAGCAAAATGTGGTATCACTTTGTAGTGTATGCCATAACTGGCTTCACTACGGCGCCGATATAGATGCAGTCTTAAGGCCGCTGTACGAAAAGCGATGCGATCTGCTTCGCTCGATAGGCATCGATATTACTTACGAGGAGCTTAAAGGTTTATATTGATTGTCGACTTAGGTATAACACGCAAAATAGGAGAGGACTATGGACAATACAACATATTTTGTAGAACTTAAAACGCGAATTGACACGATCAAAGAATTACGCAGAAAATGCCCTACGTTTGCAAAAGGTATTATTGGCCAGACACTCATTAGAGAAGACCTCTTCTTTTGCGCCGCATTAGACCGCAGCGTTCAATTATCAGAAGGCTTTATCGTTCTACTGCAGGAAAGAAATCTGTCGTGCGCGGGTGCTCTATTGCGATTGCAAATGGATAATTGCATGCGAACATATGCAGCGTTTATAGCTGCAGACAAGGACGCCGTAATTGATTGTATTATTCACGGACGAAAAATCAGTGATCAGTTGGACACCGACGGAAAGAAAATGACGGATGCCAATTTAAAAAAGAAGATGGCTGCATTCAATGCATTTTTTCCGAATGTTTACGATCAAGCCAGTGGATATGTTCATTTTTCGGATATGGCCTTTTATCAAACCGTTGTGAGCATCAACGATAATAGGATAGAATGGCAGATCGGACAAGCGCTACAGGAACGTTTCAACCCGCTTCTTCTCGAAGCAGCAGATGCATTTATTCATTTCACAAAAATACATTATAAAATGCTCCAAGCAGTGGTAGACAGCAAACAACGCTATGACTTAGAGCACAAAGATGAGCAAGAAGGAGAGTAACAATATGAAAGCTGGGGAAATCCTTATAAATGGCATATTTAACGGTTCCAGATTGTTAGAAGTACCGTTTTATCAGCGTGCTTATGTTTGGGACGAGGAACAGTGGGATAGATTTCTTGCGGATATGGAGTTTGTCACTAAGACAAAGAAACCATACTTTTTAGGTTCCATTATTTTCAAAAGCGGTAAAACACCTAATACATGGGATCACTTTTCGGATTGCAAAATAGTAATTGACGGACAGCAACGTTTGACAACTTTGATGATTTTCTTCAAAGTGCTGTGCTTGAAGAAAGGCGAAAATCGTTTATTCGAGAGGGATTTCCGTCTTGAAGACGATACTATTGTGCTGCAACACGGCAGAAATGATATAGCTGCGTTTGATACTGTTATGCGTCATGAAAAGCTGGAGGAAATCCCCAATGTTGTTCCCGCATCGCAAATCATTTCCGCTTTTAACTATTTCCTCAGAAAAATCGATTCCAACAAACTGGATAGAAACATCATAAAGCAAAATGTTCAGTTCGTTTGCATTGATCTTTTAGATGGCGAGGATGAGCAGCAGGTGTTTGATACCATCAACTCTCTCGGCGTGCGTCTTACAACATCGGAGCTCTTAAAGAACTATTTTTATAACAAAGATAATGTGCAGGAATATGAGCAAAACTGGGTATCCATTTTCGAAAAGGACAGTGAAACTCGTCTTTACTGGGAGCAGGAGCTGGAAACCGGTCGTATAAAGAGATCGCTGATAGACATTTTCTTTGATGCATATTTTCAGATATTCTTGCAGGACAAGCAGTATAATATTTCCGCAGAGGACAAGATTGTTTATTCGAGAGTTGATCATCTAGCAAAGTCGTATCAGGATTTTATATATCACTATTGCAGCGGAGATAAAAGCGTTATTCTTGGCCCCATGGCAGAATACGCCAAATGCTTTGCAGAGACCTTCCGCCCAGAATACTGCAATATGGGACTCCCTGCCGCACCGGGTATTGAACGCATTAATGTCATTATGTTCGGATTGAAAAACACCACACTCATTCCATACATATTGTTCGTTGCTAAAAATGTTGAAAATCAAAATGAGCTTCGCAAAATTTATGGAATTTTGGAAAGCTATTTAATGCGTCGAATGGTCGTTCACGCAACAACCAAAAACTACAACAATCTTTTCACATCGTTGATTCTCAACTGCGTTTTGGATGCAGAAACCTTAAAAGAACGTTTGTACAAGGGCAATGATGCTACAACGTACATTCCGACCGACGACGAATTACTGGCGGGATTCAAAAATTCGAAGCTCGTAAATCTGCAAACACGCGGTATTCTGTATCTTTTGGAAGCAGGCATACGTTCCGCAAGAAGTTCCACTGCCTTGCTCGGTTTCGACAATTACAGTTTGGAGCATATGATGCCGAAAAAGTGGCGAAACAATTGGACACCGTGTGCATCGGATGCTGAAGCCCGGCAAAGAGATTCGATTCTTTTGACGCTTGGCAATCTAGCCATCATCCCCCAGTCGTTGAATGCATCGATTAGAGATAGCAGCTGGAGCGAAAAGAAAGCCGGAAAAGGCGTCAATAATCCCGGTCTTTCCATTTGTGCTTCGGGCCTTACAACAATCCATGACGCTCTTCAAAAAGATGTCTGGGATGAAACAGAAATCGGATTGCGTGCAGATTGGCTTTATGAGCAGGCACGTTCACTTTGGGATATGATTTGAATAACTACAATACAACCAGCAGGATGCTAGCGCATTCTGCTGGTTGTGTTCCTTCTGCTAATTCTTGCGTTTTGGGCTGGACTTTTATCCCCTTTCTGGTATACTTGTCCTACCAAAAACACAGGAGGCCAATGACATGAAAAACACAGCAATGATCGAGAAGAACGGATTCACGGTAGCAGGATATACCTCAGATACACAGAACACAGTATACCACCGCGTATGGACGAAGGCGAACAGCACGATGGAGATCCGCATGATGGTATGCGGCAGCGCGGTGCTCGCGTCGGTGAGAAAGAACGGCAACGACGACCCGGAGTTCATCCGTGACTACAGCAGCATCGCAGTGGCGCTGGAGGCGTTCAAGAGCATCATAGCAGATGTCGGATTCGAGTGGTAAGGAGGCGGCGACATGTGGAAAGAAGGATGTATCCTCATCAACCATCGCGGATACCACTACTGGATTAAGCAGTGGGACACAGGCAGCAAGTTCGGGATCAGTGGCGGCAGGATCAGCAAGCTCATAATCAAGCGCGGCGGCGAGGTGGTATGCGGATACGATCGTGGCTGGGACGTTAAGCCCGTAGATGAAGATACCAGCATCGCGTTGGAGATCATCCTTCACAGCGAGAATATATAAATATAGAAGCGATAGCCCTGCGGCGGAGTAATTCCCTCGCGGGGCTTTGTTACATGTTCGCTAACAGTGAGAATCCTGTATGGACTTCCGCGCGACGTTCTGATATGATTGTCCCCGCCAAAGGAGGTGCAGATATGAGAACAACAATCGAGGAGCTGTACTACGGGAATATTATGCCGTACAATCGCAGCGTCCGCGCAGGCAGCGAATACGCCAATCTGGTAGGACTGCTGGCGCGAAACGAGGCGGAGCTACTTGCAACGCTGACCGAAGCACAGAAGGAGACTTTTGAAAAGCTCAAGGAATGCTGGATGGAGATGAACAGCATCAACGAGGTCACGATCTTTACGCATGGCTTCAAGCTGGGGCTGCGGCTCACCGCAGAGTCGCTGATCAGCAGTAAGGCCGAGCAGGAGCCAATAACAGAATAATCGGCGCCATCGTATCCGGCAACGGGTGCGGTGGCGTTTTTTCATTATAAAAATGATTTATATTTTCAAAGTACCAATTAGGCTGGTATTTTGGGATGTAAAATTTCTCAAAAAGATTTTCCCTTGTGCTAATTAGGTTAGCACAAGGCGCGGTATAATGCAAAAAACGAAAGAAATTTTCGCATGTGGACATTAGGTGTCCACAAGCCCTGATAAAATTATCGCGAAATGATCAAGTAGGACATTAGGTGTCCCACTTACAGTATAAAATCATTGAAAAAGATGATTAAGTACGACATTAGGTGTCGTACTTCCGTTGTAAAATTTGAAAGAAAATGAAAAAGGTGGACATTAGGTGTCCAGGTTATTCGATAGAATATGCGCAGCAGTAAAAAATATTTGGATTGGTGCCATTAGGTGACACCAATCCGTCGTAAACTGTCAGTACAAAAACATTAAAGAAATTCCTCTTGTGTTCATTAGGTGAACACAAGGGGCGATATAATTCAGAAAAACAAAGCAAACATGCATCCCCGTAGTGAATGTTTGAAAATTATAATATAAAAAAATCTTCGGCTCATTAGGTGAACCGAAGGCATGATATGATGTCTTGGATCTTAAAAAACGCCAAAAATAACAAAAAACTTTTTTAAAGTGGCAATTAGGCTTCCACATTAAATATTATAATGTAAAAAATCAGAAAAACTTTTCTAAGTCGACATTAGGTGTCGAGTTTGAATTTTATAATTTTTTCGAAAAGATGCCCATTAGGTGGGCAGGTTAATTGATAAGATACTTTCGTAAAGCCAATACGGCCCCGCCGCACCAAATATTTTTCAACACTTTTAATAAGTAGCCCATTAGGTGAGCTACTTAATTGTTAAGATTACGGCGGAGCAGAAAAAACAGCTTCAAAATGTAAGGAAAATCTCGCACTTTGACAGATATAATTCCCTCGTCAACAGAAAATATTTTTTATAAGTGCCCATTAGGTGGGCAGTTAAGCCTGTAGAATACGTTCAAACAAAATTTTAAAATGGTTCATTAGGTGAGCTATTTAGAAATTATGATATAGGCGTCAGGGTGAAAAATATTTTTAAAAACTTTCGGATTGTTATCATTAGGTGATAACAATGCTCGCTAAAATCAAAAACGCAAAAAACATTTTTAGTGTCATCATTAGGTGATGAGTCTAGAAATGAAAATATAACAAACTTTTCAACTCGGTCATTAGATGACCGCATTGAAATTTATAATCAAAAAAACACGAAAACTTTTCTTAACTGGTCATTAGGTGTCCAGTTAAGGAGTTAATATACAAGCAAAGGACAGGAGGTACAAAATGCAAAACGTAGTATGTAGGAGAAACCATACTTTCAAGCGGTCGGCAGATCAAGGATTCAAAACGCGTATGAATCCGGCGAGAAAGCAAGGCGTATCCGCGCGCAGCATGCGGCGCCGAGCAGGAAGTCCTTCTTCCTATCAAATATATACGGTGCGTATATACGCGCAGAATTGCGCTCGTTTCGGACTGCAGCCGGAACAGCGATGTTCAGCGCAGCGCACAGTCCTTTGCCAAAGCAAACAAACTACAGGAGGTGGCCACGACGCATATTTTTTTACGCAATGATGGTAACAACCTGTTAACACACAAATTGGAGGAAACATGAAAAACAAAGACATTCGAATAAAGGCTATCGAGCGCGGTGTGTATTTCTGGCAAGTCGCCTCGAAGCTCGGAATTTCCCCTGAGAGCTTGTCGCGCATGCTTCGCCGCGAGCTCGACGGAGAGCAAAAAGAAAAAGTAATGCAGGCGATCGATGCAGCTGCTAAAGAGCTGAACGGCCAGCCTGCAGGAACGGAAGGAGGTGGTGTGCAGTGATGCAATTCACTCTTTACACCGCTAACACTACCGAGGTTCCGCAGAACAAAAACTATCCCAACGAGGCGCCGATCACCGATCTTCGTGCACTGGAGCAGGCTATGCGTCGCGATCACGTTTGCGCAAAGTACAAGAACGATTGCAGAGGCAACGAGAATTTCCTGTACTCTGACTGCATCCCAATGGACTGTGACAACGATCATAGCGATGATCCGGCCGCATGGAAAACACCGGAAGATGTACGCTTGGCATTTCCGAACATCGCCTTCGCAGTCAGTTACAGTCGCAATCACATGAAGGAAAAGAAAGGCAAGGCCGCACGTCCCAAATTTCACGTGTATTTTCCCATTCAGCGCATCGACAATGCAAAGCAGTACGTAGAACTGAAGAAACAGATTCAGCGCGGATTTCCTGAATTTGACGCCAACGCGCTTGATGCAGGGCGCTTTATGTTCGGCGTGGCGTCGCCGCAGGTCATGATGTTCGAAGGCAAGACCACTGTTGACACGCTGTTCATTCTCGCAGGAGGCCGCAATGCAGCGCTGCTATCAAAGGCGTGCAAGTTCATTAAGCGCCACGGTGACTCCGGCATAGCGAGAGCACAATTCGACGTGGAGGCGCTCAAATGCGTCCCACCACTTGAACAGGCGGAGCTGGAAAGCATTTGGCAGAACGCGAAGAAATACGGCGCACGAATGGCCGATGAGGACGGATACGTACCGCCGGAGCAGTTCGCAGCTCCTTTGGAGTGCCTACAGAGAATGAAACCGGAGGATAACCGGCTCTATCCGTGGACGGAACTCGGCGCGGGACAGCTCTTTGCAGATTACTTTCAGGACATTGTACGCTATGTACCCGCACGCAAAAGCTGGTACTATTACGCAGACGGAATTTGGCAGCAGGATATCGGATCCCTTTGCACTATGGAATATTGCAAGGAGCTTGCGAAAAACCTGATGATTTACTGTATGTCCATCGTTGACGAAAACAGGCGTCAGGAATACATGAAATTCTGTGCCAAGTGGCAGACGCGCAAGATGCGTGATACCATACTCAAGGATGCGCAAGGCGTACATAAGATTCGCATGGAGGAATTCGATAGCGATCCTTACGTTTTCAATTGTCAGAACGGAACACTGCACCTCGATACCATGAAATTCACGCCACATACGGCGTCGGACAAGCTCACCAAAATCTCCGATGTCATCTACAATCCGGAAGCCCGCTGTGAGCGCTTTGAGCGATTCGTGCAGGAAATCACCTGCGAGGATCAGGAAAAAGCCCGCTTCTTGCAGAAGGTGCTTGGATACGGTCTTAGCGGCGACACACGATACGAGTGCTTCTTCATCTTTTACGGCGCCACAACGCGCAATGGTAAAGGAACACTTTGCGAAAGCGTACTGAAGGTGCTTGGTAGCTATGGTTGCACCGCTCGTTCAGAAACAATCGCTGTGAAGCAGAACAGCAGCAGCCAAATGCCAAGTGAAGACGTGGCGCGTCTCGCGGGCGTGCGATTCGTCAATATTTCGGAGCCGGATCGCAATTTGCGCCTTGATGCAGCGCTCGTTAAAAGCATGACCGGTAACGATACTCTGAACGCGCGATTCCTGCACGAGAACAGCTTCGATTTCAGGCCGCAGTTCAAAATGTACATCAACACCAATTACCGCCCGTCGATCAGTGATCTGACGCTATTCAGCAGTGACCGAGTGATCGTTGTTACCTTCGACCGTCACTTCGGAGAGGGCGAGCAGGACACGAACTTGAAAGTCTTGTTCGCACACCCGAACAGCCAGAGTGCTATTCTCAATTGGCTGGTGGAAGGATACGCCATGCTTCGAAAAGAAGGACTTAAGCTGCCGGAAACGGTAAAAACGGCCATTGAGGACTATCGCAAAGACAGCGATAAGGTCATGCGCTTTGTGGATGAGTGCCTTGAAGTCAGCGACAACGCCGAGGTGCGTACTGCTGACGTATACAAGGAATACCAGCAGTGGTGCGAGGATAACGGATATCGCGCCGAGAGCATGACGAAGTTCAAACAGTCGCTTTGCGGCTTTGCGACCGTGGTGCGCAAACGCCCGAAAGGTGGAGGTAGCGAAACCACCATGTTGTTAAAATATAAAATTCTCGATACCGCGCAGCCCCTTTAATTTTCACGTCGCAGATGTAGCAGGTTTATATGTTGTTCTCTAAAAGATGAAAAATTAAAGTGACATACAGAACTTGCTACATCAGCGACATCCCTTCGGGGGTAGGGGGATCAAAATCTCTACGACTATCGCTTGTGAGACGGGCGAGGAGTCACGCGCGAAAAATCGGGAAATCAAGAGGGGGTATACCCCCACATTCAAGTTTTCAAGATATGAAAGGAGTTTTTATGACTATACACAGAATGCGCACCATCAACGAATCGGTCGCGATTATTAAGGAAATGGACGAACAGTCCGCCATCACCGCAAACTGCATCCGCACACTTTGCAAAGAAGGCAAGGTGCACTGCGTTCTCACGGGCAAAAAGATACTCGTGGATCTCGATGCTTTAATTGCATTTTTATCAGGAAATTATCAAAAAACAGCTTGACTTTTGCAAACCTTTGTGGCTTCCTTTGTTGTTGCCAAGGGCTTGCTATAACGACGATAAAACGGAGGATTTAATATGGCAACGATAACGAAACGAATGACAAAATCCGGTCCCACCTACCGCATACAGGTGAAACTCAAGGACAAAGGCAGCGGAAAGATGAATGTCTATTCCACCACATGGAAGCCGCAAATGGGAATGACGCCGAAGCAGATGGAGCGTGAGGTGATCGTGTACGCGGATCAGTACGAAAACAATCTGCGCATGTCCCTCACGGCCGCAGGCGGCGATGGTGTCTCACCGGACACCACGCTTGCCGATTACATGAAATGGTGGCTGGAACGCCGCAAAGAAGAATTATCGGTCAGCTACTATGTCAACTGCCAATCCGCAATCACAGAAATAGCCGCCAGCATTGGCGGCTACAAGCTGCGCGAGCTCAATCCGACGATCATACAGCGATTCTACGATGATCTCGACAGGCGCGAAAGGGTTATCATTACGGTATGCGCCAAGCCGGAATTCCAAGAGGCGATTGACGCAGCAAGACGCGGAGAGCGCAAACTGAAACAGAAGTTAGATTACGACAGCGGACCTCTGCTGGCAGCTCTGCGCGGCGATAACATCCGCCTCGAACAGGCGGAAAAGATCGCAGAAAACTTCGGCTGCCGCACCACAGCACTGTTCAATGTGAAAAAGAAGAAGCAACCATACGCATACGAAACCATGCACAAAATCAAACGCACGCTGCGCGCGATCCTGTCACACGCAAAGAAGCAGCGACTCATCGTCGATAACTACGCCACCGCCGATTACATAGACTTCCCGAAGCGGCCGTCTAAGGAAATCGACTACATGAACGACGAAGACGCCAAGCTCTTCTACGCAACAGCGCTGGCGTATCCGGATGTGCGATGCAAAACAGCAGCGCTCATACTCCTGCTCACAGGCATTCGACGCGGTGAGCTCTGCGGACTCGAATGGTCGAATATCGACCTCGATGAAGGAACGATCACCATAGAACGATCCGTCACAACGGTAAAAGGCGTCGGCCTCGTAGAAAAGGATCCCAAGACCGAGAGCAGCAAACGCGTCATCAGTATATCGGATAAGCTGGTGGCGGTGCTAATGGAGTACAAGGAATGGTACGATCAGTACAAATACGATGTCGGTGATAGATGGCACGAGACGAATAGGCTCTTCATCTCGGAGGACGGAAAGGTCATGTATCCCGGCACAATATCATACTGGGTGCACAAGATCTGCGATCAAGCGGGACTGCCGCACAGAACGGTGCACTCACTACGACACACCAACATCACGATGCAGATCGCAGCAGGCGTACCGCTGGTGGCGGTCGCGGGCCGAGCAGGTCACGCGCGAACCAGCACCACAACCGACATATACAGTCACTTCCTCAAGAGCTCGGACAGAACAGCAGCGGAAAAGATAGAGGAATTATTCGAATAATACAACCAAAATGAAATATAAATTAAGTGGGGCGGTTGGTCTGAATCGCCCCTTAAAAAATTTTGATTATTAAAATGCTTTGCTTAATTAAAAAAATGAACGGTGGTAACAATATAATCTAAAGAAAGGGTTTACTATTTAACAAATTTATGGTATAATGGAGGTATACTATGCAGGAGGTTATTGGAATAATGTTAGATTTTAATCCTAGAGAATATAGTATTCGAGAACTATATGATTCATATAGACGTAAAGAAACCATTCTTTCTCCCAAATTTCAAAGACGCCCCGTATGGGAATACAAAGCAAAATCGTATCTGATCGATTCAATTTTATCAGGGTTTCCTATACCGCGCATTTTTGTTAGAGAACGTACAAATCTTGATATGAGTGCATGCCGTGAGATTATTGATGGTCAGCAGCGTTTGAAGACTATTTTTGATTTTATGAACGATGGATTTAGAATCAGCAAAGTTCATAACAAAGAATATGGCGGGATGTGTTATAGCGAACTTCCTGATGAGGTAAAAAGAGATTTTTTGAAATACCCAATTTCTGCTATTTTACTCATAGATTTGGATGATAATGCAGTTTTTGATATATTTGCCAGATTAAATACCTATTCTGTAAAACTTAACAACCAAGAATTATTGAATTCTCAATATTTTGGTGTGTATAAGCAGTTGGTTTATAGATTGGCGCAAGAGTATCGCACTTTTTGGGTAGAGTCAGGAATTTTATCGGAAAAAGCAATTTCCAGAATGGATGATGCTAAGCTTGTTTCCGAATTGCTGTCAGTAATTGTTGAGGGAAAAATAACCTCTAACAGCTTCGAACAGTGCAAAAAAATATATCACAAATATGACGATACTTTTGAAGAAGCTGATACCATTGAATATCAATTCAAATCTACTCTTGATTTGTTTAGCAAGATTTATCCCACTGATTTTTCTGAAACAGCTTATTCAAAGGCGCCTTTGTTTTACAGCACATTCATCGCTCTCTATCATTTGAATAACCCTATACAATGTTTTGGAGAGAATACACATCAAATCAACGAAAATTGCATTCCCAGAATTAGAACAGTTTTAGATGAAATTGCAACAATTGCATCTACACCAATGGAAGAACTCGGACACGATGAATCGGCGTTTGTTTTTACGCTGAAGAAAAACACTACAACGCCGGATGTTAGAATTAGGAGATGCAAATATATAATTGAGAAATTGCTTTCCGGATTGGAATAATTAATATGACAATCCACGATATTTTTTCTCGATTGGAAAAGCAGTGTACGGATTCTTTGGATAGTATCGCGTTTGTAAATAAAACCGAATACATGGCCACAGATGAACTAAAAAGAATCCAAGACTTGGTTGTAAGACAGGCTTTTGTCAGCGTTTTTACAGAGTGGGAGCATTTTTTAGAGGATGCAACAATTGCCTATTCACTGGGAGAACCTAGTACAAAAGGCGGGCTACCCCAAAGATATATTTTTCCAACAGACGAAGATCACGCAGACAGACTGATAAAAGGAACGGCGTCGTATCCCGATTGGTCAAAAATGGATGTTGTAAAAAGATTGGAGAAGGCATTGTTTGAAAATGGTGATCCGTTTGTCAGGGCATTGAACGGCTTTTCATCAAAATATACTGATATGAAAAAAGTGAGAAACGTTATAGTTCACAATTCTATAAATAGCCGTGAGGAATTTAACACATTGGTGAGAAATGCACTAAATGTTGCATCGGTAGGACTGACGCCAACAGAATTTCTTTTATCAAAGAAAAATTCGGATCCCGCGTTTTATAGATTGTACATAACTCACATTCTAAATGCAGCCCGAATGATATCAGAATATGAAAACACCTGATCAAAAATGAAAAGCCGGCAGCGTTTGCTGTCGGCTTTTTGGCACCCCCGGCGGGAATCGAACCCACGACTAATCCTTAGGAGGGACTTGTAATATCCACTTTACTACGGAGGCAAATTATGAAATTTATAGAAGCTGCTGCATGCGTACCTATCCCTTAAAAAATGCGCAAAAGGTGCCGCAGGGCACCAAATAGGGTGCCAAATTTCCCGTGGTGCAGCGGCAAGGTCGCGTTTTCTCGGTTTTCCTCGCTTTTTCTCGCGTTTGCGCGGTCGAGACTTGGCGAGAGCTACCCCTTAGGAGGGGGTTATTATATCCATTTAACTATGCAGGCTTATTTAATTTTGGTGATTTTTTAAATTAAGCTTCGCTATCGCAAGGCGGCAGGAATTTGCCGACGCTAGTTATTATAGCATATCGGAAAGCTTTTTTCAAGTATGTTCTAAAAAAATATTTTCAAATGAGCCTTGCGGCTGGTATTCCACGGCGGACAAAAGGATTAAAATTCGCTTTTTGCCTTTGCATAAATCTTGTAAAATCCGAATAAAAAACAGCCGATACTGTAAACCTTAGTTTACAGTATCGGCATAAAACTAATTAAATACCATAGCAAAAACAAACGATTATTTGCTCTTATCCTCTATATCCTTCTTCATTTCGGTCCACGCTCGGTTGGGTACGGGGGGATTGAATGCGGGCGGCGCTATTTCGGGGCTGTTTATTCCCGTAGTGGCGCTCTTATCCTGAGGTCTGATTCTTATATCTCTTTGCTCGCTGTTTTTCTTTTCATTCTTTGGCATCGTGTAGCTCCTTTCTCGTCGCTTGACCTTATTCTGGACAGCGCTCTTTGCGTACGGGTGACCTTGCGGCACTCGTTCGCTCTCGGTTACATTTTGCCTGACTTTTCAAAAATTATTCACCGACTATATAATCGAAAATGCGCTTTATGTCACGATCCTCAAGGAATGGATAAAATTCGTCGATATTAAGCTTGGGATATTTACCCTCAAGGTAGCCGTCAACCACCGTGCTCAGCACCGATGCGTCTACGTACTGCATTACCGTAGAAAGCTCAATGCCACGCTTGCCAAGCTCGATTGAGCGGAGGAAAATAGCGTTGCAGTCCTCGCCGGAGAGAAAGGGCAGTATAGCCGAAAGGTCAACCCTCATTATAGCTTCGTCATTTTCAAGCAGGTGCGCGGCTGCCTCACGTGTTTCCTTTCTTGACATATAGGGAAGAAGCTTTATGAGCTTTGCTTCCTTGGAATTCGGGTCGAGAGATTTGTCCCTTGCGAAAAGACGCTCTGCTCCGTCCTTGATTTTTTCTCCTGCCGCCTTTGCGCCCGCCTTTACCTTGCCTCCGACCTCGACGGTCTTCTTGCCGACCTCCTTAGCTACCTCTGCGGTCTTAGCGCCGAAATCCTTAGCGGCTACGGCAGTCTTTTTACCTATATCCTTTGCGGTGTCGGCGACCTTTGTGCCGAATTCCTTAGCGCCCTCGCAAAAATCCTTTGCGTCCTCCTTGATGGCAACGCCAAGCTCGTCAGCGCCCGCTTTTACCCTTGCGCCGAGCTTTTTTGCGCCCTCGCATATCTTGTCGGAAACCTCACGAAAGCCGCATTCGCTATGCTTTTCCGACTTATTGTCTGCGGCGCTCTCGCTCGTTACTGCCTCGTAGTATTCCTTACCGTCTATAATTACCTTTCTTAATTCCATAATATATCTCCTCTCGGTTTCATTCTTCATTTTCTAAAAATTTCTGCTCGTGGGGCGTAAGCTTCGGTAAAAGCTCCTGCCTCGGGATTTTAAGCCTGCCCTCTTTAATGCGTTTTAATATCAGCATTCGCTCGGCGGGGGAGAGCCTATACAGCGTGTCGGGTATCGACATATCAAGCTCGCCGGAAATCAGCTTGTTTATTATGTAGCCTCTGTCGTGGCTAAGGAAGATATCCTCACCGCTCTCGCTTTCTATCGGCTCGAAAAGTCCGAGCAGCTCCTCTATCGACACCGAGAAAAGCTTACGCATCTCGCCCAGCGTATCAAGCGAGGGAGCTGATGCTCCTCTTTCCCATTTTGATACCGCCTGCCTCGTCACGAAAAGTCTGTCGGCAAGCTCGTCTTGACTAAGCCCCAGTCTTTTTCTGTGCTCCGCTATCCTTAAGCCCACCTTGACGAAATCTATCATAAGGGCGCTCCTTCCTTTGCTTCTTGTGACCTTATTGTAGCACAGCGGAAAAGAAAGGTCAAGCAACCGATAGTTGCATTTTTTGGTATAGCGGCGGCGTGGGGCTTTAACGTATAGCTTTTACTCAATTCTCTCTTTTAATTTTATTCTATTCTCTTGAAATTGCGACTAAAAGGTGCTATAATAAGTTAAAATACTCGCACGGGCGCACACCGCTTGCGGCGAGATATTAAAGTCTGCGGCTTTTTTAGCTTATATTTCGGAGGCATTTTTATGTTACACGAGCGAATTCTACTAAATAAAGAGGACGACAGAGCGTTTATAGATACCTACGTCCACAAATACGGCAATGACCGTGATGCTATCCTGGTAATCCCCGGCGGCGCTTACAGAGAGGTTTGCGGCGGCAGAGAGGGCGAGCCTATTGCGCTTGCATTTGCTTCGAGAGGCTACAACGCCTTTGTGCTTGGCTACCGTGTCGGCAGGGAGGACGATAATTTCCCGAAGCAGCTTATAGATGCGGGCGAGGCTATGGTATATATAAGAGAGCATAGCGAGGAGTTTAAAATCAACCCAAAGCGGGTTTTTGCAGTAGGCTTTTCGGCAGGCGGACACCTTTGCGGCTCGATATCCTGTATGTTTGATTTCCCCGAGGCAAAGGAGCATTTCGGAGCTAAAGCTCCGCTTATCCGTCCGACGGCATCGGTGCTTGCCTATCCCGTCACTACGCTCTTTGGACCTACGCATCTTAATTCCTTTAAGAATTTGCTCGGCAGACCTAGCGGCGAATTTTCCGACGCCGAGAGGGAGCGTTATTCGCTTGAATGTCAGGTGAACGAGAATACTGCGCCTATTTTTATATGGCATACAGCGGAGGATCAGGCCGTCCCTGCGGTAGGCTCGCTTAGACTTGCCAAGGCGCTGATAGATGCAAAAATCCCTATGAAGCTGTCAATATACCCCTACGGCAGACACGGCTCGGGGCTTGCAAATGCGGTCACCGCCAAAATGGGCGCTGATATTCAGCCGATGGCAGAAAAATGGGTAGACGAGGCGGCGGAATTCTTTAAGACGCTCGGCGACTATTGACAGATATATAAAAGTATAGTATAATCTCTAATAAATTATTGGATAGCCTAGGCTATCACGAAAGGACAGACGATGGAAAGAACCTATATTAAGGATATAGCGGAGGGCAGAGCCAGAATATCGGGCTTCGTTGAGAATTTCCGCAATAAGCGCACTATGGCGTTTATAGTTGTAAGAGATATTACGGGCAAGCTTCAGGTTACCGTAGTTAAGGAGGAGCATCCCGAGCTTTGCGAAATGCTCGATAAGCTCACGCTCCAGTCGGTAGTCACCTTTGAGGGCGAGGTAGTCAAGAACGACTACGTAAAGCTTGGCGGCATCGAGATGCTTCCCGACACTATGAGAATCGAGTCGCTTGCCGACGCAATTCCGATTAAGGACGATTCGGATATCGACGTGCGTATGGACTATCGCTGGATAGACCTCCGCCGTGAGAAGAATCACCTAATGCTTAAGCTCCAGACCACCTTTACCAACGCTATGCGTGAGTTTCTTGTAGAGCGCAATTTTGTGGAAATCCACACGCCGAAGCTCATTGCGGCGGCAAGCGAATCGGGCTCCGACGTATTCGAGGTAAAATATTTTGATACCAACGCATATCTTGCGCAGTCGCCGCAGTTCTATAAGCAGATGGCTATGGCGTCGGGACTTGAGCGCATCTTTGAGACAGGCCCCGTATTCAGAGCAGAGAAGTCCTACACCAGCAAGCACGCTACCGAGTTTACGGGCTTCGACCTTGAATTTTCCTATATCGACAGCTTCGACGACGTAATGAAGCTTGAGGAGGAGCTTCTCGCCTGCGCCTTGGCGAAGGTAAGCGAAAAGCACGGCGATAAAATAGAGGAGCTTTTCGGCATACCCGTCGTAGTTCCGACGCTTCCTTTCCCGAGAATGAAGCTTGCCGACGTCTACTCAGAGCTTGAGGAGCGCTACGGCTACACCCTGCCCGACGAGCTTAAGGGCGACCTTACCACCGAGGCTGAGCGCCTTTGCGCTAAGCTAAGTATGGACAAGTTCGGTCATGAATTCCTCTTTATCACCGATTACGACGCCAAGGAGAGAGCCTTCTATCATATGAGGGACGAAAACGGCGTGCCCCAGGGCTACGACCTTATCTGGCGTGGCGTTGAAATCACCACGGGCGCACAGCGTGAGCATAGATACGAGGTGCTTCGTGCGCAGGCGGAGGAAAAGGGACTTGCCGAGGACGTTAAATTCTATCTTGAATTCTTCAAGTACGGCTGTCCTCCACACGGCGGCTTCGGTCTTGGCATAGACAGACTTACTATGCTGTTCCTCGGTATCACCATCAAGGAAGCCGAATTCCTGTTCCGTGGCCCGAGCCGTCTTACTCCGTAATCAAAATAAAATATTATCGACATACGAAAGGAAATTTTAAAAATGAAAATCGCACTTATCAATGAAAACAGCCAGGCAGCTAAGAACGAGCTTATCTGCAATACCCTTAAAAGCGTAGTAGAGCCTCTCGGTCACGAGGTGTTTAACTACGGTATGTATTCGGCGGAGGACAAGGAGCAGCTTACCTACGTTCAGATAGGTATTCTCTCGGCGGTTCTTCTTAATTCGGGCGCTTGCGACCTCGTTATCACGGGCTGCGGCACGGGCGAGGGCGCTATGCTCGCCTGCAACTCATTCCCCGGCGTTCTTTGCGGTCACGTGGTAGACCCCACCGACGCATATCAGTTCACTCAGGTCAACAACGGCAACGCAATCGCTATGCCCTTTGCTAAGGGCTGGGGCTGGGGCTGCGAGCTTAATCTTCAGTACGTGTTTGAAAAGCTCTTCGTTTCCGAGTGGGGACTTGGCTATCCCAGAGAAAGAGCCGTACCCGAGCAGAGAAATAAGAAGATTCTCGACGAGGTTAAGAAGGTAACTCACACCGATATCGTGTACATTCTCGAAAATCTTGACCGTGAGCTCGTGCTTGGCGCTCTCGGCGGAAAGAATTTCCGCAAGTATTTCCTTGAAAACTGCAAGGACGAAAGAATAAAGGCTTGCGTGCTTAATATTATCGGCGAGTAATAGAGCTTTTACGCTCTCAATATGATTTGCGGTAGGCGCAAGGCTTTTTCCTTGCGCCGCTGAAGCTTACCGCTGATTTGGAGATTTATGAATATACTTGAATTATTCCTTAACGTCGTTTTGATGTTTTTACTTATGGTCCCGGGCTTCATTTTGAAAAAGGCGAAGCTCGTAGGCGACGGCTTCGGCAAGGGAGTGTCAAATCTCGTTTTGTATATAGCCCAGCCCGTATTGGTCTTTATGGCTTATATAAAGCCGTTTGATGCGGGAGTGCTGATAAATTCGCTTTGGGTGCTGCTTTTCTCATTCGTGGCGCACTTTGCGTTTTTCGGAGTGTCAATGGCTTTCTTCGGCAAAGCCGAGGAGGACAAGCGCAGAATGCTTCGCTTTGCTACCATCTTTTCAAACGCCGCATTTATGGGAATCCCGCTGATAGACGCCCTTTACCCGGGCGGTCCTGAGGTGCTTTACGCTTCAATATATAATATCACCTTTAATATATTCCTCTGGACGCTCGGCGTCAGGCTCTGCACGCAGGGCAGGGATATAGACGGTGACGGCGAATGTGACGGCGAGGAGCTGAGAAAAAAGGGCGGAGCGTCCTGGCTTCTGGTGCTTTACCACCCCGTTACCATTGCGGCGGTGCTGGGACTTATAATGTTCGTTACACCCCTTAGCGAGTATTTCGGCGAGGGCAACGTGCTTTACGATACGCTTGCCTGCATCAAGGCGCTGGTAGCGCCGCTTTCGATGCTCGTAATCGGTATACGCTTAGCGGAGGTCGACCTTAAGGGCTTCTTTACGGACAAGCATTTTTATATCTTTGCTATGCTCAGGCATCTTCTGCTTCCATTGGCGGTTGTGGCGGTGATGCGCGCTATGGCGCTGATTCTTCCTATCCCCGCTGAGGTCATTATGGTCGTTTCGATATTGGCATCAACTCCTGCGGCAAGCTCAGCCGTAATGTTTGCCGAGCGCTACGAATGTGACGCTAAGTACACGAGCAAGGTGGTGGCTGTATCCACGATACTCTCTATCGCTACGATGCCGATTGTAATATTCTTAGCAGGCTTAGGACTTGCTTGACAAAGCTGAAAAAATGCACTTTTGGCAAAGTATTATTTGCAAAACCACTTTTAAATAAAGCATATTTTAAAATTAAGGAGCTTCCTTATGCAGTTACTTTATTTATTTGAGAAAATAAGAAATCCCGTCCTCGACGCAATATTCGGGTTTATCACCCTTTTCGGCGAGGAGACGGCGTTCCTTGCGATAGCCATTCTTTTCTTCTGGTGCGTCAATAAAAGGCACGGCTACTTCATTATGATTACGGGCTTTATCGGCACTATCGTAAATCAGATTATGAAGCTTGCCTTTAAAGTGCCGAGACCTTGGGATATAGACAAGAGCTTTACTATCGTAGAATCTGCAAGAGAGGGCGCTACGGGCTATTCTTTCCCGTCAGGGCACACTCAGTCGGCAGTCGGCACGTTTGGCGCTGTGTTCGCTAAGGTATCGAATAAGATTATCAAGTGGGGAGCATTCGCAATAGCCGTGCTCGTACCGATATCCAGAATGTATCTCGGCGTGCATACGCCCTGGGACGTGCTTGCCGCAGCCTCGATTGCGGTTATGCTTCTCGTGGTGCTTGAGCCTATTTTTTCCACCGAGAAAACTTTTGATAAATGTATGCCGTTTATTATCGGCTTCGTCGCTCTGCTTGAAATCGGATTTTTCCTCTTTGCGGTGGTGTTCAGCGGCGACAGCGCCGACGTCAACGTTATCTCGGCAGGCGAAAATGCAAGAACCTTCCTCGGCTGTACGCTGGCGCTTATCCCCGTGTATTTCCTCGAGCGTAAATTCGTCAAGTTTGAAACCCGCGCCAAATGGTATTCGCAGATTTTAAAGCTCGTCCTCGGACTTGGCTTCGTAATCCTTATCAAGGAGGGCTTAAGATATCCGCTTGAGCTTATGCTCGGCGAGGCTAACGAGAGAATACTCCGCTACTTCCTTATCGTGCTTTTCGCAGGCCTTATCTGGCCTCTTACCTTCAAGTGGTTTTCTATCCTCGAAATCCCCGTGCTTGACCGCTTCGGCGCTTGGGTTTTATCTCCCTTCGGCTCTAAGAAAAAGGAGGGCGAAGCGGAGAATGCTTCCGCCATAGAGGAAAAGCCTGTCAAAAAGGTAAATCCCGCTAAGATAAATGGCGAAGAAAAGAAACCCTTTCGCTGGTTCTGGCAGAAGAAAAAGCCCGACGAGAAAAAGCGCAGAAGACGCAAGAAAAAGAAATCGGGTAAAAGACGATAAATAGGGGATTATGTAAATAACGATTTACTAAACATTAGAATTAAAAGCGTGGCACGCCATACGGTGTGCCACGCTTCTTTGTCAAACGGTTATATAATTTGCCAAATGAATTTTATTCGAAGTAGTCCTCAAAGACGCTGGGTGTGTAATGAGGAGCGGAGTAGTATACCCCGTCGACCTTAATTTGATTTACAAGACTGGTTACAAAGACCGGCTCGGAATTTTCGTCTTCTGATATCATTATAACATATTTCTTCGCATTTGTAAATATGTTTTCTTGCTTTTTCATATTGAAGGGTCTTAATAAGACAGTCCCCGCATTTCATAAGGTTTTTGTTGCTTTGTCGTTTTTACTTAAAGAATTCCGAGAACGCATCGGGTGAGTAATCCGTAACGTCATATATATATCCGTCAATCGTTATATCATTGTGTCTTATTGAAATTATGGTTTTTGTTCCGTCCTCATAGTAGATATTAAAGAAATAACTCCATCCGCCCATTTCGTGATTATACCAATCCGTAGCCTTGGGCTTAAAGCCGTCGATGATGTCAAGTATACTTTCGACTTCCGTCGCCGAGAATTCAAATTTATCGTAAAAATTCCCTTGCTCTGTACCTTCCATTTTCGTTATGCCCTTGCGGTTGATTTTATACGGCTCACGGCTGTCCTGCTCGTCGGTATCGTTAAAAAAGGATATGAACGCATTTGGCGAATAATCCGTAACGTCGTATATATATCCGTCAATAGTGATATATTCGTCCATCAGGCAAATTTGCGACTGGTTTACCTCCGAATCGATAATATCCAAGCAGTAATATTTGCGGCTCTTATCGTCGTATCTTTCGGTTGCTTTTGGCTTTAGCGCCTCTAACATATCGAGGAGGCGCATCATTTTGAGGTTAGAAAGTGCGACGGGATTTTTTTGCTCGTCACTAACGCTTAGCTTCACAATCTCTTTTCGTTCGAATTCGTAAGGCTCACGGTCGTCGGGAGCGCAAGCGCAAAGAACGCCGAAAAGCATACACAGTACCAGTCCTAAGGCTAAAATTTTCTTCATAAAGACCTCCTCGTTAATTTGCAAAACCTACTGAAGTAGTAAGAGTGCTCATATCAGGTTCTATCCAAACATTATTATGTCTTGCTCCGTCGTTTATGATTATATAGTTTCCATCAACTCGGCTTTGGAAATAGCCATGCGCAACAATGCAATGGTCTCCGTAAGTGGGATGATCATGAGTTCCGATAATTAGCGGTCTATTTGAATTTATGGATTGTTTTACCGTATTAAAGGTGAGTGGATATGTTATAACTGCTGAGTTGTTGATATGGCGATCGTTAAAATAAGCGTTCAAACCATCTCTCAACTCATAAGCGTTAACTCCGGGGCCTCCCAAATATTGATTCATCAAATTGATAAGAGCTCCTTCGTAAATATAATCGGAGTTAGAATCAATGTAAACATAGCTTACATTATCGTACATGAATTTTATACAAATCGCTGCTGCAATGGCAGCACAAATGCCTCCACTCATAGCCCATTCAGCTAACGGTGCCGACAAATATCTTTCAGTTGTTGCCGCTCTTGTGTCGTTGTCGTATTCTAAAGCCAAAACGGCTATATAGTCATTCAGATTTGATATCTTTTCTTTCTTATAGCAATTGTCGATTTGGGTTATATCAACCGTTGAATTATCAACAAGAGATTTGATTTGTCCTCCGGATTCATAATAGTATTGCAATGGACCGTTATAAATCGGTTTTTCGCAATTCGCAAACGGATTGGGGTTTTCAAGACTTAATTCGGGAATAGATAAATCGTTTATATTGACTACGATGTATCCATTTTGTCCGACGGTGAAAGCTATTGCTTCAACCTTGCCGTCTAAATTCTTTAGTTCTACGGGATTACTTACCGTTGAAGGATGACCGATATTTTCCAAAAACATTTCGGCGCGCTCTTTACAAATGGCTGTACTTGATTTGTAAAAATCGCTTTGCACAGCTGCCGATGCAACTAAGTGCGTTGAAGAAAGTATTGTAAAAACGAAAACAATTAACAAAACGGCAGATAATTTCTTTTTCATGGTAAAATTCTCATTATAAACAATTCATTTGTATGGCGCAACAGTTATTAAGTGAATTTTTGTTGCTTCGAAAAACAAAAAGCACAAGACTCACTTTTAAGAGTCCTATGCCTTAACTATCGAATTTCGATTTTCCAGAGGATAAGTGCGAAACAGATTTGAGCATAAGACTCCAACGCTGAATTTCTGAAATAACCATTGGAATCACGCCCCTCTCTTTTCTGTATTACTATTATACCATACTCGTTTGACTTTGTCAACATATTTTTTTGCCATCCGTTAAGTTTTTTTGCCAAGTTTTTTTGCCATCCGTTAAGTTTGCCCGCTTTGCCAGAGGCAAAATTGCATTATCTTTGGTAAAATTTCACTTATGGAGTAAGGTTTACTAGCCCTTTAAAACAAACTTAGTTTAATTGTGCTCTCAGTTAAGGATATCCCGTTAAGCTTTCGGGAGCTGGTTTTATTCAAAGAATTCCTCGAAGATGGTATCGTCGTACGGCTTGGAATCGCAAATGTATCCGTTAATCGTGATATATTTGTATTGCACGGTGAAGCGAGTCTTTGTTCCGTCCTCGTGATAAACATCAAAAAAGTAGCTCCAACCAAACAATTCATTCTCTTTTTCGGTGGACTTTAACTCCAACGATTCAATTAAGTTAAAAAGTCTGGTGCGTTGGGATTCCGAAAGCGTTACGAGCTTTGCCTGCCGTCTTCCTTCAACCTTCACGATTTTTTCGCGCTCGAATTTATATGGCTCACGGTCGTCGGGAGCGCAAGCGCAAAGCAAGGTAAGAATCAGGCTTAAAATCAAACATAAACTCAGTATCTTTTTCATAAAGACCTCCTCCTTTCATCCTCTGATATCATTATAACATATTTCTTCTCATTTGTAAATATGTTTTCCTGTTTTGCGCCCCGCGCAAATTAAATTTTTAAAAGCTCTTTACATTTTTAAATAGATGTGCTAAAATATATAAGTAAAAATTTAGGAAGGCAATTTTGGCAATATGAAATGTCCGATATGTAATTCTCAGGATTCAAGAGTTCTTGATTCAAGACCTGTCGACGACGGCACGAGCATAAAGCGCCGCCGTGAGTGTCCCGCCTGTGGCAAGAGGTTCACCACCTACGAGGTCGTGGATACCGTGCCGATTACGGTTATCAAGCGCTCAGGCAAGCAGGAATTCTTTGATAAGCACAAGCTTAAGCTTGGTATAGAGCGTGCCTGCCAGAAGCGTCCCGTTGACGCCGAGGAGGTTGCAAGCTTCGTGGAAAACGAGCTTCAGAATTCAATAGCCACCGAGATTAAGTCCTCGGAAATCGGCGAAATGGTGCTTGCAAGGCTTCGTGAAATAGATATCGTATCATATATACGCTTTGCCAGCGTCTACCGTGAGTTTTCGGACGTTGATTCCTTTATGGAGGAAATCAAGCGCCTGAATAAGAAAAAAAGAAAATCGCCAAAGGAGGACTGAAGCTTAGTCTTCGGCTACGACCTATGATTAAGAGTATGACAGCCTTCGGCAGAGGCAAATACGAGGGCGAGAGAATTTCTCTCACCGTCGAAATGAAAAGCGTCAATTCACGCTTCTTCGATTGCTCGGTGAAGCTTCCACGTGCTTACCTCTATCTTGAGGAGAAAATAAAGGCGTTCGTCCAGAAGAATGCTACCTCAAGAGGTAAGGTAGATATATATATCACTCAGGATATACTCACCTCGGATATCGGCGAAATATCGGTTGATACCGAGCTTGCCTCGAAGTATATCGAGGCGCTTCGCACGCTTAAGAATACCTTCGGTCTTAAGGACGATATAAGCGTTATGTCGGTTGCGAGAAATCAGGAGCTTTTCAGGACGGTGCGCCCCGAGGCGGATACCGACGAGGACTGGGGAATGATAAGCGCAGCGCTTGGCGACGCCATATCGGGATATCTTGCTATGCGTGAGGCAGAGGGTGAGAGAATAAGAGCCGATATCACGGCGAAGCTGGAGCGAATAAGAGCGCTTGCGGCAGAGGTCGAGCATATTTCGGAGACCGATACCGTCGGCTACCGTGACAAGCTCGAAGCCAAGCTTCGCAAAATTCTTGACGATAATTCCATAGAAATCGACGAGCAGAGGCTGCTTACCGAGTGCGCTGTATGGTGCGAGAAGATAGCTATCGACGAGGAGCTTGTAAGGCTTCGCTCGCATTTTGACGCCTTTTACGAAATTCTCTTGCTTGACGAGCCGTCTGGCAGAAAGCTTGACTTCCTCGTTCAGGAGCTTAACCGTGAGACGAATACCATAGGCTCTAAGTGTAACAATGCGAAAATCGCCAGAATAGTTGTTGATATGAAGGGCGAGATAGAGAAAATTCGCGAGCAGATTCAGAATATCGAATAAGCGAGGTATATCTTGTGAGGTTTATAAATATCGGCTTCGGAAATATGGTGTCGGCGGGCAGAATCGTGACGATAGCAAGCCCCGATTCAGCTCCTATAAAGCGCCTTGTTCAGGACGCTAAGGAGGACGGCAGGGTAATCGACGTTTCCTGCGGAAGACGCACACGCTCGGTAATTATCTCGGATTCCGACCACGTAATTTTATCTGCCATTCAGGCAGAGACTATCGCCAACCGTCTTGCAAGCGAGGACGAGGACCAAGAGGACGACGGCGAATAAGCGCTACCCGTGAGGGTACGGCATACGCTCTGCCCTTTCTGAAGGCCGGGTGACCTGATTTTGATTTTATTATATAAAGGGAGATACAAAATGATTTATCCTACTATTGAACAGCTCTCAAAGGGAGGGCTTAACCGCTACGAGCTGGTAATCGGCGTGGCAAAATGCGCAAGAATAGTTACTGACGAGTACGTAGCAATGAGAAGCAAGGCTCAGAAAATGATTGACAACAAGGAGACCGATAAGCCCCTTTCGTCGCTTATTGACCCCGAGTACAAGGACCAGAAGGCAGTAAAGATTGCAATAGGCAAGCTTGAGGCAGGCAGATTTGAGCTTTCCCGTCCCAAGGCGGACTGATTTTAAAAAAATTTGAATGTGAGGTGATAGGCAAGTGTATTCAGAGGTATATCTTTTTGACCTGCCGTATCACCTTGACCGTGCTTTCGATTATCTTTCCATTGACGGCTGTGAGCCGGGTGCGTTCGTAAAAGTTCCCTTTGGCAGGGCAAATACCCTGCGCGCGGGCATAGTTATGAGCGTCAAGGATACCACCGAAAGCCAAGCAGTGAAGCCCGTGCATTCGGTGATTATGGAAGGCTACGCCCTTACCGAGAGAATGCACGGGCTATGCCTGTTTTTAAAGGAGCATACGCTCTGTACGGTAGGCGAGGCTGTAAGGTGTATGCTGCCGCCGGGAGCTTTCCGTGACAAGGAAAATCTTAAGCTTAAGCGCACCTGCACGCTGCTTATCCCAAGGGAGGAGGCGGCAACGCTTCTTATGCTTTCGGGGCGCAGCGGCATACGCAGCGAGGGACAAAGGCGTGCGCTTACCTATCTTCTCGATATAGGAAGCTGTGACTACGAGCTTCTTCGTACTCAGCCCTCGGTCACCTCGGCTAATATAAGAGCGCTCGCCGAGCGTGGTATTATCCGTATAGACGAGGGGCTTGCCGAAAGAAATCCCTATGCGGCGCTTTCCGCCTCGCCCGAGCGTGAGGAGATAGTCTTAAGCCGCCAACAAAACGAAGCATTCTCAAAAATAGAGGCGCTTCTGCTTTTGCCCGAGGCAAGGTGTGCGCTTTTGCACGGTGTTACGGGCAGCGGCAAGACCAAGGTAATAATGAAGGCTATCGACCGCTGTATTGACGCAGGACAGGGCGTAATTATGATGGTGCCCGAAATTTCACTTACGCCGCAGACCGTCGGCATATTCTGCAAAAGATACGGAAACAGAGTAGCGGTTGTCCATTCCTCGCTTTCCGAGGGAGAGCGTCAGGACGCCTACCGTAAGATAAGGCGTGGCGAGGTGGATTTGGTTATCGGTACGAGATCAGCGGTTTTTGCGCCGCTTCCGAATATCGGTATGATAGTAATAGACGAGGAGCACGAGCATACCTATAAATCCGAAAGTGATCCGAAATATCACGCAAGAGATGTAGCAAGCTACCTTTGCGCCAAGGAGGGAGCGCTGTTGCTTCTCGCCTCGGCAACCCCCTCGCTTGAAAGCTACTACAAGGCGAATAACGGCGCTTACAGCCTGATAAAGCTCACCGAGCGCTACGGCGGTGTAAGTCTGCCTACGGCGGTGATAGTCGATATGCGTGAGGAGCTTCGCCTTGGCAATATTACGCCGATAAGCGCACGGCTTCAATCCGAGCTTACCCGTGTATACGAGAGCGAGGAGCAGGCTATCATTTTCTTAAACCGACGAGGCTACCACAGTCAGGTTCAGTGCAAGAGCTGCGGCGAGGTGATCAGCTGCCCTCGCTGCTCGGTGTCAATGACGCATCACACCTCCTCTCTTATGGGAAGCAAGATGCTCTGCCATCTTTGCGGATATTCGCACGCAGTGCCGAAGCGCTGCCCCTCCTGCGGCGAGGATAAGCTTTCGTTCTTAGGCTTTGGCACGCAGAAGCTTGAAAGTGAGCTTAATAATTACCTGCCTGATATGCGCATTATGCGTATGGACGCCGATACCACCTCGGGCAAGCTTGCCTACGACAGGCTTCTTGAGGAATTCAGAGGCGAGGGAGCAGATATTCTTCTCGGTACGCAGATGGTCGCAAAAGGGCACGATTTTCCCAAGGTTACGCTGGTCGGCGCAGCGCTTGCGGATTCCTCGCTTTTCGTCAGCGACTTCCGTGCGGCAGAGCGCACCTTTTCCTTGCTCACGCAGGTTATAGGCAGAGCGGGCAGGGCAAAGGACGGCGGCGTGGCGGTAATTCAGACCTATGCGCCGAAGAATGAAATTATAAGGCTTGCCTGCGAGCAGAATTACGAGAAATTCTACGAAGGCGAGATTGCAAAGCGCCGTGAGCTGCTCTTTCCGCCGTTTTGCGACATAGCGGTATTTACCGTTACCTCCGACGACGAGAGCGCGGCAATCAAGCATATAGGAAATACCTACTCGGGACTTCTCTCTATGATAGAGGGCGAGCTTTCAAAATTGCCCTTCGTGGTGTACGGACCTATTGAGGCGGGCGTCTATAAGCTTAATGACAAATACCGAATGAAGCTCGTCGTGAAATGCAGGCTTAATAAGACGGTAAGGAGCGCCTTTTCAAGGCTTCTTTGCGAGGCTACCAAGACTATGCGTGACGCTACTCTTTCGGTGGATTTCAACCCTATCGGCGGAGTATAGCTTTCTTTTGAAAGTCAATAAATTCAGGGGGCGGCTTGCCCCTGATCAAAAAATAAACGGAGTTTAAAATGGCAAAGCTGAATATTGTAAAATACGGCGACGATATACTTCGCAAGGTATGCCGTCCCGTCGACGAAATCACCCCAAAAATAATAACGCTGCTCGACGATATGATACAGACTATGCGTGAAGCCGAGGGCTGCGGACTTGCAGGACCTCAGGTCGGCGTGCTTCGCAGAATAGCCGTAATCGAAGCCGAGCCGGGCGTGGTTCACGAGCTTATAAATCCTAAGATAGTCGCCTACTCAACCGAGCGTGAGGAGGACGTCGAGGGCTGTCTTTCCTGCCCCGGAAGCTACGGCTACGTAAGCCGCCCGAGGTCGGTTACGCTGAGAGCTACAAACCGCCACGGCGAGGAATACGAGCTTACGGCAGACGGACTTCTTGCAAGAGCTATTTTTCACGAATGCGATCACCTCGACGGCAAGATATTTACCGATATAATGACGAGGCCCTACGATCCCGACGAGGAGGAGAAGCGGGGCAAAAAGAGGCGCAGAAAATGAGAATAATGTATATGGGTACGCCCGAAATCTCGGCTATATGTCTTAAAAGCCTTATAGACGGCGGGCATAATATTGCGGCTGTCGTTACGAGAGAGGATAAGCCGAGAGGCAGGGGAAATACCCTGATGCCTACTCCCACCAAGGCGTTAGCCCGTGAGCTTGGAATTGAGGTATATACCCCCTCGACGCTTCGTGACGACGCCTTTATGGAGCTGTTACGAAAGGTAGACCCCGAGCTTATCGTGGTCGTTGCGTTTGGCAAAATACTTCCGAAATCGGTGCTTGATTATCCGAAATACGGCTGTATAAATCTACACGTGTCGCTTCTTCCTAAGTACAGAGGAGCTGCGCCTATGCAAAGAGCGGTTATGGCGGGCGATAGCGTGACGGGAGTTACCGTTATGTATATGGACGAGGGACTTGATACGGGCGATATAATTTCAAGCCTTTCATTCCCGATTGGCGAGTGCGACGACTTTGAGCGCGTCCACGATACCTCGGCAAGGCTCGGCGGTGAGCTTCTCTCTAAGACTGTATACGATATCGAGGCAGGTTTGGCTAAGCGCACGCCGCAGGATTCCTCGCTTGCAACCTACGCCGCAAAAATCGAAAAGCGTGACTGTCAGGTAGATTTTACCAAGCCTGCAGGTGCGGTCAGCGCACAAATCCGAGGCGTGACGCCTATTCCCGGTGCTTTTTCATATCTTAACGGCAAAATGCTAAAGCTATTCGGTGTAAGAGCCACCGCAGGCAAGGGCAAATGCGGCGAGGTAATAGCGCTTGACGGTAAGGGTGCGGGAAAAATCACCGTCGCCTGCGGTGAGGGCGCAATTGAAATCTCGGGTGTAATTCCCGAGGGCAAGGGCAGAATGAGCGCAGGCGATTTCATACGAGGCAGAAAAATTCAGATAGGAGATATTTTATATGGAGTGGATATATTATCTTGAGCCTTTTCTATATCCGTTGCTTATCCTCACGCTTATCCTTTCTATTTATGCGCAGTTTAAGGTTTCTTCGACCTACAAAAAATATTCAAGAGTATATACCGGCAGAGGCTACAACGCTACCGACGTCGCAAAAATGATTCTTAATGCAAACGGAATCTACGACGTCTATATCACGAGGGTGGCGGGCAATCTTACCGACCATTTCAATCCCGGAGATAATACGCTGGCGCTTTCGGACAGCGTCTATGCGTCGACCTCGGCAGCCGCTATCGGCGTTGCCGCCCACGAGGCAGGTCACGCTATTCAGCATAACGTAGGCTACCTGCCTATAAGGCTCAGAGGTGCGCTCGTTCCGATTACGAGCTTTGCCTCAAAGGCGTCTATGTTAGTAATTCTCTTAGGCTTGCTTTTCAGCGTGTTTTCGCTGCTTGACGGAATTGGCTACGCTATACTTCTTCTTGGCGTTATGCTCTTTTCGGTCACTACGCTTTTTTCGCTCGTTACGCTTCCTTGCGAATTCAATGCGTCAAAGCGTGCTATAAAAGCGCTGAGAGCATCAGGCTGGTACGACGAGCGTGAGCTTAAATGCGCAAAGGCAGTCCTCAGCGCAGCGGCGCTCACCTACGTTGCGGCAACGCTTTCCTCAATAGTTTCGCTTCTTCGACTTGTAGTGCTGCTTCTTGGCAGCCGAGGCAGGAGAGAATGAGCGCTAAGACTAATATAAGAGCATTGGCGCTTAAGCTTCTTACAAGCTACGAGCGAGAGGGCAGATTCGTAAATCTTTTGCTTAATACAGCCGAGGCAAGAGCGCTTTTGCCGGCTGAGCGAGCGTTTCTTTGCAATCTGCTTTACACGACGGTCGAGAATAAGCTTAAATACGATTACTTTATTTCGGTATTTGCGAAAAGACCTGTATCCGAAATCGACAGTGAGGTAAGGGATATAATAAGGCTCGGTATGTGCCAGCTTTACGATATGAAATCCCTACCCGATTTTGCCGTGCTTAACGAAACGGTATCGCTTTGTCGGGCAAGGAGCGCTCGAAGCTTCGTAAACGCCGTCTTAAGACGTGCAAGCGAGAATAAGGACACCCCGCCTTACCCCGACGAAAATAAAAATTACAATAGATATCTTAGCATCAGGTATTCGATTCCGTCGGCATTAGTGCGACACTATGCGAATATTTTGCCGAAGGATGAGCTTGTGCCGCTCTTTGAGAGCTTCTCTCGGGTAGCTCCGCTTTCGCTAACGGTGAATCTTACCAAAACCTCCCGTGACGAGCTTCTTTCGGAGCTTTCATCTCTCGATGCGAAAGCATCAAAATACAGCGATAAGGGAATAATTGTTTACAAATCGGCAAATCCTGCCGAGATAAAAGCCTTTGCTGATGGCAGAGTATTCGTTCAGGACGAGGCAAGCCGAATAGCGGTAGAGGCACTCGGCGTCAAGCCCTGCGATAAGGTTATAGACGTCTGCGCCGCCCCCGGCGGCAAAAGCTTCCTTGCGGCAATTCTTACGGGTGAGTGCGGCTGCGTTAAATCCTTTGAGCTTCACGAAAGCAAGCTTTCCTTGATAAGGGAGGGCGCACAGCGCCTTTCGCTGGGTTGGATTAACGCTTCGGCAAGAGATGCAAGAAATCCCGACAGCGAGCTTTTTTGCAAGGCGGACGCCGTTATCGTTGACGCACCCTGCTCGGGGCTTGGCGTTATCGGCAAGAAGCCCGATTTGAGATATAAGGATTTGTCGGCGCTTACGGAGCTTCCAAAGCTTCAGTACGAAATACTAGACTCTTCAAAGCGTTATCTTAAGGCGGGCGGCAGGCTCGTATATTCCACCTGCACGCTGAACCCCGAGGAAAACGAGCGTATCACAGATAAATTCATTTCGGAGAATCCCGAATATTGCTACGAGGATTTTTCGGTAGGAGAGCTTTCCTCGGTGGGCGGTAAGCTCACGCTTTATCCGCATATACATAGCACCGACGGCTTTTTCGTAGCAAAAATAAGGAAAATAAAATGATGCAGAAATACGACCTTTTATCAATGTCGCTCGACGAGCTTACCGAGCTTATAATTGAAATTGGCGAGCCGAAATTCCGTGCAAAGCAGATTTTTGGCTGGCTTAATGCGGGCGCTTGTATTTCGGATATGTCAAATCTTCCGAAGACGCTGAGGGAGAAGCTTTCTTCAATCTCTCTTGACACTCTGCCCCGTGTGCAGGAGAAGCTCGTATCGAAAATCGACGGAACGGTGAAATATCTCTTTTCGCTTTTTGACGGCGAATGTATAGAGAGCGTGCTTATGAAATACAAGCACGGAAATACCCTCTGCATATCAAGCCAGGTCGGCTGCCGTATGGGCTGTAAATTCTGCGCCTCCACCATAGGCGGTAAGGTACGTGACCTTTATCCGTCGGAGCTTTTGGGGCAGGTAATAGCTGCTATGCGTGACAGCGGCGAGAGAGTGTCGAATATCGTTATGATGGGCATAGGCGAGCCGCTCGACAATTATGATAACGTAATCAAATTTCTTAAGCTTGTAGGCTCACCCGACGGTGTTAATATAGGCTACCGCCATATATCGCTTTCCACCTGCGGCGTGGTCGACGGAATAAGACGGCTTATGCGTGAGGAGCTTCCTATTACGCTTTCAATCTCGCTTCACGCAAGCGATGATGCGACGAGGAGCGCCATTATGCCGATAAATAATAAGTGGAATATAGAGGCGCTTTTGTCTGCCTGCCGCGACTACTATTTGACGACCAAGCGCAGAATATCCTTTGAATACACGCTGATTTGCGGTAAGAACGATTCTAAGGAGGAGGCTTTCTCGCTGGCAAGGCTTCTGAAATCGGCGCTGTTGCCCGTAGGCGCACCCATACACGTAAATCTTATCAGGGTAAATGAGGTAGAAAGCACCGGCTTTACCCGTGGCTCTGTTGACAGCGTAAACGAATTCGCAAGAATACTCAACGAAAGCGGCATCACCGCTACCGTAAGACGCCGCCTCGGCGCAGATATCAACGGCGCTTGCGGTCAGCTGAGACGAAAGTCCAAGGCTCAGTAACATATTAAATAGAGTAATAAATTAAGACTGATTACATAAGAGGTAATTTAATTGATACAGGAAAGAAAAGGTAAGGTAATAAAGGGACTTGGCGGACTTTTCACAATACTCCTTGACGGCGGTGATACCATACTCTGCCGTGCCAAGGGAGCGTTGCATCGCGACGAGGAAAAGCTGCTCGTCGGCGACATCGTTAATGTGTCCTACGATACCGAAATCAAGGATAGCGCCGTGGTGTCCGAAATAATGGGGCGCCGCAACGCCTTAATCCGTCCTCCGCTTGCAAATCTCGATTATCTTTTTATCACCCTTGCGGCAAAAAAGCCGTCGCCCGTCCTCGAGGTAGTGGACAAGCTCATAGCTATTGCTAATTTCAATAAAATCCAGCCGTCGGTAATAATCACCAAGCACGACCTATCAAGCGAGTGCGCCGCCGAATATGCCGAAATTTACAATAAGGCAGGTGTCAGAACCTTCATTACCTCGGCAGAATCGGGCGAGGGAGTATCCGAGCTGCTTTCCTACGTAGAGAGCGAAATAAGAGGCGGCGCTACCGCCGCCTTTGCGGGAGCTTCGGGCGTCGGAAAATCCACGCTTATGAATGCGCTTTTCCCAGAGCTTTCGCTCACCACAAGCGAAATATCAAGAAAAATCGAGCGTGGAAGACACACCACCCGCCACGTCGAGCTTTTCTCAATTGGCGGTGATGGGGCTGAGGGCGGCTTCCTTGCCGATACCCCCGGCTTTTCGCTCATAGACTTTGCGAGATTCGACTTTTTCCCGCTGGAGGAGCTTGAAGCGACCTTCCCCGATATTATGAAATTCAAGGGTAGCTGCCGCTATGCCGATTGCGCCCACATAGGCGAGGGCGAGAGCGAATGTGCTGTAGCCAAGGCGGCAAGCGAGGGGATTATACCTTTAACACGTCTTGAATCGTATAGAGGTATATATAGAATATTAAAGGAAAAGAAAAATAACTACGGTTAGAGGGTGAAAACGAATAAGGATCTACTGCGTTTGAATGAAATCCATAATGCTAAATGTTTATTACATTATGGCGGCGAGGTCCTCGCTTTCGCTTCGGTGCTTTAAAAGCCGCAAAATATGCGGCGAAATTCAGATACAAAACATTTTTTCAAAGAAAATCCAAAAAACCCTTGACAAACCGAAATTGTTTTGCTATAATCTCTAAGGTATCCTAAGACAGCAGGTTACGGTAAAAGCGACGAGCTTTCCTGCCGAGGTGAACGAACTTAATATTTTGATATATTTGTTTGTCCCATCACGGCTTGAATTTTGTCATTTACCGTGAAGGGATTTTTTGTTTAATTTTAATGGAGGTAGAATAATGCCAAGCAACAAGATTCTTGAAGAAAAGAAACTGGTCGTAGAAACACTTGCAGAGAAAATCAAGACTGCTAAGGCAGGCGTGCTTGTGAAATACGAAGGCATTAAGGTAGCAGAAGACACCGAGCTTCGTAACGCTCTCCGTAAGGCAGGCGTTGAGTACACCGTAATGAAGAATACTCTTACGGGTAGAGCTTGCGACATCGCAGGCTACGGTGAAATGAAGCAGTACCTTAATGGAATGACTGCAATCGCATTCAGCCAGGAAGACGCTATTGCTCCTGCTAAGATTATGAAGGAGTTTGCGGACAAAATCGATTGCTTTGAAATTAAGGCAGGCTTTGTTGACGGCGGTATCCTTGACCTTGCAGGCGTAGAGGCTCTTGCAGCAACACCCAGCAAGGAGGTTCTCATTGCGAGAATGATGGGAAGCCTTATGTCTTCTCTTTACGGCTTTGCTCGTGTACTTCAGGGCAAAATCGACAAGGAAAACGGCGAAGGTGCCGAAGCTCCCGCAGAGGCTTAATTTCTGCATAAACCTTATTTAATAAATAATTTTCAAATTTTTGGAGGAATAATACAATGAACGAAAAGACTACTCAGATTCTTGAAATCGTTAAAGGACTTACTATTCTTGAACTCGCTGACCTCGTTAAGGCACTTGAGGAGGAATTCGGCGTATCCGCAGCTCCCGTAGCAGTAGCAGCAGCTCCCGGCGCTGCAGCAGCAGCTCCCGTAGAGGAGAAGACCGAGTTTGACGTTGTTCTTACCGGTGCTGGCGCTAACAAGCTTGCAGTTATCAAGGCAGTTCGTGAGATCACCAGCCTTGGTCTTAAGGAAGCAAAGGACCTCGTTGAGGCAGCTCCCAAGACCATCAAGGAAGCAGTTTCCAAGGAAGAGGCTGATAAGGTCGCTGAGCAGCTTAAGGCAGCTGGCGCTGAGGTTGAAGTTAAGTAATTTCTGCCTACCCTTAAAAAACCAAGAGGATATGACAACCTGCAGTCATATCCTCTTTTCTTGTTTTTCGTCCTTTATAGCGAATGGCGATTTCGCATACTAGCTGTATACCTAATGCAGAGCGTGCTTGTCGAAAAAGAACGGATTTAATAAAGGGCGTATACTATAAGCATTATTTTTGACGGTAATAATACTTATAGTATATCATAACCTTGAAAAAATATCAATAGTCTGTGGCAAAGCCGTTTGAATACCTTTAGACTATATGTATAAAATGCAGTGAGGAAAAATATGAGCGATATAATTAAAGCCTTAGGACAGCGTATAAGAAATTACAGGACGGCGAAGTCGCTTAGTCAAGAAAAGCTTGCGGAGCTTTCAGGATGTCACCACACGTATGTGTGACAAATCGAGCGTGGCGAGAAGAATGCTACGGTCGAAAGTATTGAAAAGATTTCTCTGGCGCTTGGAATTTCTCTGTCAACCCTCTTTGAGGGACTTGGCGCAGAGGGGGACGGCGAGCGCAATATTTTGCCCGAATGTTATGAATTCCTCTGCGCAAGAACTAAGGACGAGCAGGCGCAGATTTATCGCATTCTTACGGAAATAGAAAAATATAAAAGCGAATAATTCAGGGCAATAAATTTCAAAGGAAACAAGTAAAGTAAAATACAAAGCGAGCGGCATCGTGTATTTAAGTGCACTACGCCGCTCGCTTCGTATTTTATTTATTAGTAGGGAACTTCTGTATAGGAAGAATAGGGGGAGTATCCGCTGCCCCGTCGGAGTCGGGCGTCTCAGGAGTCTCAGGCGTCTCGGGAGTCTCGGGAGTCTCAGGAGTCTCGGGAGTCTCGGGAGTCTCGGGAGTCTCAGGAGTTTCGGGAGTCTCGGGAGTTTCGGGAGTCTCAGGAGTTTCGGGAGTTTCGGGAGTCTCAGGAGTTTCGGGAGTTTCGGGAGTTTCGGGAGTCTCAGGAGTTTCGGGAGTCTCAGGCGTCTCGGGAGTCTCAGGAGTTTCGGGAGTCTCGGGATTCTCAGGATTCTCAGGATCCACGGGGTCACCGCCCTTATTACAGCTTGCGAAAACGAACATAGCCGACGCAAGCAACATTAAGCAAAGAAGTAAACAAATAAGCTTTTTCATTATAGCTCTCCATATGTTTTTTCTTTATTTTAACATTCTTTGAGGCAAAAATCAAGTCTTTTAGGATAAATATTTAAGCTATTGCGTTTTAGGAGCAGAATGCACAAAAAATCAACTTTGGTTTTGTATACTTTTGAGCTATAGCCAAAGTTGCAATTTTTTTTGCTTAGTGGTATAATAGAGTGTAATTAAGATTCACAGACAATTTGTGAAAAAGGAGGCGAAAAGTAGTGGTAAAAATCGATATAAGGGATTTTACTTTGATAAGAGAAGCGAAAGCACCGGTATTATGTAAGCGTCCCTGCTCGCTTTACTCGGTAATGCTGGGAAATGGCGAAATCTCGGATATATACTCCGGTGATAATATCGCAAGGCTTAGCGATATAGCGCTCCCCGAGTGCAGCTTTTTAGCCGAAATACCCATCGATGCAAGGATTGTCAACGCCAAGAGCGTCTACCTTAAGCTCTCGGGCATACACGCCGATGCGGAAATTTTATTCAACGGCAGAAGCTACGGCAGAGTACATAATTCCAACCGTACCTATCTTTTTGACGTCGCAGACACCGTGCGTGAGGGTGTAAGCCTGCTCGAAATCAAATGCAAAAAGCCGCTTAAGGGCAAGATTTTGCTTGATTCAGACGGCAATAGACAGTCCGGCTATGAGCTAGCGCCGTTCGTTGCTGATATGGGAATTACGGGCGTGTGCGAGATTCTCAGCACTAATAGCGAAATAATAGATAAAATTTCGGTACTGCAAAAGCACTGCGGCGGTAAGGTTACCGTAGATGTATCCATAGACACGCTTGGGGCGGGTGAGGATATCAGAGCGGTAGCTACGCTTACCTCGCCGACAGGCAAAATATACGTGGGCGGTCTTTCAAGCTACAAGGGAAGCATCATAGTAAGCGACCCACAGCTCTGGTGGCCGAGAGGACTTGGCTCTCCGTCGCTTTATAAGCTTACGGTTTCGCTCTATTCGGGCGAGGCGCTTGAGGATATGCGTGAAATAAATATAGGTCTTCGTGAGATTACCCTTAAGACCGACGGCGAGAGCGAGCCGTTGATGCATATAAACGGCTGTCGCTTTATGCCTCTTGGTGCTACCTACGTAAGAGAGGATTCAATTATTCCTCGAATAAACGAGGAGCGTGCCGAGCGCTTTATATCATCAGCCGCCGACGCTAATATGAACACTCTGAGAATCCTCGGCGAGGGACTTTATCCCGACGAATATCTTTACGATTTGTGCGACAGATACGGCATAATGGTGTGGCAGGATATATCCGTGCGCTATTCAAAGCCGCTGATTGCAGTTGAGTTTGCGGCGGGCATCACCGACGAGCTTTGCGATATTATCAGCAGAGTGTCGCAGCATCCATCGGTGTCGCTTCTGTATATGGTTTCCTATTCGAGAGAGGGCGGCGTCTTTCCGACCTCGGAGGCAGAGGCTTACGAATTCAGAGATTCGGCTTATATAATAGCCGAGCCTATCGCAAGGCGCTATGCCGAGGGACTTCCGTTTATAAAGAACCCGAAGTCGCTCGAGGATACCGACGAAAGCTCGCTTGAAAATGAAATCCGTCTGATACACGACGCCTGCTTTGCTTCCTTGCCTGCGCTTGCTACGGTCATGAGCTTTGCGGGAGATGGTGAGCAAAATCCTCTCTCAAGAGTAATGGAGCTTCACGCAAAAAGCCCCGATGCAATAGTTAAAATGCTTGTAAATACCGCAAGCCACTACCGCTATCCCTACGATTTCAGAAGCTTCATTTACGCAACTCAGATTGCCTCGGGATACAGCGTGCTTCGCTCGGTGACGAGAGCAAGACTTACCGACAGCCACACAAGCGGTGCGGTCTGCCGTCAGCTCAACGATTCGTGGCCCTCGATTTCCTCGGCGTCCGTTGACTATTTTGGCAGAAGAAAGGCGCTTCACTATTACGAAAAGCGTGCCTTTGAGAGCGTGTTTGCATCAGCGGTTACCGACGGAGCTCGTGCGTATTTCGGTATCTCGAATGAAACGCCGAAGAAAATTTCAGCCTCATTCATATTCGCTCTTTACGATAAGACGGATAAATGCCACTTTGAAAAAAAGGTTGAGATATCAGCCGAAGCCTTTTCGAGAGCAACCATAGCCGAGATGGACTTTTCGCATATAATAGGCGGTGCGCTTTCGGATTATTATCTGGTGTGCGAGCTTAGGAGAGAGGGCGTCGGCAATTATAGGACGGTGGTGCTTTTCACACCTCCTAAGAGCCTCGATTTAAGAAAGCCTGATATAAGGGTGAAGATTGAGGGTAGCGACAGGGATTACGAGATGCTTCTTACCTCGGATGCTTTAGCCCTTGCGACGGAGGTGTCGTTTGACGGAATAGACTTTGACGCAAGCGACAATTATCTTGACTTAAATCCTGATTATTATGCGAAAATCAATATTAAGACTGCACGCACTACCAACCGTGACGAGCTTATAGAGAAGCTTCGCATCACAAGCGCATATGATATAGGAAATGTCGAGAAATGTCAATAATTGATTACAAAAATACTAGATATATAAAAATTAAGGAGAACAAAATGAAAAAGTTTTTCGAAGAATTTAAAAAATTCATCACTCGTGGCAACGTAGTTGATATGGCTGTCGGTGTTATCGTAGGTAGCTCGTTTACGGCAATTGTAAACGCACTCAGCAACAACATCTTAAAGCCTATTATCAATTTCCTGCTTGCACTTATCTTCGGCGCAGATAGTGTGAGCGGTATACTTACCTTCCTAAAGAGAGTAAATACCGAGACGGGCGAAGCTGACCTTACTCAGTCAATCTATATCGACTGGGGCGCATTTATCAATGCCGTACTTAATTTCTTCCTGGTTGCAATCGTACTCTTCATGATAGTCAAGCTCTTCAATATGGTAAGAGAAGGACATATGAAGATGCAAAAGGAAATCAAGTCGCAGAGGCTTACCAAGGCTGAGCGTGCAGAAATGAAGGCAGCTTGCCTTAATTACAACGACCTTAACGCAATAAAGGCGTATAGAGCAGATAAGAAGGCAAAGGCAGACGCCGAGGCGGCGGAGGCAAAGGCAAAGACCGAGGAGGAAGAGCGCATCGCAAAGGAGCGTGCCGAGTACGAGGCTAAATCGCCCGAGAGAATCGAGGCTCTCCTTTCCGATATCAAGGAGCTTCTCAAAAAGTAATTTTCGGGTAAAATATAAGCGAGGCGGAGATTATTGTAATCTCCGCCCATTTTTTTCGTTTTCTCCGTTCACCGTAGTTCCGTCGTACGCCTATCGCTGAGGCAACGGAAATCCTCTGCGAAATCCGTGTAGTCTCCGAAAGTGCGTATTGCTTTAAATGAGCTTTGCTTCAAAGAAAACACAGTTCTCTATTATACCGCTTATGCGATTTAGCTTTGATTATACTCTGCCGGTGATGGTGATTACCGCTACTCCGGGGTTTACCGTTACCGCACCGCTTGCCGCATCACGGATAAAGGTTGCGGCGGGAATGCTTACAGTGCCGTCAAGCGTCCTGAATAAGCCTGTCGTCTCGTCATATTCGTAGCCTACGCCCTCGGCAAGAGGCTCGCCGTTAAGCGTGACGCTGATATCGCTGAGTATGGGATTGAAGGTGTCTGCAAGCGATGCGTTGTCGGTAGCTACGACCTCAAGATTTCCGGTGTTCTGGATAATAAAGGTGTAGGTTATAATGCCGTTTTCGCTGACAACGGCAGGGGATATAGCCTTAGCTATCGAGAGATTTACTCTCTCATCTGCGCAAACTCTTGCCGAAGCCGAGCTTTCATTGCCTCCGATGGTGGCGGTTGCGGTATTAGTGATGCATTCACCTGCGCCAAGCGGAGCGAAGGCGTTTGCTCTTGCCTCGTACACGAGGGTTATATTTCCGCCTGCAGGGAGCGAAAGAGCGCCTATTGTAAGCGGAGGACCTGCAACGACTGTGGGTGTCGGCTGAAGCACGCCGTTCTGATAGTAAAGTAAAGAGCCGTCGACGTAGTCAAGCGGCACTACCGCATCGGTAGCGCCCACGGGGATATAAGCGCCGAGGTCGTCGGTGAGCGTGATGCAGTCGGTTGCCCCTGCACCAACTCCCGAAATATTCACGGTGTATACTATACTCGTCCCCTGTGAGTAGCTCTGGTTGACGGCGCTCTTGGTTATCTCAATGCCCGAAAGAATCTCACCCTCTGCTATATTGGAATTCGTTACCGTCGTACCGAGGGTAAACGATGCCTGATTGAAAAAGGTTGCCATATTTACCGTTCCTTATATCTTTTCTTTATGAGGCTGCGAGAAAGCCCGCAGGACCTCCTTAATATAATATTCATCACCTTATGCTTTTGTGAAATAGGTAAAGGGGCTTGACAATATTTAAAATAAAGTATAAAATTGTATTTTAGAACGTTAAAGTGGAATAAAGGTGAAAGCAGCGGTGTCGCCTTTATAACACAGGCTCACAAAGCAGCATTTAAGGGTGTAAAAATGAAAATAGCATTATCCGACCATTTTGATTATAAAAGACTACTATTATTTACATTGCCATCGATATTGATGATGATTTTCACGTCTATATACGGTGTCGTAGACGGACTGTTCGTTTCCTGGCGTGCAGGAAAGACCGCATTTTCCGCACTTAATTTTATAATGCCTTATCTTATGATTCTTGGCGCTTCTGGATTTATGATAGGCTCGGGAGGCTCGGCGCTTATAGCAAGGAAGCTTGGCGAAGGCGATGCCCGAGGCGCTCGGCGTACATTTTCCTTTTTGGTGTACTTTACGCTAATACTCGGCGTCGTTACGGCAGTGATTGGAATTTTCCTTTTGCCGACTGCGGCAAGACTTCTCGGAGCATCCGACGAGATGCTGCCATACTGTGTGGAGTATGGCTGGATAGTGCTGCTCGGACTTCCGTTCTTTATGCTTCAGATGGAGTTTCAGACCTTCTTTTCGGTAGCCGAAAAGCCTGTGATAGGTCTTGGCGTTACGCTTGCATCGGGCTTTACGAATATTATTCTCGATGCGCTATTGGTGGGTGTATTCGACCTTAAGCTCGTCGGTGCGGCTGCGGCGACTGCGATAAGTCAGCTCGTCGGCGGAGCGCTTCCGCTTATATATTTTTCCTTTAAGAATAGCTCGCTTTTGTCACTTGGCGGTTGCGATATTGACCTCAAGGCGCTTCTTCACACCTGCACTAACGGCTCGTCTGAGCTGCTGAGCAATATATCTATGTCGCTCGTCGGAATGATATACAACGCCGTGCTTATGCACTATGCAGGCGAGGACGGTGTATCCGCTTACGGCGTAATGATGTACGTGACTATGATATTCATAGCAATATTCATCGGATTTTCAATGGGTACTGCGCCAATCGTCGGCTTTAATTTCGGAGCAGGAAATAAGTCAGAGCTTCAGAGCGTGCGCAAAAAGAGCTTTAAGATAATAGGGGTGACCTCGCTTCTTATGCTCGGCCTTGCTCTCGCTATGGCTTATCCGCTTGCATCTATCTTTGTAGGCTACGATAAGGCACTCTACGAGCTTACCGCCTCGGGCTTTATGATTTATTCGGTGCATTTCCTCTTTTGCGGCATCGGAATTTTCGGCTCGTCATTCTTTACGGCGCTGAATAACGGACTTATCTCTGCTGTGATTTCCTTCTTCCGTACCGTGGTATTCCAGGTGGTATTCGTGCTGTTGCTCTCATTTCTCTTTGGAATAATAGGAGTATGGTTCTCTATTGTGGTAGCCGAATTTCTCTCGATGCTCCTTTCATTATTCTTCCTCGTAAAATATAGAAAGAGATACGGATACTGATAATAAACGCATTGCCGCGCCCCCATTCTTTTGTTTCGGGAAATAGCGGGAAAGCGGGAATATAAAAATAAGAGCAAGAATATACCAAAGACAGCCCCACTTGATTAGGTGAGTGCTTGCGTGTATATTCTTGCTCTTTTTGCTTTAATTTTTATCAAGTCCCTAGCTTTTTTGCAGGAAATCAGAGATAAAGATTATATCTGCCTATGTACGCTTTTATACTCGTCGTAAAATTTATAGTATGGGCAGCCTCTTGTGTTGAAGCCGAGGAAGTCGCCCATTTCGTCCTCGTCAAGCGAGAGATTACAGCCGTAGGTGTCGGTGTATTCGTCGTATTCGTAATATTCGCAACTATCGCAGGAAGCTTTTTGCTTAATTCCGTATTTTGAAAAGTCCATAAAGCCCTACCTTATAATCATAAGTATAAGCGTGAATATAGCAACCGCTGCAATAATTCCGATTCCTACGAATTTTAATATCGGTGCGGCGTTTGACCTTGGATTGTCTTCTTCCTCCTCGGGAGTATCCTCGTCCTCGTTTAAATCCTCTGCAAGTAGGGACAGAATATCCTCGCCCTCACCAAGCGACGCCTTTATCTCTGCAATTCTTTTTGCCTCTAATCTCATATCGTAAAGCTCACGCCGAAGCTCCTCTGGCGCAATCTCGCCGTCCACTGCGCTGACAGCGCATTCAAGCAGTCCGCGCTCGCTGCGTTCAGGCTCTCCAAAGGAAATTTCGCCGTATATGAGCGCCGTGTCGGGCGTGCCCTCGCTTTCGTCAAAGTCAACGCCCATAAGGCTGTGCGACGTCTTGGTGAAAAGTCCTGCATCGGTAAGTATTTTAGCAATATCTGTAAGAGTAAGGCATATAGCCACCTTGGCTTCAAGTAAGGTCATAGCCAAAGCCTCACGAAAGAAGTGTCGGAATAATCTTTCCGACGAGAATAGCTACCAGCGCTATTACTGCCGCAGCAAGCGATGTGTATATTATAAATCGCTTGTAGTCGAAGGGGGATTTTTCCTCCTCCTTTGGCATAAGCTCGGCTTCTCTTTCAAGCGAGAGCCTTGAAAAATATTCGCCGTGCGAGCTACCCTCAAGCTCAAGGAAAAATCTCTTTATATCTGCCTCGGTATCCGAAAGCGCTACGTCAAGCTTGTCCTTGGCGTACTCGCCGCCGTTTACCGCAACCGAGAAAGAAAACGCCATCTCCTTGCCGCCTGCCGTGAAGACAAGCTCGCCGAAATAGGTGCACTCACCGACGTCGGAATCAAGAAGCTCGCCGCCGCTGCTGCGAAGCTCGTGCCTTACCTCAAACGAGGCGTTTACTCCGTCCTTTGATGCGGGAAGCTCTGCCGCCAAGGAAATAAGGCGCTCCTCTGATATTTTTTTAAGCTCGTTGATTTTTTCAGAATACATATTGAACCCCCCATATAACCAAAGGTAAAATTATAGCTAAAGCTATAAGCGAGCCTATAAGAAGCCGCTTATAGAATTTTTTGACCATTGTCTGATATTCGCCCGTCAGCCGCTGGTTGTCCCTATCGCTCTTTTCCTTCATAAGAGCTATAAGAGCTTCTATGTCGTCGGTCGCCTCGGCAGGCGCAAAAAGCTCGTCGTATATGCTCCTCTCAAATCGAGAAAGCTCGTCCTCGGCTTTTATGCGCTTTTCTACGACCTCCTCGCCCTTTATATCTATTGCAAGCATAAAGGTGAGCGCACCCTTGTCGTCCTCGTCGGCTTCCTCGTCACGGGCATCGCCAAGAGCGTCAAAATACATTTCTCCCCATACCGTAGTAGACGCCTTAGGTATCAGCTCGTCGGAGCTTTTTAGGGCGTCGTCCGAGAAGAAGCTGCGCTTATGGCAGGTAAATATCGGCTTACCGTCCCTTTTTGGTATGTCTTTTTCAATTTTCGTAAGCAGCGCATCGATTTGCGCCTTTGCCTCGTATGCCGTCATTTTGCCCCCTATTTATATAATCTTATCGTCTACGAAAAGACCGTCCTTGGTTTTTCTTATTCCGTATGATACCTCGACCGCCATCTTGAAAATGCCGTCGCCGTTTATTCCAACGCAGTTGTCAATTCCGTCAAGAAACTGCTTTGCCGAATAATGGAAATCCGACGAGGTAGCGAAAATGCCCCGAGAGCCTTGTCTCGCACATACCGCTCCATAAAAACCTCTTACCTCGGTCTCGCTCGATAAATCAGAGCGGTTTTTAGTCTGCACCATTATCGTCTCACGGAAGCCGAGAATATCTACGGTCGTCATAATTCCGTCAATTCCGCCATCGTCAGCGCCGCCCGTCGTTGAGTTGGATATTACGCTCTTTCCGTGCCTTTCGACGAATTTGCCGAGCAGCGTCATAAAATAGTTTTCAAAAAACTCGCCGCCACGCTTGTGAAGCCTCGATAAAAAGCTTTCCTTAAGCGTCAGCATTCCGCTTATGTCGTCAACCTTAGCCTCAATCCTCTCGGGCAGGGAATAATACCCATCAGCCAGAATGATTATTCCGTCTTTTGTAAGCCGTCTTAAAATATCCGAAAGCACGGCGAAAAGCTTGCTGTCGTCACGCTCGGTGAGCGTCTTGTCCGTGCCGAAAAGCTTTACCAGCGCATCTCTCAGCATAGGCTTAGTCATAGCTCTTTCGCTAAGAAGCCTGATTAAGTGCTTTTCACAGCGCTCGTTCCTTATCACCACGGGCTTTTGCTCGATTGCGGTATATACGCCGTTAGCGCCCTTTGAGATTATACCCTTGCGTTGCATCTCGTCGATTGCGCTTCCCGCAATCGAGCGGCTGATATTAAGCCTGCCTCCCGTGGAGCGGTCGAGCATTTCCTCTCTCGTAAGTCCCAGCCCCTCGGTATAGGCGGATATAAGCTCACGCCGTTGCATAGGTCTTGCTGTAAGGATATCGAGTAGCTTAAAATATACGCTTTTTTTGGATTTAGGTATTGTCTTCATTGGATTTTCTCCTTTGATATATGCGATATATGCGTACCGCACCCTCCGCTATAAAGGGCAGCGCCAGTGCGCCGAGTGAAAGATATACGAAAAGATTTCCTATATAGGAATAAAGAGTTCTGTCGGTCCTTGCGCTGATATTCGCAATAGCGTAGTCCTCGCAGAGAAGCTCGGTCTTGTCAAGCAATTCGCCGCTAGGAGCTATTACCGAGGATACTCCTGTAACAGCGCTTCTGACAGTATAGCGGCGGAATTCTATCGAGCGAAGCCTTGCGTGGCTGTGGTGAAGATAAGCCGCAACCGAATCCGAGAACCAGGAGTCGTTAGTCCCGAGCGCAAAAAGCTCAGCCCCATCGATAACGCTTCTTCTGCTAAGCTCCTCGTATATGGAATCAAAGCATATAAGTCCGCCAACCAGCCCTACTCCCTCGACTGTGAATATCTCGCTCTTATCTCCTGCCGTCATATCGTCGGAAATAAGATTTATATCCGCCATAAACGGAAGAATCGCATCGAGAAAGCCTCGCATAGGCATATATTCTCCAAAGGGGACTAAATGCCGCTTTTTGTAAACAGTTGTATCCATTTTGCCGTCACAATGCGCATAGAACGCACAGTTGTAGGTATCAAACCCTTCAAGTCCGAGCGCACCGAAAATTATGGCGATATTATTTTCCTTCGCTATCCTTGAAATTCTTGCTTCAATTTTGCCGCCCTCGATTAAATAGTAGGGCATAGCAGTCTCGGGCCACACAGCAAGACTTGCGCCAGCGAGTGCTGCACGCCTCGTGTAAAGCTCGTAGACGTCGAGCATTTCCGTATAGGACGCCTGCTCATCCTTAGAGGAAAAATTTCCTTGAATTGCAGCGACGGTGATTTTTTCTTCCTTTTCCTCGGCATTGACCTCTAGCGAGTAAAGCAGTCCGCCAAGCGCAAAATTCAGCACGAAAACGAAAAGCGCCAGAGCCGAAAAAAGCCTTGATACCGAAAGCGCCGCACGACCTTTCATAAAAGCAAAGGCGAGTGCGCCCGAAACGAATACTAAAAGCGCCGTGATAAAATAAGAGCCGAAAAGCGACACCGTCTGCATTATCGGCAGATAATTTATCTGGCTTAATGAAAGCCTTGCCCAGGGTACGCCCCACCAGCCGACGGTGGAAAACCATTCAAGCACGGTGTAGCAAGCCGAAAGGACGAGGGGCATAAGCCAATCCATTTTGCTCATTAGCCTAAGCTTGAAGCAAAGCCCGAACAGCAAAAACGAAAGCGAGGCGATAAGCGCCTGAAGCGTCGAAAGCCCGAGCCACGCCACGGCTATGACAATCACCGAGGTAAAATTGTCAATCCCCGTAAAGTCGAGCGGATACATATAGCAAAAGAAGTGCCAGGCAAATAGAAAATAGCAGAGAAAAAAGAGCAGCCCCGCTCGGTAAAACCTTAAAAGCCTGGCGCCCTCCTTTGCCATTCTAAATAGGACGAATGCGGCAGGGCAGAGCGCAAGCCAGCCGAGAAATCCAAGGTATTCGGAAAAATTCACGCAAATGCCTGCAATAATGCCGGAGAGCGAAAGCAGAAGCATATTCAGTTTTGCCTTGCTCATAGGTGCATTTTCCTCCTTAAACTATATATTTTTCCAAATTAATTATACATTACCGCCGCACCTTTGTCAACGGTAAGATTTTAAAATAAATATAAAAAAATATTGCAATTCCATAAGCTTTGTGATACAATATAACTTGGTTTATTACGCTCAAATGAAAGGGGGAAGCAGTAAATGGTGAAAATAACTTCGGTAGAAAAGAATTCTTATGCCGACAAGGCGGGTATTATGCCCGAGGATATTCTTTTGTCAATAAATAAAAACGAAATCAACGACGTCCTTGATTACCGCTTCTATCTTACCGAGCGTAAGGTGACGCTCCGTCTTATGCGTGAGGACAGGGAAATTAAGTGCGTGATACGCAAGGACGAGTACGACGATATCGGGCTTGAATTTCCGACGCCGCTTATGGACGAAAAGCATTCCTGCAAAAACGGCTGTATATTCTGTTTTATCGACCAGAATCCCGAGGGACTGAGAGATACTCTCTATTTCAAGGACGATGATTCAAGGCTGTCGTTTATTCACGGAAATTACATTACTCTTACGAATATGACCGACGCCGATATCGACCGTATAGTGAAGATGCGCTTTTCGCCAATCAATATCTCGGTGCATACCACGAATCCCGAGCTTCGTATCAAAATGATGAAGAATAAGCGCTCGGGCGAGGTGCTTAAATATCTTTCCACCCTGAAGCGTGCGGGCATATCTATGTGTGCGCAGATAGTGCTTTGCAGAGCGATAAACGACGGCTGTGAGCTTATGCGTACGATGCGTGATTTAGCCGAGTATTTCCCCGAGCTTACCAGCGTTGCGATAGTGCCGTCGGGGCTTACTAAATTCAGGGACAGGCTCTTTCCGCTTACGGCGTTTACGAGCGAGGACGCAGGAGCTGTCATTGATGCGGTCGAGGGCTTTGCAGACGAATGCTACCGCCGCTTTGGCTCAAGGCTCTTTTTTGCCGCCGACGAATTTTATCTTTTGGCAGGACGAGAGCTACCACAAGAGGACTGCTACGAGGGATATCCTCAGATAGAGAACGGCGTCGGAATGCTCCGCTCGTTCTATGAAGAATTCCTTATGGCGAAGGAGGACGCCTCGGATATGGGCGATGCGCTGCTTATAAAGCGGTGCGTATCTGTAGCGACGGGCGTCAGCTCATATAAAATGATTTCGTCGCTGGCAGACCAAATTATGCAAATTTGCCCGAATTTGACAATCAACGTTTACAAAATAATCAATAATTTCTTTGGCGAGAGCATTACCGTGTCCGGACTTCTCACAGGCAAGGATATCCTTGAGCAGTTAAAGGACAAGCCGCTTGGCGAGGCGCTTTACATTCCCGAATGTACGCTTCGTGCACAGGAGGACGACTTTCTTTGCGGTATGACGAGAGGAGAGCTTTCCTCAGCGCTTTCGGTAGAGATTCATACTGTAGAGAACGACGGCTATGAATTTATGCGCTCGATGCTCGGCGCAGATTAAAAGGAGGAAATATGGCAAGACCAATAGTAGCAATAGTCGGAAGACCTAACGTAGGTAAATCGACGCTTTTCAATAAGCTTATCGGCGAGCGCCGCTCGATAGTAGAGGACACCCCCGGCGTTACCCGTGACAGAATTTACGCAGAGGCAGAGTGGGGCGATAAAAAATTCATTCTTATAGATACGGGCGGAATTGAGCCGAAGAGCGAGGACACAATCCTTAAGCAGATGCGCCTTCAAGCCGAAATCGCCGTCACCGGTGCCGACGTAATCGTATTTATGTGCGACGTCAGAGCAGGACTTCTGGCTGACGACAGAGATATCGCCGTTATGCTGAAAAAGTCGGGCAAGCCTATTATCCTCTGCGTCAACAAGGTCGACAGAGTAGGCGAGATGCCCTTTGAATTTTATGAATTCTACGAGCTTGGCTTTGAGCGTGAGCCTATCGCTATTTCCTCGCTCCACGGCACGGGCTCAGGAGACCTTCTCGATGCAATAGTCGAGGAGTGCGATTTCACTGAGGATACCGAGGGTGACGAGGGAGTAATCAACGTTGCCGTCATAGGAAAGCCAAATGCGGGAAAATCCTCGATAATCAACCGTATGTGCGCAGAGGAGCGTATGATAGTGTCGGATATAGCGGGCACTACGAGAGATGCGGTGGATACGCTCGTTGAAAATAATTTCGGCAGATACAATTTCATAGACACGGCGGGAATACGCCGCAAATCCAAGGTAGAGGACAAAATCGAGAAATACAGCGTGCTTCGTGCAAATATGGCGGTAGAGCGTGCCGACGTCTGCCTTATTATGATAGACGGCAAGGACGGCATCTGCGAGCAGGACGAGAAGATTGCAGGTATTGCTCACGAGGCTGGTAAGGCTTGTATCATAGTTGTCAATAAATGGGACGCCGTAGAGAAGGACAATTCCACAACGAATGAATACACCAACCGCATAAGGACGGCTCTTGCCTATATGCCTTATGCGCCGATAATCTTCGTTTCTGCGCTTTCAGGGCAGCGTGTAATGAATCTTTATCAAATGATAAACGACGTATACGAGGAAAGCTGCCACAGAGTAAGCACGGGTATGCTCAACGACGTGCTAAACGAGGCTATGACAAGAGTTCAGCCGCCGTCGGACAAGGGCAAGCGCCTGAAAATTTACTATATGACCGAAATTTCCGTCCGTCCGCCGACATTCGTTATTTTCTGCAATTCGGAGGAGCTTTTCCATTTCTCGTACAGGAGATATATCGAAAACTGTCTTCGTGATACCTTTGGCTTCGTCGGAACGCCGATAAGGCTGATAATCAGGCAAAAGGGCGACAAAGAGGATTAGTTTTGCTCTTATTGGCACGCTTAAGGAGGTGCTTAAAGTATGTTTATTGATTTGATTAAAATTTTTGTCAAGGCGGGTGACGGCGGCAACGGCGCTATCACCTTCCACAGAGAAAAATACGTTGCCGCAGGTGGGCCTGACGGCGGAGACGGAGGAAAAGGCGGAAGCGTTATATTTGAGGCAGACAGTAATATGTCCACTCTTATGGACTTTCGTTATAAAAGAAAATATGTTGCCCCTAACGGTCAGGACGGTATGGGCAAAAAATGTCGTGGAAAAGATGCAGAAAATCTTATAATTAAAGTACCTGTGGGAACTACCATAAAGGACACAGACCTTGATATATTTTTAGGAGATTTATCTTACCACGGCCAGCAGGTCTTAGTTGCAAGAGGCGGAAAAGGCGGTTTTGGTAATACTCATTTTGCTACTCCGAAACGTCAGGCGCCACACTTTGCAAAACCGGGCAGAAAAGGTGAAGAGCTTAATTTGGAGCTTGAAATAAGACTTCTTGCA
>JAZRCT010000040.1:0-88590 GCA_045659905.1 Eubacteriales bacterium | reverse complement strand
TGCTTCGCAAAAGTGATATTGCGCCCGTCGGTCGCAGTGATATTCTATTCGCCTTTGTAACTTCAAACGCGCGTAGCGCATATCAGTGCCGAAGGCAATATCACGCACGAAGTGCATATCACTCGCCACAGGCGAATAGAGTTGGCGCACCTGCTTTATCGCAGGTACTCCAACTGTTCTCTCTTTTTGTTTGTATAAGGATTTGGGCTTAGCCCTTAAGCTCCGAAAGGAACTCTCCTATTCGCTTCAAGGCCTCCTTTATATGGTCGACCGAATAGCAGTAGGAGGCACGCACGAAGCCCTCTCCGCTCTCGCCAAAGGCAGTGCCGGGGACTATTGCGACCTTCTTTGAATAGAGGAGCTTTTCGCAGAATTCCTCACTCGTCATTCCCGTAGACTTAATCGATGGGAATGCGTAGAATGCGCCCTTAGGCTCTCTGCATTCAAGTCCTAGCTTATTGAAGCCCGATACTATAATTTTGCGTCTGTCGTCGTATTCCTCTTTCATACGCAAGACGTCCTCGTCGCAGCTTCTGAGCGCCTCTATTGCGGCGTACTGCGAGGTCGTAGGCGCACACATTATAGCATACTGGTGTATCTTCGTAATCTGCGTCATAATAGGCTCAGGGCCGAGGGCGTAGCCAAGACGCCAGCCCGTCATAGCGAAGGTCTTTGAAAATCCGTTGATAAGCACGGTACGCTCTCTTAAGCTTCCAACCGACGGCACGCTTACGTGGCTCTTTCCGCCAAAGGTAAGCTCTGCGTAAATTTCGTCGGAAATCACGAGAATGTCGGTGTCACGAAGCACACAGTCCAGCGCCTCTATATCCTCCCTTTCCATAATAGCCCCCGTAGGATTGCAGGGGTAAGGAAGTATAAGCGCCTTGGTGCGTGGGGTAATTTTTTCCTTAAGCTCGGCGGCGGTAAGCTTGAAATCGTTTTCCGCCTTGGTATTGATTATCACGGGAACACCGCCCGCAAGCCTTACCATAGGCTCGTAGCATACGTAGCTCGGCTGAGGAATAATTATCTCGTCGCCGGGATTGGTAACGGCTCTTATTGCCGCATCTATCGCTTCGCTTCCGCCGACGGTTATCAGCACCTCCGACTTGTCGTCGTAGGAAACGCCGTACTTACGTAAAACGTATTTTGAAACCTCAAGCCTCAGCTGCTCAAGTCCACGGTTGGAGGTATAATGAGTAGCGCCGATATCCAGCGAACGGATACCCGCATTTCTCACCTGCCAGGGGGTACGGAAATCGGGCTCGCCAACCCCGAGAGATATTACGCCCTCCATAGTGTTGGCTATGTCGAAAAACTTTCTTATACCCGATGGCTTTATATCTACAACCGTGTCCGATAAAACCTTGGTGTAGTCCATCATATGAAGATTTTACCCCTTCCGTCGTCACTGCCGCCAACGAGGTCAACGTCAAGCTCCTTATATCTTCTCATAACGAAAAGCGTACCCGTGGAGGTGACCGACTCTATCACCGCAAGCTCACGGGAAACGAAGTTACAAACCTCCTGGAAGGTCTTTCCCTTGACTATTACGTGAAGGTCGTAAGCGCCCGAAACGAGATATATCGTCTCTACCTCGGGGTAGGAGGAAATCTTGGCGGCAACCTCCTCGAAGCCAAAGCCCGCCTTAGGCGTAACCTTAAGCTCTATCATAGCGCTGACGCTCGAGCTGTCAAGCTTCTCCCAGTCGATAACGCCCTTGTATCCGCGGATAACTCCCATATCCTCAAGAGCCGCAATCCTTTTCTCTACCGCCGCAGCGCTCTCACCCGTAATGGTGGCTATGTCCTCGTTTGAGGTGCGTGCATTCTTTGCGAGAAGCGAAAGTATTTTCTTATCTACCGAATCCATTTTGAAATCCTCCTTAGATTAAAAGCGCCCTTGGGCAAAGCGAGAAATTCCGCCTGCCAAAGCATAGCTTACGCCACCCTCCGTGCGCAATAATTTAAAAATATTATATTCCCTCTTTTTGGCTTTGTCAAGTATTTTCGGCGCAATAATTGACATAAGCGCAGCTTTAGTATATACTGTAATGGATAGACGCTTAGGCTCTCCTTCAAGCAAAGTGCCGCAAATTCCCGCAGCCTTTGCTTTTTTGAAATCTTAATTTTCTTTGCGAGGTTTTTATGTATATTGCCGATATGCACAACGACAGTTTGCTTACCGTAAGCTCGGAATGTGGACTTATAAGTAAATATAACTTGTCAAATTCCCATCCTCAGCTTCAATTTTTTGCAGGATTCGTGCCAAGCGGAGGACGCCCTCCTGAAGTCCGCAGGCACGAGCTTATGAAGCTGTCCAATGTATATCTTTGGGAGACCGAGCGGCTTGGTCTTACCAGAATAAAGGACGTGCGTGAGCTTATTTTGGCAGTGGACGAAAATAAAAGCGCCGCTATGTTTACAGTCGAGGGTGGCGGCGGACTTTTTGCCGAAAGCGAGGAGCTTTATACGCTTTATAAAATGGGACTTCGTGTGCTTTCGCCCGTGTGGGACACGAACGAGCTTGGAGCGTGCTGCTACGAGAAGGACGACACGGGACTTACGGCGGCAGGCAAGCGTCTTTGTCTCGCCTGCGATGCGCTGGGCATCACGCTTGACGTCTCGCATCTCTCGGACAGAGGCTTCTTTGAGCTTTTCGAGCTTATCGGCTCGCCTATAATCGCTACTCATTCAAATTTCAGGGAGGTAACAAGCCACAGACGCAATCTCACCCTTGATATGGCTAAAATGATAGCCGAGCGGGGCGGCGTTATCGGGCTTAACCTCTACCCCGAATTTCTTTCAAAGAGCGGGGCGGCAGATATTGCGGATATAATAAGGCATATCGACTTTGCGCTTGAAAATCTCGGCGAGCGTGCGCTCGGCTTCGGCTTCGATATAGACGGCACCGAAGGGCGCTACCCAAAGGGCTTCGGCACCGACTCCTCTATCCACGACAGGCTTATAGAGGAAATATCAAAACGCTACGGCGACGATACCGTAAGAAGACTTGCAGGCGAAAACGTAATAGATTTCTTAAAGGGCGCTTTATAACCCCAAGCGCCGGCTTTGGATATCACTCTTTGCGAAGCAAAGAATATCACTGCCAGCGGAGGTGGCTATATCACTCCTCACGCAGTGAGGAATATCACTGCGAAGCAATATCACTCTTTGCGAAGCAAAGAATATCACTCCTCGCATAAGCGAGGAATATCACTGCAAATAGCTCTCCCCCCGAAAGCGTTTTCGGGCTTATATATGATAAAAATACAGCACACTATACCCGCAAAAATGCAAAGCGTAGTGTGCTTTTCTGTTTGCAATATTTATGCTTTAGCAAATGATTTTTATCTTTTTTTGCCCCAGTTGGCGTGATATTTCTCGGGCTTGTAGTCAGGCTCTATGCCAAGCTTTTCATTCCAATTCTCACACCAGCCCGCAGGACGGGCGTCAGCTTCGCAATTGATTATCAAGTCGGGCGGGCAATCGTAAAATACTCTGCCTCTTTCCCCACCCAGCTTCGTTACGCTCGACGGAATGAATATCTCTCGCAGTGACTCGCACATAAAGAACGCCGTTTCGCGTATTTCCTCAACACCGCTTTCTATATGCACCTCCGAGAGAGCCTCGCAGAACGCAAACGCCGATTTGCCTACGGTCTTTATATTTCCGCTTATGTAAACCGATTCAAGGCTTCGGCAGCCGTCAAAGCAGCCGTCGGGAATTTCCTTAAGCGTAGGACCTATCACTATGCGTTTAATGCTTGAGCGATTGCTCAGCGTATCCTTTTCAAGCTTGGTTATATTGGTAAAATCCACCGACTCAAGGTAATAGCTATCCGCAAACAACTCATTGCCAAATCTCACGTCGCCCTCAAACGCAATGCCCGTCAAGCTATGATTGATAGCTCTGTCGGCTATGTCGGTCACGGGCAAGCCGTTATATGCTTTCGGCACTGTCAGATGCCTTGATTTATATTCGTCCGTGCTGATAAGGGTATATCCGAGTCCGTCCTCGTTCATTTCAAATCTCAGGCCGTCCGCCGAAAGCTCTCCCATATCGTCACGGTTATAAGCTCCGTCCGTGCATAATACCGTGCTATCAAGCTTTCCGTAGCCCTTATCTATCAGCTCCCTGAATTCCTTGACCGTACCGAGATAGCTTATTTTTTCTATTTTTTCTATCGCAGACACGCTAAGTGAGGTAAGGCTTTTCGGGAGAGTTATCTCCTTTATCGCAGTTCCCCGGAATGCGCCGAAGCCGATTTCAAGAAGCCCCTCGGGAAGCTCCGCGCGCTCAAGACCTTCACAGCCCGAAAAAGCCTCGTTTCCTATCAGCTTCAAGCCGCAGGGCAAGCTTACGCTCTTGATTTTGCCGCAGTCCGAAAACGCATTATTGCCTATTGCTTCTATTTCCGAGCCGAATTCTACTCTCGATATATCCTTGCAGCCGAAAAACGCCTTGTCCTCTATGATTTTCAGCTTATCAGGCAGGCTGATTCCAGAAAGTCTCTCGCATTTCTCAAAGGCGCTTTTGCCTATTCTGGCAAGCAGGGGCGGCAGGTCTATACGCCTTAAATCGGAGCAAAGCTTAAAGGCAGCTTCACCGATATAAGAAAGCTCCGAATCCGCATCAAAGCCGACCGAGCGCAAGCCCGACCTCTCAAAAGCGCTAGCGCCTATGCGGTTCGTCCGCTTCGGCAGACGGATTTCCTTAAGCGAGGCGGTTTTCAAAAACGCCCTCTCGCCGATTTCAAGCGTATCGGCGTCGCTTGGCTCAAACTCTATACACTCAAGATTTTTGCATCTTGCAAATGCAAGCCTGCCAATATCCTTTACCGCCGCACCGAGTGATATTTTCTTAAGAGCCTCACTATCGGCAAGAAAGCCGCAAAGAATTTTCTCGGCAGACCTCGGCGTTTCAAAGAAGCCGTCCCTATCAGGCCTTCCAAAAAGAAGCGCTCCTCCCTCGTTAGCTCTCACTAAAGAGGCGGTGTCAAAGGAAACAAGATAGTCAAACAAGCAATCGAAGCGGTTGCTTCTTATATAGCTGTAGCTTTCCTCCTGCTCCTCTCTCGTCACAAGCTTGATGCCGCTTCCCGCAAAGATGCCCTCGCTTTCTGAATAAAACGAATTTCCAAGCGTTACGCTCTCAAGCTTATGGCAGCCAAAGAAGGCGTTTGTCCTTATATCTCCGTCAAGCATAGGAAGCTCAGGCAGCGCCGAGCAGCGCCCAAAGGCGTTTTCCTCTATATCACCCAGACGCTCCGCATCTACCCTTTCAAGCGAGGTACAGCCGAAGAAGGCGCTTTTACCTATATCTATTCCCTCGGGAAGCGTGACCGTCTTAAGATTTTTGCAGTTGGCAAAGGCGCAATCGCCGATTTTCGATACTACTCTTTCCTCGCCCTGAAAAACCACTGTCCTTGGCACTTTTGCGTGCTTTATTTCAATAGAATTAACCGATTTCAGCGTAAGCACGCCCGTTTTGAAATCCTGAAAAATCTCGTATTCCTTTTCGGTTACCTCGTATTCAAAGAGGTCGGGCCTTTTTAAAAGTCTTATTTTTTCAGCCTTAACCTCGGTGCTTTCGTTGTAGCCAAGGTATATAACCTTGCTGTTAAACGCAGATAGCACCTCTGCTCGCTTGCTCTCGGAAATATTCCTGTTTGCCCCGAGGATATCGAGCATTTCCTCGGCAGAGCAGACCTTTTCGCTGCCGCCTAACCTTATCGGCATATTTATCGAAAGAAAGTCCTTGCCGAGCCTTTTTACAAAGGCAATCTCGTTCTGCACAGCGTCGGATAAAAGCGAGTTTTCGCTTATGTAGAAGATAACGCCGACGCAGGCGTACTTAGTCAGCGCCTCCTCTGCCATCTCCTCCCAGTTCTTACCCGCAGGCAGACCTCTGTCGTACCATACGTTAAGCCCTGCCGCCTGCAATCTCAGAATATCGCTATACACCTGCTTGTAATCGAGGTGCGAATAGCTGACGAAATAATACTCGTCGTTCTGCGTATAGGGCATCGCATCGAGCGGCAATTCGCCGAGGCTCTGCGACTTTTCGATAATTTCAAGCTTTTGCTCTAAGGACAGTAAAGACATCTTAAGCCCCCAAAAAAATTATTTCTTAATTTAATTATACACCATTCCCGTTAGCATTTCAAGCAAAAAGAAAAAAGCCAACTTCGGAGGCTGATGCCCGGAGTATCAACAATCGAACAATCTCACTCGCAAGCACAAGCCGCCGTGCTTATAAAGAAAAGAGGACGTGGAATTTTTTTGTATATCCCCGTCCTTTTTTCGTAGGTAGGCTATTCAATTTAAATCGCTCCGCGGTAAGCTCTCAGCCGGCGGCTCTTGTGCGCCCCGAGGCAAAGGAAGCTCCCCGTCGGAGGCTCTTTTTGAAGCTCTGCCGATTTCAGGAAGCCCGAGCGTGCGGCGCACCTTAAGCAAAAGGCTTGACAGAAAAGGGAAAAGCAGCAAGAACATCACGATATTCGAGCCAACCTGAAGCGCATAGAATACTATTCCTCGTGCGTAAAGCACGAAGAAGCGATAAAAGAAATTATCGAAAGCGCCCATAAAAAGTCCGACGTCGACAAGCGAGGTCAGCACTCCAAACCACAGAGTAAGGGCAACCGCTACGGCAGTAGGAATAATCCTGCCGCCTATACGAGCCTTGCGCAAAAGCATAAAAACGAACGCCACGAGCGGCCAATACAGAAAATAGCTTATCACCCAGCTGCCGAAGCCGTATATTATCGGCTCTATCATAACGAATACCACCGAGGCTAAAACCCCGAGTATCCCGAAGCAGTAGCCGAAAAGCGCCGTAAAGAGCGTGACCGCCTCGATATTGGGCAAAAATGCCAGCGCAAGCTTGATGCATTCGAGCATTGCCGCCATAATGCCGACGAGCGACACCGCAAGGGCGGGTCTTAAAGCCTTTTTCTTCATATTAATAGGTCTTTATGGTAAGATAAAAGACTCCGCCGTCTACGATTTTCATACTCGATGCGCCAAGACCCGAAGTGCCAAGGCGTGTACCCTTATACTCGGTTTCATTAAACCAAGCGCTGGTATCAAAATCGCTCTCCACCGAGGTGTAAATGCAGATGTACTCGTGCGCCGCAGCGTCGGGAATAAGATTTCCTACCGATTTCAGCTCCTTGCCGTAAGCGCCCGTCGCCGTCACAAGCGGCATTCCGTCCTTGTTCAGCGCCTCAAGCACCGAGAAAAGTCCCTCGTCGCCCGTAACAGCCGAAAGATCAACGGCGTACTCCTGTACCTCGTCCCCGTCAGCAAGCACGACGGTGCAGCTTCCGCTGTCATCAACTCCGCCGAAGCAGGCGGTAAGCGACAGCACCATCATAGCAAAAATCAGCAATAATGGCAGGAGTTTTCTAACCTTTGTTTTCATTTTCTTTTGTTTTTTGCCTATATGCCAAGCAGTCCCAAGCTCGGAATAATAAGCTACATCTCCTTTTGTTTTTTGTTTTTTAATTTTTTAAAAAGCAGATGTTCCCGAAAAAATACAGAGCCGCCCTGAATACTTACGATTAGGGTAGCTCCTCGGATAATGAGTATTTTCAAGCTCCTTGCGTACGAAAGACAAAAACGCAAAAAGCCTTGTAATACCATTCCCCCATTCACCCAAGGAACAATACTGATAACCGAGCATCGGCGGGCATTCCGGCTGAAGCTAAAAGCTTATCACGGCAATGGCTGTTGCGACGGATTCTCACCGTCTTTCCCCGCTTTGAATAAAGCGCTAGGGCTTCCGAGCTCGTAGGACTATTACTGTTATACACCTTTATAATTCGATTGTCAACGGTTTTTCAAAAAATTTCCCGAAGCGGGAGGAGATTATTAAAGGGGGACTTTGCAGCCAAAGTCCCCCTTGCACCCCGAAAGCATTTTGAAATGTTTTTTATTTGCCGCTGGGCAAATAACTCTTTGCGAAAGCAAAGAATATCACTGCCGTCAGGCAATATCACTCCTCACCTAAGCTCCACTCTCTCGTAGGGCTTAAGAATAAGCTTATCGTCAAAATCAAGCTCCGAGGGATTGATATCGTCAAACAAGCCGTAGTGCAGAGGTACGACGCACCTTGCGCCTATTTCGTAAGCAAAGTCTGCGGCGTCCCTTATATTCATATTGTTGCCAACTCCGTTGATAGGCAAAAACGCATAGTCTACTCCGTCCTCGCAGAGGTCTATAACGTCGTCTATCACGTCAAAATTGTATAGTGTATCGCCGCTTACGTAAAAGGTCTTTTTGCCGTCGTCTATTATATATCCTGCGGCGGTAGTATCGCTATGCTCGGCTCTTACGGCGTAAAAGGTAAGCCCAAGCTCGCTCCAGACAGAGCCTTGGCGCAAAAGAACGTAATTGTGTCCGCCGCCAAAGGTAAGCAGTCTTTTATAGGCGTTGTAGGGGGCAAGCACCGTAATTTTCTTATCTCTCTTTAAGAATTTTTCCAGAGTTGTGGGGTCAAGATGGTCAAGATGCTCGTGCGTGATTATAATGATATCAGGCTCGATATCAAAAATGCTGCTATCTACCGCAATTCTTCTTTTCTTCATAGGGTCCAGCTGCTCGGCTACCGAATCCGAAAGGTAGGGGTCTACCATAACCGTAGCACGCTCGCTTTCAAATACAAGTCCCGCTTGTGTTATCCATCTGACGAACATTTATATTTCCTCCAAAAATCTAAAAATTAAAAAATGGCAAGGAATAAAATCGCAAGGCCGCCCGAAATTGTGCCGATTACAGCGCCCGCAACGGTATCCCTGATAAAATGATAGCCAAGAAGCACACGGCAGACCGCAAGCAGCACGCCAAGGGCAAGAATGATAATTCCCACCGCCGCACCGAAATAGCAAAGAGCCGTGCCTATGGCAAAAATCGAGAAGGTGTGCCGTGAGGGGAAGGAGCGTCCCTTTTTCGCCTTCGGCGCTTCCTTATAAAACGGAAAAAGCTCGTACGGACGCTTTGCATCTATAAATCTTCTTGCAAGCGTCACCACCAGAAACGAGCCCGCAAGGCAGGCGCAAAGCAAAGCCAGGTCTATATATTTCTTCTCCGCAAAAAGCACTGCTATTCTGTAAAATAAAGCGTATACGGTGGCAATCACCGCAGTATAGCAAAGCAGCTTAAGTATAGAGGTAAGCCCCTCGTCACGGTATACCGAAAGAAGCGTCCTCTCAAATCGGGAGCTCGGTATATACTCTTCGCACTCCGCAGCTCCCCCCCCCGGTAAAGCTTCCGCAGCAGCGCCCTCGTTATGACTTAAGCCCGTGCCGCAGGTATTATCCGATGCTTCGCTAAGCTCGGAGTTGACAGGTGCTGCTACGCCGCAATCAGCACCGGCACCAAGGTCGGCGCACCGTGAATCACCGTCGGATCCGCTTATTTTCTCACCGACACCGCCCAGTTCAAGCTCGCTCATATTTTCTTATAATCTCCCTCAAAGCAATATAAATTACCATAGCTCCATTGGTACTCGCTCATACGCACACGGTCAAAGGTAATATGGAAAATTCGCTCCCTCGTGCCAACCTTTATTGGCAAAACAGTACCCCAGCCTCGAAATCCTCCGTCGGGATAATCAAATGACAACGACTCAAATTTCGAGAAATCTCCCCAGCGGTATATTCTGTAATCCGAGCGGAGGTTTCTTGAATTTCCGCATATGAAATAAATTTCGCCGTCTATATTCATTATAGAGCCGCCCGTCTCGTTACCGAGCTCGCCTTTACCGACCAGCGAAAAGTCTCCGTCAGGACGGTCGGATTCAAAGAAGCAATAACGATATCTGTTGGAATCTCCGTCGTGCCTGCATACCGAGAAAAGCCATTTTCCTCGCCTCTCGTCGTAAATCAGGTCGGGATCCTCGTCGCCGTGCTTGCCTAGCATAAGATGGTCCTGCTCACCGCTGTAATCCTGCATAGGCGGCATAAGTGCAATATCGACTACGTTGACGCCGAAGCGCACGTCGCTTTCAAATACGGCGCTGCCTATTACGTGGTCATGATTGAAGGACGCCACGTGAAGTCGCCATTTCTTGCTTATTCTGTCGTATATAAGCGAGGTGGCAACGTCGTCGCACCATCTGCCGTCGCCCGCATCAAAGAAAAGCGCTCCAACCATCGAAAAATCTGCCGTCCCGGGAATCTAGGAGAACACGCCCTGATGCGTGCCCCAGCGCCTTCTTATGCTGGCGGTAAAATACATTCTGCCGCCCTCGAGCATCACCTCGGAATTCTCGTAGCGCACGCTTCGCATATCGGCAAGTCCAAGCCCAGAATCCATAAATGAGCGCACTCTGCAAAGCCTTACCGAACCGAGGCAGAAAAGCGACACTCCCGCATTGCAAAAGAACTCCTCCGTCTGGGAGCCATCAAAGGACGACGCCTCGAAGGTCGTAATATATTCAGCTCCGTATTCATGGTAAAGGTAAATCTCAAAAGCGCCCGGGCGCAAGGATATGGTCAAGGTCAGGCTGCCGTCGGGATTTGCCGATATTGGCACTCTGCTTTCGCCGTCCTCCGATCGGCAGGTGATAAAATATTCTCCTCGTGAGCGCTCCGCCACAATCTCAACCCGCGCACGCTCCGCAAAGAATACGAAGCCCGCCTCTCCGTCGAGCGAAAGAAGCTTCAATGAATAGCTGGCGTAGGGAAAAAGCGCACAGAAAAAACGCTCTATGTATTCACGGCGGAAATCAAGCCTTTTTCCCTCGCAGGAATATACTCCGCACTCGATTTTCTCTATATGCTCACCGACCGAGGAAAGCAAGGGATAAAGATCGCCTCGCTTACCGTCGTAAAAGTCGCTGGTAAACGTCATTTCAGCAAGAGGAAGCTCAAGCGTCTTGCACATATCAAGCGCAAGCTTCCTCTTGAATTTCATTTCCGAAAGCTTCATACTGTCTCTTTTCGATTATTTTTATTCCGGCTTAACCAAAGGTCTTATTAACCCAATCTATAAACGGATTGCCCGTGCCTTTTTCACTTCCGAGTATGAGGCCGTAAATAACCGAATTCATATCGGCAACCATAGCGTTTGCCTTGTCTGCGCCACTGTTGTGCGCCACCACCATAAGGTCAAGAGTCGATTTTGCCTCGGGTACGCCGGTAACCGTAGTATCCTCAAGCGCCTCGTACGCCTCGTATGCCGCCTCAACGCCCTCGAAGAAATTGCCTGCCGAATAGACGTTGTCAACCGCCGCAAGGAAGCCTGCCGCACCTACGGTGCAGCTTGCGAGATACGCCTGAACCTCGCTTAGCGTTGCCGCAGCCTCCTCAATTCCGGGATAGCCGTCAAGCGAAAGATTCTTCTCTATAAGCTTTGCCGAATCGTAATTGCGCTTAGCCTCGGCAAAATTCTTTGCCTCCTTTGCCGCCTTCGCACGCAAAACGTAATTTGCGCAGGTCTCCTCAGGCTCTCTCAGCTCCTCCTCTATTTCCATATACTCGCTGCGGAAGCCAAGCGCCGCATTGGTAAGCTCCTCCTCGCCGAGCGTCAGGAGAATAGCCTCGGCAAGATTAAGATTCTCTCTGGTGGCAGGATAATTTCCGCTCTCGTGCGCATCAACCGCTTCGCTAACGTAATGAATGAACATATCGTTCTTTATAGCAACCAGGCTCCGGTATTTCGACGAAATTGCAGCATCGGTCTTCTTGTTGCCGCTTATAGCAAGATAGGCGGCAAGCGCCTCCTCTGCAGCTACGAGCGCCTGCGCCTGCTCCGTAATTTCGCTCTTACCCTCAAGCTCACTCACCGCATTGCAAAAGGCGTCTGCCTCTGCGGTCGCTGCGACTGCAAGCAGGGAAAGCGACGAAAATATAACCGAAAGCACGAGTAAAATCGCCAAAGCTCCCTTAAGTAATAAAATTTTCTTCATAATTTAGTCCTCCCAACGGTATCAGACCTTTAAAGATTTATAAAATATAATTTACCACTTTAATTATACTAAAAGACGCCGTCGATTACAATTGACATTTGATACAAATTTTATAATTTCCTTTTGTGTAATTTTTACGCCCCAAAATCGTCCTTTTTTCCTCTGACGAAATGCCGCTTAAGCGCCTTCTTATCAAATGGAATCAAGGGATAAAGATATCTTCTTTTGCCCGTGACGCTGACGTTGGTCGACACGCAGACGATAAACACGCCCACTCCCGCAAAAAATCCGTATACTCCAAATAGCGCCGTGAGCGCAAGAATTATTACCCTCATAAACTTGAAAGCATAGCCGAGCTCGTGATTCTGCTGAGCGAAATTCGCAATGGAAACGCACGCCATATAGAATATGACGTCGGGGGAAAACCAGCCCACCGTCACGGCAAAATCGCCGAGAATAAGACCGCCTACTACCGACAGAGAGTTAGAGAGCATATTCGGGGTGTTCATTGAAGCAAGCTTCAAGCCGTCGATAGCAAGCTCGGCTAAGAAAAGCTGAGCGATTATCGGCAGCGCTCCAGCATCGTCGGGCTTAAGAAATGCGAGCCACTGCGGCAAAATATCGATATATTCAAGCGAAAGATACCAGAGCGGCGTTATCACCACCGACAAAAGAAGAATAAGGATTCTCACCAAGCGAAGATAGCTTCCCGTAAGCGGCGGAAAGGAATAATCGTCCGCCTCCTCGCAAAAATCGAAAATCGAGGTCGGCAAAATCATAACCTCGGGCGAGGTGTCGCAGAAAATCAGCACACTTCCCTCAAGCACCGATGCGGCTGCGGTGTCGGGACGCTCGGTAGTGCGTATCTTAGGGAAGGGGTTATACCAGCGCCTTTTCACAAGGCTCTCGGCAAGGCTTTGCTGCCCCATAGTCAAAGTCAGCGGTCTTGCGCTCTCTACCCTCTCTACGACCTCCTTTACGTATTTTTCGTCTGCAATCCCCTTCATATAGCATACGACAACGTCGGTGTGCGACGAGCCGCCTATATCAAAATGCTTCAGAGTAAGACGCCTGTCCCTGATTCTTCTTCGAAGAAGGGCGGTATTCATAATAAGCGTTTCGACGAAGCCGTCCCTTGCGCCCTGCATTACTCTGTCGCTTTCCGGCTCTTGCGTCTGCCTTGCGGGATAGGTACGCAAATCAAGGATTATAGCCTCCTTGCCGAAGCGTGAGCCGAGCATAAGAGTCTGCCCCGAAAGCACAGCCGTCACAGCGGCAGAAAAATCGTCGCATAAGGACACCTCGACGTAAGGCAGAATTTTCTCGCACTCCGAGGCGCTTCCCACTCCACTCTTGCCGAGAAAATACTGCATAATGCGCAAAAGCTCGCCGTCCTTTACGAAGCCGTCGATATAGAAGAAGCTCAGCTCCTCCTTGCCCACCGTAAGGCTTCTTTTAAGTATGTCAAAGCTGTTCTTATACCCTAAGGCAGTCGAGGTCATTTCGACGTTGAGAGCATAATCCTCGCAAAATCCGCTCATATACCGCACCTCCAAAAAGTGTTGGCTTAATTTTGCCCAAAGCTGCGGCACGGTATACACGCTTTTCTATCAAATATTTCTTGAACGGGTATTGACTTTAACTTTTACCTTATGGTAAAATTGAGAATATAATTCTTACGGAGAAGCAAATATGCGAAAATCACTCCCCAATGAGAAAAAAATACGCTCGCTCCTAGCGTCTTCTGCACCTATCGGCATCTCCATACTTGACACGGCAGACTCCACCAACAAGGAAGCAAGACGCTACTGCCGGGAGGGCGGTGACCTACCCGCACTGTTTGTAGCAAGACAGCAGACGGCAGGCAGAGGCAGGCTTGGCAGAAGCTTCGTGTGTGAGCGTGACAAGGGGCTTTATATGACGCTGGCGCTGGCGCCGAGGAGCGGTGCAAGTCCTCATTCTCTTACGCTTACCGCAGGCTGCGCAGTGCTTTTGGCTATCCGTGATTTGACCGGCGTTACCCCAAAAATCAAGTGGGTAAACGATATCCTGATAGAGAATAAAAAGGTTGCGGGGATTCTCGCCGAGGGCGCATTCGACGCTAGCGGAAATATGTCCTTTGCCGCCGTCGGCATCGGCATCAATATACACAAAATACACTTTCCCGAGGAGCTTTCTCTGAAGGCGGGCACGCTTCTTGAGCTTACGGGCAAAGCTCCCGATATAAATTCTCTTGCCGCAGAAATCATAAATCGCTTTCTCGCTCTTTCAGAGGATATGGATACAGTGCTTAAGACCTACAAGGAGCATCTTTCAACGCTGGGGAAGCGTATTACGGTTGTGGGCGGCAGCGAGGATTTTTCTGCTCTTGCCAAGGATTTAGACTGTGAAGGCAATCTCATAATCGAGCGAGATGACGGTACGGAGGAAAGAATTTTCTTTGGCGAAGTCGGCGTTATAAGCCGTGAATAAGCATACTATTGTTTACATATTATTGACATAAAGGGGATAAATTAATGACCGTCAACTCAGCCATAAGCGCACTTGTAGATTATTCTATCGAGCGTAAGCTTATCGAAAAAAGTGACGAGGCGTACGCTGTAAATTCGCTTCTTACCATTCTTCGTCTTTCGGAATTTAAAAGGGAGGAATACGAATGTGTAAGTCTTGACAAGATTCTCGGCTTTATATGCGATTTTGCTTACGAAAGCGGCCTTATTGAGAACAACAGCGTCGTATACCGTGACCTTTTCGATACTAAGATAATGGGTGTATTCACTGCACGCCCAAGCGAGGTAATCTCGAAATTCTACACGCTCTACAAGGATTCCCCTAAGGATGCAACCGATTATTTTTATGCGCTTAGCTGCGATTCAAACTACATACGCACAGACCGCATTATGCGTGACCTTAAATGGAAGGTAGATTCGGAATACGGCGAGATTGATATCACCGTCAATCTGTCAAAGCCCGAAAAAGACCCAAAGGCGATAGCGGCGGCAAAGCTGCTTCCTCAGTCGGGATATCCGAAATGCGCTCTCTGCCACGAGAACGAGGGATTCGAGGGCTCTCTCACCAAAGCGCCGAGGCAAAATCTCCGTCAGATTCCCTTCGATATGGCAGGGACGCCTTGGTTCTTACAGTATTCCCCTTACGTCTACTACAACGAGCACTGCATCGCTCTTTCAGCGCTTCATACTCCTATGAAGATAGACCGCACTAGCTTTGAGAAGCTGCTCGGCTTCGTAAAATGCTTCCCGCACTACTTTATCGGCTCAAATGCAGACCTCCCAATCGTCGGCGGCTCGATTCTCTCTCACGACCATATGCAGGGCGGCAGATACACCTTCGCTATGGAAAAAGCTCCCGTATACAAGGAAATTTTCTTTGAGGGCTTCTCGGATATCAAGGCAGGACTTGTCAAGTGGCCTATGTCCGTAATCAGGCTCACCTCCGACGACCCCGAAAGAATGCTAGAGCTTGCAGACAAAATTCTTATCGCTTGGCGAGGATACACCGACGAGAGCGCATTCGTTTTCGCAGAAACCGACGGTGAGCCTCACAATACGATAACTCCGATTGCAAGGCGCAGAGGCGAGCTTTACGAGCTTGACCTCGTGCTTAGAAACAATATCACCACCAAGGAAAATCCGCTCGGCGTATTCCACCCCCACGAGGAGCATCACAATATAAAGAAGGAAAATATCGGTCTTATCGAGGTTATGGGACTTGCGGTGCTTCCCGCTCGTCTTAAGGCGGAAATTGCGCTTATGAAGGATGCAATCCTTTCGGGCAAGGACTTCTCTGCCGTCGAGGGCATAGAGAAGCATAAAAGCTGGTATCTTGCATTCCGTGACAATTACAGCTTCACCGAGGATAACGCTGAGGATATTATCAAGTCGGAAATCGGCAACACCTTCGTCCGTGTGCTTAAGGACGCAGGCGTCTTCAAGGATACCGAGGACGGCAGAGCCGCATTCCTCAGATTCGTCGAGAGCGTGTAGCATCGGTAGCCTATAACCCAAAGCATCAAGGATAATATTCAAAAGGACTGTCGCATTTAGTATTTAATAGGGGGACTTTGCAGCCAAAGTCCCCCTTACACCCCGAAAGCATTTGATATGCACCCCAAAAGTTAGACACTTTTGGGGTCTGTTTTTTATCCAAAGCGTCAAGCTTTGGACTTCATCCAAGCGTAAGTCTTGGACTTAATCCATCGAAGATGGACTTCACCCGAGCGTAAGCGCGGATATCACTGCCACATTAGTGGCAATTATCACTCTTTGCGGGAACAAAGAATATCACTCCTCGCATAAGCGAGGAATATCACTGCCGTCAGGCAATATAACTCCTCACGCAAGTGAGGAATATCACCCTCGCATAAGCGAGGAATATCACTGCGAAGTAATATCACTTACGCAAATCAAGCACTGCCGCTTTTTCACACTTTATAAAAAAGCGGGAAGGGCGCAACTTTCGTGCGCTTTCCCGCCTAATTTTGATGCTTATTTCAAAGAAATACTATCCTGCACTCCTTGCCTACCTTTTCGCAATACTTGATTACCGAAAGCGTGCCCCGTGACTGTCCGTCCCAGAACGCTATTACCCTATCGGCATAGTCGACTATCTGATAATTTCTTCTGATGGGCGCAAATCTGCCAAAGCTCTCGTACTCGGGCAAAAATTCGGTCAGCTTAAGTCCGTTTATTCTTGCGTAAGCCGCAGCGCATCTGTCAATTCCAATAGCGCCGCCCGATACTATTTCGTCGCACTCGGGCGGGATATAGTCCTCGAGATTATTTACCGTAAGCTTCCTTGAGCCTATTACTGCAATTTTCATAACGTCGATATTCCTTTCTTTTGGTTCAAAGGGCTACTAGTTTTTTATTCTGATGCCATTTGCGTCAGCAAAGGCTTCAAGGTCTATTATCACCTCACGACCGAGATGCATCGAATATATGCCGACGGTGTCGGGTGCTTTTCCGAATATACTCTCTACCGCCTGCGAGTAGTAGTAAAGCTGAAGTCCGTGAGCCTCGGTAAGCCTTTTCCTTGCAAGCTCGGGATTTTTGCGCTCCGCCGGGGAAAGGCGGTCGGTCTTGTAGTCGATAAGGTGAAGCGTACCGTCCTCACGCTCAATTACGCAGTCTATGACGCCCTGCGCCATAATCCGAAACTCCGAAAGCTCACGCCTTGACGCCTCGTCGGTGGTAAATCTATCGGCGGGGAGCTTAAGATTGAATCTCTGCTCACGGTAGAGCCGCCTTGCGCCCCTTATCTCCGAGAAAAGCTCGGATTTGACGAAGGCGTCTATCTCGTCGCAGCGCACGAGCCCGGCGTCGTCAGCCGAAATAAATTCGTACTTGATTAGCATTTCAAGCTCGCCCTTTGAGGAGAGCGCCGCCAGCCTTTCAAAGTCGCAGAACTGCATAAAGGTATGCGTGGCTACGCCTCGCTCGGCGCTGAGGCGCAGATTCGTTCCCGACATAAAAATAGGCAGCGTATCGGGCAGAGAGTCTGAATACGGACTCTCGACGTCATCGCACCTCTGCCGTATACCGCCCTCGGACGAGGGCATCGAAGCGGCGTCGCCGCTCGGCACGGTCTCTACTATATCGGTGAGCATAGCGCCGGTGTCTTCTATATCAAGCACGGAGGGCGAAAGCAGCGACACGCTCAGCTTTTCGGGAGCGTGCGGCGCTACCTTAAGCGGATATTCATACTTGAAGCGAGCGAGGATTTCAGCTTCGCTGACACAAGGCTCGCCTGCCGACATCTTTGCCCCTGGAGCTTCTTTGATATCTGATAAATTTTGGTATTCTTTCGGCTCGTCATACTCGCCGGTATTTTCATTTAATTCGGGAGATTTGCAAACAATCGTTCCCATATCACGGCAAGAAAGTATTATTTCAAGCAGACTTGACATTTCGCTTACCGTGTACTTTGACAAGAATTCCTTAGCCTCGCTTGCCTCCTCGATAAGCCTATCCGTATCCCTTGCCGTGCCGAATATATAAAGCCTTTCTCTGGCTCTCGTCAGGGCGACGTAAAGGACACGCAGTGCCTCCTCAAATTCACGCCCACGCTTATAGTGAGCTATAATTTCAGATAGCGGATTTCTCAGCATAGCAAGTCCCTCAGGCTCTCTTACGCCTACCGAAAATCCAAAGTCGGGAGCAAGCTTAATTCTTGCCGAAGCGCCTCTGTCAGAGACCGAAAGGCGCTTTTGCGTCTCTACCATTATCACTATCGGGAATTCAAGTCCCTTTGAGCGGTGATAGGTAAGAATAGTTATTTTTCCGTCCGACGAGCCTGTGCTCTCTCCGCTTACGAACTCGCCGTCGTTTTCAATAACGCTGTTGAGATACGCAATAAAGCTGTGAAGCCCCTTAAAGGAGGTTTTCTCATAGCGCCTTGCGTGGCTGTATAGGAGCATCAGATTATCCCTGCCGCCATTCGCCGAGGCGAGCGTCAGAAGTCCGGTCTCCTTATATAGCTTCGTGATAAAGGTATCAACGCTCATTCCCTCTGCAATTTTGCGGTACTTGGCGAGGGCGTCAATCATAGCCTTTGCCTTCTTATCGTCGGGGCAAAGCTCCGAGTAGGCAACGAGCGAGGAATAAAGCGTATCCTTATTTCCAAGCCTCTTTATTCTAAAAAGCTCGTCAAAGCTGAAATCAAAAAGAGGCGAGGTCATAAGCGCCGTAAGGTATACGTCACGCCTTGGGTTATCAATCGAATTGAGCAGCGAAAGCGCTAAAAGCACCTCCTCGTTTAAGAAGAAGCTTTTACTGTCGGCAATATCGCATTCGTAGCCCTTACCTTTAAGCGCTGCGGTGTACTCCGCTTCAATTCCGCTTGAGCTTCTCGTGAGTATGGCTATATCCGACGGCACGACGAGTCTGCCGCTTGCAAGGCGTGCCTTGCCGACGAGCGAATCAACAAGCTCCGCCACCGCCTCTGCCGAAAGGCGCATATTGGATATATCCTCATAAAGCATAGCGTCAGCCTCCGGCGTATCGGAATCGGCAAGTTCCTCCGCTCCACGGGACGGCACGCCTTCTATTAAGCGGATTTCGGGCGTGTGCATCGTAGGCACTTCACCGTCAACGTAAACCTTTGCAAAGGTCAGCCTGTCGGCAGGAGTATACCCTATATTCTCGGAGAAAAAATCAAAGAGCTTATCGAAAATGCCGTTTGTAAAATCTATTATCGGCTTATCGCACCTGAAATTTCTTGACATAAAGAGCGAGGCGCAGGGGTAATCGCCCTCGCCGCCAAGCGGCGGATAGCTTTTCTTCTTCCCTGCAAAATGCTCGGGCTTTGCCGAGCGGAAGCCGTATATGCTCTGCTTGATATCACCTACCATAAAGCAGTTGTCTGCTCTCGATATAGCCTCGAAAACTCCCGCCTGAAGCGCATTGACGTCCTGATATTCGTCAATGTATATATCGCTGTATTTTTGCGAAAGCTCCTTGGCAAGCTGTGTGATGCCGCCGTCCTTATTTACAAGAGCTAAAAGCGCATATCTCTCGGCATCACGGAATTCTACTATGCCGCGTCTTTTCTTTTCTTCAAGGAATACCGTATCGTATCTATCCAAGAATTTATATATAATATCGGTGCTTTTGTAAACTTTATTTAGCAAATACAGCAAATCTTCTTCGCTGATAGCAAAATATTTATCAAAGAATTTTCTGCGATTTGCCACGTATCCGTCACGGATTTTCTTTGCTCTGTCATAAGAGCCGACCTTGGATTTTACCATAGTCAAGTCGCAAATCCGAGAAAGTGCGCCGTGAATCTTAGAATAGCTCTCGCAAGATAAAAGCAGCCTTATGTTATCCATATCCGAGGAAAATACCTCAAGCGTCCTTTGGGTAGCGCCCTCCTGCTCAAGCGTACGGTACGCCGCCGTCATCATTTCAAGCTCTGCCTCGAGCATTTCCCGAAACTTCGTCTTTATATAGGCTATCATACCTACGCCGTCAACACCGCCGCCCTTTGGCAAAAGCGCCTCCGAGAGCTTATGGAGCGTACCGACGCCGTCTATCTCGCTTGACACCTTATCGTAAATCAGGGTGAATACGTCGGACAGCTCTTTTTCATTTTTAACACCGACGAGCCCCAAGACCACCTCGGCAAATTCCTCTTTGGTGAAGTCCTCGGAAAGGTCGCCCTCGAACGCCGCCGTTATCATTCCCTCGAGGATATTTCTTGCTATAAGCCCTGCCTCGGCAGGCTCGGCTATTCTGTAATTCGGCGGCAGACCTACCTCTTCGGCGGTCATTCTCAAAATATCGTTGCAAAAGGAATTTATCGTGACGATTCTGGCGTCCTTCACCCGAAGCAGCTGCTCCTCAAGGCGTGCGTTAGTGGGATTCGCCATAGCGCACTCTCTTATCGCATCGCTGATTTTAAGACGAAGCTCGTTTACTGCGGCGTTGGTAAAGGTGACTATCAGCATTTTGCAGATATCGCCCTTTGCATCCTCGTCAAGAACCGTATTTATAATTCTCTCGGTCAGCGTAGCGGTCTTACCCGAGCCTGCCGCCGCCGATACGAGAAGCGTTCTGTCCCGTGTGTCGATAGCACGCCTTTGCTCCTCGGTCCAGTTCCTTACCGTCATACGGTTCTCCTTTCACAGTTTCCTTTAAATCTTTTATATCTAAAATTGTTTTATCGGCTTGACGGCAGCGCCGTCGGGATATTCCCTGACCTCGCCAAGGGCAAAAAACACGCCGTCTTTGTCAAGCAGTCTCACTCGCTCTCCGACACCAAGCGACACGCCGAGCTTTTTTAAGTAAATTTCAAGTCCCGAGCGGGCAAGCCTTGAAAAGAAATCGGGAAGCACGAGGGGAGGCAAATCCAAGAACACCCGCTCGACGGGCACAACCTGCGCCGCTCTTTCCTCCTCGCTCATTTTCTCAAGCTCAGAAAGCGTATGGGCGTCCTCAAGCGAAAACACCGACGCACGCTCACGCATCAGCGCACTCATACAGCCGCCGACACCGAGCGCCCGACCTATATCGGCGCAAAGCGTCCTGATATAAGTACCCTTTGAGCAATGCACACGGAGCGAATATCTATCGTCCGATATTCTGTCAGCAGTTATCGAAAAAACGGTGATATCCCGAGGCTCACGCTCGACGGTCTTGCCCTCTCTTGCAAGCTCGCAAAGCTTCTTGCCGTCAACCTTAAGTGCCGAATACATAGGCGGTATCTGCCTTATATCCCCGACGAAGCTCTGAATACAGGAAAGCACCTCGCCCTCGCTCGGCATAGCGCCGGTGTGGCGTGTAAGCACCTCGCCCGTGATATCCTCGGTGTCGGTGGTGATACCGAGCGTAAGCTCGGCAAGATAGTATTTATCCGACGAAAGCATATATTCGCTCGCCTTTACTCCTCTGCCGATAAGCACGGGAAGCACTCCCGTAGCGAGCGGGTCAAGCGTACCCGTATGTCCTGCCTTGCTCGCCGAAAAGAGCCTTTTCACTCGGCTGACGACGCTATGCGAGGTAATACCCCCGCCCTTATTTACGACTATTATTCCGTCCACTCAGCTCTGTATTCCCTTCCTTTTTGAATATTTAATTACATTTTAGCATATAAAAGCTTAAATTTCAACCAAAAGACTTGCTAAATTTAAAAATATATAGTAAAATGTATGCACCAGTAAACAAATCAGGAGGTTATTATGAGAGCTGTTATTACCGTTACGGGAAAAGATAAGGTTGGTATTATTGCGCTCGCAAGCCAGGAATGCGCTAAGGCGGGAGCAAATATCATTGATATAAGCCAGAGCGTACTTCGCGAATATTTCGCTATGATTATGCTCGTCGAGCTTGACGGACTTAAGAGCGATTTCAAGACCTTTGCGGCAGAAATGAGCAAAGTCGGAAACGAAAACGGCGTTGATATCCGTGTAATGCATGAGGATATTTTCAACACTATGCACAGAATTTAATTTTAGGAGATTAATATGCTCAATACTCAGGACATTCTTGAAACTATAAGAATGATAAGAGAGGAAAACCTGGATATAAGAACCGTTACTATGGGTATTTCTCTCTTTGACTGCATCACCGACGATATCTCTCGCCTTGAAGAGAAAATATACGATAAAATCACCCGCTCGGCAAAGAATCTCGTCAGGGTTTGCGAGGATCTCGAGGCGACCTACGGTATTCCGATTGTCAACAAGAGAATAAGTGTAACGCCTATTTCTTACGTGGGAAGCGGACTTTCAAGCGACGGCTTCGTGCGCCTTGCAAAGACGCTTGAGCGTGCGGCTCTCGCACTTGGCGTCAACTTTATCGGCGGATATTCCGCTCACGTGCAAAAGGGCGAGATTATCGGCGCTCACAATCTTATAGAATCCATACCAGAGGCTCTTTACGAGACCGAGCACGTATGCTCGAGCGTCAACGTAGCCACCACCAAGGCAGGCATCAATATGGACGCCGTCAAGCGCATGGGCGAGATTATCAAGGACACGGCGTATATCACGAGGGACAGAGATTCCATCGGCTGCGCAAAGCTCGTCGTATTCGCAAACATTCCCGAGGACAACCCCTTTATGGCAGGCGCAGTACACGGAATAGGCGAGCCTGACACCGTAATCAACGTAGGCGTCAGCGGCCCCGGTGTCGTAGCGGCGGCTATCAAGGAGGCGGGTGACTGCAATTTCTCGGTGCTTGCTGAGACCGTAAAAAAGATTGCCTTCAAAATCACGAGAGTAGGTCAGCTTATAGCCGCAGAGGCGGCGTCGAGGCTCGGCGCACCCTACGGAATAGTAGACCTTTCCTTAGCTCCCACCCCCGCAGCAGGCGACTCGGTTGCGGAGATTCTTGAAAATATGGGACTTGATATGGCAGGCACTCACGGCACGACGGCGGCGCTTGCACTGCTCAACGATGCTGTGAAGAAGGGCGGCGTTATGGCGACCAACCACGTCGGAGGTCTTTCGGGAGCCTTCATTCCCGTATCCGAGGACAGAGGTATGATTGCCGCAGCCGAAAGAGGCGTGCTTTGCATTGACAAGCTTGAGGCTATGACGGCGGTATGCTCGGTAGGACTTGATATGTTCGCAGTCCCCGGTGACACGCCCGCTACTACGATTTCGGGCATCATTGCCGACGAGATATCGATAGGCGTGATAAACAACAAGACGACAGCCGTAAGAGTAATACCCGTATACGGCAAGGGTGTCGGCGAGAGCGCCGAGTTTGGCGGACTTCTCGGCTATGCGCCGATTATGCCAACCCACAAGGAGGGCTGCGCCGACTTTATCAACCGAGGCGGCAGAATCCCTGCTCCCATTCATTCCTTGAGGAACTAATATTCAATATACTTTTCGCAAATTCTAAAATAAAGCGACGCTTATCGCCTACTCTCGGCGGTGGGCGTCCTTTTTTATTTTTAACGGCTTTTTTTCGACAGCCGGCTTACGACAGCTTTCGCTTTTACCTATGTATATAATGTAGGTAATAAGCTTTAATTTTTGACTAAAATCAGGATTTTATGCAAATATTTTTTGTCATATAGCGGTTTTTATAGAGAGGAAGTTAAAAAATGAACGAAAGCAAAAGCAGAAGAAAATTAGCGAAATCCGAGAAGGATATAAAAGCGCCCGTACAAAGACGCTCGTCGCTTATCAAGCTTGCGCTGAATATAGGAGCGGTGGCGGTAGGCTTTCTTTTCGGCGGCTGTCATACCGTATTCGGTGCGTATCCCTTGGGGCTTGCTCTGGTCTCGGCGCTTCCCTCGGGAGTGTTCTTCGCTCTTGCGGGAGTTATAGCAGGCTCGCTTACGCTCAGGGGAGGTGGTGTCGTATTTGCGCTTGCAGCAACGCTTGCGGTATTTCTTCGGGTGGTTATAGGCGGCGGCCGCACTCGTTCGAGCGCACCGTCTGCTATGTTCAAGGAGAGCATCATTTTGCGTGTGGCGTCTGCCGCCGTGTGCGGATTTATTATCGGCGTATATGAAATTCTCCTTTCGGGCATAAGCCTCACCTCGCTTCTTTTCGGCGCAAGCTCGCTTCTGCTTCCCGTGCTTATAACGCCTGCCCTCGCCGCACTTTTCGATACCGAGCTTTCAGCCGAGGAGCTTTTGCTCGGAGGTACGGAGATATTCACGGCAAAGAGGCAGGGTAAGGAAAAATTCGACCTCGTGCTGCTTTGCATTTCGGCGTTGGTCTTTGCGTTTTTTATTTCGGTTTCCCTCGCCAAATATTCCTTCTTCGGGATTGACCTTTCGTATATCTTCGCCGTGGCGGCGACGCTCTTTGCAGCAAAGCGCTTCGGAGCGGTATACGCCCTGACGCTCGGATTTTTCTCGTCGGTAGGAATTTCGGCTCTCTTTTCGGTGTCCTTTGCCCTGCTGGGGCTTGCCGCAGGCGCACTTTTCCCCTTTGGTGCGCTCTTTGCGCTTTCGTCGGGAGTGGTGGCGCTCAGTGCTTTCGCTGTATACGCCGAGGGGCTGACGGGGCTTTTGTCGCTTTTGCCCGAGTGCCTGATAGGAACGCTTTTGTGCTACCCCCTATTCAAGCATCTTGAATGTGAAAGGGGGGACGGCGAGAGCGGCAACTGTCTTCGTGCCTCTCAGGATATGGTCGGAACTATGGCGCTCTCCTACCGATTGAGAAAAGCACCCGTCACCGAGAATATAGAAAAGGCGCTCCTTGAAATTTCAAGGCTCTCAGAGCGCTTCGTCGGCAGAAGCGAATACAGTGTCTCCGAGGATATAACTATGATTTCCCGCCTCATTTCCGAGGAAAACGAATACTCACTCGACGAGCGTGAGCTTGACGAGGAGCTTACCCTGAAGGCGGAGGAGGAATTCTTCGGCTTCGGCTTTACCGAGGGAACGGTAAAGGTATTTGGCGAGCGTGAAAAATATCTGATACTCGCCACCAGAGATAAGGACGGCAGTAAAATCAGCTCGGGCGAGCTTCACTCAAGACTTGAGGGGGCGCTTGGGATAAAGCTTTCTCCGCCGCACTTCTTCAGGCGGGGTGAAATGGCGCTTATGGAATGTCACGCCTGCGAAAGATACAGGCTGTCGGTCGGTAAGGCGTCGTTTACGGCAGACGGTGAGGAGGTTTCGGGAGATACGGTGGCGGTGTTCTCTGCCGAGCGCGGTATTTCATACGCTCTTATTTCAGACGGAATGGGAAGCGGTGCGTGCGCAGGCGCTACCTCTGCCTTCGCCAGCGAGGTGCTGATTGCGTTGAAGGAGCTTCCCTCGCAGGGAAAATCGGCAATGTATCTTCTTAACAGCCTGATTCGCCGCAAGGGCGAGGAATGCGCCGCAACTCTCGACCTCTTTTCCTTTGATAAAATCACCGGTGAGTGCAGATTCTTCAAGGCGGGAGCGGCGGCATCTTATATAAAGAGGGATTCCTCGGTATTCAGAATCAAAAGCGATACTATGCCGATAGGCGTCCTGCCCAGCATAGACGCCGAAAGCATCAAGGCGGAGGTGAGGCCCGACGATACCGTGATTATGCTCTCCGACGGAATAGTCGGTGAGGACGCCGACGCCCCCTGGCTGATAGAATATCTTTGCGGAGCAAACGATACACCCTCCACGGTTGCCGAGAGGATAGTAGAGCTTGCCAAGCGCCACAACCAAAAAAGGGACGATATGTCGGTAATAGTGATTAAGATTCTCAGCGTCTGAAATAGGGGCTGCATAAAATATAATATAAGCGCCCGTTAAAGAAAGAGAGCGGCTGCTGCGTTATCTTGGCAAAGCCTGCCGTATACGGCGCTTGTCCCTCAAGCGAAGCACACCTATATAGCGCTTGTCACCGCAGCCGAAACCCACCCTAGCCGAAGCTTGCCCCTGTAACCCAAGCTTGTCTTTCAGAGCAAAAAACCGCAAAATCAGGCGGGTTTTTGCTCTTTTTTCTGCTTTCACCTCCCGTTTTGCAAAAATATATATAATTTTTTAGATTAGGGTTGACTTTATCACTTTAGCGTGCTAAAATATATAGCGTACATTTTCAGCCAAGCCGTAAGGCGACAATGGCAGACTTTATTTTCATACCCTTGTGCTGTGGGCAGTCCTGCCCCTCCCTGCACGGAATGGAGATTTTTATGAATAAAAACTTTTCAATAGAGGCGTACGATTCGTTTTTCAAGGCAGTGATGTCGCTTGAGTGCATCGAGGAATGCCGCAGCTTCTTCGAGGACGTCCTCACGATAGGCGAGCTTGAATCTATGAATCAAAGGCTCGAGGTCGCAAAAATGCTCACCGAGGGCGAAAATTACAGCGCCATCTCAGCAAAGACGGGCGCAAGCAGCGCCACTATAAGCAGAGTAAATAAGTGCCTTATGTACGGTGGCGGCGGATACCGTACCGTACTTAATCGAGCTAAGGAGGAGAAGAAATGAACTGTGACAGAATAATTTCCACCCTCACCCCGCAGGAGCTTGCCGTATATAAGCTGAGAGCGCTTTTCTCGGAATACGGCTATCAGCAGTACAAAATGAGCAAGTTTGAGGAATACGAGCTTTATATGCGGAATAAGGATTTTCTTATTTCGGACGGTATAATTACCTTTACCGACGAGGACGGCAAGCTTATGGCGTTGAAGCCCGACGTCACCCTTTCGATTATCAAGAACTGCGCTCCCGTCAGGGGCGGCTGCGCTAAGCTCTGCTACAACGAAAACGTATACCGCTCCTCACGGGGCGCACACGGCTTTAAGGAAATAATGCAGGTCGGTCTTGAATGCATCGGCGAGGTGGGCGAGGCTGAAATTGCCGAGGTAATCTATCTTGCCGACAGAAGCCTTGCCGAGTTTTCGGATTCCTACGTAATTGAGATTTCAAATCTCGACGTCCTATCTGAGCTTTTCTCGGAATTCGGCGTATCGGGTGATGCAAGGCGCAAAATTATCGCCGAGCTTGGCGTGAAGAACAAGGACGGAATCCTATCTGCCGCAATAGCCGGCGGAGCTTCCGAGGACGAGGCTTTGCTGATTGCCTCGCTTGCAGATATTTACGGCGAGCCTCGCTCGGTGCTGAAAAAGCTTTCCGCTTTCAGGATAAACGACCGCATATCCCGTGTAATCGACGGATTTTCCGAGCTTATAGACAAGCTTTACTCTCTCGGTGTTAAGGATAAGCTTTTCGTCGACTTCTCGGTAGTCGGCAACACCAAGTATTACAACGGCGTAGCTATTAAGGGATATATTGACAAAATCCCCACGAGCGTGCTTTCGGGCGGTCAGTACGATAATTTGATGTCAAGAATGAAAATCGACTCAAAAGGTATGGGCTTTGCCGTATATCTCAACGAGCTTGAAAGGCTCCCATCGCAGGAATAAAGGTGGCAATATGCAAAGATATATTAACATTGCTCTGCCAAAAGGCAGGCTTGGAGAAAAGGTTTACGAGCTTTTTGAGAGGGCGGGATACGAGTGTCCGTCAATCAAAGAGCCCGGTCGCAAGCTTATATTCGAGAATAGCGAACGCCTCGTCAGATATTTCTGGGTGAAGCCCTCGGACGTAGCTATTTACGTCGAGCGGGGAGCTGCTGATATCGGCGTTTGCGGCAAGGATATTCTGCTTGAATATTCGCCCGAGGTTTACGAGCTTTTAGACCTTAAGATGGGCAGGTGCGATATGGCGGTTGCCGCAAAGGCGGACTTCGAGGACGACAGAAGCAAGACCTTAAGAGTGGCTACTAAGTTTTCAAAAATAGCAAAGAGCTATTATTCCTCAATCGGCAGGGATATTGATATTATTCACCTAAACGGCTCTATCGAGCTTGCGCCTATACTCGGACTTTCCGACGTAATAGTAGACATCGTGGAGACCGGCGCTACGCTAAGAGAAAACAATCTCGCCGTAGTAGAGAAATTCCAGCCCATCAGCGCAAGGCTGATTGCCAACAAAGCAAGCTTTAAATTCAATCTTAAAAGAATAGACGAAATAAGGGACAGCCTTTCGGCTATTATAGAATAAACAGAGGCATTATTATGATAAGAATTATAAAGGACTCCTTAAATACGAGAGAGGAAATATTCTCGGCAAAGGAGGAGCGCCCAGACGTATCGGGCAAGGTATCCGAAATTATAGACAGAGTAAGAAAAGAGGGCGACGAGGCGCTCAAATATTACGCAAGGCTTTTTGATAAGGCGGAGCTTTCCTCCCTGCGTGTCAGCGAGGAGGAGATAGAGGAGGCGCTTTCGCTGGTCGATAAGGAATTCCTCGAAATACTCGAGGAAGCTGCAGCGAATATCCGTAAATTTCACGAGAAGCAAAAGTCGGGCGGCTTTGAAATCAAAAAGGAGGGCGGCGTTATCGTCGGTCAAAAGGTTATCCCCGTTGAGCGTGCGGGACTTTACGTCCCGGGCGGCACGGCGGCTTACCCCTCTACCGTGCTTATGGATGCTATCCCCGCCAAGATTGCAGGCTGCGAAAGAGTAGTTATGGTGACGCCCCCCTCGCCTGACGGCAGGGTAAATCCCGTTATTCTTGCGGCGGCTAAGGTTGCGGGAGTTGACGAAATTTACAAGATAGGCGGCGCAGGCGCAGTTGCGGCGCTCGCATACGGCACACAGAGCGTGCCTAAGGTAGACAAGATTGTCGGCCCCGGTAACGCCTTCGTTGCAGAGGCGAAGCGTCAGGTGTTCGGCGAGGTATCGATAGATATGATAGCGGGCCCCAGCGAAATTCTCGTAATAGCCGACGCCACCAACCGTCCTATGGACGTTGCGGCAGACCTGCTTTCGCAGGCGGAGCACGACAGAATGGCGAGCGCAGTGCTGGTCACCGACGACGAGGACTTTGCACTTGCGGTAAGAGACGAAATAGAAAGACAGCTTCCTCTGCTCATAAGAGAGGAAATAGCAAGAGCCTCTATTGACGACTACGGAAAAATAATCGTCACCGACTCGATAGCCTCGGCTGTCGAGGTGGCAAACGCCATAGCGCCCGAGCATCTTGAGGTGTGCGTGGACAATCCCTTTGATTATCTTCCCAAAATCAAGCACGCAGGCTCGGTATTCCTCGGCAAGAATTGCCCTGAGGCGCTGGGAGATTATTTCGCAGGCACGAACCACACGCTTCCAACAAGCGGCACTGCAAGATTTTCAAGTCCTTTGTCGGTAGACGATTTCGTAAAAAAGACTCAGTATATATATTATGAAAGACCTGCCCTCGAGGCGGTAGCGAAAAAGGTTGAATATTTCGCCACCAAGGAGGGACTTACCGCTCACGCAAAGAGTGCGGTAATAAGATTTGAGGACGAGGTATGAGTAAATATCTTACTAAGAAATACAGGACGCTTCTGCCCTATACCCCGGGCGAGCAGCCGAAGGAGCGAAGCTATATAAAGCTTAACACCAACGAGTCGCCCTATCCGCCGTCGCCGAGGGCAATAGAGTACGCTATGCGTGAGGTCGAGAGAAATATGCTCTATTCCGACCCCGAGATGCGTGACCTCAGGGCAAAAATGGCGGAGTACTATTCGGTGAGCGAGGACTCGCTTATTATGACCAACGGCTCTGACGAGGTGCTGAATTTTGCTTTTATGGCGTTTTGCGATGAGGAGCGTCCCGCACTTTTCGCCGATATAACCTACGGCTTTTACCGAGTATTCGCCGAGCTTAATTCAATACCCTACGAGATAATTCCCCTGAGGGAGGATTTCTCTATTGCGACGGAGGATTACAAGGGCAGGCGAGGCACGGTGATAATAGCCAATCCAAACGCCCCGACGGGTATTGCGCTTCCGCTTGAGAAAATCAGGGAGCTTGTCTCGGAGGACGAGAACAGAATCGTAATAGTGGACGAGGCGTACGTCGATTTCGGCGCACAGAGCGCAGTAGCGCTCACGAAGGACTATAAAAATCTGCTCGTGACGGGCACTTTCTCAAAATCACGCTCAATGGCAGGCGCAAGGCTCGGCTTTGCAATAGGCGACAGCGCACTGATTTCAGACCTCCACCGCTTAAGATATTCGACCAACCCTTATAACGTCAACAGAACGACCTTGGCTATGGGTGTCGGCTCGCTCTGTGACGAGGAGTATTTTAAGAACAACTGCAAGAGCATAATCGACACAAGGAAGAAAACAGCGACAGCGCTTCGTGCGCTCGGCTTCTCCACCACCGATTCAAGCGCCAACTTTATCTTTGCAAAGCACGAAAAAATAAGCGGCGAGGAGCTTTACCTAAGACTTAAGGAAAACGGAATCCTTGTACGCCATTTCACTCAGGAAAGAATAAAGGATTACAACCGTATAACGGTAGGAAATCCCGAAGAAATGCAAACACTTATTGACAAAATCCAGGAAATATGGAGCGATATACTATGAGAACCTCTACTATTAAAAGAAAGACCGCCGAGACCGATATCGAGCTTACTCTCAATCTTGACGGCGAGGGCGTATCCAATATAAGGAGCGGCAGCGCCTTCCTTGACCATATGCTCACCCTCTTTGCAAGGCACGGCGGCTTTGACCTTGACGTCAGGTGCGCAGGCGACACCGAGGTTGACTGCCATCACACCACCGAGGATATCGGCATCTGCTTAGGTCAGGCGGTGCGTGAGGCACTTGGCGACAAGTGCGGAATAGTCCGCTACGCCGACACTACTCTGCCTATGGACGAGACGCTCATTCTCTCGGCTATCGACGTATCGGGAAGAAGCTTTCTTGCCTGCGAGCTTGATATAAAGAGCGCAAAGGTAGGAGATTTCGACACCGAGCTTACTTACGAATTCTGGCAGGCGTTCTGTATGAATGCAGGCGTCACGCTTCACATAAGACAGCTTGCGGGAGCTAACGCTCACCACATAATCGAGGGAGTTTTCAAGTCCTGCGCAAGAAGCCTTCGCAAGGCGGTAAGCATTGACGAAAGATTTAAGGATAAGCTTCCCTCCACAAAAGGAGTGCTTTAATGATAGCCATCGTTGATTACGGCGTCGGAAATCTTTTCTCGCTTGTCAGCTCCTTTTCTATGATAGGTGCTGAGGCGGTAGCAACGAGCGACGAGGAGGTTATCAGGCGTGCCGACAAGATAATTCTTCCCGGCGTCGGCGCATTCGAGGACGCAATAGCCAAGCTTCGTGCGTCGGGGCTTGACATGCTTTTGATTGAGGAAGCCAAGAAAGGAAAGCCTCTGCTCGGAATATGCCTTGGAATGCAGCTGCTTTTCGAGCGCAGCTACGAATACGGTATCCACGAGGGACTGGGGCTTATTTCGGGCGAGGTGCGTCCGATAGCAGAGGTTATCGACAGGACGCTGAAAATCCCGCATATAGGCTGGAACGCTCTTGAAATTACCAATAAGGATTGCGGCATTTTCAAGCATATAAAGAGCGGCGACTGCGTCTATTTCGTTCATTCTTACTCGGCTAGGGAGTGCGACGCCGACACGGCGGCGGTTGCCGAATACAGCGCAAGGCTTACGGCGGCAGTTGCAAAGGACAACGTATACGGCTGTCAATTCCACCCCGAAAAGAGCGGCGAGGTTGGGCTTAATATTCTGAGAGCCTTTTGTGAGCTTTAAGGGAATACCAAAAAAAGGACAGGCGGCGCATTTTGCCGACCGCATTGCGCAAGCGGAAATAGCTTGCATCGGCAAAGCCGTTTGCTATATAATTATTTAAAGGAAGAAAGCTATGAAGATATTTCCCGCAATAGACCTGCTTTCAGGCAAGGCGGTGCGCCTTTACAAGGGCGATTACGATAAGGTTACGGTATACAGCAACGACCCGTCCGAGGTAGCTCTCGCATTTGAGCGCGCGGGGGCAGAATATATGCATCTTGTCGACCTCGACGGAGCAAAGAGCGGCGGCACGCCGAATCTTGAGGTTATAAAAGGAATCCTTGAAAGAACCAAGCTTTTCGTCGAGGTTGGCGGCGGCATACGCTCTATTGAGGTTATAGACAAATATATAGAGGCGGGTGTCGGCAGAGTTATACTCGGCACGGCGGCAGTGACCAACCCCGAGCTTTTGCGCGAGGCTTTAAAAAAATACGGTGACAAGGTAGCCGTAGGCGTCGACCTTAAGGACGGCTTCGTGGCTATCAAGGGCTGGACCGAAAAAAGCGAGCTTCCGGGCTTCGACTTTATGAAAAATCTCGAGGATATGGGAGTGCGCACGGTAATTTGCACCGATATATCAAAGGACGGAGCTATGATGGGAGCTAACCACGAGCTTTACAGAGAGCTTTCGGAAAAGCTCAAAATTCAGATAATAGCGTCGGGCGGCGTATCCTCGATAGAGGACGTAAGGCGGCTTCGCTCGCTTGGAATTTACGGCGCTATAATAGGTAAGGCATACTACACGGGCGATATAAAGCTCGCCGAGGCCTTAGAGGTGGCAAAATGATTACTAAAAGAATAATTCCCTGCCTTGACGTGAAAGACGGCCGAGTCGTAAAGGGAGTCAACTTCAAGGGGCTCTCCGACGTTTCCTCCCCCGTCGAGCTTGGCAGATATTACAGCAGCTGCGGCGCTGACGAGCTGGTGTTTTACGACATCACCGCTTCAAGCGAGGGACGTGCGCTCTTTACCGACATACTGAAGGAGGTGGCAAGCACCATCTTCATTCCGCTCACCGTGGGCGGCGGTATAAACTCGCTTCGGGATTTCGACCGAGTGCTTAAATGCGGCGCAGATAAGGTAAGCGTAAATTCGGGAGCTATCAAAAATCCCTCGCTTATCTACGAGGCGGCAAAGCGATACGGTGACCAATGCGTAGTGCTGTCCTGCGACGTAAAGCGTGTCGGCGGACAGTTCAGAGTGTTCGCCAAGGGTGGCAGAGAGGACACGGGGCTTGACGCCCTTGAATGGATAAAACGAGGCGTTGACAGCGGAGCCGGTGAGATTGTGCTCAATTCTATCGACACCGACGGCGTGAAGCGTGGCTTTGACCTTGAGATGCTTCGTGCGGTGTGCGATATCGTATCAGTCCCCGTTATAGCCTCAGGGGGCGCCGGCTGCGCCGAGGATTTCCTTAAGCTATTTCAAGCGCTTCCAAAGGTGGACGCAGGACTTGCCGCATCAATATTCCACTTTGGTGAGGTCAAGATTTCCGAGCTAAAGGAAATGCTCAAATCAAACGGAATTCCTATGCGAATTGTAAATTAACATATGCATAAAGGAGAATAAATTATGCTTAATATAGACAATCTCAAATTTGATAGCAAGGGCTTAATCCCCGCAATAGTAGTAGACGCTGTCACCAAGCGTGTGCTGACGCTTGCTTATATGAATAAGGAGAGCCTTAAGCTCTCTATGGAAAAGGGGCAGACCGTCTTTTTCAGCCGTTCAAGAGGCGAGCTTTGGCACAAGGGCGAGACTAGCGGCAACTATCAGAATATAGTTTCCATCACCGCAGACTGCGACCTTGACGCTCTGGTCGTCGCGGTAGAGCCCGAAGGACCCGCCTGCCATACGGGCGAAGAAAGCTGCTTTTTCAATCCCGTATTCAGGAGCGAGGAACTGAAGGAATTTTCCCTTTCGGCGCTCGTAAAGCTTATCGAGGGCAGAAAGACCGAAAAGACCGAGGGCTCTTACACCACCTACCTTTTTGAAAAAGGACTCGATAAGATATTAAAGAAGGTGGGCGAGGAAAGCACCGAGGTCATTATTGCAGCCAAGGCAGACGACAAAAAGGAAACGATTTACGAAATAGCCGACCTTGCGTACCACCTGCTCGTCCTTATGATACAGATGGGAATTTCGCTCGAGGATATACACCGTGAGCTTGCCTCCCGTCACGTCATAGACAAGAAGGTAAAGCAGGAAAAAATGACGAAATGAGAAATGAAATTTTAGAGCGTCTTGACAAAAAAAGCTGCGATTTGCATACGCACACCTGCTTTTGCGACGGCAGGGACACCCCCGAGGATATGGTCGTAAGCGCAATACTAAAGGGTCTTTCCTGCGTAGGAATCCTGCATCACTCCACCGTAAGCTTTGATAGAGAATGCTCGATATCCAAGGAGGACGTGCCTCGCTTCAAGGCGGAGATTCGGCGGCTTCGTGAAAAGTATAAGGATAAAATCCTCGTGCTGTGCGGAATAGAGACCGACTGCTACACCACCTTTTGTGAGGACGGCTACGATTATATAATCGGCTCGGCGCACTACCTCAAAATCGGCAAGGAATATCTGCCGATTGACCTTTCAAGGGATACCCTAGTTCGTACGGTCAATGAGAAATTTGACGGCGACTTCTTCGCTCTTGCCGACAAGTATTACCGCTTGGTATCCGAAATCAAGGACAAATGCAACGCCGATATAGTAGGTCATTTCGACCTTATAACAAAATTCAATAAGGATAATTCGCTTTTCAATCCCGCTGACGAAAGATACCTCTCGGCAGCAAAAGCAGCGGCAAGGCGGCTTACGGACGACGGTCTTTTATTCGAGATAAACACGGGCGCTATCAGCCGAGGCTACACTGACGAGCCGTATCCAAAGGGTGAGCTTTACTCCTACCTGCGCTCTCTCGGAGCAGGCTTCATTTTATCGAGCGACGCTCACCAAAAGGAAAACGTGGCCTACAAATTCGAAAGCTTCTCGCAGCTTATATAAAAGCGAAAAAAGGCGGAGAGCTTCTCGCAAATTATATAAGAAATAACAATTCTAAGAGGAAAACGAAATGGAAATCAAAATCACGAAAAATCCAAACAAGCCTAATCTCCCAAAGGAAAGCGAGCTTGGCTTCGGCACTTATTTCACGCCCCATATGCTCACCGTAGACTACGACGAGGAAAACGGATGGCACAACGCAGAAATCAAGCCTTTTGCCAACATTTCTTTGCATCCTGCCTCAACAGTGCTTCATTACGGCGCTGAAATTTTCGAGGGACTTAAGGCGTATCGCACCAAGGACGGAAGCGTTCAGCTCTTCAGACCTATGGAGAACGTAAGACGAATGAACCGCTCTGCCGAGCGTATGTCGCTGCCCGAAATGGACGAGGACGAGATGCTCGGTTTGATTACCGCCTTTGTGAAGTGTGAGCAGGAATACGTACCCTATTCGTTCGGCACGTCGCTTTATCTTCGTCCCTTCCTCTTTGGCAACGACGAGGCTCTCGGAGTTCACGCAGTAAAGCGCGCTAAATTTATGGTAATAGCCTCGCCGAGCGGCAGCTACTACAAGGAGGGCATCAACCCTGTAAAGATTATGATAGAGGAGGAGGACGTCCGCACCGTAAGAGGCGGCACCGGCTATGCAAAATGCGGCGGCAACTACGCAGCCTCCACGAGAGCGGGCGAGCGTGCCAACAAGAAGGGTTATTCTCAGGTGCTGTGGCTCGACGGCGTTCACCGCAAGTATATCGAAGAGGTCGGCGCCATGAACGTAATGTTCAAGATAGACGGCGTCATAGTCACCCCGAAGCTCACGGGTTCTATTCTCCCCGGTATTACGAGAAAATCCTGCATAGAGGTATTAAAGAGCAAGGGCTATACTGTCGAGGAGCGCTTACTCTCGGTTGACGAGCTTATTCTCGCTCTTAAGGAGGGCAGGCTCGAGGAGGCGTTCGGCTGCGGCACAGCCGCCGTCGTTTCTCCGATAGGCAGGCTTATGTATAAGGACGAGGAGTTCGTAATAGGCGGCGAGAAAATCGGAGAGGTCACCCAGTGGCTTTACGACACCCTTACGGGAATCCAATGGGGCAAGATTACCGACAGCTACGGCTGGGTATACAAGATTTGATTTTTCCTACGAAGCCAAGCGCCGCCGTGAACAGGCGTATGCTATGCGCAATCGCTTTTACAGTGACAAGCACATCATTATAAAAACGGGCAGATACGCAAGACGAAATCTTGTACGTCTGCTCTTTTTTGTTAGTTCAATGAAATCGTTGCAGGCAACGATGAAATCAAGCTTGTCTATCTTAACCCTGCGAAGCAGGATTTCATTGCGAAAGCGATTTCATCCACCATAGGTGGATTTCACCCGTCGAAGACGGATTTAACCGCGTGCTTTGTCCGTTAAGGACATCACGCCGAGTCTGCTCTTTTTTCCGTCGGTTTACCCTTGCTTTTTTCACAAAATTTTCTTCCGCTTTATGCTAAAATCTAATTGACAAACTAACGAGTTTGTGCTAAAATGTTACTAATTATTATTTTATGCGCAGGCAGGCACGGTAAAGCCTGTCCTCAGCGATACGAAAGGATACCCTAAGTGAAAGGCTACGCAAAGTACAAAAGGCAGTTTTTCTCGCCCGAAAGGCTTGATTTCAGCTGGGCGAATAAGGAATACATAGACAAGCCCCCAAGATGGTGCAGCGTCGATTTGCGTGACGGCAATCAGGCGCTCATAATTCCTATGAGCCTTGAAGAAAAGCTTGAGTTTTTCAAGCTGCTGGTAGAGGTCGGCTTCAAGGAAATCGAGATAGGCTTCCCCGCCGCCTCCGAGACCGAGTATGAATTCTGCCGCACTCTCATAGAGCAAAAGCTCATTCCCGACGACGTGACGATTCAGGTCCTCACCCAGTCAAGAGAGCACATAATCAAGAAGACCTTTGAGGCGATAGACGGCGCTCCGCACGCCGTGGTGCATCTTTACAATTCCACCTCGGTAGCGCAAAGAGAGCAGGTTTTCAGGAAAAGCAAGCAGGAAATTATAGATATCGCCGTTTTCGGCGCAAGGCTTTGCCGTGATTACAAGGCGAAGGCGAAGGGCAAAATCACCTTTGAGTATTCGCCCGAAAGCTTTACCGGCACGGAGCCCGAGTACGCCGCTGAAATCTGCAATGAGGTTTTAAAAATCTGGCAGCCCACGGCAGAGGATAAGGTTATTATAAATCTTCCCGTCACGGTGTCGCACTCAATGCCCCATATTTACGCCGCCCAGGTGGCTTATATGGACAAAAATCTTATTGACAGAGAAAACGTCATAATCTCGCTTCACCCGCACAACGACAGAGGCTGCGCCGTGGCAGATAGCGAAATGGGACTTCTTGCAGGCGGCGACAGAATAGAGGGTACGCTTTTCGGCAACGGCGAGCGCACGGGCAACGTGGACATTATCACGCTTGCGCTCAATATGTATTCGCAGGGCGTAGACCCGGGGCTTGATTTTTCCAATCTTCCCGCCATTACCGAGGTGTACGAAAAGGTCACCCGTATGCGTGTGTATGAGCGTATGCCTTACTCGGGACAGCTCGTGTTTGCGGCATTCTCAGGCTCGCATCAGGACGCAATTGCCAAGGGTATGAAATTCAGAGAGGCCAAGGATATTCCTTGGACAGTTCCCTATCTTCCGCTTGACCCCACCGACGTCGGCAGGGTATACGAGGCTGACGTTATCAGAATCAACTCGCAGTCAGGCAAGGGCGGCATCGGCTATATTATGGAAACGCAGTTCAATATGAATCTTCCCCCGAAGCTGAGGGAGGTATTCGGATATCATATAAAGAGCATCTCCGACCACGGTCACAGAGAGCTTCAGCCGAGGGAGGTTTACGACATTTTTATGCGTGACTTCGTCAACCGTCAGGACACCCTCTCGGTCAAGCGCGCTCAGTATCTTGAGCTTGACGGCGGCATCGAGGCGGTAGTCACCGTCTTGCTTAACGACGGCGAAAAGGAGATTCGCTCCTCGGGCAACGGCCGTCTTGACTGCGTCAGCAACGCTATTAAAGCGGCGCTCGGTCTTGACTACACGCTCGACCTTTACACCCAGCACGCAATAGACGGCACTACCAGCGCAAGGGCGGCGTCCTACGTAAGCATAATTTCCGGAGGCAAGACCTATTTTGGCTGCGGTGTCGACAGCGATATCGGAAATTCCTCCGTAAAGGCGCTCGTGTGCGCTATCAACAGAATGTTAAACGGCTAATTGTAGCCTTTACCCGTGCCGCAGGCGCTTTACTGCGGATTTCGGGCAGGCTTTACGCATTTTCTAAGGAGTTTTAAGTTAAATGAAATTATCAGGCTCGGAAATTATAGTAAGAACGCTGATAGAGCAGGGCGTTACCGACGTATTCGGCTACCCGGGAGGACAGATACTCAACGTATACGATGCGCTCTATAAGCATAAGGACGAAATAAATCACGTGCTTTGCGCTCACGAGCAGGGCGCATCTCACGCAGCAGACGGCTATTCGAGGGCAACGGGAAAGGTCGGCGTATGCATCGCTACCTCAGGTCCCGGCGCTACCAACCTCGTCACGGGTATAGCTACGGCTATGCTTGACTCTATTCCTATGGTGGCTATCACGGGAAACGTTCCCTGCTCTCTTATAGGCAAGGACAGCTTTCAGGAAATCGACATTACGGGAATTACTCTCCCTATTACCAAGCACAACTATTTCGTAAACAAGGTCGAGGAGCTTGCCGACAGCATAAGAGAGGCGTTTTCCATAGCCAAGAGCGGAAGACCGGGTCCTGTGCTTATCGACGTCCCTAAGGACGTGCAGATAGCAGAGTGCGAATGGGAGGCAGGCGAGATTGCCGAGAAGATTCCGCTTCCGCTCGCAAGCGACGAAAAAATAGCCGAGGCAATAGAGCTTATCAACGAATCGAAGCGTCCTTACATATACATAGGCGGCGGTGCGGCAGGTCTCGGACTTGGCAAGGATATAGTTGCCTTTGCCAACAAGATTAACGCTTATATCGGCTGCTCGTTTATGGGACTTTCGGCGATTGAGAGCGACTGCGACAGATTCCTCGGTATGCAGGGAATGCACGGTCACTACGCCTCCTCTATGGCGCAGAATAAGAGCGACCTTATAATCGGCGTCGGCGTGCGCTTCAATGACAGAGCAACGGGAAATCTTGCAAAATTTGCAAAAAACAGTAAAATTATTCAGCTTGACCCCGATTTTTCGGAGATAAATAAGAACGTAAAGGTAGATTGCGGCATCGTCGGCGACGTAATGCACTCATTCCTTGAAATATCAAAGGGCGCAAGTCCCAAGAGCAACAAGGATTGGAGCGACGAGGTCGAGGCGCTTATCGCCGAGGAAAAGGCCTTTGAAGCACGCCACGACGAGGAAAGCCGTGAGCGAATGACGCCGAAATCGGTGCTTGAAGCTATAAATGCGGCGAAGCCTGCGGGCACGGTGCTTGCTACCGACGTCGGTCAGCATCAGATGTGGTGCGCCCAGTATGCAAAATTCGACAGACCGAGAAGAATAGTTTCCTCGGGCGGTCTTGGCACTATGGGCTTCGGTCTTGGCGCTGCGATTGGCGCAAGAGTGGCGAGCGGCGATACGACGGTTCTCGTGACCGGTGACGGCAGCTTCGGTATGAATCTCAACGAGCTTGCGACCTGCGTTTCGGCTTCCATTCCCGTAATTATAGTGGTTATGAACAACGGCGTGCTCGGTATGGTGCGCCAGTGGCAGACGCTTTTCTTCGGAAAGAGATATTCAAACACCGTCCTTACCGACAGAAAGACCGATTTCGTCAAGCTTGCCGAGGCGTTCGGAGCTGTCGGTATGAGAGCTGCGACGAGAGAGGAATTTGATAAGGCGTTCCGTGAGGCGCTGAAACTTGGCACTACCGTCGTAATCGATACTCTTATCGACAAGGACGAGTTCGTCCTTCCGATGCTTCCTCCCGGCGGCTCTATCGACGATATAATCACCAGCGTAAAGGTAGGTAATGACGATGAGCAATAAGATAAACGAATTCGTCCTTGCGGTGTACGTTGACAACAAGTACGGCGTGCTTACCCGAGTCACGAGTATGTTCACAAGGCGTGGCTTCAACATTGATGCGCTCACAGTAGGCGAGACCGAGCGCCCCGAATATTCAAGAATTACCATCTGCTTAAGCGGCGACGGCTACGCAAGAGAGCAGCTTATAAATCAGCTGCGCAAGCTTCACAACGTAAAGCACGTCGAAGTGCTTAAGGAGGATTCCATCAAGCGTGAGCTTATGCTCCTCAAGGTAAGATACGACACCGGCACAAGAGCAGACATTCTTGCGGCCGCCGAGGTCTACCGAGGAAAGGTAATAGATTACACCACCGACGAGATGTGCATAGAGGTCACGGGCGACCCCAGCAAAATCGACGCCTTTATCAAGCTTATGATTCCCTTTGGCATTATTGAAATGTGCAGAACGGGTATCGTAGCTCTCGACCGAGGCAACACCACTCTGCTCGGCTGATTTTCGGTCGGGACGGAATAGCTTAAATTCAAATAATAAATTATTTTCTACATATCAAGGAGATTTTAAAATGAACGACGCAAAGATTTACTATCAGCAGGACTGCAACCTTGCAAAGCTTGACGGCAAGACCGTCGCTATTATCGGCTACGGCTCTCAGGGACACGCTCACGCACTCAACCTTAAGGAGTCGGGCGTCAACGTTATCGTAGGACTTTACAACGGCTCTAAGAGCTGGGCTAAGGCAGAGGCGGCAGGTCTTAAGGTTATGACCTCGGCTGAGGCTGCAAAGGCTGCTGACCTTATTATGATTCTTATCAACGACGAAAAGCAGGCTAAGCTCTATAAGGAGAGCATCGAGCCTAATCTTACCGAGGGTAAGACGCTCGCATTTGCTCACGGCTTCAACATTCATTTCGGCTGCATCAAGCCCTCGAAGAACGTAAACGTAATAATGATAGCTCGCAAGGGCCCCGGTCACACCGTTCGCTCGGAGTATCAGGTAGGCAAGGGCGTTCCCTGCCTTATCGCAGTTCATCAGGACGCAACCGGCGATGCGCTTGAAATCGGACTTGCTTATGCGCTCGGCATCGGCGGCGCTCGTGCAGGCGTGCTTGAGACCACCTTCCGCACCGAGACCGAGACCGACCTTTTCGGTGAGCAGGCTGTGCTTTGCGGCGGCGTATGCGCTCTTATGCAGGCAGGCTTCGAGACGCTCGTCGAGGCAGGCTACGACCCGAGAAACGCTTACTTTGAGTGCATTCACGAAATGAAGCTTATAGTAGACCTTATTTACCAGTCCGGCTTTGAGGGAATGAGATATTCTATATCCAATACCGCCGAGTACGGCGATTACATCACAGGTCCTAAGATTATCACCGAGGACACCAAGCGCGCTATGAAAAAGGTTCTTTCGGATATTCAGGACGGCACCTTCGCCAAGGACTTCTTGCTCGATATGTCCGACGCAGGCGCACAGGTGCATTTCAACGCTATGAGAAAGATTGCGGCAGAGCACCCCTCCGAGGTTGTCGGCAAGGATATAAGAAAGCTTTACAGCTGGGCTGACGAGGAAAAGTTTATCAACAACTAAGGCTTACGGTCGCACACTCTGCGACGGAATGGAAATTATTATGGTTAAAGACAGAATTATCGACGGTGCGCACAATGCGCCTCACCGTTCGTTATATAACGCTCTGGGACTTACCAAGGAGGAGCTTGAAAGGCCGCTTATCGGTATCGTCTGCTCCTATAACGAAATAGTCCCCGGGCATATGAATCTTGATAAAATCTGCGATGCCGTAAAGCTTGGCGTGGCAATGGCGGGCGGTACGCCGATTATGTTCCCCGCCATTGCAGTATGCGACGGCATCGCTATGGGACACGTGGGTATGAAGTATTCGCTCGTCACCCGTGACCTTATTGCCGATTCCACCGAGGCTATGGTTATGGCTCACGGCTTTGACGGCCTCGTTATGATTCCCAACTGCGACAAGAACGTCCCCGGGCTTCTTATGGCGGCGGCTAGGCTTAACATTCCGACGGTGTTCGTCAGCGGCGGACCTATGCTTGCGGGCAGGGTTTGCGGCAAGAAGACCAGCCTTTCTTCAATGTTTGAGGCGGTTGGCTCTTACAAGGCAGGCAAAATAGACGACGACAGACTGCTTGAATTTGAGAATAAGGCGTGCCCCAGCTGCGGCTCTTGCTCGGGTATGTATACGGCAAATTCTATGAACTGCCTTACCGAGGTTCTCGGTATGGGACTTGCGGGCAACGGCACTATTCCTGCGCCTCACTCGGCAAGAATTCAGCTTGCAAAGCACGCAGGTATGCAGGTAATGGAGCTTGTAAGAAAGAATATCCGTCCCCGTGATATTATGACCGAGGGCGCTATAAGAAACGCTATCACCGCCGATATGGCGCTTGGCTGCTCGACCAACAGTATGCTTCACCTGCCCGCAATCGCCAACGAATGCGGCGTAGAATTCAATCTTGACCTTGTAAACGAAATAAGCGAGAGAACGCCCAATCTCTGCCACCTCGCTCCCGCAGGCCCTACCTATATGGAGGACTTAAACGAAGCGGGCGGCGTATATGCTGTGCTTCGTGAAATCGACAAGCTCGGGCTTCTTGACACCTCTGTTATGACATGCACGGGCAGGACGCTTAAGGAAAATATCGAGGGAGCGAAGAACCTTGACGAGGGCGTAATAAGGACGGTGGACAATCCTTACAGCAAGACCGGCGGTATTGCCGTGCTGAGAGGAAATCTTGCGCCCGACGGCTGCGTGGTAAAGAGAAGCGCAGTTGCTCCCGAAATGCTCGTTCACGAAGGACCTGCCAAGGTATTCGAGAGCGAGGAGGAGGCTATTGCGGCTATTTACGCAGGCAAAATCGTAGCAGGCGACGTGGTGGTTATCCGCTACGAAGGACCTGCGGGCGGCCCCGGTATGAGAGAGATGCTCTCGCCGACCTCCGCTATTGCGGGTATGGGGCTTGACCGTGACGTCGCTCTTATCACCGACGGAAGATTTTCGGGCGCTACCCGAGGAGCTTCGATAGGACACGTATCCCCCGAGGCTGTAAGCGGCGGACCTATCGCCTTCGTAAAGGACGGCGATATCATATCTATAAATATTCCCGAATACAAAATAGAGCTTAAGGTAAGTGATGGGGAGTTGGCGAAGCGCAAGGCGGAAATGCCTATCAAGCGCAAGGAAGGCATCACCGGCTACCTTAAGAGATATTCTATGACGGTAAGCTCCGCCGACAAGGGAGCAATAATCAACAAATAAGGAATTTATGCCATGGGAATGACTATGACCGAAAAAATCCTCGCAGCCCATGCGGGGCTCGACAAGGTCGAATCAGGCGAGCTCGTGCTCGTCAATATAGACCGAGTGCTTGGCAACGATATTACCTCACCCGTTGCTATACGTGAATATGAAAAGATAGGACAAAGCGGCGTTTTCGACAAGGAAAAGGTCACTATGGTAATGGACCACTTTGCCCCCAATAAGGATATAAAGGCGGCAGTACAGTGCAAAATGTGCCGTGATTTCTGCGAAAAAGAGGAGATTGTGAATTTCTTTGACGTAGGAAGAATGGGTATAGAGCACGCACTTCTTCCCGAGGCGGGACTCGTTGTTCCCGGTGACGTGGTTATCGGCGCTGACTCTCACACCTGCACCTACGGTGCGCTCGGTGCGTTTTCTACCGGCGTCGGCTCTACCGATATGGCGTGCGGAATGGCGACGGGCAAGGCTTGGTTTAAAGTACCCTCGGCTATCAAATTCGTCCTTAAGGGAAAGCTTCGGAAATGGGTTTCGGGAAAGGACGTAATTCTTCACATTATAGGAATGATTGGCGTCGACGGAGCGCTTTATAAGTCTATGGAGTTCACGGGAGAGGGCGTTTCGGCACTGTCGGTATACGACCGTCTTACCATATCCAATATGGCTATCGAGGCAGGCGCTAAAAACGGCATTTTCCCCGTAGACGAGGCAACTCTCGAATACGTAAAGGGACGCACCGACAGAGAAATCAGAATTTTCGAGGCGGACGCAGATGCAAAATACGACGAGGTTTACGAAATAGACCTTTCAAAGATAAAATCGACGGTAGCCTTCCCGCATCTTCCCGAGAATACCCGCACGGTAGACGAGGCGGGCGAGGTGAAGATTGACCAGGTGGTTATCGGCTCTTGCACCAACGGTCACTATAAGGACCTTGCCGAGGCGGCGGAAATCCTTAAGGGCAGACGGGTTGCCAGAGGCGTGCGCGCGATTATCATTCCCGCAACGCAGAATATATATCTTCAGGCTATGGAAGCAGGACTTCTTAAAATCTTTATTGAGGCTGGCTGCGTGGTATCCACCCCCACCTGCGGTCCCTGCCTCGGCGGATATATGGGAATTCTTGCGGCAGGCGAGCGTGCGGTAGCTACGACCAACCGCAATTTCGTCGGCAGAATGGGCGACGTTACGAGCGAGGTATATCTCGCAAGCCCTGCCGTAGCGGCGGCGTCTGCCGTGCTTGGCAGAATAGCAAGCCCCGACGAAGTAATGAAATAAGGAGGGTTTGTCAGGTATGAATTTCCAAGGAAAAGCAATAAAGTACGGCGATAACGTCGACACCGACGTAATTATCCCCGCAAGATATCTCAACACCATAGACCACAAGGAGCTTGCCTCTCACTGTATGGAGGATATCGACCTTGATTTTAAGAACAAGGTAAATGCGGGAGATATTATGATAGCAGGCTCGAATTTCGGCTGCGGCTCGTCAAGAGAGCACGCCCCAATCGCTATTAAGGCAAGCGGAATTTCGCTCGTCATAGCCAAGAGCTTCGCAAGAATTTTTTACCGCAATTCGATAAACATAGGACTTGCCATTCTCGAATGTCCCGAGGCGGCAGAGGAGATAAGCGAGGGTGACGAGGTGGTATGCGACCTTGACCTCGGTATGATTTACAACAAGACCACGGGAAATAGCTTCAAGACTAAGCCCTTCCCCGAGTTTATACAGAAAATAATTGAAAACGGCGGACTTATCGAGTCCATAAAGCGAGGCGCTATAAAGTAAGGTGAAGCGCTAAGCTAAGAAAAGCACGGAGCTAAAGCTAAGCGAAGCGCCAAGCTAAAGTTAAGTGAAGCGTGTAAATCGCCAAACGAAAGCTTAAGTAAAGCGCCAAGCCGGCAAGGCTAGGGCTTATCGCAAAAATCTTTCCGTAGGGAGCTTTCCCGACGGCAGAATGGAGAAAATTATGAAATACAGTATTGCGCTTCTGGCAGGCGACGGAATCGGTCCTGAAATTACCGACAGCGCCGTCAGAGTAATGAATGCAGTAGGCGAAAAATTCGGTCACAGCTTTGAATTTACTCCCTACGATATCGGCGGCTGCGCTATCGACAGACACGGCGAGCCGCTTCCCCTGGCAACGGTCGAGGGCTGTCTTAAGTCCGACAGCGTCCTGCTCGGTGCGGTCGGCGGTCCTAAGTGGGATACGCTGCCCGGCAATATGCGTCCTGAGCGTGCGCTTCTCGGCATACGCTCCGCTATGGAGCTTTTTACCAATCTTCGCCCCGCAAAGCTTTATCCTGCGCTTTCCGGCGATTGCCCTCTCAGAGAGGATATCGTAGCCTCGGGCTTTGATATTATGATTGTAAGAGAGCTTACAGGCGGTATTTATTTCGGCGAGCGTGGCACTCGCATAGGTAAATACGGCGAGGAGGCTTACGACACCGAGGCGTACAGCCGTATGGAAATAGAGAGAATAGCAAGAGCTGCGTTTGATGCGGCTATGAAGCGTGACAAGAGGCTTATCAGCATCGACAAGGCTAACGTGCTTGATACCTCAAGACTATGGAGAAAAACGGTTCGTGAGCTTTCGGCGGAATATCCCGAGGTTGAAGTATCGGATATGCTGGTAGACAACGCCGCAATGCAGCTCGTAAGAAATCCTGCGCAGTTTGACGTTATAGTCACCTCCAATATGTTCGGAGATATTCTTTCGGACGAGGCGTCGCAGATAACCGGCTCTATCGGTATGCTTCCCTCGGCGTCGCTCGGCTACACGAAGCGAGGTCTTTACGAGCCGATACACGGCTCAGCTCCCGATATAGCGGGCAAAAATATTGCGAACCCGATAGCTACTATTCTTTCCTGTGCTATGATGCTGCTTTATTCCTTTGACTTAAAAGAGGAGAGCGAGTGCATAGTATCGGCTGTCGATAAGGTTCTTAACGAGGGCTACCGCACGGCGGACCTTGCGCACGGAAAGGACTATCTTACCACCACAGAGATTACCGACAAAATAATCGAAAGATTGTAATATATGCTAAGAGAACTTTACATAAGGCTATGTATGTCAAGCATATTTAAGGGTGTGCTTGACACGCCGCTTTTAAAGAATTTCGGAAAATTCTGCAAGGAGGATATCACCGACGAGGAGAAGATTTCCGCTTACGCCGCATTCGTCAGTGAGATTTACGAGGCGCAGCTTCCACTCTCGCTTCTCGTAGCAAGACTGCTGTTTGAGGACGAGAACGTATATATCAGAGCACGTGCCGAAAAATCCAAAATCAAAGACGAGGTGAAGGCGGCGCTGCGTCACGAGCTTTCGGTATTCTCGGAGCTTGCGGCGCTTACCCCCGAGCATTTCCGCTCGGAGCTTGGAATTGCCTACGTGTCGCCCTTTGGGGTTAAGGAGATAAATCTTCCCGCACTTTACGAATCGCACGCAAGGAACGTCCGCAAAAGAGGCTACGGAATATTCTCGTCGCACGTTATGTTCAGGCTGTCGGACGAGGGAGAAATCGAGCCTGTAATCAGCGCCGACAAGACCTCGCTTTCGGATTTCGTCGGCTACGAGACTGAGCGAGAGAGGGTTATTGAGAATACACTTGCGCACCTGAGGGGAGGTCCGTCGCTTAACACTCTGCTCTGCGGCAATGCAGGCACGGGCAAGTCCTCGACGGTAAAGGCTATTGCGAATAAATTTTTCGGTAAGGGTCTGAGGCTTATCGAGCTGAGAAAGGACCAGCTCTCAAGGCTTCCCTTCGTTATGGGGCGCATAAGCCAAAATCCGCTTAAATTCATTATCTTTATCGACGACCTTTCGTTTACCGCAAGCGACGATAATTTCAGTATGCTTAAGGCGGCACTTGAGGGCTCTGCCAGCGCAAAGGCTGACAATGCGGTAATATACGCAACCTCCAACCGACGTCACATAATCAAGGAGAGCTTCAGCGACCGTGCAGGCGACGACGTGCATAGGAACGATACGCTTGAGGAAACCCTTTCGCTATCCGAGCGCTTCGGGCTCGTCGTGTATTTTGAAAAGCCCTCGAAAAAGCTCTACCTCGATATAGTAAGAGAGCTTGCGAGAAGAGCCGGCGTTGAAATTGAAGGCTCGGAGCTTGAAATCAAGGCAGAGGCGTTCGCCCTGAGGCGGGGCAGCCGTTCCGCAAGATGCGCCGAGCAGTTCGTCGACACGCTTCTCTTATCTAAACCCTAAATTTGTCAACCTTTGTTTGTAAAACAGACCGAAAAGAGGAATTATGCTTACACTTGATAACGTATACAGAGCGAGCTACGTGCTGAAGGACGTAGTCCGCAAGACCGATATAATTTACGCTCCCAAGCTTAAAGAGGGACTTGAGCTTTATCTTAAGACCGAGAATCTTCAGACCACGGGCTCGTTTAAGGTAAGAGGCTCTTACTACAAAATGTCGAAGCTTAGCCCCGAGGAGAAAAAGCGCGGAGTAATCGCCTGCTCTGCGGGAAATCACGCACAGGGCGTAGCGCTTGCCGCACAGAAGAACGGCATAAAAGCGGTAATCTGTCTGCCCGACGGTGCGCCCATTTCCAAAATAGAGGCTACCAAGAGCTACGGCGCTGAGGTTTGTCTTGTCAAGGGCGTTTACGATGACGCCTACAATAAGGCTATCTCGCTTCGTGACGAATGCGGCTACACCTTTATACACCCCTTTAACGACCCCGACGTAATTGCAGGTCAGGGCACGATAGCGCTTGAAATCGCCGACCAGCTTCCCGACCTCGACGCCATTATAGTGCCTATCGGCGGCGGCGGACTTATTTCGGGCGTTGCTTATACTATAAAGAGCATAAACCCGAGAGTAAAGGTATACGGCGTTCAGGCAAGCGGTGCGCCCTCTATGAAAAATTCGGTAGAGGACCACAAAATTGAGGAGCTTCCTTCGGTAAGAACCATTGCAGACGGCATTGCGGTAAAACGCCCCGGCGACCTTACTTATGAAATTTGCGAAAAGTACGTAGACGAGATAGTCACCGTCACCGACGACGAGATTTCAGCGGCAATTCTCGCCCTTATGGAAAAGCACAAGCTCGTCACCGAGGGTGCGGGAGCGGTAGCGGTAGCGGCAGCTATGTTCGGCAAGCTCGACCTTGAGGGCAAAAAGACGGTATGTCTGCTCTCAGGCGGAAATATCGACGTTACTATTCTCTCAAGGGTAATAAAGCGCGGTCTTCTTATGTCGGGAAGAAACTATCAGCTCACAGTAGAGCTTGTAGATAAGCCGGGACAGCTTACCGACGTATCGAGAATTATATCCGAACTCGGCGGCAACGTCACCTCGGTGCATCACGAAAGGGCAAACGAGGGCTCGGACGTAAACGGCTGTTACTTAAGAATTATTATGGAGACGAGAAACTTCGAGCACATAGAGCAAATAAAGAACGCACTGGTCAGCGCAGGCTTTAAAATAGTTGTTTAATTAAAAAATCCGTGCGCCTTTGCCATTACGCCAAAATCAGAGAATTTGAACATTAAGCGCAGTGCGTTAAAGTCTTTCGACAAGTCAATGCACTCGGGCTAAGCCTAAACGCTTATTATAAGCAAAAAGAGAGAGCAAATCGGTATTCACGAGTCCTTAAAAATGGACTTGTGCACCGAAATGATCTCTCTTTTTTTGTTAGTATAAAGTGATATTCTTTGCTAACGCAAAGAGTTATATTGTCGCTCAGCGACAGTGATATTGAAGCCTTGTGGCTTCAGTTATATTCTATTCGCCCTAAGCTTGCGGAGCAAATATCACTCGTCATAATCCGAATATCACTGCGTAGCAATATAACTCGCCGGAGGCGAATAGAGTTAGCGTGATACTCTGCTAAGCGTATCACGCTTTACGCTTCCTCAAACGCAAGCTTATACTTTTCGGTAAATTCATTTACCTTAGCGTCAAACGCCTCGTCGCCGCTCTTGTGCTGCTGCGAGTATTTGTGAAGGTCGAGCGCATCGAAGCTCGATATTTCAAATACACAGCCCGCAATATTCGAGCAGTGGTCAGAAACTCGCTCAAAGTTGGTAAGCAGGTCGGATAAAACGAAGCCGTGCTCTATGGTGCATTCGCTCTTTTTGAGTCTGTTGACGTGATTTTTCTTGATTGTATCACGGATTCTGTCAACGACCTCCTCAAGCGGGTCTACCTCGAGGACACATTTTACGTCGTTTGAAATAAAGCCCTGATATGTCATAGTAACGATATCCGAAATAGCGGCTCTCATAACCTTAAGCTCACGCTTTGCCTCGTCGGAGAAGGAAAGCTTCTTGTCCTTCATTTCCTCTGCGCTCTCTACGATATTTACAGCGTGGTCGGAAATTCTCTCAAGGTCGCCGATAATGTGAAGAAGCTTCGTAATCTGCAAAGAGTCACGCTCAGTCATATCAACACTCGAAAGCTTTACAAGATAGCTTCCGAGAGTATCCTCGTAGGTATCAACCTTGCCCTCGATATCCCTTATCTCGTCGGCAAGCTTCGGGTCAAATTCGTCAAGCAGCGTCATAGCGCGCTTTATAGAATCGCAGGCAAGCTCTGCCATCTTGTAGGTAGCGGTGGTTGCGCTGCTTGCCGCTACGGCGGGAGTAGCGAAAAGACGCTCGTCAAGCATATTGACGGTCTCACCCTCGTCCTTCTTCTCTCTGATAGTAAGCCTTGCAAGACGCTCAAGCTGACGGTAGAAGGGAGAAATAAGAGCTACGGAGAGTATCTTGAATATCGTGTGAACGGCTGCTATACCCCACATATTGATAGGCATCTCAAGGAATGGGAAGTGTGCAAACGCATTTACTATATAGAAGGTAGAAAGCCAGAATATAACGCCGATAATATTGAAATAAAGATGCACTATTGCGGCACGCTTACCGTTGCGGCTTGCGCCTATTGCGGAAAGCATTGCGGTAATACAGGTACCTATATTCTGTCCGAGAACAATCGGAATTGCCATACCGAAGTCGATAGCGCCCGTAACCGAGAGCGCCTGAAGAATACCGATAGATGCGCTCGAGGACTGAACTATCGCTGTAAGTATCATACCTGCAAGCACGCCGAGTATGGGATTCTTAAAGGTGGTAAGAATAGAGCCAAGGGCGTCCTGGTCGATTCCCTTTACCGAATCCGACATAAGCGACATACCTACCATAAGCACGGCAAAGCCCACGAGAATGAAGCCTACATCACGCTTCTTTCCTCTCTTTACAAAAAGAATGAGGCAAATACCTATTACCGCAAGTATAGGCATCCAGGAGTCGGTCTTAAGCAGGTCGAGGTAATTGAAAGCGCTCTGTCCGCCGCCCTCTATGCCCGAAAGAGCGGTAAGCCAGGCGGTGACCGCCGTACCTACGTTAGCGCCCATAATAACTCCAACCGACTGCACAAGCGTCATAGTGCCGGAGTTAACGAAGCCGACGACCATAACGGTGGTAGCCGACGAGGACTGAATAATGGCGGTAACGCCAAGTCCTAAAAGAAATCCCTTCACGGGATTCGAGGTCATTTTGCCAAGGATTGTCTTAAGTCCGTTGCCTGCGCTCTTTTTCAGCGCATCGCCCATTACGTCCATTCCGAAAAGGAATAACGACAGTCCGCAAAGCAAGGGCAAAATTACATCAAGTACTATTGTCATTTTTTGTGTCCTTTTTTTATTTATTTTGTCCCAAGTGTATGGGAATTAGCTTAAAAAAGATTTTTAATCGCATCAAGGACGTCTGTGAAAAGTCCGAGAATAAAAATAGCTGCGCCAAAGGCTGCGGCGAATATTCCAAGGACGAGCCCTGCAACGCCGATACCGTCAAAATAGCCGAGAACCTTGCGTGAAACAAGAGCTGACACCACCGAAATAATACCGAGGATAAATCCGAGAGGTCCTACGAAGGAGCATAAAAGAGATATTACGCTAAGTACCAAAGAAATCACCGAAAATACTCTGGTATTGCGCTTCGTGGTGTCGAAAATCTCGTCGTATCTGTCTTCACCCGAGGGGCTATTATCTGCGGTCTTATCAGCATAATCGAGACTTTCTCCGTCTGAATTTACAGAAGCAGATGCCTCGTCGCTCTGCGACAAAAGCTTGCCGCTCTTATCGAAATAATCCGAGCCGTATTCCACGTCTAACACCCCCATTTCGTCCGATTTTCTTTATATATTATAATTCATATTTTTAGTGTTGTCAAGAAAAAATTGCTTATACTGACTTTTTTAGACACTTACTGCAATATCCCTTATGCTTCAGCTTATATGAGTCGTATATCGTATATAAAGCGTCTTTATATTTTTTGCTTTTCCATTTGCTTTTCGGTATTAAGCTTGTTTTGCTCGTTAAGTCTTTCATTTAAAAACGCACTAAAAGCCTTATTTTGGAAATTATTATTTACATATTACCCTTAAAATTCGGCAAAAATTATCACAACAAATCTTTATAAAGAGGTTTAAAAATGTATAAATCCAGCGAATACAAAAGCCTTATAAAAAAACATACCGGGAAATCCCCCTTAGCTAAAAACACCTCTCTCGCTTTCATTTTCGGCGGTATACTTTGCACTGCGGGCGAAGCCTTGGCTACCCTCTTTTCCTCCTTCGGCATTGAGAGGAACGACGCTTATTTATGGGTTACGGTCAGCGTTATTTTTCTTTCGGCACTTCTTACTGCTCTCGGAGTATTCGACTGCATTGCAAAATATGCGGGAGCAGGCACTTTAGTACCCGTATCGGGCTTTGCAAACTCTGTGGTATCCTCTGCTCTAGATTCAAAGAACGAGGGAATGGTAATCGGTCTCGGCTCGGGAATTTTTACGGTAGCGGGACCCGTCATTTTATACGCCACGGTGGCTGGGGTTGTTTACGGACTTATTTATTTTATAGTAGGTCTTTTTTAAAAAGAGTTAGAACGGAGGATATTTATGCGGTGTCCTGTTTATCTTAAGAGAAAAGTATATATTCATTCCTCTGCTGCGGTAGGCGGCAGGGAGGAGGGGCGGGGAGCTATAGGCTCACATTTCGACCTTACCGACGACAGCGACCTTTTCGGTATGAAATCCTTTGAGCGTGCCGAGGGTGAAATGAGCAGAATCGCTCTCAATATAGCTTTAAAAAAGGCTGGGATTTCGCCCTCCGAGCTTTCACTTATTGCATCGGGTGACCTTCAAAATCAATGCGTTGCATCCTCGTCGGGGCTTATTTCCTTCGGAGCGCCCTATATCGGTCTTTACGGCGCTTGCTCTACCTTTACGGAGAGCATTATAACCGTAAGCTCCTATTTTCAAGCCGACGGGGAGGCACGCTTTTGCGCCTCGGTAGCCTCCTCTCACAATTCGGCAGAGGAGCGTCAGTATCGCTCTCCTCTTGAATACGGCGGTCAGAGAACGCCCTCCTCACAGTGGACGGCTACGGCAGGCGGAGCTATTATCCTGTCCTCGCTTCCATCGTCGGTGTATATAGATGCTTTTATGGTCGGAAAAATAATAGACGGCTACACAAAGGATAAAACAAATATGGGAGCGGCTATGGCGCTTTCGGCATTCGATACGCTAAGCGCCTTCTTTGAGAACAGCACTGAAAGCCCCGAGGAATACGACCTTATTCTTACGGGAGATTTGGGGCGGGTGGGAAGCTCGGTGCTAAGAGAGCTTCTCTCTGATAAGCTCGGAAAACTCGGCGAAAAAATCGCATCAGTCCATAACGACGCAGGACTTTTGCTTTACGATTTTGAAAATCAGGACGTTCATTCGGGAGCGTCAGGGTGCGGCTGCTCGGCGTCGGTATTTTCGGCTTTTATTTTCCCGAAGCTGAAAAGAAAAGAGATAAAGCAGATGCTTCTTGTTTCGACCGGTGCGCTTATGAGCCCCTTAAGCATAAATCAAGGCGAAAATATATACGGAATTGCCCCTCTCGTTAAAATAAAATCAGTGTAGCTTGAAATTTTATTACACTTCCCCGAAAGGAATAATTTATGAATTTTCTTTACGCATTTTTAGTCGGCGGCGGAATATGCGCTATCTGCCAGATTTTAATAGACCTGACTGCTCTTACCCCCGCAAGAATACTTGCAGGCCTTGCGGTGTTCGGCGTGCTTTTGTCCGCAGTTGGAATTTACTCTCCTCTTTTTGATATTTCGGGGTGCGGCGCATCCCTGCCTCTGCTTGGATACGGAGCTAATATTGCAAAAGGAGTAAGGGAGGCGGTAGACCAATTCGGTCTTTTAGGAGTATTAAAGGGACCCTTTACTGCAGGCTCGGTTGGCTGTACCTCAGCTTTGTTTTTCGGATTTTTGTTTGCTCTTTTCTTTAAAGGCAAGCCTAAAAAATCGAGATTTTTGTAATTTTTATTTTTAAATTTTCTTCTTTTTCAGTTTTTCGGAATTTTATATTTTTCTTTTATTTTTTGTTGCTTTTTAAATATTTATATGTTATAATAATGTTAAGTATTGTTTATATTATAATAAGACGCTAAAAGAGAGGAATCAAAGATGGACGATCTTCAAAGCATAGTAGATATAATGCTTCCCGAAATCAAGCAAAAGCTTAATATCGCTCCTTCTACCTTCGACCTTTGGTTCGGTGAATTCAGGCTGGTTTCGCTTGACGACAAAAGCGCCGTTTTCAGCACAATCAATTCTTTAAGACAATCTATCCTTCAAAATAGGTTTAAAAATATCATATCCGAGTCTCTTTGCGCCGTTATAGGCTTTGAGGTTGAGGTTGATATTATTGTCGTAAAGAACAGTAATTTAAAGAACGACGACGATGAAGAAATAGAGGAAGAACGAGAGCTTACCCCTGAGGAGGAAAAGGAAAACAGGGAAAGAGAGGAAAAGATAAGACAGCTTCTTTCGGAGAAGATAGAGGAGGGCAGCTCAAAGCTTGACGAATACACCTTCGATAACTTCATAGAGGGCGCTTCCAATAAATTTGCAAAGAAGGCGTGCGAGGCGGTCGCAAATTCCTTCCCCGCCAACGATTATAACCCTCTTTTCATATACGGAAATTCAGGTCTTGGCAAGACACACCTGCTGTGTGCGGTTATCAACCATATGAAAATAAAGTTCCCGAGCCTTAAGATAGTTTATATCAAATGCGAGGAATTTCTGAATGAGCTTGTGCAGGCTATCGGCTCATTTTCTATGGATAAGTTTAAAGAGAAATACAGAGGAGCCGACGTTCTTCTTATCGACGATATACAGTTTTTATCGGGTAAGGTTGCAACTCAGGAGGAATTTTTCCACACCTTCTCTTATCTTTACGAATCGAATAAGCAGATAATACTCACTTCAGACCGTCCGCCTCACGAAATTAAGCCTCTTGAGGATCGTATAAGGACGAGATTTGAGGGAGGACTTATAGCCGACATACAGCCCCCGTCCCCCGAGCTTCGTACCTCTATTATAAAGAAAAAGAGCGAGATGCTCGATATGGTAATTCCAAACGACCTCGTTGAATATCTTGCCGACCGTCTGCACGAGAATATAAGGCAGATAGAGGGCGTTATAAAGAAGATGCATATGCTTCACACCATTCACGGCGCTGAAATCAATAAGGACACGGTAGATAAGTGCATTACGGCAATAGACCCCGGCAACGTGCCTACCGATATTCTTGTAGAACGAATTTTAAAAGAGGTAAGCAAGCATTACAATCTTCCCGAGGAGGCTCTCAAGTCTAAAAGAAAGACTAATAACGTAGCTAACGCACGCCATATTGCGGTATACATAATCAAGAAGCTTACAGATAAATCCTATCAGGATATCGGCGATATCTTCAACCGTGACAGGACTACCATTATGGCATCCTGCAATAAGGTTGAAATTGATATTAGGACTATGAAAAATACCGAGAGCCAGATTAAGAAAATTATAAAGAAGGTAAAGGAGCTTTAGTTTTCCACCTATACCCGTTGAGAACCGGTTGAAAAGTTATTGAAAAGGGTATAATAAAGGGTTTATTTTCCGTGGGAAATTTGATTTAAAAGGAGCACACCTTTTCTATCCTCAGGAATGTTAGGTTACCGTGGAGAAAAAAAGGCTTGTCCCAGCCATATTTCAGGGTTTTCCCACAAACTAACACCCCCTACTATTAATACTCCTACCGTTATATTATTTATTTACGTAATTTGCGCTTCGCAAACGACACGATAAAAAGGCTTTTCGTCACTTACTTTAAATTTAATAAAAAGAGGATTTACATATGAAATTTACAGTGCTTAAATCTACCTTAATGGAGAAGCTTTCCCCTGCTATGGGAACGGTTTCCAATAAAAATACCATTACCTCTATTGAGGGCGTGCTTCTTGAGACTATGCCCGACGGCAGAGTAAGGCTTTCCACCTACGATATGAATAAGGGTGTGAGAAGCTTATTTACCCCCACTGAGATTGAGAGAGAGGGTAAGTTTATAATAAATGCTCAGAGATTTTATCATACAATAAGAGTGCTTCCCGAGGACGAAATTACGATTGACGTAAACGACAGACTTAACTGCACTATATCCGCAGGCAAGGCAAGCTTTTCTATGTTCGCAATGAGAGGCGAGGAATTTCCCGCTCTTCCCGAGCTTACCACCGACAGAGGCTTTGATATAGATTGCGAGGTCCTTCGCAAGATGGTAGCTAAGGTATCTCACTCTATTGCGGATTTAGACAACCGTCCTATGTTAAGAGGAGCTTTCTTTAAAATTAAAGAGGGCAATATAGAGGTAGTTTCCTGTGACGGATATACTCTTTCTCTTTGCTCTATGGATTGTGATATAAATTATCTTGGAGTAGGCGGAGCTTCCTCTTTTATAATTCCCGGTCACGCTCTTGCTGAAATGGTAAAGATTATAGGCGATACCGACGAGAGAATTGAATTCTATCTTACGAGAAAGCACGCAATAGTAAGAAAAGAGGATACCGTATTCTTTACTAGGACTATTGACTCCGAATACATAGATTACAACAGAATGATTCCTAAGGAAAACGATATTTTCATTACCATAGACAGAGAAAGAATTTTATCTGGACTTGAAAGAGCTAATATAATAGCAGAGGAAAAAATTCAGGGAAGCGGTAAGAGCTACGTTAAGCTTAAGACCGAGGGTTCAAGCCTCGTGCTTACCTCAAAGTCTGTAAACGGCTTCGTGGTAGACGAAATCGAGTGTGAAAAGGTCGGCGGAGATATAGAGATTGGCTTTAACTGCCGTTACCTTATAAACTCGGTAAAGGCATCTGAGGGTGATAAGATATATATCACAATGAAGGGCTCGCTTAACGCTATTACGATAGAGCCGAAAGAGCCTGACGAGAAATTCAAGTATTTCTATATGGTTCTTCCTTTAAGAATGAACGAAGCTGAATGATAATCAAAGGCTTAAGGGTAAGAAATTTCCGAAATATAGAGGAATGTAATATAAGCTTTTCCCCGAGGGTTAATCTTCTTAAGGGTGAAAACGCTCAGGGTAAGACTAACGCAATCGAGGCTATATATCTTTTCGCAAGGGGCAGGTCATTTCGCACTTCTGACGATAAGGAGCTTATAAAATTCGGCAAAGAGGGCTTTTTTTGCGAAATAGAATACACCGACAAGGGTGGAGAAAATAAGCTTGAATATTCTCTTTTCGGAAAGGTAAGACAAAGAAAGAAGAACGGATACAAATTAAAGAGCGCAAGGGAGCTTTTATCAAATTTCAGAGCCGTGCTTTTTTATCCCGACGACCTGATGCTGGTAAAGGGCGGTCCTGATTTAAGGCGGGATTTTCTCAATATAGGAATAAGTCAGTGCTATCCTTCTTATATTGACTATTTTTCGGGAATGAAAAAAGCTCTTGAAAATAGAAACGCTCTTATAAAAAGCGCAAATAAAGGTCTTTATATAGACGAAAAAGAGCTTTTATCCTGGTCAGAGGTCTTAGCGGAGTATTCTTCATATATTTATTTATACAGGAGAGATTATATAAAAAAGCTTGAGGTATACTCTAAAAGGTGTGTTTTTGATATATCCGACGGTAAGGAAATTATAGAATTTAATTATAAAAGCAATATAAATTCGGAAACAGACCTTACAAGAGAGGAAATAAAAAGAAGATACATAGAGATTTTCAGGGAAAACACCGAAAAGGAAATTCACGCAGGAGTAAGCCTTTACGGTCCTCAGAGGGACGACCTTGAAATTATGATAAACGGCAAGGAAGCAAGAAGCTTTGCAAGTCAGGGACAGCAAAGGTCGATAGTTTTATCCTTAAAGCTTGCAGAGGGTGAGGTAAGCCGTGAAATATGCGGAGAATATCCCGTGTATTTATTTGATGACGTTTTATCGGAGCTTGATGAAAGACGCAAAAAATACGTGCTTTCGGGTAATGCCGATAAGCAGATAATAATAAGCAGCTGTGAAGACAACGAGGGTATAATAATTCCCGACAGAGAAATAAAGGTATGCGGGGGTAATTATATATAATGTATTTGCATATAGGCGGAGGCGTAACCGTCAAAAAAAAGGACGTAATAGGAATATTTGACCTTGACAGCGCAACGGTATCAAAGGTCACAAGAAAATATATTTCTGAAAATCAAAGGCTTGGAAATATAAAATACGACGATTCCGACCTGCCGAGAGCATTCGTGCTTTACGAGGAATCGGGAGAATATAAAATAAGACTGTCGAGAATTTCGCCGACGGGACTTAATAAAAGATTCGAAGAAGAAATAGAAGAATAAAAGCAAGGGCAAAAGAAAGGAAACAAAAATGGAAGAAAAGGAAAATCTGCACGGCTACGACGATAGCCAAATACAGGTTCTCGAAGGACTTGAGGCGGTAAGAAAACGCCCCGGTATGTATATAGGTACTACTTCTATAAGAGGACTCCACCATCTCGTATACGAGATAGTAGACAACTCGATAGACGAGGCCCTTGCGGGAGAATGCTCGGCTATTGTAGTCACTATACACGGTGACAACAGCGTGTCGGTTCAGGACGATGGCAGAGGTATTCCCTCGGGTATGAACGAAAAGCTCGGACTTCCCACGCTTGAGGTTGTATATACCGTGCTTCACGCAGGCGGTAAGTTCGGAGGCGAGGGCTATAAAATAGCGGGCGGTCTTCACGGTGTCGGAGCTTCGGTAGTAAATGCTCTTTCGGAATGGGTAGAGGTAGAAAACTGCCGTGACGGTATGAAATATACCGAAAGATTTGAAAGAGGAGCAGTAGCAAGACCCTTTGCTTGCGTAGGCCCGTCCGACGGAAAGCACGGTCTTTACGTAAGATTCAAGCCCGACCCGACGATATTCGAGGAGACGGTATTTGATTACGAAATTCTGCTTACGAGAATGAGAGAGCAGTCGTTCCTTAACGCAGGAGTAAGAATAATACTTCGTGATGAAAGAGAAGGACAGGAAAGAGAAGAAAATCTCTGCTACGAGGGCGGTATAATTTCATTCGTTGAATATCTCAATAATGAAAAGAGAGGCACGCCTATTCACCCGCAGGTAATATATATGAGGGGTGAAAAGGGTACGAGCATCGCGGAGGTTGCGCTTCAGTACAACGATAGCTACAATGAAACGATAATTTCGTTTGCCAACAATATGGCAACGATAGAGGGCGGTACTCACGAAACAGGCTTTAAATCCGCACTTACGAAGGCAATCAACGATTACGCAAGAAAGATAAAGGCTATAAAGCCCGAGGATAAGGGACTTTCGGGAGACGACGTACGAGAGGGCTTAGTAGCAATAATTTCGGTAAAGCTTACCGACGCTCAGTTCGAATCCCAGACCAAGGCTAAGCTTGGTAACAGCGAGATGCGAACTCTCGTTGATAATATCGTATCGAAAAAGCTTGAGGAATTCTTTGAAGAAAATCCTTCGGCAGGTAAGATAATTATAGAAAAGGCTATGGCAGCCAACCGTGCAAGAGAAGCGGCAAGAAAGGCTCGTGAATCGATAAGAAGAAAGAACGTCCTTGAGGGCTCTACTCTTCCCGGTAAGCTTGCCGACTGCAACGAAAGAGACCCAAGACTTACCGAGATATATTTCGTAGAGGGAGATTCGGCAGGAGGCTCTGCAAAGGGCTGCCGAGACAGCAGATTTCAGGCAATTCTTCCCCTAAGAGGTAAGGTGCTTAACGTAGAAAAGGCAAGACTTGACAAGGTATACGGCAATACCTCGCTTATTCCGATAATTCAGGCGCTCGGCTGCGGTATCGGCGAGGAATTCGATATTTCAAAATTAAGATACGGCAAGATTATAATTATGGCGGATGCTGACGTCGACGGCTCGCATATAAGAATACTTCTTCTTACCTTCTTCTTCCGTCATATGCGTCCTCTTATTGAGGAAGGACATATATATCTTGCTCAGCCTCCGCTTTATAAGGTGCATAAGGGTAAGCAGTTAAGATACGCATTCTCTGATGCCGAAAGAGATAAGTATATAGAGGAGCTTGGCGGACGGGGAGTGGAGTCCGAAAGATATAAAGGTCTTGGAGAAATGGACCCCGAGCAGCTTTGGGAGACTACTATGGACCCCGAAAGAAGAACGCTTCTTAAGGTAGATATAAGCGACGCTATCGCCTGCGACGAAATGTTCTCGGTGCTTATGGGCGATATGGTTGAGCCAAGGCGTGACTTTATATCTAAGAATGCTAAATTCGTTCAGAATCTTGATATATAAGATTCGCATAAAAACGAAAGGAATTTGAAATGGAACATAATTACAAAAGCTCGGATATAGAATTTCCCGAGCAGAGAATAGAGCTTCGTGATATGAGGCGTGAGGTTGAGACCTCGTTTATAGAGTATTCTATGAGCGTTATCACCTCAAGAGCTCTTCCTGATGTAAGAGACGGTATGAAGCCCGGTCAGAGAAGAATTCTTTACGCTATGTACGAGGACAATCTTACCCACGAAAAGCCCTTCAGAAAATCGGCTACGACGGTAGGTAACGTGCTTGGTAGATACCATCCGCACGGTGACTCTGCGGTTTACGGCACGATGGTAAGAATGGCTCAGGATTTCTCGTTGAGATATCCTCTCGTTGAAGGACACGGTAACTTCGGTAGTGTTGACGGTGACCCCCCTGCCGCATACCGTTACACCGAGGCAAGAATGGCGAAAATCGCAAATCATATGATGAGCGATATCGAAAAGTGCGTCGTTCCTATGACGAGGAACTTTGATAATACGAGAGACGAGCCCACTGTGCTTCCCTCAAGATTTCCGAATCTTCTGGTAAACGGCTCCGTCGGTATAGCAGTAGGTATGGCGACCAATATTCCCCCGCACAATCTCACCGAGGTAATAGACGGTACGGTATACAGAATAGATAATCCCGAGTGCTCGGTTGACGAGCTTATGGAATATATAAAAGGCCCAGACTTCCCCACCGCTGCCGTAATATACGGTACGAGAGGTATAAGGGAGGCTTATGAGACGGGCAGAGGCAGAGTATATATCAGAGCGAGAGCGACGGTAGAGGACGACCACAAGAGAATCATATTCACCGAAATTCCCTATATGGTAAATAAGTCTATGCTTATAGAGAGCATAGCCAACCTTGTAAAGGACAAGAAAATAGAGGGTATTTCGGGACTTCGTGACGAATCGGGCCGCGGTGGAATGAGAATAGTAGTAGAGTATAAGAGAGACGCCAACGGCGAGGTTATACTCAATCAGCTTTATAAGTATACTCAGCTTCAGGACACCTGCTCTATCAATATGCTGGTTATCGACGGCGGCGAGCCTAAGATTTTATCGCTCGGAGCTGTGCTTGACAGATATATTGAATTCCAGAAATCCGTAATTGTAAACAGAACTAAGTTTGATCTTGATAAGGCGCTTCGTGAGATGCATATTCTCGAGGGCTACAAAATAGCAATAGATAATATAGACGAGGTTATAGCTATTATCAAGAGGAGTGAATCCATACCCGCAGCAAAGGAGGCTCTTATTGCAAGATTCGAGCTTTCGGACGCTCAGGCTCAGGCAATCGTCGAAATGACGCTCGGTAAGCTTTCAGGTCTTGAAAGACAGAAGGTTGAGGACAGAATTGCCAAGCTTACCGTAATAGTAGCCGAGCTTCAGGGAATCCTCGAGGACGAGGAAAAGGTTAAGGATATACTTAAGGACGAGCTTAACGAAATAAAGAATAAGTACGGTGACGGAAGACTTACCGAAATCACCGAGGCTACCGAGGAAATAGACCTTGAGGATTTGATAGAAAGACACACCTGCGTTATCACTATGAGCCATACGGGCTATATCAAGCGCCAGAAGGCTGACGTATACAACGCTCAGAACAGAGGCGGTAAGGGTATAATCGGTATGACCACCAAGGAGGACGACTACGTAGAAAAGGTAATTGTAGCGTCGAGCCATTCCTACATTCTCTTCTTTACCAACAACGGTAAGGTATATGCAAAGAAGGCGTACAGAATTCCCGAGGCGGGAAGAACCGCCAAGGGCTCTAACCTCGTAAATATTATAGAGGGACTTGCCGAGGGCGAAAAGGTTACTTCTATGATAAGCATTCAGGAGTTCACCGAGGGCGAATATCTTACGATGGTGACGAGATACGGCGTAATCAAGAGATGCGCTCTTACCGATTTTGAGTATCAGAGAAAGGGCGGAAAGATAGCAATCAACCTCGACGAGGGCGACGAGCTTATCTTTGTGCGCCACACCAAAGGTAACGAAAGCCTGATTCTTGCTACAAGAGACGGTATGTGCGTACGCTTTGACGAAAACAACGTCCGTTCTATGGGCAGAACCGCAAGAGGTGTAAGAGGTATCACTCTTTCAGGTGACGACGTCGTAATAGGCGTTGCGCTCGTTGACGACGAAAAGACGCTTCTTACCGTTACCGAGGGCGGTCTTGGTAAGAGAACGAGCTTCTCGGACTTCCGTGAAATGAAGCACAGAGGCGGTAAGGGTGTTACCTGCCATAAGCTTACCGAGAAATCGGGCAAGCTTGCAGCTATTTCAACTGTATCCGAGGATGACGATATAATGCTTATTACGAACACCGGCACTATTATCAGAATGTCGGTATCGGATATCAACGTTTATTCAAGAGTGGCGTCTGGTGTCATAGTAATGAGGCTTGGTGAAGGTATGAAGGTTATCAACCTTTCCCGTCTTGAAAAGAGCGAGGATATAGAGGCAGAGGCAAAGGCTCTTGATGAGATGCTGCCCACCGAGGAGGCAAAGGCGGCACCCGAGGTTGAGAGAGCAAGCTTTGATGAAGAGGAAAGCTTCTGATGGAAAAGCCGGGAATAAAAGCTCTTATTTCCTTGATATTGTCAATATTTGTTGTCATATCTTCGATATTTTCTCTTTCTTCGTGCGGAGAAAAGAACAGAGATTACGACGAAGCCGAGGTGCTTTTAGCTGCCGAAAATCTTATAAAGAAATCCGAAAGGCTCAATATAATTTATTGGGGCGAGGGAATAATGTATTCCCCTGATTTGTCGCTGGCAAACGGCGCATATTACGCCGCAGACGAGGAATCCCTGATGCTTCTAGGTGTTGAGACTGTTGACGATATAGTAGCTCTTACCAAGGATACCTTTACCGAGGACTATGCAAATATAGTAATCGGAACGAAGCTCTCCTCGGTAAGCGATGAGGACGGTATTAAGATATACGCAAGATATTACCAGAAATACAGTGCGCTTGACGAGAAGCCCGAATGTATTATGGTATATAAGAACGCTGAGGTGTTCTTAAAGGATAAGTGCGAGTATGATTACAGCACGCTTTCGGTAGAAAGAGTAAAGGGCGAGAGCATATTCGTCAAAATAGCGGTTAAGGTTACAAATCCCGACGGTAAGAGCCGAAGCACCTACGCAGAGGTTGAGCTTATCGAGGAGCAAAACGGCTTCCGCATAAACAATCCAACCTACAAAAGATACGACGTAGGGTCAACCGAATAATTTTTTAAAATATAAAATAAAAATAAAACGTAAAGAGAGGACATAACAATGACCTTCGCAGAGAAAATCGTAAGACTCAGAAAAATCAAAAAGATTACCCAGGACGAACTTGCATGTGCAGTTGGCGTTTCTCGTCAGGCGGTTTATAAGTGGGAAAGCGCTCAGTCTTATCCTGAGGTAGCAAAGCTTCTTGAAATCAAGCTGCTTTTCAACATCTCGATAGACGACCTTCTTGACGACACCTTTGATATTCCCCTCCCCGAGAAGAAGAGAAAGAAGAGAGGTCCTAAGCCCAAGGCAAAGGTAGAGGACGCTGACTACGTTGAGGTTGAGGTTTACGTAGACGAGGACGGTAACGAGGTAGAGCTTGCAGACGACGAGGTCTACGAGGAAATTGAGGTTTACGTAGACGAGAACGGCAACGAGGTTGAAGCTCCCGTTTAATCCTTTTTGATTAAATCGAGAGGATGGCGAATAGAGTGCGCATAGCTTTGTCTATAATATCATAAGTATTTGACGGAGGCTGTGCGCACGGCGCATAAACCAAGCACCGTGATACAAGGGTGAATTATGCGCGGATATCAGAAAAGAGTTGTTTTTTTGAAAAATCCCGAGAGTGATATCTTTGAGGAAGCCTATTTCATTATCAAAGGGGATATAGGCGAGCCGGTTTCTGACGAAATAGTCAGTGAGGCGTGCAGGATTATCAATAAAAACAAAAAACAAAGAATAAAAAAGAGTCGTACGCCGAGGCTTTCGGAGAGAGCCTTGTTTTTTGGCGCAGGATTCTTTTTCTGTATGCTTATTTTTATTACGGCTTTACTTCTGATTTAATCAAGGTCAAAAATTATAATTATGATTAAAGAAAAAAACAAAAACACAAAAATCAAAGAAAAAAACACAATACCCCAAGAAAAAAAGACGAAGGGTACAGCTTTAGAGCGTGGCGCCCGCAAGGATTTGGTGCGTGGGGCGTCAAAGCCAAGGCTTGAATCGAAAAGGAGCACACCAGAAGAAAAAAAGCACAAGACCGTCGCAAAAAAGAGTCAGCAAAGAAAAAGCGGAATAAGCGCTCATAATAGGGCGGGTGGCAAAGCGGAAAAAAACGTAAAAACGAACGGGGATTTTATGAAAATTAAAGAAAAGAACCCGAAAAGCTCCGAAAAGCAGCCGCACAAGAGAGCGGGTAAGCTTAAAATAATTCCGCTTGGCGGACTTGGCGAAATCGGCAAGAATATGACGGTGCTTGAATACGGCGAGGATATGATTATCGTCGATACCGGACTTGCCTTTCCTGACGAGGATATGCCGGGTGTTGACTTGGTTATCCCCGATTTTTCCTACGTAATAAACAACGCCCACAAGCTAAGAGGTGTTTTCATAACTCACGGTCACGAGGACCATATAGGTGGAATTCCCTATCTGCTTTCCTCTATTGATACCCCGATTTACGGCACACGTCTGTCACTTGGAATAATCGAGGGCAAGCTTGATGAGCATAAGCCGCCGAATACACCGAGGCTCTATACGGTTGAGGCAGGCGACGTGATAAGCGTCGGCGTATTTAAGGTTGAGTTTATACACGTAAACCATTCTATTGCAGACGCCTGCGCACTTTATATAAAGACACCCGCAGGAACGGTATTTCATTCGGGCGATTTTAAGCTCGACGTATCGCCGATAGACGGTAAAATTATGGACCTTGCCAGAATAGGCGAGATAGGAAAGAGCGGAGTTGACCTCTTGCTTTGCGAATCAACCAATGCGGAAAGAGCGGGATACACCCCGTCTGAGCGCACGGTCGGAAATTCTCTTGATAGAATTTTTATGCAAAACGAGAACAACAGACTCATAATAGCCACCTTCTCGTCAAACGTGCATAGAGTACAGCAGATAATTAACGCAAGCGCAAAATATCATAGGCGTGTAGCCGTGCTTGGCAGGAGTATGGTAAATATTATAGGCGCTGCCGCCGAGCTTGGGTATATGGAAATTCCCGACGATACGCTTATAGATATTTCCGAAATAAAGCGCTTCCGCCCCGAGGAAATCACGCTTATTACCACGGGAAGCCAGGGCGAGCCTATGTCGGCGCTTTACAGAATAGCCTTTTCGGAGCACGAAAAGGTGAAGCTTTCCACTAACGATACCGTAGTCCTTTCCTCGTCGGCAATCCCGGGCAACGAAAAGCTCGTCGGTAAGATTATAAACGCTCTCGTTAAAAACGGGGTAAAGGTGGTAAACGATTCGGTGGAGGACGTCCACGTGTCGGGACACGCCTGCAGCGAGGAAATCAAGCTTCTGATAGCTCTGCTTAAGCCGAAATATTATATGCCGATACACGGCGAGGCAAGGCACCTTTACGCCAATCGGCAAATAGCCGAATTTATGGGAATCCCCTCGTCTAATATTTTCATATCCGAGCTTGGCCGTGTGCTTGTGCTTGAAAGGCAGAGAGCATCGTTCGGAGAGAGTGTGTCGGCTGGAAAGGTTATGATAGACGGCTCGGGAATCGGTGATATAGGAAGCGTTGTGCTTCGTGACAGAAAGCTGCTTTCGGAGGACGGACTTGTCATAGTCTGCGCAGGCATAGATATGCGCGGCGGATATCTTGTATCGGGACCCGATATCGTATCCCGAGGCTTCGTGTACGTAAAGGAATCCGGCGACCTTATGGCAGCCGCCAAGCGCGTGTGCGAGCTTGCAATAAATACGGCGCTCGATAGGCGTGTGCGTGATTTTAACGAAATTAAGAATCAAATCCGTGATTCTTTAGCTAAGTATATCTATCGTGAAACCAAGCGTAAGCCTATGATTATATCGATTATTCTTGATTCCTGAAGAAAGTAAAAAATAGACAAAAAGCAAGAGACAGACTTTGTCAAATCTCTTGCTTTTTTGTCTTGAGGAGTAAACAATTATTTACTCATATGTAAATAAAAGCGAATAACTGCTTAAAATACTTTCAGGGCGAAATGGGAAATTCCTCGCCACGGCGAGGAGTGATATTCTTTGCTCCCGCAAAGAGTGATATTGCCACTAATGTGGCAGTGATATCCTCGCTTACGCTCGGGTGAAGTCCATCTTCGATGGATTAAGTCCAAGACTTACGCTTGGATGAAGTCCAAAGCTTGACGCATTGGATAAAAAAACACACCCCAAAATGCTTTCGGGGTGTAAGGAGGACTTTGGCTGCAAAGTCCCTTTATTAAATACTTATGTGACAGCCCCTTTTTTTAAAATTTTTATTGTTTCGTTGCGAGAGAAACGGCGAGGAGGGAGCTTTTGCCGTGAGGCTTTACTGCCGTTGAGTAAAGGTGGGCGCTTTCTCTTATCGCAGCAAGCTGTGGGAGGGCGGTGAAGCCTCTGCCGTCAAGCTTGAGGAGCGCCTCGGCGCAGGTCCATTTTTCAGCCTTTGAGGATTCAAGCCCCGTACAGCAGCGTGCGGTTGATTTTTCAAGATAGAGCCTTCCTTCCTGCCTTTTCGGTATAAGCTCGCAAAGCTTCACTTCAAGGTCTGGGGTGAAGCTCGGCTCGTCGTCAAAAATGCAGTCGGCAAGAGAGCTTGGCTCGGGATAAAAATCGGGTACGAAGCGCTTGCAGACACGCTGGAGAGTGGTAGCGGTTTTTTCGTCAAGAAGCTCGATATCAATTCCGAGGTCAAGGTCACCTGAAATTGCCGCAATGCCGATTCCGCCTGCGTGCGACATTGATACGTTGTAGTCCGAATTGGGTATACTTGGCTTTCCAAGCTCCGAGAATGAAAATCCGATATTGTCAGGGTCGTGACCTGCCTCGTAGAGCGCGTACATAAGAGCGGTGTAGGCGAGAATTCGGTCGTGCCTTAGCTCCTTGGCGTTTGCCGCCTCGCACCTTGCAGAAAGCGCCTCTGGCAGAGCTGCGGAGAGCATATCAAGCTCGGCGTCGGTAATTGAGCCTTCCTCGGCGGTCAGCATATATATAAATACTTTTTTGCTTGAAGCCATAATTAACCCCCGAGAAGCGAGCTTAGCGCCGAAAGCGCCGTCGGCATCAAAAAGACGAGGGCGATATAAAAGGCGAGAAGCCCGAGACAGGAAAGCACGGTCTTTACAACCGAGCCTTGCTTGGTGTTGTAATATCTGAGCGCACGCTCCTCCATATCGCTTGGAATGTAAAATTTTGCCGTATCAAAATCGGGTGCGGCTCTGCGAAGAAGCTCTTTTGCGGATACGGCTTCCTTTGCGCAAGCGGTGTCGGCGCTTCCCTCAGGAGTGATTGAAGCCTCAGCGATTTTCTCGGGTGCGGTTGCGACGTTGGTGCTTTCTTTCGTGATAGCTTCGGGTGCGACGCTTATTGAATTACTCTCTTTTGACGCTGGCTGACTATTTATGCTGTCGAGCTTTTTCAGCGAGGACAAGAAGGAGGGGCGGTTAGCACGCTTTTGCTTTTTCTTCTCTTTCTTCTGTTCTTTTTCACGGCGCTCGATATCCATATACTCCTCGTAGGTCGGTGTACGCTTGCCGACCTCTCTTATAATAAGAGCTGCCGAGCCTGTCGCTCTCGTAAGAGCAAATTTCAGCGTCTTGTGCTTATCAAGTCCGAGGTCGGCAAGCGTCTTTGAGCTTTCCTCATTGAAGGAGGAGGTTCTCAGCAGCTTCTTTACCATAAGGGCAATGCTTGCCTGAATATAGCTTGCGAAAACCGATGCCGCAATAAGGGCGAGAAAGACGAAGAAAAGAAGCTTGTTTATCTCAAGGTCAAGTCCTATATTTGGGTAATCCTTAAGATTAAGTTCGATATATTTGTGGTAAAATTCTTTGAGCATAAAGCGACTCCTTTACTAAAAATCACTAAATTTAATGTAAAAGGAAAGCTTGCGTGCAACCGAATAAAACGGCATATATGCAAACCATAGTTGACATAACACGCAAGCTTTATAAATTATACCTCGTCAAGGAAATCCTTGCCGCATATCGTCTTAAGAAGCTCGTCGAGGTCCTCGTTGTCCTCGTAAAAGAGGGTTACGGACTTCTTCTTGCCCTTGCCCTGAATCTTTACTACTCTGCCAAGATGCGATTGAATTTTAAGCTCCATCTCTCTAAAGTAATCAACGAGAGGAAGCTCTACTTCGTTTTCTACGGGAGGCTTTTGGCGGTTGATTCGCTTTACCTCCTCCTCAAGCTGTCTTACCGAAAGGTCGTACTCTACTATTTTATTGGCGAGGGGGAGCATATTGGCTCTGTCCTTAAGACCGAGAAGTCCTCTTGCGTGACCTGCCGAGATATCTCGGTTAGCAACCATTTCAAGCACCTCGTCGGGAAGGTCGATAAGACGCATAGAGTTGGCAATTGCGCTTCTGCTCTTGCCTATTCTTGCCGAAAGCTCCTCCTGAGTGAGCGAGTGGTTTTCGATAAGCGCTCTGTATGCAAGCGCCTCCTCTACGGGATTCAAGTCCTCTCTTTGGATATTCTCGATAAGTGAAAGCTCTGCGGCTTCTCTGTCGTCTCTGTCGAGAATAACTGCGGGGATTTCTTCGAGTCCCGCAAGCTTTGAGGCTCTGAATCTTCTCTCGCCTGCGATTATCTGATATCTGTCGTCGGCGTATTCACGTACGATAATAGGCTGAAGAAGTCCGTTAAGCTTAATGGACTCGGAGAGTGCCTCAAGCGCTTCCTTATCGAAATATTTTCTCGGCTGGTCGCTCTTGGGGTCAACCATTCCGAGATTCAGCATAGTGATAGTGTTTTCGCCTGTGCCGCCCATATTGTCGAGCGCATTTTCAAGATATATAGCGTCAATGCCTCTGCCGAGGCCTCTGTTCTTTCTTGGCATTTTAGTTCTCCGTTTCTGCCGCCGCAAGGGCGAGTATTTGTAAGATGTTCGGGGGCTTTTGCCTACGGCTTAAATTCTCGTCATAAGCTCCTTTGCTACCGCTGCGTATTCAAGCGAGCCCTTGCCGTAAGGGTCGTGATAGCAAATAGGCTCACCGTAGCCGGGGGCTTCCGAGATTCTGACCGTCCTTGAAATCGGCACCTTAAAGAGCTTGTCCTGATAATATTTTCTAAGCTCTGCTACTACCTGATTTGTAAGCGTAAGTCTGCCGTTATACATAGTAAGAAGAATTCCCACTACACGAAGCGAGGGATTGAAAAGCTGATGGATGCGCTTTATCGTGTTGAAAAGCTGCGACATACCCTCAAGCGAATAGAACTCGCATTGCATAGGAATTACTACGCCGTCAGACGCCGAAAGCGCCTTTACGGTAAGCATACCGAGCGAGGGAGGGCAATCTATAAATATGTAGTCGTAATCGTCCTTAACCGAGCTTATTTCCTTATTAAAGAAATTGAGATTCTCGTCCGCAGCCTCCTCGAGGTCGTGAAGCTCAAGCTCTGCGCCTGCAAGGTTTATCGTAGCGGGTACTACCGAAAGATTCTTAAACCTCGTCTTTATTATAGCATCCTCCATAGAGCATTTGCCGATAACGACGTCGTAAATGGTCTTCTTGATTTTAGACTTCGGAAGTCCAAGTCCGCTCGTGGCGTTGCCCTGAGGATCCATATCAATCATAAGAACCTTTTTGCCCTTGTTGGCAATCTGTGCCGATATGTTCACGCAAGAGGTCGTCTTGCCGACTCCGCCCTTTTGGTTGGAGAAAGAAACGATTTTGCCCATAAGCTTTGTTATATACTCCTTTTGTAAGTGATAGCTATGCAAATGAAATATCGTGCAAAAACCACACTTATGCATTATTAAATGATTAATATATATGTTATATAATGATTATATAGTAATAAAAGGAAAAAGTCAATCGGTAAATCGACGTTTTTTTCAAAAAATCCAGAAATAGACCTACTTTTGCGTGTCATAGCTTGGAATTTTTATATTTTTGATAACTTATGGTAAAAAATGGAAAACTAAAAGAGAGCGCAGACTAATACCAAATTTATGTCGAAATGCGTCAAAATAAGTTGTCTGTCGGGGATTTTATGACGGAATGAGGCGGAAACGGCTGCCAAACAATTAAAAGGCGAAGCGCCCTTCGGAAAGCTGCTTAATCACCGATAACCCTGCCTTAAGCGCCGAGAAACCCGTCTTAAGCGCCAAGAAAGCCGGCTTAAGCGTCGAGGACCCCACCTTAAGCGCATAATCCTAGCTTAAGCAGCAAGAAAACTACCCTAAGCACAAAGAACGGCACGAAGAAATGCGAGCCGACGGTGAAATTCCGGTTATACTGAGGGCTTTTGCTGGAAAAATGATTTTTTGACAAGTTTTTAAGCAGTATCCTTCTTCTGAATAGGTTTTCGAAGCGAAATTGCCGTTGAAGCGAAATTTTTAAACCAAAATGCCCTTTCGTTAATCTTTTGCCACGTTGAAGTGCCTCTGAATTGAGCTTTTTGCCGAAACGCCTTTGAATCAAGATTTTTTGCTAAAACGTTTCTGAATTGAGCTTTTTAGCAAAACGACTCTGACTTTGGTTATATCGAAATTGTTATGATGGGTTGGATTTTGAGCTTTGAGTGCGATTTTTCTCGAGTTGGCGTTTGTGATTGAGTTCGTATGCGGCAGGGCTGTGTTCTTTTGCTGTGCTGCAAACCCTTGGTCTGAGTTTTAGCGGGCTTGGGCTTGACTTCCGAGAAATTGCGAGCGGTGAGCTGAGACGTTTTGCGGAAATTGCGGTTAAACGCTACGATTTTTTGCAATTTAATGCGATAATTTTTACTGCAAGGCGTATTTTAACTGGTTTTTGTACAAATTTCGGCGTTTTTGCTGAATTGGACGGAATTGAAGCAGTCTTTGTTGAAGCTTTAATCGGAGTTCTAATACTGACTTTAATATGAGTTTTAATACGAGCTTTGATATGAGTTTTAATCTGAGTTGCAATCTGTGTTACAATCCGAGTATAAGCTTGGGGTTTATAGCATTTTATAGGTGTTTCGAAGCGGTTTTGGAGTAATCTTTGAGGTGATTTTGGGTGAAGCTTGTGAAATTTTGCGTTTTTGGCGATTTTTTATTTATGCTTTGTGGCTTTTCTTGTTTCCGGGCGAATCGTGATGGGGAAATCAATGTTTCACGTGAAACAATTGGATTTTATCAATTGAATTCTGCTACATTCTTGCCGTAAAAGCTTTTGAGTTCCCTTTTTAGCCGTAAGCTCACGAATCCCCCATATTTTTGCGGCAAAATCTCGCTCAATTCGGTTTTAAGGTAAATAAGGGGACAATTCACTTGAAACAACCTGGATTTGGCGGGGAAATATATTTTTTCGCTGTTTTTGCCTGGATTTTAATGTTTCACGTGAAACATTGCCTGATAAACAGTCTGCCCTTTGAATTTCCCTTGAATATGCAATTAAGGCTTAAGCGCCTAAGGCTCGGCTGATTTAGCACCCGATTTGGCGCAATTTTGCGGATTTTGGGTGATTTTTTTGCGAATTTTAGGGGATTTTTTAAAGATTTTTTGCTTTACAAGGAAAAAACAGGCGCTTTTTGAGGTGATTTTGCAATTTTTTATAAGGATACGCTAAAAAACCGCTTGGCATCGGCAGGAGATTCTTGATTGATATAAAAGTTCGGGTAGCGGCGTTTTTGACAATTAAGGGGCTCTTTGCGGCTTTGAAGCGGCTTTTTGCGACCGTAAATTGCCTTGGAGATAGCCTTGAGACGATATTTGTATCGTGAGAACGCATTTTTCAAACAAAATAGAAAAAATATGGGCGAAAACGCCACACTACGGCGAGAAAATACAGCAAAAAAGCTTTATTTTAATGAAAAAACGAACAAAAAGCCGAAAAAACGCCTCAGGAAACGAAAAAATGCTAAAAAGCTGATTTATCACTCGAAAAGCCAATAAAACTCTTAAAAAATTCAACAGAGCGCTGAAAAGACCTACGGAGCAGTGCAAAAAAATGTCGCAGGCGCTGTGGCAGCTTAGATTTTGACCGTGCATGCGCCAAGCTTCGGGGTGGGCGGATTTTTTGGCTCTGATATACATTTTGCTACGAAAATGGGAAAATATGGTTAAATATGGTAAAAATTGTCACGGTTTTAGCTGCTCCTTGTTTTTTTGAGCGTTTTTTGAAGAATTTTTCTGATTTTTGCGAAAAATTCCAAAATATTACGAAAATATGCGGTAAAAAGTTTTGTATAATTGAGGTTGTGATATGCGGAAAATTCAGAATTTTATGGCGCTGATTTTAGAAAAACGGAAAGAAAAAATGCTCTATTTTGCGTGGTGGATTACTTAGCCTTTTTATTTGATTTGGCTGTTGATTTATGCTTTGGATTCCGAATTGATTTTGCTTCGTCTCGCCCCGACCTTTCCTCTTGCGAGATGCGGCGATGACCGCTTTGAATTGCGCCTTATTTTTGGTGCGGAACTTCTGACACAGACGCTGACGCCGGCGCTGCTTTGCGTTTATTGACATTGCTTCGGTTTGGTGGTATAATATCCGTGTTGTTGCTTTTGATTTAAATATTTGTAGTTTATTGTGGGGTTGTCCGTGCTTTATTGCGGGATTTTTCTTATCAGACTGCGTATTTATTGCTAAAGCGTGCGTACTTTTAGCTAAGGCTGGCGTACTTTCACTAAAGCGGGTGTATTTGCCATTAAATTGGGTGGATTTTCGTCTGAACGGGACGGATTTATTATTAAAGTGGACGGATTTTGAGACAAAGCCGACGGATTTGGAGTTGAATCGGGTGGATTTATCCTTTTTTGGTTACGGATTTGCTATCTCGAACTATCGGGCGGATTCTTTGGGGCGCTTGCTCGTCATTCGTTGGTACAAGTCGGCGCTTGTGGAGACCCTTACCGAAAGCGAGGTGGAGCTTTGGGATTTTGCTTTTGATTCGGCAAGGGGCACGGCTACCGCTCTTGTGCTTTGAACTTGCAAAACACGCTTTTATTTGACGGGAGATTTTTCGAAAAAGTGTCCTTATTGGCGGTGAATAAAAATTCACAAGGATATGCACTCGTGAAATTACGAAAAGTTACGAATTTTTGCCGCCGTTCGACTTTGAGAAGCTTTTTTGAAAGTGCGTGTCGGCAGCACCGCTTTGAGGATTGACTTATCCTTTTTAGCCGCATTTATGCCGAGGCGGGGCGGCTCAATTCCCGAAAAATACAACGACTGCTTATAAGATGCCTATTATATCGGCAATCAGAATGGAGCTTTATGAAAGAGATAATTACCGAAGAAATAAAGGATAGCGAGAGCGGTATTCAGCGTGATATGACACCGCTTTTCGTAGACGAAAGATATAGCACTCGACTGCTCGTGGTGCGTCACGGAGAAAGCATTGCCAATGCAGAGCACGCCTTTCTCGGTCATACCGACTTAGGACTTTCCGAAAGAGGACACGTCCAGGCGCAGGCGACGGCGGATTTCCTCAAGGGCGAGCCGATTTCGGCTATATATTCAAGCGATTTGATAAGAGCCTATGATACCGCCCGTCCGAATGCGGAGTACCGTGGTATAGAAATCGTGCCGATGCGTGAGCTTCGGGAAATCTATATCGGAAAGTGGGAAAATTCCAAAATCGAGGATATAGAGAGGATATACGGCGAGGAATTTACCGTAGGCTGGAAGCAGAATTTCGGCATTTTCACACCCCCCGATGGAGAGCCTGTAAGCGCCGCAGCCGAGAGATTTCACAATGCGCTGCTTTCGATAGCAAAAAAACATATCGGCGAGTGCGTGCTGATTACCGCTCACGCAGCAGTTATCAGAGCCTTTTACGCAAGGCTTATCGGCGTTGCCCCCGAGCGTGTGACGCAGGAGGTGGACTTCCCTTACAACGCTTCGGTTACTACCGTGTATTTCGACGGGAAAGAGCTTGTCGGCGGCGAGTTTTCGCACTATTCTCACCTTATTGGGATATAGCCACCTTTGGTGGCAGTGATATCCTCACCACGGCGAGGGTGATATTGTCGCTTAGGTGACAGTGATATTCTTTGCTCACGCAAAGAGTGATATTGCCACGTGGCAATAAAAAATACACCCAAAAATGCTTTCGGGCCCCAAGAGGCTTTCGCATTTAGGCATAACCGAATAAAAAACGAGGGGTATTGTAAAAGAAACACAGTACCCCTCCCGATAATAAGCGTAATTTTGAGGAAATTAAGGTTGAAAAACTCTTGTTTTTCCTCTTTTTTATTTGTTTTTTATTCTACCGTCGTTTGCTGAACTCTCGCCGTACCCTCGTACGCCTTCGGTCGCAAACGCCGCTTTCCTACCTAAATTCGTTCACCCCAAGGTTCAGAGTCTCATTAAGAATTCGCTAAATCTTTATTTCTTGCCGCATTTTCTCCGATTTTGCATTGATTTTATTGAATTCTTAATGAGACAGCCCCCTTTTTTATTGGTGAAGTTTCCGCTTTTTCAAAGGGTTATATTGATATATAGGCAATATCAACAATAAAGCTTATCTAATTTTGTGAAAATTGTGTATTTGAAACAAAAAATATTTGAAAAAATGCCGTTTAGCTATTCCTCTCTTGAATTTTATATGATATAACTTTTATGGTAAATATTTTATACGTAGGAGGAATGTATATGGAAGGAAGAAGGAATTTTTCGCTCGTAAGAAGAATTTTGGCGACCGTGCTGCTTTTAGCTATCTTCGTTACGGGACTTGTAGCGGTGAACGTTTTTGCGAACAGCGTCACCGACGAAATGACAGAAATCAAGGCGGCGTTTGACGAGAGCTATCTCGTGCAGAGCACCGCAGAGCATACCGATAAATACGTCGGTAAATTTGAGTATACCGTGTATTACGATACGGCGAAGGGAACGACCGTGCCGGGCTATGAGGGCACGCCCGTAATTCTTTACACTGTCAACCATCCGACGGCGGTGAAGACGGGCACGGATTCCAACGTGAATATAATCACCTCGATGCTTGAGCGCGGTTACGTCGTTATCGTAATGGACTATCTTCACACAACGAAAAGCACCGAAATGCTTGCAAGCTCCACGCAGACGTTCAGACAGCAGCTTTCGCTTGGAAAGATATTGACCTTTGACGGATTTTCGGGCGGCAAGGCGGTCTGGGAGCATTTCGTATGCCCCGCAGGCTGCAACGTCATTTTAAACGCCGTATTCTGGGAGATTGACAAGCACTCTACCGAGGGTACGCTTGAGAAGATAGTAGACAACTGGAATACCGACCTTAAGACCTCGAAGCCTAACCGAGGCGTTAAGTGGGCTACGGGCGATACCGTTGCTACGAGAAAGACGACTACCTCTGACGTTATCTGGTATAACAATATAGAGTGTAAGGATTCGCACGTGGACGCAAACGGTCTTTACACCAAGCTTAAGTACACCGTGGCAGAGGATATTTACGACTGCGTAGACCCCGACGGAAGCTTTATTGATATGAACCTTTATATCAATATCGTATATCCCACCAATCCTGCGAATGAAGTACCCGTAATGTCGCTTGCCAACTCGTCGGGCAACCCGAGAACGAGCGTTGGCACAGACTCGCAGTACCTGCGCACTCATTCTAACAATTTCCTCTACGAGGGCTACGCTAACGTGGTATTCGACTACCTCTGGATGCCTATGGCGAGAAACGCAAGCTTTGGCTATTACGACGGAAGCTCGGGCAACACGGGCGACCATATGAACTATGCGGTAATGATGTATAACGATAAGCTCGTAAATACTGCGGCGATGCGTTATCTGCGTCATATTTCCGAAAACGAGGCAGACATCAAATTCGACCTCGACGCCTTTGGCGTATACGGCAACTCCAAGGGCGGCTGGTTCTCATACCTCGGCGAGGAGGTGCTTCAGAGTGAGCTTGCTAAGGGCAGCTACGCCAGCGCCGACGCTAAGGAGGCGGCAATAAACGAGGCGCTATCGTCACTCGTGCCCGACAGATATTTTGACGGACACCACGGTGAAACCCGCTATCAGGAGGGGCATCTTACCGACGAAAAGGACGACATAACCGGCTTTACAATCCGTGCGGCAGAGCGTCAGCCCTGGCTAACCTACGAAAATGGCGACAACCAAGGCAAGGAAATAATCTCCGGCGTTCAGCTTACATACGCATCAAACGGCTCGCAGGAGGAGGATATAAGCGCAGGTCACTGTCCCGTATTCGTTACGGGCAATATGCAGGACGATTACAACGCTGCGTACAGCTATTCGGTAAACGTTTACAATATATGCCGTGAGCTTGATATTCCTCTTTTACAGTTCGAGCTTCCGATAGGTCATACCCTTACCGAGGGCAACGATATGAATTACAACGTAAATTCCTACGACGCCTTCTTTAAGTACGTCGGATATTTCCTTAAGAACGAAGCTATCGATATCGCCTATATCTCGCCTATGGATAAGGCGGGAAATACCGACCTTAATGCTAAAATCAAGATAGGCTTTACGGGCGTGGCTACGCTCGCCGAGGTCGAAAAAATTACGGTATCTCTCGGCGGCAGCGCCCTTGAGGGTATCTGGGAGTCCTCGTTTGGCGGCGTGGTATGGGAATTTACCCCGACCGAGCTTCTTTCGGGCGGCTCTGCCTACACCGTCAATATTCCCGCTGACTTCTGCGGCAAGAACGGCGTCGCTATGGGCAGCGCATACTCTACGAGCTTTATCACCAAGGCGGATGAGGTAAGCGAGCTTACGGCGAACGGCGGCTATTATACCTTTACCGCACCCGCTGAATTCACCTCAGGCAACGGCTACGCATTCCGCTTTGCTGTGGCAAACGATGCGGCTAATATAGCCGAGCTTTACGCAGTAGAAAGCGCAACCGCTACCGAAGGAGAGCTTTTAGGCTCGGTAAATCTCCGTGGAGCAGGCACTTACGAAATAGATATTTCGGACTTTATCGTTGAAAATAAGGGAAGCGAGGTAACGCTTCTTCTTAAGGCAAAGAACGAAAAGGTTGATGCAAAGGAGGTGCTTTCGAGCGCCGACGGCAAGCTAATTCTTACCGATTCGAACGCCACGAAGAAAAACGCAACCTTTGCCGAGGACACCGTAGATAATATGGCGGCGGTATCGGTCATAGTTACCGCAACCTCGAAGAAGCCTTCGTCCTCGAATCCTCTTTCGGTATATTACAGCAATCCGACGCAGATTCTCACCTATAAGCAGATTATGGGCGGAGTGCCTATCACGGCTGAAAACTACGGCAGACGCTTTACCGTAGGCTTCGATTTATACGATACCGTGAGCCGCACTCTCGTTGTGAAGCTCAACTCTATGACCAAGAGAGAGGCGTACGGCACTATCGACTACGATAACGTATATTTCAACGTAGCCACCAAGGCAAACGAATGGGTACACGTTGAATTTACCTACGAGGTCTACGAGCCTGATTACGGCTTCCCCTCGGATACGAACACTCAGTCGCTGACGCTTTCGCTCTCCCCCTCCGGAAATGAAGCGAAGAAGGCTTATATAAGAGGTCTTCTCGTCACCGAGCAGATTACCGATATTACCGTATCTGAGGCAGGACTTGCCGAGACCGACGACCGGAGCGGCTTCGCTTATAGCGCACCTGTATCGGATAGTCCGATAGCGGTATATAACGGCGATGCCAAGGTTGGCGAATACGCAACCCTCAAGGACGCCTTTGCGGCATTCGTATCGGGATACACCTTAAAGCTTCAATCCGATTACACGCTTGACGACTCGGGCGTATACAGCGGCATTGGCGGCTTTGCTAAGGTAAATCTTGACCTTAACGGCTACACTCTCACCTCTGCAAACAAGACGGGCGCTCTTATCTACGATAATTAGGCAAGCACTGCGGCGAGCGAGATAAATATTTCGGGCGGTAAAATCAAGCTCGGAAGAACGGCTCTTATATCCTTTAGTGACGCTACGGCGGAAAATAAGAGCTTCGATATCAATTTTGACGGCGTAAATATAAGCTTTGGTGAAAATTCCTTCACAACCGAGCTTATCTGCTCATCGGCAATCAAGTCGGGCGCTTCGGTAAATGCCTATATAGACTTTACCGATTGCGTGTTCGACCTTGACGAGAGACTTCACTCGAAGGATGCGACGGTAATATTCCCCGCACCCACCTCGGCGGCGCTTAAGCTCAGCTACGGCGTGACGGGCGGCGAGATAAGACTTTCCTCGCAGAGATGGATAAGCGTTTCCTCCAATGCGTCCATAGTAGAATTCTTTAAGGATTCAAGCGAGAATTATACCAAGCTTATAATGCCCGAAGCGGTGACGAAGTCCGTCGCAGGCTCATACCTTATGGCTGACGGCTATGCGGGCTATCACAAGGCAAGCACCGACGCCTCCTATATGGCGACCTACACGCTTGCGTGCGAGGAAAATTCGACACGCTACGGCGTAATCAGCGAGGAGTTTATGAGCGCTACGGATTATCCCTTCCTCGTATTCAGCGATGGCGCTCTTATCGAGGGCGCAGCAACGCTTAAGCTTGCGGTATCTATAGCAAACAAGCGCCTTGCCGGTTCGGAATATGCCGATAGCAGAGTAGAAATACTTATGCGAGCAGACTTTGACAACACCGATGAGATAAGCTTTGGCTCGACAAACGGCACGGTTCTTATAGACCTTGGCGGAAAGACGCTTGCAAGAACCAAGACCATTATAAATGCGGTGATAAATTCAAACACCGTTTACGATTATGAAACCTCGGTAATATTTACCAACGGTAGAATTAACGCAAAGTCAAACAGCCCGATAGGCGTTACTCATTACCTTGCCGATACTACCGAGATTAAGACCTTCGATATTACCTTTGATAAGGTTACCTTTGGATTTGACGCAGGCTTTACGGTAAGCTCGGTATCGGGTGTTTTCTGGAACTTCTGGCATAACGACCATAAAGTAAATACCGTCACCAATCTTACCTATAAGGATTGCAGCTTCGACCTTGAAGCTAACGCTCCTGCAAGCGGCGGTACGCTTATTACGATAGGCAACGCCTACGCAGATGCTAATATCAATATTCTCGGAGGAGACTTCGTGACCAACGGCGCAGCGTACACCTTTGCGAAAACCGATGCCGAGGACACCCTCACCGCAGGAATAGGCTCTGACGGAGAGCTTCCGTCGCTTAAGGTTAAGGCGGGCGGCGCTTCGATTTCAGACAACTTCAAGACCGCAGAGGGTGAATATACCAACTTTACCACCGACGGCACGACCGAGGGTGACTACGATATCTATACCCTTACGGTGAACAACAACGTCACCGATTACGGCGTAATTCCTACCGCAAAGGCAGACGCCGACGCATATCCCTTCTTGCTCTTCTCGGGCGGCGAGTTTATTTCCGCTCACGCAACCTGGAATAGCGTTACGGCTTCTATTGGAAGTCTTCTTCACGGAAAACCCGACGCCGACGCTCAAATTCTGCTTCGCAAGGATTACACCAACACGGGCGATGCGGCAAACAGCGGCGGATTTAACAAGGCGAACGGAACGCTTACCGTAGACCTTGGCGGCTTTACCTTCACGAGAGATAAGGTTATTTTCGACTTCTATTACGGAAATACGAACACCTCCCCCGCCAATATAGTGATTAAGAATGGCTCGCTTCGTACCTTGAAGAGTCCGATTTTCGCAAATCAGATAGGCACGGCTACGAGCGATAAGGTGAAACAGTGGAACGTTACTCTTGAAAAGGTTACGCTCGGATTTGCTCCCGATGCGGTGAGGTCCGGTGAGGCATTTTTCGGTGCCTGGACCAACCCCACGAAGGAGAATAACGTTGCAGTACCTAACACCTGCACCATGAAATCAAATACCAACATAACTCTGAACGATTGCGTGCTTGACCTTAAGACTAACCTCCCAAGCGGCGATAAGCCCGTGCTCTTTGATTTCACAGAGAATTACGGATATACCGACCTTATAAACAACCACCTCGTGATAAACGGCGGCGAAATAATTTGCGATAATATTTCAAACGTTATCCTTTCTTCGCTTAATACGGAAAACGACAGCGTTACCTTTGGTAAATATAACGGCAAATATACCTATATGACAGCAGTAAGCAATGCGAAGGATTATTTGCACGGCACGACTTCGTTTAACACTACCGAGGGAAAGAGATACTTTATAGAGGTCAAGGACGACGGCACTAAGTCTACCTACGAGCTTCTTCCTATGACCTTTGGCGATAAGACCGCCTATATAAACGAAGGAAAGAACCTTTCGGCAGTAGACTATCCCTTCTTCGTGTTTGAGGACACTGCCTTTAAGTCGGCAAATACCTCCTGGAGCGCAGCTCTAGGTGCGGCAAGAGACCTCTTAAAGGACGAGGGCAAGGAAAATACGGTTGCGACGATAGTTTTAAGATACGAATATACCTCGACGGCAGGCTCTAATTTCAATGCGGCAAGAGGTAAAATCGTAGTAGACCTTAACGGCTATACGCTGGAAAGCACCACGTATATCGGAGACTGCGGAGTTAACTTTAACAATACCTCCTATCTCGGCAAGTCTACGATAGAATTCAAAAACGGTACTATCGTAAACAACCGCATCGGCTTTAACGACGACGGCTCGCCCAAGGCAACGCTTCCTCTCTTTGGACTTCAGCATTCAAACGGTGACAGCACTAAGTCAAAGGCGCTCGATTTCTGCTTTACCGACGTTACCTTCAGGTTTATAGGCAACTCGAAGTATATGGTATCAGAGTTTGACGGTAAGACCGGCGGCTCGCTTGTGCTTGGCTATTATTTCGATAACTGTACGGTAGACTTTACCGGCGCTCCGAGCGGCGCAAGACTTCTTGACTGCAACGACAACAAAAATAATATGACCTCGACGGTAGTGTTCACGGGCGGCAGCGTTATGTATCCCGACCTTACAAATTACAAGCTTGCTAATATGAGGAGCGACGAATCGCTTGCCTACGAGCGCTGCGGCGGCGGAGAATACACCGCAATAATTCTTCCTGCAACGGTGACAGCTCCCACTCACACGAGCTTCGTCGTATACAATGCGGCAGGCAAGGCGCTTACTCTCGGTAAGGAGAGCGTCAGCGGCACGAATACCGTATACCGTCTTGGCGAGGCGGTAGCTACCGAGTACGGAGAAATTCCTTACACCTATGCGGATGCTAACGCATATCCCTTCGCAGTATTCAACGAGCAAGGCGGCTTTATTGCAGGCGACGACACCTTCCTTGATATTACGGATAAGTATGAAAACGACGGTGCGCTTAATGTAGCTAAGGAGTATATGAAGGGCAACGTTTACGCAGACGGCAGCTACGGTGACAATCCCCGTGCGGCGTTTATCCTTATGCGCAGAGATTACGCTATGGCGTCGAACGAGCAATACAATAACGTAGCTCAGATTCAGGGCACGCTTACCGTCGACTTTGGCGGATTTACCCTTACCGCACCAAGTGACAGAGTGGCGATACCGTTCTCAATTAAGCCTTGGGGCGGCTCGGGCGATGCAAATATCTTCCCCACCGAGATTGTAATGAAGAACGGCGGTATGGTTCTGACCAACAGAGGAATAGTAAGCTTTGCGGCTTGGACAGGCAACAACAAGGACGGCACGACCTATCCCGACAGAGACGATTATTATATGGAGGATAAGGAGGTAAGCCTTAAGTTTGTCGACGTTGGCTTCAGCGTTAAGGGTACGGCGACCTCGCTCGTATACTATTATCAGGATTCCAACACGCCGAACGCTACTGCTAACACCCACGTATCCTACGAGAATTGTAGGTTTGACGTTACCTCGGCAGACAAGAGTGTGAAGCTCTTTGACAGCGGCAACGGCAAGATTCATTCCGATACCAGTGTGCTCGGATGTGAGATAAAGGCGGCAAGCCTTGATAAATTCACTCTCAGCTCGACTGAGGCTGACTCTGTTGGAGGCGTAATGCTTGGCAGGAGCACCGACGGAAAGCTTCTTGCTATTACTCTTGACAAGAGCGCAGAAGCACCCTCGGGCGATTACTTGACGGCGCTTGGAGCTGCGGAATTTATAAAGGAATCCGAGAACACTCTTACCGCAACCTACCGCCTGAGAGTAAAGGCTCTCAGCGACTTTACCGTAAAATCGAGCATCTCGCTCTATTCGGATTTAAGATACAATATCTACGTTTCAAATATAGCGGCGCTGACAAAGCTTACGCTTAACGGCACCGTTTATGAGGGCGCAGCGCTTACCTCGCTTCCTATAACAGACATTGGAGGCACAGCTTACTATACGCTGACGGTATCGCTTTCTGCGGATGCAGCGCTTGCGGATATGGTGCTTTTGGCAGAGGTTGACACCGACGGCGGAACGCTAGGCGGCAGATACACTATGAGTCTTGTCAAATACGTAGAGAACGCTACGGCGAATAACGCTGCTGCGGCAGAGGAGAAGCTTCTTCTGGATATCCTCTCTTACGTAAGGAGCGCTTACGCATACTTTGGCAAGACCGATTCCGACCTTGCGGTAATAGACGAAATTCTCGGCACGGATTACGACGCCGATAACACGCCCACCCTCGGTACTGCGGTAACGCCCGAGGCGGGAAGCGGTATAGGCGAGGCAACCTTCGTGCTGGGGGCTGTTCCGTCGGTGCGCTTCTACCTTGACGGCACGGTGACCGATAGCTCTGAATTCGAGTTTAAGCAGGGCTCAAGGACGCTTGAATTTACCGTAGGCACGGACACTGACGGCGATTACCTTGAGGTCACGAGCTTTGCATACGTGCTTGCAGGCGATATAGAGTTCACGGTCGACGGCACGGCTGCGGGCGGCGCTTACAATCTTGCGGCTTACTACGATTTCGTAGTAAACGAGTACAGCGGCGAAAAGAAGGCGGAGCTTAAGACTCTCGTAGAGAGATTTATGTGCTACGCACAGAGCGCCGAAGCGTACAGAAACGCACGAATTGGCTAAGCGATGCGGCTCATCAGGTGAAATAAAAGAATTGCAAATCAGATAAACACTCTCTGCCGTGAGCATAACGGCAATCCCATGGCAGAGAGCAAAAATATAAAAAAGAAAGGAACTAGTGATATGAAAAAATACGAGCAGCCTATTCTTGAAGCTTTGGAAATCAATCAGGACGTACTTACCACCTCGGGAACTGAAACCACCGCCGTAGAAAATACCGATGGCGTGTGGGACTTGAACCAGAGCATCTGACACAGATGCTCTGGAGATAAGAGTGAAGAGTGAAAAGTGAAGAGGTGAAAGTTGTATAATAAAAATGGACTCGGCTTTTTCGCTAGCCATTCGTCCCCCATTCATCATACGCCATAGGCGTATATAATCACTCGTAAGAGTGAATGGCATCACGGCTCTGCCGTGCATATCTCTGGAGATAAGAGTGAATAGTTAATAAGGAGTGTATACTTATGAACGTTAAAAGAAAAATTACGGGTGCGTTACTTCTCGTTTCGTTGCTTTTGTCTGCATTCGCCTTTAGCTTTGCGCTTATCGGCAATGCGCAGCAAGCGGCGGGAAGCTTGGGTACTATCGACGTCTGGCTTATCGGCGGACAGTCAAACGCCGTAGGCTACGGCACTCAGGACGAAACCACGCACAAATTTCCCGACAAGGATAACGACGACAGATATTACACGGGCTTTGATAACGTGCTTTTCTTTGGTGAGCACGAGCAATTTCAGTATGACGTCTCGGGCTTTACCCCCGTTACCTTTGGCTTCGGACAGACCTTGACACGCTCGGGCGCTGAGCTTGGCGTAGCCAAGGCGCTTGGTAATACCGACAAAATGAATGCGGTAATCAAGGTGGCGGTAGGCGCTACCGAGATTTACCCTAAAAATAACAGCAATATCGCTAAATCGGTGGGTACTTGGACTCCTCCCAGCTACTACGACCCGATTACTAATACGGGACTTGCCAACAACGACCCGAACGACGACTATCCCGACGTTACCGAGGACGTTCGCAATTCCTACGTGACGGGTGACAACAGCTACAAGGGCGAATATATCGTCGGAAATATGTACCGCCAGTTTATATCGGTAGTACGCAAGGGCGTTGAGGACCTGCGTGAAATGGGCTACACCCCCGTGCTTCGGGGTATGTGGTGGATGCAGGGCGAGGCAGAGGCAGGAACTAAGGTCTTTGCTGATTGCTACGACGAGCTTCTTGAATGTCTTATTAAGGACGTAAGAGAGGAAATGACCGAGATTTTCGGCAGCGACCAGTCGAAAATGCCCTTCTCGGCAGGTAATATATACCGAAATAAGGAGAAGGACGAGCAGGACGCATACATATACTCTCAACCGACCTATCTTCACAATATAAACTTAGCTCAGGTAGCAGTCTCCCAAAGGCTTGACAACGTATACTATCTTCACAACGGTGACGACGAGGAGTGGGATACCGACAAGACTGATGACGTAGTTCCCAAGGTTGACGGCTATACCGACTTGACCGAAGCCGGCGGGCTTGGATACTACGCTCAGATAGACGGCTGGCACTTCAATGCCTGGACGCAGCAGTATTTCGGCGAAAAATTCGTTGAATTCTCGCTTTCGGCAAACAGCGAGCATACGGTAAGCGCAGTAGGCGGAGATTTCACGCTTGAAAACGGCGGAATTCATAAGAAGGACGCAAGCGTTACCGTAAGCTTCACACCCGACGACGGCTTTAAGATTGATTCCGTGACTATGTCGGTGGGCGGCGCTGCGGCAACCTCCGTTACTCTTAGTGACGGCAGCTACACCTTTACTATGCCCGATGCTAACGTGACCTTTAACGTAAGCTCCTCCTGCATAGGTGACGGAATATCCACCGATTACGGCACTATTTCGGCGCAGTACGCATCTAAGAAGGCTTATCCCTTTGCGCTCTTTAAGAACGGAAGCTTCGTTTCGGGCTATGCACGCTGGAATCAGGTACTGGCGGCGCTTCCCGTAGTTGAAAGCACCGATGCGTATACAATCCTTTTAAGACAGGATTACAAGACCTTTGAGCTTGACACCAACGTAACCTCAGTCCCCTCGGCGCTTGGCGGCACGGTCACTCTCGACCTTGGCGGCAACACTATGACGAGAGGCAGTAAGTATATCTTTGATATATTCCACAATTCTTCTTCTACCTATACCACTACCGTAAATATCAAAAACGGTACGCTTGCGGATATAAATACTTCGCCGATTATAGGTCTTAACTACGGCTCGAGCTCGGCAAATGCGGCAGCCAAGACCTACAATTTCAATTTTGACGGCGTAACCTTCGTCGACCTCAGCGCGCGCAGAACGACAGGCCTCGTCTTTGATTGCTGGGAAAACGGCAGGGGTACGGCAAACACGGGCGTCACCGTCAATGCGGTATTTGACGATTGCGTATTCGATAGCTCAAGAGCCAACGCTCCGATAGCAATAGGCCTTTCGGGCAGAGGCGACACAGCTTCTGACAAGACCAAGGTAACCCTTACCGTAAATGGCGGCAACTTTATAATGAACGAGGGCTACACCTTGATTGCAAGCTCCTCCGAGGACACCGTAAAAATCGGCACGGGTGCGGAAGGAAAATATCCCACCGTCACGCTTCCTGCGGGCGTCGCTCCCAAGTACGACAGCTTCTCGAACTCCGAGGGCGAGCTTTATGCGCTTAATGCCAACGGCGGCGTTACCGCAGACGGAAATACTGTATATAGCTTTGAGGAAGCAGGCGTTGTAACCCGCTTCGGTATCGTAAGCGAGGAGTACCAAGGCGCTGAATATAAATTCGTGGTGTTCAAGAAGGACGGCACTAACGTCGGCTATACCACCTGGGTTGCGGCAATTACGGCGGCTAAGGAGGCTGTCAACGGCTCTTCTGACAAGTGGGCTGGTGTATATCTCAGAAGCTCCTACTCTACCGACGATAACGATATGGTGGCTCAGCAGCTCTGCCATATAAACGGCACGGTTGACATAGACCTTGGCGGCAATACGCTCTCTAAGGGCACAAGAACGGTATTCGATATTTTCTCGCACACGGGAAGCGGCGGCTTTGCGACCGTAATAAACGTGTCGGGCGGTACTATCGTAGGCTCTCCTGCGATAGCTCTAGACCACGGAAGCGGCCTTACGGGCGAAAAGACCTTTAAAATGACCTTTGAAAGGGTGAATTTCAGCTGCGACTCCGCATCTAATCCCTTGGCGCTCACCATTTGGACTCAGGCATCTAATCCCTCGGGCTCTACTAAGCTTGAGCTTACTTATAACGGCTGCGAATTTGATATGACGAACGCTACTGAGAAGGCGGTATTCAACGCCTCCGACGTAAAGGACGGCAGAAAGTCTATAAACGTATCAATTACGGTAAACGGCGGCGCTATAAAGAATATGAGTACGGCGGCTATCGCAACGCTTGACTCGGGCGACTCTATCGCCTTTGGTAAGTATAACGGAAGCTATACCTCCTTTAGCATCGCTACGGGAACTGCGCCCGCAGATATTAAGACGAACTTTAACAACGCCGAGGATAAAAACGGCAGAGTATCGCTGCTTAAGACGGTGACTGCCGACGGCGGTTTTGATAAATACTTATTCACCGCATCCGAAAAGGCAGACGATTACGGCTTTATTCCCGCTTATTACAGCGACAAGGACCTTTATCCCTTCGCATTTTTCAAGAACGGCGAATTTAAGGACGCAAGAGCAAACCTTACGGGATATGAGGACGGCTACGGCGGCTCGGTGGCTTATCTCCGTAAGAGCATAGATAATCCCGTTGCCCTTAAGCCCTTTGGTATAAACGGCGTATTCACCATCGACCTTGGCGGCAATACGCTTTCACGTAACAGCGCTTATATCTTCGACGTAGTAGCAAACGCAACCGACATTTACGATACCACCCTCGTAATAAAGAACGGTACGCTCAATTCAAAGCAGAAGTGGGCGATAGCGCTTAACCAGACTGCGCTTACGGAAAAGAACAAAAATATGTTCTTTAAGTTCGATAACGTCACCTTTAAGTATGAAAGCGCAACCGCCAGCAACAATACCGATGGCGCATTCTTCAACTGCTGGGGCGACCCCGGTGCAGGAGATGACGGACACTACGGCATAAACGCAAATCTTACCTTTGACGACTGTATCTTTGACTTTACCGTCGTGCCTAGCAACACCACTATGTTCCAGTTCGTGGGCAACGACGGCAATAGGGGCTTCAACGAGATTGACGTCGTAGCGACCTTTAACGGCGGTACGATAAAGACCTCGAACGCAAACGCTAACTGGAAGCTCTTTAACACAGCGCTTAACGAGGCGAAGAACTCGGCAGACGGTACGGATACCGGAAACGCAGTCTACCTTGGAGCGGGCAAGGACGGTAAGCTTATCAAGCTTCAGGTTGTCAACTCCACCGTGACGAATCAGCCTGCGCAAACCAGAGTGCTTACCACCACCGATGGAAGCTACTATTTCGTAGGCGATAGCTACGATGCGACGAATAAGCATCATATCTATCAGGCAAACACCAAGCTCCCCTACGAGGTGTTCGACGCATCGGGCGCAAGCCTTGGAAAGCACGGCTCGTGGACCTACGCCGTTTATACGGCGGTTACCGCTTCGGCAAGCGGCGGCAAGGCTACTATCAAGCTTCTTGACAATGCTAAGGCTGTAACAAACGGACAGTTCTCGACCGCAATCGGCGAGATAACGGTAGACCTTCAGGGCTTTACTCTCACCAAGGAGGGCGACCCGTATCTTGTAAATACCTATTTCCAGAATACTGCGGCGACCTCTGTTAAGATTATCTTCAAGAACGGTACTGTAAATAAGTCCTCTTCTACCAAGTTCGGTATTTTCTGTATCAACTACGCAAGCGGCGAAAATCAGAATACCGAGATTGCTACGATTAACTTCGATTTCGATAACGTTGATTTCGTATGCGACAGAGCAGACGGCGCATTTATCTTCTCGATCTTTGAAAACGGACAGAATACACAAACCGCTAAGGGTACTTATACCGAGGCTGTATTCAACGATTGTACCTTCTCCTATAAGGGAACGGTGTTTGCGCTCAGCAACGGCAGCGTTAATAAGTCTGTCTTTAAGGTTACAGTCAACGGCGGTGAATTCCTGCCTGCGGCAGGCGCTGAGAGCGTGCCGTTCTTCACCAAGGACGACAAGGATAGCTTTGTCTTTGGAAGACTCGAAAACGGCAATTATTCCACCCTCGTGCTTCCGACGGGTGTGGCTGCTCCGACCACCAAGTACGGCGGACTTAAGTTCGTAGAAAAGAGCGTAGGCGACAGCACCGTTACCTATATTCTTACTCCCGTTGCGGCAGTTGGAATCGACTTTACGCCTAAGGCGTCTGTAACGCTTGATTCTGACCTTATATTTAATATCTATCTTCCTCAAAACGCAGGACTTGGCGAGGTAACACTTAACGGCGTAAAGCAAGACCTTGGAGAAGCGGTAAACGGATACTACCTTATCACGAAGGAGCTTTCGGCGGATAAAGCAGCAACTGAGCTTAAACTCGTTGTAAATCTCACCGTAGCAGGCTCTGAGCTTTGCGGTACCTTCACCTTCTCGACTGTGAAGTACGCAGAGAAGCTTCTCGCAATGAGCGATACCGAGGTTAGCACTACCGAAAAGACGCTCGCTAAGGATATGCTCTCTTACATCAGAAGCGCATACAACTACTTTAACGCTGACGATAAGACGGCAGTATCGGCAGAGATTGACGCTGTGCTTAACGGCTACGCATCGACCGCTGCTATCGACACCGCAGGCGCTAAGTGCGAAGTAGACGGACTTACGGGCGCTACCTTTGTGCTCGGCGCAAATCCCGCAGTACGCTTCTATCTTGGTGAGAATACCGTGGCTGATTACACCTTCAAGGTTGGTACGAGAGTGCTTACCGCAGAGGATATCAATGCTACGGGCAATGTTGAAACCTACGGCAACTACGTAGAATTCTCG